>DATAZK010000053.1:0-74010 GCA_036272075.1 Frankiaceae bacterium
ACCGACCAGCGCCAGGTCGTTGATCGCGCCGTTGACCGAAGCCTTGAAGGTCTTCACGACCGCGCCGGTCGTGGTGCTCAGCAGCGCCAGCTTGGTCGTGACCCCGCCCGCAGTGGAGAAGCGGCCGGCCACGTAGATGCCCGATCCGTCGGGAGTCGGGACGATCGCGTCCACCTCGCCGTTGAGGACGGGGAGAAAAGTGGGGTCCAGGGTGCCGGTCACCGGATCGAACGAGAGCAGATAGTTGCGTGTCTTGGCGGCGGCCGCGCCGGCCGAGGTCACCTGGCTCACCGACGTGAACGAGCCGCCAGCGAAGATGCGGGTGGTCGCCCCATGGGTCACCTGCATGACGGATTTCACCGCGCCGTTGGTGAAGTTCGGGGTGAACTTGAACGGCACGGTATTGGCCACGACACCGTGGTCGTCGACACCCGGGCTTGCTGCCGAGGCCACCGACGCCGGCAATACCGGCAGCGCAATGGCGACGGTGGCCGCCGCGGCTGTCAACGCACGCGCCATGAAGCTGCGGCCGCGAACCATGTTGTATCCCCCACCAGTGAGCCGACGACCTACGCAACTCTGCGTAACGGAGCTCAGGAGGTGAGTTGGGTGTTTGTTGGGCAAAAATCATCACTCTGGCTGGAAGCCGGTCGCTTTGTGCTAGCCGACGGGTAGTCCCTGCGCGGCGCCGGGAGCATTTGGTGACTACACTCCGTGACGGGTGATTCGGAATACGCGCTGCAGGACGCCGTAGATCGAACTGTCGGGACGACAGGATTTGAACCTGCGACCCCTTGACCCCCAGTCAAGTGCGCTACCAAGCTGCGCCACGTCCCGTACGGGTGAGGTTAGCAGGGAGGCGGCCTCACCTCAGCGCGCTGATCAGCGACAGAATGGCCAGCACGGCGAGCGCGATGGCGGCGAGCTGCTGGACGCGTCGCAGCGAGATCACCTTCAACAGGCTGCGGCCGAACGTGACGGCCAGCGCCGCGACGGCCCACAAAGCCAGTAGCGCGCCGATGCCGACGGAAAGCGGGTCGCGGTAGCGGGCGGCCAGGGTCGCCGTGAGGATCTGCGTGAGGTCGCCGAATTCGGCGACCAGCACGATCACGAACGACGCGACGGCCACCTGCCGGGGGGAGCGCTCACCGGTGTACTTGGAGGTGTTCTCCTCGGCCTCCTCCGCCGCGTCGCTGGGGCTCGAACGCAGGAGCAGGCCCGCCCCGATGAGGAAGAGCGCGGCCGTCACGAATTCCACCGGCCCGTGCGGCAGCTTGGCGACGAGACCACCGGCGGTGCAGGCCAGCGTCACGTGGATGAGGAACGCGGCCCACACACCGACGAGCACCGGCACCGGCCGGTAGCGCGCACCGAGGATCAGCGAGGCAACGGCGGTCTTGTCCGGTAGCTCACCGACGAAGACCACGCCGAAGACTGTGGCGATGATGCCGAAGCTCAAGTCGACATCATCTCGGCCACCTGCTCAGCCTGCCATGTCTGTCCGGTTAACCGCCGGTTCGCGTAGCTCCTGTGGTCCCGGTGCGAGCGAACCCTCGACCGGTGCCGCCGCCACCCGCGAGCCGCGCGAGGTTGGTGCTGCCGCTGCTCGGCACCGGCAGGTTCACCTGAGCCAGCGCGACGTGCTGGCCCTGGGTCAACCCGGACGTGATCTGGGTGAAGGTTGGGTCGCTGGCGCCGACGACCACCACGCGCCGGGTGGTCTTGCCGCCCGATTGCGTCGTCACCGTGTGCAGGGTCGCCAGGCTCGTCACAGCTGACGTCGGGACGACGAGCACGTTGGTGAGCTTCTTGACCACGATCGACACGTCGGCGCCCGAGCCCGAGTACAAGCCGCCCGTATCCAGGCTGATGGTGACCGGGTAGGTCGCCGAGGACGACGCGGCGCTGGTGGTGCTGCTGCTCGAAGAACTGCTCGATGAGGAGCTCGACGTCGTCGACACCGGAAGCAGCCCGATGGCCGTCACCGTCCCATGAACGGGCGTGTTGCTGCCGTCCGGAGTGACGTTCGCATCGGCTCCGACGTGGATCTTCTTCAGGTCCAGATCGGAGACGGTGGTTGCGACCTGGTCGGCACCCGGCCCGATGACGGTGACCGCAGTGGAAGAGGTGCTGGCCGTTGACCCTGGGGTGAGCTTCAGTGCCGCGACAGTGCCGGCCAGCGGGCTGACGAGAGTCGCTTGATTCACGGCTTCGGCCGCGACGATCGCGTTGGCCCCGTCGGCATCGACGGTCGCCTGGTCGAGCACGAGCTGCTCGGCCGTCACGGTCGTGCCGCCGCCACCACTGCCGCCCGAGCTCGAGGTACGTCCCGATCCGCTACCCGACGAGGAGCTGCTCGAGGAACCGGAGTCGCTGCCGCCCGAGCCACGGCTGCCGGACGTCGAGCTGCTGGTGGAGCCGCTGGAACCACCACCCGTTCCACCCGAGCTTCCGGATTTGGCGGCGGCGACCAGATTGTTGACGGCGGTCGTCAGCGCCGTTTCATCGCTGCTCACGGTGGCCTGGGCTGCGGTCACGGCCTGCTGGTCGGCCAGGATCTTGTTCAGCAGCGTGGTGCAGGCCGTGGTGTCCGGAACCTGGGGCGATCCCCCGGGAGAGGGGGCCGACGGTGACGCCGACGGGGTCGGGGTCTGCGGCGTCACCGTCAGGTTCTGGAGCGAGCTGATCACGGAGGCGCAGGTGGAGGTGCCGAGCCGGAGGTCGGCCGCGACGGTGTCTGTCAGGGTGTCGACCGTGTGCTGGTCGGCGAGCAGCTTGGCCTGCGCTGCGGTGACGGCCGATTCCCCGCCTGAGCCACCGCTCCCAGCGGTGCTGCCCGTGGCACCCGTCGACGGATGCGCTGCCAAGAGGGTGGCCTGGCCGGTGTCGGCACCGCTGAGCGTCGCTGACGTATTGGTCGCGGCCACTGTGGTGCCGTTCGCCTGAGCTTGCTGATCGGACACCAGCTTGGCCTCGGCCGTTGCGAAGGTCGCCTTGGCAGCATCGAGTTTGGACTGCAGGCTGCTCACCTCGAGGGTGGCCAGCGTCTGCCCTGCGGTGACGTGCTGGCCGACTTTGACGGGGACAGTCGCCACGGTGCCGCTCACCGGAAACGTCACGTTGGCCTGATGAATCGGGGTCACCGTGCCGTAGGAATCAAGCGTCTGGTCGACGTTCCCCTTCGTCGCCGTCGTCCACCGATAGGTTGCCGCGCTCGAACCCGTCGCGGCCCAGATCCCGCCGCCGGCAGCGATCAGCACGACGATGACCACAATTGTGGTCACCTTGCCCGGCCGGCGAAAGCGCTTACGGGCACGGGGTTCTGCGGCGAGCGGCTCGGTCGCCGGCTCCGGCTCCGGGAACGGCTCGTGGAGCAGAAGTCCGAGCTCGGTGTCGCCCGTCATCCGCCCGCTCCGCCGGCGCCGGCGCTACCGCCGCCGAAGCGGCCGCGTCCAAAGCCGCCGCCAAATCCTGCGGTGCATCCCGTCGCGGTCGCCGGGCTCAGCGCGATGCTGCGAGCGGCCACCGCGCCGGTGTCGTCCGTCGTGCCGATGGCCGTGGCGCAGAGCCCGACCTTGAGGTTCGCCTTGGTGGCGGTCTCCATCTCGCGGAAGGTGGTCGCTGAGGTGGTCGTGACCGTCACCTTCGACGTCGAGTTATTACGCGTGCTGTCGACCACGAAGGTGCCGTTACCGACCGACGCGACCGTGCCGAACGTCGCCTGCCCGAACCCGCCGGCCCGTGGGGCGCCGCTGGGCCGCGCCCCGCCGGAGGGACGGAATCCACCCGAAGGGCGGGCACTCGGGTTGGCTCCGAAACCGCCGGCGGTACGGGCACAGGTCCCTGTCGTCGAGGTGATGTCGACCGCCGTGGCCGTGAGCGCGGTGACCGCCGCACGACTGGCTCCGGTGCTGGGAGTCGCGCTCGGCGTGGCACTCGTGGTGGCCGTCGCTGTGACGCAGTCACCGACCTTCAGGGTCGCGGCACTGGCGGTGACCGTCTGGCTGAAAGTCGTCGTCCCGCTGAAGTTGACGGTGACCTGACTCTGGCTCTGGGTGTTCTGCACGAAGATGTTGCCGGCGTTGACCGCGCTGATGGTTCCGGACGTTCCCGGCCGGGCGGTCGGTGCGGCGCTCGGTGCCGCACCTCCCGACGCCGCTGCTGTGGCACCGGTCGACGTGGAGTTGCCGCCACCGCCGCACGCGGCGGCGAGCACGACCACACCCAGCACGACTGCAGGCATCGACAACCGCCTGGCACCTGACATCGCAACGTTCACCGTGGGCTCGCTTTCATCGGGTTTTCATGGGTCAGTCGCCCCGCAGGGCGTCGATCGGGGCGAGCCGGGCGGCACGGCTGGCGGGGTAGACGCCGAAGACCACGCCGATCGCTACAGCGACGGCGATGGCGCCGGCGGCGGCGAGTCCGGAGATCGCGATGGGCTGGGAGATGACCTTCGGCAAGAGGACGGCGCCGACGATCCCGAGACCCACTCCAAGGATCCCGCCGGCGAATCCGAGTACCGAGGATTCGACGAGGAACTGGCGCCGGATGACGCGCGGGGGAGCGCCGAGTGCCTTGCGCAGGCCGATCTCTTTGATCCGCTCGGTGACCGAGACCAGCATGATGTTCATGACGCCGATGCCGCCGACGAGCAGCGAGATGGCCGCGATGCCGGCGAGCAGGATCGTCAACGTCTTGTCCACCGACGTGGCGGTCGACAGGATCGACTGCTGGGTGGCGATGGAGAAGTCGGCGTTCGCGGCCAACGTGATGTTGTGCGTCGCCAGCAATTCGTTGTTCGCCTCTTGGTAGGCCGCCGAAAGCGTCTTGGATGAAGCTGCTTCGAGGTAGATCGTCGAGACCGACGAACGCGAACTGCCGCCGATCAGCCGGGTCTGCGCGGTGGTGATGGGCACGACCGCCGTGTCGTCCTGATCGGTCGTGCTGGAGGAACCTATCGGCGCGAGCTCGCCGATCACCTGGAACGGAATGCTGTTCATCGTGACGGTCTGGCCGACGGCGCTCGCGCCGCCGAAAAGCTCTTGCGCCGTAGTAGTTCCCAGCACGACGACAGCCGCCCGCGAGGCGATGTCGGCGGAGGTGATGAACCGGCCTTCAGACAGCGTCCGCGCCCGGACCGGGAGCCAATCGGGCTGGCTGCCCACGACCGACGTGGTCCAGTTCGTCGACCCTGCGGTGAGCGATTCGGATTGGCTGACGGTCGGGGCTACGGCCTTGATGTCGGGTGCCACGGTCTTGTTCGAAAGAGCTGCCGCGTCGCGCACCGTCAGGGTCGAGGCCGAGCCGAAGCCGCCGCGCACTCCCGAACTGCTCGTCGAGCTACCGGGGGAGACGATCAGCAGGTTGCTGCCCAGCGCGTTGATCTGGCCGCTGACTTTGGCCTGTGCGCCTTCACCGAGCCCGACGGTCAGGATCACGGCGGCGATTCCGATCAGGATGCCGAGCATCGTGAGGCTGGAGCGCAGCCGGTGCGTGCGGACCGCTTCCAGCCCCGTGCGCAGCGTTTCCCACCAGTTCACGGTGCGTTCCTTGCCGCTGATGCCGCTGATGCCGCTGATGCCGTTGCTGATGCCATGGCCTCGGCGCCGGCGGCATCACTGGCATCTGCGACGAGCATCCCGTCGCGGATCCGGGCCACCCGGCCGGCGCGGGCCGCCACGTCGGCCTCGTGCGTGATCAGCACGATCGTGCGACCCGCGGCATGCAGTTCGTCGAGCAGGCCGAGAACATCAGCCGTCGACACCGAGTCCAGGTTTCCGGTCGGTTCGTCGGCGAGGATCAGAGCGGGGTCGGTGACGAGAGCTCTGGCGACGGCGACGCGCTGCTGCTGTCCTCCGGAGAGTTCGGTGGGACGGTGCTCGGTGCGGTCGCCGAGCCCCACGCGTTCGAGCGCCTCGAGCGCCCGCGCTTTACGCACCGGGCGCGAAATGCCCGCGTAGCACAAGGGAAGTTCGACATTGCGCCAGGCATTGAGTGTCGGAAGCAGGTTGAACTGCTGGAAGACGAAGCCGATCTGGCGGTTGCGTATCTCGGCCAGCGCATCCTCCGACAGCCGGCTGACGTCTTCGCCGGCCAGGACGTAGCGCCCCTCGGTCAGCACGTCCAGGCAGCCGATGATGTGCATCAGCGTCGACTTGCCGGAGCCCGACGGGCCCATGATGGCGACGTACTCACCGGCCGTGATCGACAGGGTCACACCCCGGAGCGCCTCGACCGAAAGGCTTCCGTTGGAGTAGGTCTTGCGGACGTCTTCGAGTGCAATGACGGGCGGCGCCACGTTGCCGTACTGGAGCGTCTCGTGCGACAGAGTTGTCATCCGCGCAGCCCGCCGCCGCCCAGACCGCCGCCAGTGAAGCCGCCCCCGCCGCCGAAGCCGCCGCCTCCACCGAAGCCGCCTCCGCCGCCGAAGCCGCCGCGCGTTCCGGTACCCGTCCGGCCGGTTCCGGTGGCCCTGCGCGTCACCGGGATCACGATGGTCTGGCCCGCGGAAAGCCCTGCGGTTATTTGGGTTTCGGCACCGGAGACCTGCCCGAGGGTGACTGGAGTGCTGACGTCATGGCCGTTGACCACGCGTAGGACGGAGGCCTTCGAACCGTTGTAGTGCAGCGCCGTCGTTGGAACCGCGAGGACGTCGGAAAGCTGATGGACGACGATCGAAACGCTGGCACTGGAGCCGTCGTGCAGCGTCGGCTGAGATCCGGTGACGGCGATGGTGATCGGGTACGTCGTGACCCCGGAGGTGGACGACGCGACCATCCCCACCGAGCTGACCGTCCCGTAGACCGGCGCGGTCTCGCCGTTGGGTGTGATGACCGCCTGCAGGCCCTGCTTGATGGACGCAATCTGGGTGTCGTCGACGGTCGCGCTGACGGTGAAGTGGTCGGGATCGATGACGACGATCTGGGCGGAGGACGAGGAAGTCGATGAGCTCACGCTGGCGGCCGAGATCGCGCTGCCCGTCCCGCCGCTTCCGCCGCCGCCTCCGCCTGCTCCGCCGGACCCCGAGGATGAGGACGACGAAGAGGACGACGAAGAGGACGAGCCGGCCAGTTGCTGACCGGTGGTCAGATTGACGGTGGCGACGACTCCGGCGAAGGGCGCCGTCATGGTGGCCCCCGCGAGCGCGGTGTTCGCGTCGTTCAGCGAGTCCTGCGCGACGGTCAGCGACTGCTGATCCGCGGAGATCTGCGCGGCCGACGCCACGGCCGTCTCATCCGAACTCAGGCGACTCTGCGCCGACGCCACGGATACCTGGGCGTTGGCCACCTGCGCCGCGAGCGACGCGCTGGTGATCCGCGCCAGTGCCTGCCCCTTCGCGACCTTGGTGCCGGGCTGCACCAGCACGGCGGAGACCTGTCCGGTGGCGGCGAAGCTCAGGTCGGCTTCGTTGGCCGTGGCGAGGGTCCCGGAGGCGGAGACGGTCTGGCGGATCGTTGTCGTGCTGACAGTCAGGGTCGTGCTCGTCGGCGCTTTCGAACCACCGGACGCGCCGGCCCAGATCCCGCCGCCGATGGCGGCGAGCAGCACGACGATCACTACGAGGCTGATGACGCGGTGGCTCTTCCACACCCGTCGCCAAAGTCGCTGCCCCGACTCGGCCCTCTTTTCGCGCAGGCGAGAGCGCACTCCCACGTCCCCTCAATTCTTCACGACTGAGCCCGGCGAGCGCTGTGAAAGCACCCCGGCCAAGTCCCCCGGCAGGCTGAGCGTGGTCTAAACATCGGGGCGTCACATGCGGTTTCGCTTGCGCGTCGCTGGGAGTCCGCTGTGAGCTGGTCGTGAAGGTGGGATGAATCGGGGCCCTGGATGTGATCTCGATGTGAATCCCGCGTCGTAGCAGTTCGCCGCGCTACGCCGGCAGATCCAGCGTCACCGTTCCGGTGACGTGATTGCCGAACGTGTTCGCCGCCTGGAGGCGCACCTGCAGAAGCCGAAGGTCGCCCTCGACCCGGTCGTCCTCGACGTGTCCGGTGAAGCGCAGCACATGGCCGGGCACGCAGGGCGCACCCAGCCGGATGGCGATGCGCTGCAGGCGCGCCTGCGGCCCCGCCCAGTCCGTCACGAAGCGCGCCACGTAGCCGGTGCTGGTGAGGATGTTCATGAACAGATCCGGCGCGCCTTGCGCTTGCGCGTAGTCCCGATCGTGGTGCACCGGCATGAAGTCGCGTGACGCGATCGCCCCGGCCACGACCACCGTCGCGGTGACGTTGAGATTCAGCTCGGGCAGCTGCTCGCCCGGCTCCGGGAGCGCCTCGACGGGTCGCGGCCCGCCTGACCCACGAGCCGAAGGCTCCGCCTTGGCCGTCGGGTCGAACTTGAAGATGCGGAAGCTCTGCCGGCCGACCACCTCTCCGTCCGCATCCGAAGTGAGAGAGCGATAGGTGGTCACCCAGGTGATGAAGAAGCCGCGACCCAGGCCGGTCGTCTTGCGCTCGGAGACCGAGTCGAGCTTCGTCGAGGATTCGAGCAGATCGCCGGGCCGCAGATACCGGACGAACTCCAGTTCCGAGTTCGTTGCCAGGGTCCCCGTCAGACCGGCGGCAGCGAGGAATCCCAGCGGGCTCTCCTCGTCGATCGCCGTAGCGGCGCCGCCGCGCTCGGCGATGCCCTCGATGCGGGGCCGCGCCATGGTCCAGGTCTGAAGCATCGCCGGGGGAGCGACGATCGCGCCGAAGCGACTCTTGGCCGCCGCCTCCGGGTCGATGTACACCGGGTTCTGGTCATCGAGAGCGTCGACCCAATGACGGATCATCGGGACATTCACCTCATCAGGGGCGATCGAGCTGCCCGACCCACTCAGCGGCTTTCCCAGCCATTGCAGGACGCGCTCGCGCAACGGGTCGGCGGCGACCTCGGCGGTCATGACACTCCTTCACATCCGGCCTGATGATTGTTCTAGGGTCCCGATCATGCGCGTTGTGATTCTGGGTGCGGGCTTCGGTGGGCTGGAACTGTCCTCCCGGCTGTCGGAGGAGTTCGGCGGCGATCCGGCGCACGATGTCGAGATCGTCCTGATCGACAAGGCCGAAGGCTTCGTCTTCGGCTTCTCCAAGCTGGACCTGATGTTCGGTCGTGCGGTCCTGCCCGAGGTGTCGCATCCGTACGCGGGCGTGGTGAGGCCAGGCGTCGAATTCGTCCAGAGCGCGGTGCTTTCGATCGATGCGCAGAACCGGCGGGTCGTCACCGAAGCCGGTGAGTACGACGCGGACATCCTCGTCGTCGCCCTCGGCGCCGACCTCGCGCCGGAAGCCACGCCCGGCCTCGTCGAGGGAGGCAACGAGTTCTACTCGGTCGCGGGAGCGGCCGTCGCAGGGGAGGCGTTGGCCGCCTTCTCCGGGGGCAACGTCATCGTCGGCGTGACGTCCACGCCGTTCAAGTGCCCGCCCGCGCCGAGCGAAACGGCCTTGCTGGTCAACGATTTTCTCGTCGAGCGAGGGCTTCGCGAGAGCTCGTCCGTGACGATCGTGATGCCGATGCCCGTACCCGTGCCGCCCTCGCCCGACGCGTCGGCGGCGATCCTCGGGGCCTTCGCCGAGCGGGGGATCGTCTGGCATCCCAACGCTCTCGTGCGGGCCGTCGATGCCGAGCAGAAGGTCGCTCTCCTGAGCGATGGCGAGGAACTGCCGTTCGATCTCTTCCTGGCAGTCCCCGTGCATCGCGCACCCCAAGTCGTGCTTGATTCCGCGCTGGCGGTGGACGGATGGATCCCGGTCGACCCGCTCACCCTCGAGACCCGATTCGAGGGGATCTACGCGGTGGGTGACGTCACGAGCGTCGGTACGCCCAAGGCCGGTGTCTTCGCCGAGGGCCAAGCGGCCGTGGTGGCCGAGCGGATCGCGGCGCAGGTGCGCAGCGCCTCTCCTTCAGCGGCCTATGACGGGCACGGGATCTGCTACATGGAGTTCGGCCACGAGATGATCGCCAAGGTCGACGTGACCTTCACCAGCGGCGAGCGCCCGGTCGGCCGGCTGGAGGGGCCTTCGGTCGATCTGGTACGCGACAAGAACGAGTTCGGCTCCACGCGCGTGCAGAAGTGGTTTGGCCGCACGTGGGATCGCGAGGCGAGCCTCGGGTAGTTCAGCGCTGCACTGATTCCAGCCGCGAGAGCATCTCCGGCAGTGGCCCCGGGTGTACGACGACGACCCGGGTGGTGGCCCGGGTGAGCGCGACGTACAGGTCGTTCGCGCCGCGCGGGGATCCGTCCAGGATCGCCTGTGGGTCGACGACGATGACCACGTCGAACTCCAGCCCCTTGGCGGCCCGAACCTCCAGCAGCATCAGCTGGTTTGCGGTGTCGGGGCCGGCCAGCGCCAGCTCGGTCAGCAGTGGGTCGCCGCCCGCGGCGAAGGCAGCGCGAGCGCCTTCCGGGACGAGGATCGCGGTGGTGCCTTCATCGGGTTGGGCGTCGCGGATGAGTTGTGCGAAACCGGCCTGATCTGCATACGGATCCAGCCGCACGGCGCGCGGGTTCTCGCCGACATCTCGCACCGAACTCGGCGGCTGCTGCTCGGGGGCGAAGGAGGCGAGCACATCGCCGGCGACGTCCATGATCTCGCGCGGGGTCCGGTAGTTCACCGACAGCTCGGCGAGCTGCCAGCGTCCCTCAGCAAAAGGGTCGAGGGCTTGCGCCCAGGTGTCGCTGCCGGCGACCGAGCCGGTTTGTGCGACGTCGCCCACCACCGTCATCGAACGGCTCGGGCAGCGCCGAACGAGCAGCCGCCACATCATCGCCGAGTGCTCCTGCGCCTCGTCGACGATGAGGTGGCCGAACGCCCAGGTGCGGTCGGCGGCGGCCCGCTCGGCGACCGTCCCGTCGGCGCCGACGGTGTTGAAACGCTCGGCGAGGGCGTCGGCGCTCACCTCGTCTGACATGCCGATGATCGTCAGCACACCTTCGGCGTACTCGCGCTCGCTGGCCCGGCGCCGGCGTTCCTCGGCCGCGCGCGCCAATTCGGCTGGATCGCCGAGCAATTCGGCGAGCTCATCGAGCAGCGGGATGTCGGAGGTCGTCCATCCGCTGCCTTCCTGCCGTGCCAGCAGCGCGCGCTCAGCATCGCTGAGTTCCGGAGCCGCGGCGCGCAGCGCTTCCGGATTGGTGTAGAGCTCGGTGAGCATCTGGTCGGCGGTACGCACCGGCCACATGGCATTGAGGGCCTCGCGAAACTCGTCGGTACCGAGCAATTCGCGTTGCAAATACATGGATTCTTCGTTGTCGGTGCCCTCGAGCTGGCGGGCGAGCTGACGCAGGACGGCGCGCGCGAAACGGGGCCGCGCCAGGTTGTGTGGCTGACGCGTCGCGATCGCGCTGCGGCGTGCGGAGAGCGCCTGGGCACGGGTCAGGCGAAGCTCGTAGCGGTCGAACGGCAGCACCGCGACCGTCGTCGGGACCCTCTTGATGTTGTAGACGGCACGGGCCAGAACGGCCGCCATCCGGGCGTCGCCCTTAAGGACGGCGGATGGGAGCGGCTCCTGCGCCGTGACGCTGACCCCGGGCAGCAATTCCTCCGGGGTGGCCAGCAGGACGCCCGTCTCGCCGAGCGAGGGGAGCACCTGCTCGATGTAGCGCAGGAAGGTCACGTTGGGTCCCACCACCAGTACGCCGGAGCCGCGGAGGCGCTCGCGCTGGACGTAGAGCAGGTAGGCCGCGCGGTGCAGCGCGACAGCCGTCTTGCCGGTGCCGGGACCGCCCTGAACCACCAGCACGCCCTGGGCATCGGCCCGGATGATGCGGTCCTGCTCGGCCTGGATCGTAGCCACGATGTCGGTCATCCGGCCGGTACGGCTGGTCGCCAGTGCCGCCATCAGTGACGCCTCGGCCGACAGCGTGCTGCGGTCGGTCTCGGCCAGCTCGACGAGCTCGTTGGCATCCAGGACGTCGTCGCCGACTCCGACCACCCGGCGTCCGGAGAGCTGCAGGTGGCGCCGCCGTCGCACGCCCAGAGGCTCGGCCGCCGTCGCCCGGTAGAAAGCCTGCGCCGCCGGTGCACGCCAGTCGACGAGCAGCCGGGCGCCCTGCGGATCGGAGAGGCCGATCCGGCCGACGTAATAGCGCTGCCCGTCGGACAGGTCCAGCCTGCCGAAGCAGAGCCCGTTCTCGACGCCGCGGAGCTGGATCAGCCGGCGTTCGTACTCGGTGGCGAACGCGTCGCGCTCGGAGCGTGCCGCCGGAGTGCCGCTCGCGCCCATCGCCCGGGTTTCCGTCAGCTGCCGTTGCGCCAGCTCACGCTGCGCGTCCAGCCGGGAGTACATCCGGTCGACGCGCTCCTGCTCAGACGCGACGACCGCGTCGCGCGCCCCGGCAGGCGGGGAGGGCGGGAGCTCGGATTGCGCGGCCAGAGGTTGGCCGCCGGACACCATGTGCAGACATCTCCGATACGGCAGCAGAAAAAGTGGACGTGTCAGGCTATGCCTTTTCGGCGGGCTTTTCGCGGCTCCGAGCGCCGCGATCACGTTTCGGGGTCAGAGAGGTCCGGTGAGCAGGGGTGGTTGCGGGGGATCCGGAGGACGAGACCTGCGAGGTTGCGGTCATCGGACTCGGGCCGGTAGGCGCCGCGCTCGCCGCCCTGCTCGGTGATCGCGGGGTCGACGTGATCGCCGTCGAACCGGCGGCCGAGCCCTTCCCGTATCCACGGGCCATCGCCGCCGACGACGAGACGCTGCGAACGCTCCTGCACCTGCCCGGGATGGCCGACCCGATCCGGCTCTTCGACGCGGGTCAGCGGGTCGAGGTGCGCGGCCCGGGCGGCGCGTTGCTGACGACCGTCGCCTTCGATGGGGGCACGCTCGGTGTGCCCGGTCTGTCGTTCTTTCACCAACCGTCACTGGAACGGGCATTGCGCGCGGCCGTTGCCGTGGCTCCCACCGTGCGAACCCGGATCGGCAGCAGCGTGAGGACGATCAACGACGCGGCTGACGGCGTCCGGCTCGGACTGGACGACGGCACTCAGATCCGGGCGCAATGGGTCGTCGGCTGCGACGGGGCGGCGAGCATCGTGCGCCGCGAGCGCGGGATCGCCTTCTCGGGACGGACGTTCGCCGAGCCCTGGATCGTCATCGACCTCGACTGCAGCGCGCCGCTGGCCCACCTGCCCTACTTCACGTACGTGCTCGACCCGAAGCGTCCCGCCGTCAACATGCCGCGTCCGGGTGGCCACCGATTCGAATTCATGGTGCTGCCGGGGGAGGAGCCGGCGGCGATGGCGACGCCCGGCCAGGTGGAGCTGTGGTTGCGGCCCTACCTCGCGCCGCTTTCGCCCAACGCGCGAGCCGGCGTGACCATCGTTCGCGCGGCGGTCTACGCCTACCACGCGCGTACAGCCTCGCGGTGGCGCGACGGTCGGGTGCTGCTCGCCGGCGATGCCGCGCACTGCATGCCGCCCTTCGGCGGGCAGGGGCTCGGCGCCGGGATCGGAGACGCGGTGGCGCTGGCCTGGCGGCTGGATGAGGTTCGGCGGGGGCTGAGCCCTCCGGTCGTGCTCGACGGCTTTGAACGCGAGCGGCGGCCACGGGTGGCAGAGATGACCCGGACGGCCCTGATCGCGGGACGCCTGCTCACCGCCACCACGCGCCCGCGAGCGGCGGCCACCCGGTGCGTGCTGCGACTGGTGAGCGCGGCGCCCGTCGTCGGTCCGCGGTTTCGGTCCGGCTCGCTACGGGCGAGGCCGAGGCTGGCGCCGGCGCCCGGCGAGCACCTCGGCGGTATGCCCTTGCCGAACCCTCGCGTCCGCACCCGGGATGGCGGGATCGGGCGTTTCGATGACGTGCTGGCCGCCGGTTGGTCACTGCTGGCCAAGTCCGCGGACCCTTGGCCCCTGATCGGCTCGGAGCTGGCCGAGGCGCTGCGAGAGCGGGGCTGCCGCGCGTTGGCGCTCTGCCCACCCGGAGGATTGGCGGCCGTTGCCGGTGCGCACCCGGCCGGCTGCCAGGCCGTCGAAGATCTCGACGGGACGCTGCTGGCGCTGTGGGAGCGCCGACCATCCGCCCTCGTGCTGGTGCGTCCCGACCGGTTCGTGGCCGTCGTCGCCGAGTCGTCCCAGGTCGCGGCGACCTTCGAGCGGCTCACCGCGCGATCCTGCGCCGGCGAAGATGTACTGCCTTTCAGGGTCGTTCGGTAACGTTCAAGCGTGCGAAAGCTGCTCACCATCCGGTGGATCGGCTTCCACATCCTGACCATCGGGTGCGTCGGGTTGTTCTGCATCCTCGGCCACTGGCAGTGGGATGTGGGAGGGCTCAAGCGCGGCAGCATTCGCAATTACGCATACGGCCTCGAGTGGTGGGTGTTCGCCGCCATCCTGCTGGTGCTGTGGTGGCGCTTGCTGCGACAGGAACTGCGCGGGGAGCCGAAGGAGGGGGAGCACGTAGCTGCTGCGGCTTATCCCGAGGCGCCCCGTTTCCGGGTGCCCGCACCACAGGTCACTGCCCAAGTCGATGACGCGGAGGATCCCGAAATGGCGGCCTACAACCGCTACCTGTCAGCCCTTCACGACAAGGATGTCGCCAAGGACGGCGCCCCGGGTGGCTCCGCGTGAGCGAAGCGGCGCAGAGCCACACGTCCACCCCGGCGCCGGTCGCCGTTCCGAAGTCCGTCCAGGCGGCGTTGCTGCGCTACCGGGTGATCGCCTACGTGGTCGGCGTCGGTCTGATCATCCTGGTGCTGATCGGTGTCCCGCTTCAGGTGTGGGCTGATTCCGACGCGGTGGTGAAGATCGTGGGGCCGCTGCACGGCGCGCTCTACGTCATCTACCTCTTGCTCACGCTCGACCTGGCCCGCCGCATCCGGATGAACGTGATCGTGATGCTCGTCGTCATGCTGGCGGGCACCATCCCGTTCCTGTCGTTCGTCGCCGAACGCAAGGTGACCGCTCTCGTCATGAGGCCGGTGACGGGTCCGCAGCGCCGCGGTTGACGCCCCACAACGGTCAACCAATCCTCATACGGAGGACACCCATTCGTAACGGTCGGCTGTGACCATGAGCACAGCGGGCCGACGAGGGATCTGCCGGAATTGTTCAGTCCGTTGACACGGTTGTCGAAGTCGGGCACGAGGCCACAGGGCCGACACAACACGAGGGTTGAGGTGGACGGGCGCATGGAGGCTTCTGCGCAGACGCGGCATGCCGCTCCGGTAGGCCAGCTTCAACACCAGGCCAAGCGCGTCGTCATGTGGCTTCGCCCCGATGGCGGGCAAGGGCGCGCGCGGCGCAATGCGTGGTCGGCGATGGTCGCCGATAACCAGCGCCGGCAGAGCCGGATGCTTGTCGCCCGAGAGATCGGCCCGGTCGACGCCTCCGCAGCGGTTGTAGGCCAGGCGGTTCGCGCGCACTGACACGTCGCGTGCCGCGGGGGTAGCCGACGAGTGGGCATAGTTGGCTGGTGATCCCCGCTGACGGGCTCGAGGCTCTGCTCGGCGCGCCTACCCCGTTCGACGCGATCGAACTCTCGACGCTTCGGCGCCGGCGCAGCTACAAGTGGACCGCGTACCCCGCGGACGTGCTCCCGGCCTTCGTCGCGGAGATGGACTTGCCGCTTGCGCCGGCGGTGACCGCGGCGCTGCTGGACGCCGTGCAGATGGGCGATGCGGGCTATGCGAACGACGTTCACTCAGCCGAGGCCTTCGCCGCTTTCGCCGCCGCCCGGTGGTCCTGGGAGCCGGACCCGCGTCGCGTCGCGGTGGTTCCTGACGTGATGGGCGGAGTGGCCCGGGCCATCGAGATCCTGACGGCTCCCGGCGACGGCGTCGTCCTCACGCCTCCGGTCTATGGCCCTTTCCGGCAGGCGATCGAACGCCTGGGACGCGTTCCCGTCGATGCCCCGATGCGTTACACCGCAGGCCATCCCGGACACTGGGCCCTGGACGTCGATGCGATCAGCGCGGCCCTTGCCGCCGGTGCCCGCGCCGTGCTGCTGTGCAACCCTCACAACCCGACCGGCAGCATTCCGACGCCGGCCGAACTCGGTGCCTTGCGCGACGCTGCGGCGCGCACCGGTGCCGGCCTCATCAGCGATGAGGTGCACGCTCCGCTGACCCTGCCCGGCCGGACGTTCACGCCGCTGCTGGCCTTGGGGGAGCAGCGTGCGCTGGCGGTCACCTCGGCCTCGAAGTCGTGGAACGTCGCCGGGATGAAGTGCGCCCTGCTGATCGCCGGAGACCCCGAGACCGCCGCGGCCGTCGAGAGTCTTCCGGTCGCGTTACGCCACCCGGGTCACTACGGCGTGCTCACCGCGGATGCCGCATTCCGTGCCGCAGCCGATGGTGACGGTTGGCTCGATGAGGTGACCGCCCACCTGGCGCGCCAGCACGACCGCGCGCGGCTGCTGCTGGCGGAGGCGATCCCGCAGATCGTCGTGACCCCCGCCGACTCCAGCTACCTGATGTGGCTCGACTGCCGCGAGCTGAACCTCGGGGCACCACCGTCCGACATCTTTTTGGAGCGTGGCCGCGTCGCGCTCTCACCGGGTCTCGATTTCGGACGCGAGGGCGCCGGATACGCCCGGCTGAACGTCGGTACCAGCGGGCCGCTCCTGCTCGAGGCCGTCCGCCGGATGCGCTCGGCCGTATCGGCTCGTGCTTAGAGCGAGGCTTCCGCCGGCTGCAATCCGGTGACGAGGTAGACCACCCGACGGGCAACGCCCACTGCGTGATCGGCGATGCGCTCGTAGAACCGGCTGCACAGCGTGATGTCGACGGCGGCCTCGACGCTGCCGTCCCAGTCATCCTCCAGCAGCACCCGGAACAGCTGGCGGTGCAGGCTGTCGACGACGTCATCCTCCTGCTCGATCTGCTCCGCGAGGACCAGATCGGACGTCACGATGATGCTGCCCGCCTTGGTCATGATCCGCTCGCCGATCTGACCCATCTCGAGCATGGTGCTGCGCAGCGCGGCCGGGATGGCAGACGCCGGATAGCGCCGGCGGGCGACCTCGGCGATGTGGACGGCCAGGTCACCGCCGCGCTCCAGGTCAGACACCATGCGCAGGCTCGCCACGATGCGTCGCAGGTCACCAGCGACCGGCGCCTGGCGCGCCAGCAGGTCGAACGCCCGCTCCTCGGCATCCCGGTACTGGGCATCCACCGCCGCATCGCCACTGATGACGCGCTCGGCGAGTTCGAGATCTGCGTCCAGCAGCGCGGTCGTGGCGCGCGCCACCGCGCTGGAGACCAGTCGGGTCATTTCGACCATTGACTGGGTCAGGGCATTCAGATCGTCGTGGTACGCGTCGCGCAAGACTCAACCCTCCGGGGTTAACGAGCAGGACAGCAGGCTATCCACACCGTGCCCACCTGGGCCTCCTGCGCTGGGAAAGAACCGGTGGACGCAAGGTGAACGTCCGGTGGCTCACGGCGCGCGCAGGCGTTGCAGCGCCATCTGGGATCTACGATCAAGAGCGTGGCATGGCTGGTAGGCGGTCTGCTCGGGCTGGCTGTAGGGCTGCTCGGGGGCTTCGCCATCGCCGCTTTCGTCGGTGCGCGGCGTCGCAGATCCGCCGGCGCTCGGCGCCAATCCGCCACCGCGACTCCCCGGGCCTGGGCCCCGGAAGCTCTTCCGCTCGCCATCCTGGCCAACGTGCCGATCGGCGTTGCCGTCCTCAACCGCAGTGACGCGGTCATGCTCGACAACGAGGCCGGCCGCCAGATGGGCATCGCGGTGGCGGGTAAGCCGCCGCCGCCTGAATTGCTCGCGCTGGCCCGCGCCGCCCGGCGCGAGGGGCCCGAGGCTGCGCTGCAGCAGGACATGACGCTGCCGTCCTTCGGATGGCGCTCGCAGCCGCTCGAGGTCCGGGTACGAGTCGTCTGCCTCACCGATGGAATGGTGGCCCTGCTCGTCGAGGATGTCACCGAGAGCCGGCGGGTCGAAGCCGTCCGCCGCGACTTCGTCGCCAATGTCGGCCACGAGATCAAGACTCCCGTCGGAGCGCTCGCGCTGCTCGCCGAAGCCGCCGTCGAGACCTCGGTGGACGACCGCGAGCAGATGCTGCGCTTTCTGACCCGGATCCGCCACGAGGCGGCGCGGCTGTCCCGGCTCGTCACCGAACTGATCGACCTTTCCCGGGTCCAGGGTGCCGAGGCCCGGCCCGACCCGGCGCCCGTCGCCGTCGATGACGTGCTGGCCGAGGCGGTCGATCGCATCTCACCCGCTGCCGAGGCCAAGCAGATCTCGGTGGTCGTCGGCGGGGATCACGGCGGCAAGGTGCTCGGCAGCGAATCGCAACTCGTCACCGCCGTCGCCAACCTGCTGGAGAACGCGATCGCGTACAGCCCGGAAGCGACCAAGATCGCGCTCGCGGCACGCGGCCGGGGTGAGTGGTGGGAGATCTCGGTGACGGACCAGGGGATAGGTATCCCGCCCGAGGACCTCGACCGCGTCTTCGAACGCTTCTACCGGGTCGATCCGGCCCGCTCGCGCGAGACCGGTGGGACCGGGCTCGGGCTTGCCATCGTCAAGCACATCGTCAACAACCATGGAGGACACGTGCGCGTCTGGAGCTCCCCAGGCTCAGGTTCGACATTCACCCTGGAGCTGCCGTCCGCGACCCGGGTGACCCGATGACCCGGGTGCTTGTGGTCGAAGACGAGGACTCGTTCTCGGACGCCCTGTCCTTCCTGCTGCGCAAGGAAGGTTTCGAGGTTTCGGTCGCGACTTCGGGCCCTGCTGCGCTCGAGGAATTCGACCGCGCAGGCGCCGACATCGTGCTGCTCGACCTGATGCTGCCGGGGCTTTCCGGTCTCGAGGTATGTCGCGAACTGCGGAAGCGTTCCGACGTCCCCGTCGTGATGCTGACGGCGAAAGACGGCGAGGTGGACAAGGTCGTCGGGCTCGAACTCGGCGCCGACGACTACGTCACCAAGCCGTTCAGCAGCCGCGAACTGGTGGCCCGCCTGCGGGCCGTACTGCGCCGCCGCGAGCAGCCGAGCGCGCCCGCCGATGTCCTCGAGGCCGGCCCGGTGCGCCTCGATCCCGATCGGCACGTGGTGAGCGTCGGGGGTGAGCCGACTTCCTTGCCACTGAAGGAATTCGAGCTCCTCGAAGTGCTGCTGCGCAACGCCGGCCGGGTGCTGACGCGCGAGCAGCTGATGAACCGGGTGTGGGGTGCCGACTATTTCGGGGACACCAAAACCCTTGATGTGCATGTGAAACGGCTGCGCGCGAAGATCGAACCGGACCCCTCCCAGCCGCGCCATCTTGTGACGATTCGCGGGGTTGGCTACCGATTTGACGCGACTGTCTCCTGAATCGGGTTCAGGCTCGACGGTGAGCGTTCACCCTCCGTTCAGAGTCGCTTCTCCGATCCGTCGCCGCGCCTTCTTAGCGTGACCTGTGACAGACGAGCCCGCGTGGGCCGTCGCGCCACGATGGAGGTCACGTGACCGTGGGTTGTTCCACCCGCCGCTGGAGTCAGTACGGTTCGGCCGTACTCGCCGCCAGCACCCTGCTCGCAGTTGCCGCTTGCGGCTCGAGCAGCAAAGGCTCCACCACCTCACCGTCCAGCAGCGCTCCCGCCTCCTCAGCCGCCAGCAGCACTGGTACCACGACCGGTGGGATCACCTGCAATGGTTCCGGCACGCTGACCTCGTCGGGCTCCACTGCCCAGCAGAACGCCATCTCGGCGTGGGCGAAGGCCTACCAGGCGGCTTGCAAGGGAGCCGTCATCAACTACGGCGGCGGCGGTTCCGGCAAGGGCGTCACCGACTTCACCGCCGGCACCGACGACTTCGCCGGCTCGGACTTCCCGCTCACCACCTCGCAGAAGTCCGACGCTGACAAGGTGTGCAGCGGCGGCGAGGCGGTCGACCTGCCGATGGCTCCCGGCGGCATCGCCATCAGCTACAACCTGTCGGGCGTCTCGAGCCTGAACCTCTCGGCGGGCACCATCGCCAAGATCTTCAGCGGCAAGATCACGACCTGGGACGACGCGGCCATCAAGGCCGACAACCCGGGGGTGACGCTGCCGAGCACCACCATCCAGACCTTCCACCGCTCGGACAGCTCCGGTACGACGTACAACTTCACGAACTACCTGACGAACGTCGCCAAGAGCGACTGGACCTACCAGTTCGGCAAGACCTGGAGCGCTCCTGGCGGCCAGGGTGCCAAGGGCTCGGCGGGTGTCGCCCAGGGCGTCAAGTCCACCTCAGGCGGCATCGGGTACTTCGAGACCAGCTTCGCGACCCAGGGCGGCCTGAGCATCGCCAAGGTGGGCGACGCGGGTGGCAAGTTCGTCGAGGACACCGCAGCCAACGTCACGGCGTTCCTGTCCAAGGCGACTGTCGCCGGCAGCGGAGACGACCTCGCCCTGAAGTTCGACTACACCTCGGCGGACGGCAGCGCGTATCCGATCTCGCTGGTGACCTACGAGATCACCTGCACCAAGGGCGGCAAGCAGGCCGGCCTGGTGAAGAGCTTCCTGAGCTACACCTCCTCCACCACCGGTCAGGCGGTGCTCCCGACAGCCGGCTACGTCCAGCTGCCGGACAACATCGTCAGCCAGGTGCAGGGCGTCGTCGCGAAGATCTCCTGAAGCGACCACGAGCAGTCCAGCGGCCGGCGGGCCCATCCCGCCGGCCGCTTGCTCGCGTCGAGAGCGCAGACGAGGATCGATCATGACGCCGCAGAAGGGTGACGCCGCACAGTGACTGAGCCAGAGGAAGAAAGCCGTCCGCTGCGCTCGCTTTCTGCCCGCGAACGCTGGCGAAAAGGCGAGACCCAGGACCGCATCTTCGGGATCGTCGTGATCTTGGCGGGCTACCTGGTGCTTGCCTTGCTGGCTGCCATCGCGGTCTTTCTCGTCGTCAAAGCGGTACCGGCGCTGAACAAGGACCTCGAGAACTTCTTCACCTTCAAGAACTGGACGCCTGACGGCACGGTGCCGGCCAAGAACGGTCTGGACGACGTCGCACATCCGCAGTTCGGCATCGGAGCGCTGGCCTTCGGAACCGTCTTCACGTCGTTCCTGGCTCTGCTCATGGCCGTTCCGGTAGCCATCGGGGTGGCCCTCTTCATCGCCTACTACGCGCCGCGCCGGCTCGCTCAGGGGCTGGGCTACATCGTCGACCTGCTCGCCGCGGTGCCCAGCGTCGTCTACGGCCTGTGGGGCCTGATCTTCCTGGTTCCGCACTTGATTCCGCTCTCGGAATGGCTGGCGCGCTACTTCGGATGGATCCCGATCCTCAATACCTCAGGGGGATTCGGGAAGTCCGTCTTCGCGGCCGCGCTCGTCCTGGCGGTCATGATTTTGCCGATCATCGCCGCGATCTCTCGTGAGGTATTCCTGCAGGTGCCGCAGACGCAGCGCGAAGCGGCCCTGGCGCTGGGAGCCACGCGCTGGGAGATGATCCGGTACTCGGTGCTGCCGTTCGGCAAGTCCGGCGTTGCCAGCGCCACGGTGCTGGGCTTCGGGCGTGCTCTCGGCGAGACGATCGCCGTGGCTCTCGTGCTCTCGAGCAATTTCGAGATCGTCTACAAGATCTTCACACCGGGCGGCAACACGATCGCGGCGAACATCGCCAACCAGTACGGCGACGCGGGCAAGATCGGCCTCGGTGCACTCATCGCGTCGGGGCTCGTGCTCTTCGTCATCACCCTCATCGTCAACCTCTTCGCCCGGTTCATCGCGCGGCGGGCCATCCCGGCAGGTGCTGTCGTATGACGACCCCGACCTTGAGCGCGTCGCCCATCGGCGGACTGGCACTGAGCACGCGCCGGCTGTCGAAAAAGGTGCTCTTCGCGATTCCCGTGGCGTGCGCGGCTGTTTCGCTGCTGATCTTCGCGATCACGCCCTTCCAGGGGCGGGCCGATTTCCTGGTCTTCTTCCTGCTGACGTATCTGAGCGTGCAGACGATCGTCTCGGCGATCGTCGAGGGTCGCCGCCGGGCGGTGGACCGTTTCGTCCAGGCCCTCGTGATCGGTGCCTTCCTCGCCGCGATCGCCCCGCTGCTCTCGGTGCTCGGCTTCACGATCGCCCATGGAGCCAAGCGTTTCGACTGGACGTTCTTCACCCACTCGATGAGCGGGGTCTCCGAATCGGACGCCAACGGCGGCGCTGAGGCTGCCATCGTGGGCACCCTCGAGCAGATCGGCATCGCCACCGCGATCGCGGTGCCGCTGGGCCTGCTGGTCTCGATCTATCTGACCGAGTACGCCAAGGGCCGTTTCGGCCGGGCAGTGAGCTTCTTCGTCGACGTGATGACGGGCGTGCCGTCGATCGTGGCCGGCCTGTTCATCCTCGCCGCCTGGGTGCTCGCCTTCGGCTTCGGCTACAGCGGTTTTGCCGGTTCGCTGGCCCTCACGGTGCTGATGCTGCCGACGGTCGTGCGCAGTTCGGAAGAGATGCTGAAACTGGTGCCCCCGAGCCTGCGCGAGGGCGGTCTGGCGCTGGGACTGACCCGTACCCGGGTAGTGCAGCGCATCGTGTTCCCGGCGGCGCTCCCGGGCATCGTGACCGGAATCATGCTGGCAATTGCCCGAATCGCCGGCGAGTCGGCTCCCCTGCTGCTTACCGTTTTCGGCAACGTCGCCACCAACACGAACCCGTTCTCGGGCGCGCAGTCCGCGCTTCCGCTCTTCGTGTTCAACGAAGCCGGTAACAATAATCAGACAGCTATTGACCGGGCCTGGACCGGCGCGCTCACATTGATCATTCTGGTGATGTTGCTGAACCTCTTCGCCCGCCTGGGCGTCCTCCTCCTGTCCCGCAAGAGAGCCTGAAGCGGAGCCCAGTGGCAATGGCCAAGCGAGTCGAGCTCAACGAGCTGAACTGTTACTACGGTGATTTTCATGCCGTGGAGAACGTTTCACTGACGATCGAACCGAAGAGCGTCACGGCATTCATCGGCCCCTCCGGGTGCGGCAAGTCCACGGTCCTGCGCTCGATCAACCGGATGCACGAGGTGACCCCCGGCGCAAAGACGAAGGGCAAGGTGCTCCTGGACGACGAGGACATCTACGGTTCCTCGGTCGACCCGGTGACGGTCCGGCGCACCATCGGCATGGTCTTCCAGCGCCCCAATCCGTTCCCCACCATGTCCGTCTACGACAACGTGGCGTCGGGGCTGCGCCTGGGCGGCGTAAAGAAGCGGTCGACGCTGGATGATTCGGTGGAGTCCTCCCTGCGAGGGGCGGGCCTCTGGGATGAGGTCAGCAGCCGCCTGAAGAAGCCTGGCGCGAGCCTCTCCGGCGGCCAGCAGCAGCGGCTGTGCATTGCGCGCGCCATCGCTGTTCAACCTCAGGTGCTGCTGATGGACGAGCCCTGCTCGGCCCTCGATCCCATCAGCACACTGATCATCGAGGACCTGATCGGGAAGCTGAAAGACGAGTTCACCATCGTGATCGTCACCCACAACATGCAGCAGGCCGGCCGCGTGAGCGACAAGACGGCGTTCTTCAACATCTCCGGTGTCGGTCAGCCCGGGCAGCTCATCGAGTTCGACGCCACCACCAAAATCTTCTCCAACCCGACCGAGAAGCGCACCGAGGACTACATCACGGGCCGCTTCGGCTGACATGAATGGGCTGCTGGGGCTAGCGTTTCGGGAGTGAGCGCCGACGCCCCGTCAGTTACGGAGCCGGAGCTCAGCGATCGCATCCTGACCATCCCCAACGCTTTGTCAGCGTTGCGCCTGGCAGGGGTGCCGGTATTCCTCTGGCTGGTGCTCGGTCCGCACCGCGACGGGATCGCCCTGCTGCTGCTGATGGCGAGCGGCCTGACCGACTATCTGGACGGCAAGCTCGCCCGGATGCTCCACCAGTCCAGCAAGATCGGGGCACTGCTCGACCCGGCGGCTGACCGGCTCTACATCGTCTCCACCGTCGTCGCGCTGACCATCAGGGGCATCATCCCGGTCTGGCTGCTGATCGCGCTCATCGCGCGTGACGTCGTCCTGCTGGCCTTCGGCCCGCTGCTGTTGCGGATGGGTTACGGGATCGCGCTGCCCGTCCATTTCCTCGGCAAAGCGGCCACTTTCAACCTGCTCTACGCCTTTCCGTTCCTGCTCGCGACGACCGGCCACGGCTGGCTGGCGACCGTCTCCCGCCCGATCGCCTGGGCTTTCGTCATCTGGGGGACCGCGCTGTACTGGTGGGCCATCGGGCTCTATGCGATCCAGGTCCGGCAGCTGCGCGCCGCTGATCGAGCCGTGCGGGAAGCGACCGTCTGATGCGCGCCGTCGTCATGGCCGGCGGCGAAGGCACCCGGCTGCGCCCGATGACCGCCAACCAGCCCAAGCCGCTGCTGCCGGTGGTGAACCGGCCCATCATGGAACACGTGCTGCGCTTGCTGAAGCGCCACAACTTCGATGAGACGTTCGTGACGGTCCAGTACCTGGCGGCTCACATCCGGGCGTATTTCGGTGATGGCGACGAGCTCGGAATGAGCCTGTCCTACGCCACGGAACGCACCCCGCTCGGCACTGCCGGCAGCGTGCGTAATGCCGCAGAAGCGTTGCGGGACGAGCCCTTTCTGGTCATCTCCGGTGACGCGCTCACCGACTTCGACCTCTCGGCGATGGTCGCCTTCCACCGGCGGCGCGGTGCGCTGGTGACGGTGGCGCTCAAGCGGGTGCCCAACCCGCTCGAGTTCGGCATCGTCATCACCGAGGAGGACGGCCGGATCCAGCGCTTCCTGGAAAAACCCACGTGGGGGCAGGTGTTCTCGGACACCGTCAACACCGGGATCTATGTGATGGAGCCCGAGGTACTCAACGCCGTCGAGCCCGGCGCCGTCGTCGACTGGAGCGCCGACGTCTTCCCGAAACTGCTCGCCGACGGCGCTCCGCTCTACGGCTGGATCGCCGGTGGTTACTGGGAGGACGTCGGCACCGCCGAGTCCTACCTGCGCGCACAGGCTGACGTCCTGAACCGCGCCGTGAACGTCGACATCGACGGCTTCGAACTGTCCTCCGGGGTGTGGATCGCGGAAGGCGCCGAAGTGGACCCCGAGGCCGCGCTGATCGGGCCGCTGCACATCGGCAGCTACGCGAAGGTCGAGGCCGGCGCGACGCTGCGGGAGTACACCGTCATCGGGAGCAACGTCGTCGTCAAAGGCGGGGCCGTGCTCGAGCGGTCGGTGGTCCACGACAACGCCTACATCGGGCCGCAAGTGTCGCTGCGGGCCTCCGTCATCGGCAAGCGCACCGACATCATGCGTGGGGTCCAGGTCGCCGAGGGCGTCATCGTCGGCGACGACTGCGTCGTGGAGGAGGAGGCGGTGCTCGGCGATGGCGTGGCGGTCTATCCGTCCAAAGTCATCGAAGCCGGCACGGTTCAGAACCAGAGCGTCATCTGGGAATCTCGCGGCCAGCGGGCGCTTTTCGGCCCCCGCGGGGTCAGCGGGCTCGTCAACGTCGAGATCACGCCAGAGCTCTGCGTGCGCTTGGCGACGGCGTATGCCACCACGCTTCGCAAGGGCAGCCTGGTGACGGTCGCCCGCGACGCGTCGCGCGCCGCGCGGGCCTTCAAGCGGGCCGTGATCAGTGCATTGACCGCCAGCGCGATCGAGGTGCGCGACCTGGAAGTGTCGACGATGCCGATCATCCGCTGGGACGTGCGCGTCTCCGAATCGGTCGGCGGGATCATGATGCGCACCTCTCCCGGCGATCCGCAGAGCATCGATCTGGTGTTCATCGACGATCAGGGCGCCGACATCTCCCGCACGGCGGCGCGCAAGCTCGAGCGGATCTACACCCGTCAGGAGTTCCGGCGGGCGTTTCCCGGGGAGATCGCCGAACTGCATTTCGCGACCCGTACGCAGGACAGCTACATCCAGGACCTGTGCGACCGGATCGACACCCGGCGGCTCCGCGAGGCGGGCCTGAAGGTGGTCATCGACTGCGCGGGCGGCTCGCAATCGCTCGTGCTCCCGGGGCTGCTCGGGCGGCTCGGGGTCGACGTGCTGACGGTCAACGGACGCCTCGACCAGAGCGCGACCTCAGAGTCGCTGGCCACGCGCATGAGCGATTTGGAGCGCCTCGGCGAACTCGTCGCTGGTTCCCGGGCGGCGTTCGGGCTGCGCTTTGATCCCGTCGGAGAACGCATCGCCCTGGTGAACGAGCGCGGCGAACTCATCCGCGAGGAACGTGCGCTGCTGGTCATGCTGGACCTGGTTGCCGCCGAGAGCCGCGGCCGTGACGTCGCCCTGCCGGTGACCACGACCCGCGTCGCCGAGCAGGTGTGCAACTTCCACGGTGTCGGCGTGATCTGGACCTCGACGTCACCGGAGGCCCTCACCCGGGCGGCGTCGGCGCGTCAGGTCGCGTTCGCCGGCGACGGCCGCGGGGGATTCGTCGTTCCGGAATTCGCCCCGGCGCTCGATGGCACGGCGGCTTTCGTCCGCATGGCGGGCCTGATCGCCCGTACGCAGCTGACTCTCTCGGAGATCGACGCCCGCATCCCCGCCGCCGCGGTCGTGCGACGCTCCGTCCCGACTCCCTGGGCCGCCAAGGGCGCGGTGATGCGCGAGGTCGTCGAGCACGCGGGAACGGCGCGTACCGACACCACCGACGGCGTGAAACTGGTGACGCCGGACGGGCGCTGGGTGCTCGTCATCCCCGACCCCGCAGAGGCGATCACCCACCTCTGGGCCGAGGGCACCGACACCGCCGATTCCGCGCGCCTGCTGGAGACGTGGGGCAGCCTGGTCGCCGATGCCATCGGTGCGCCGGTGTCAGAAGGCCTCAAGCGGGAAGCCCACTGACGATGCCTCGCCTCATCCGCGCCGCCCGCCTGACCGCCCACGGAGCGCCGCTGCGCGTCGAGGAGGTGGCGCTACGCGAACCCGGGCCGGGTGAGGTCGTCGTCGAACTTGCCGCAGCCGGCGTGAATCCCGTTGACCGCTACGGAGCCCAGGGCCTGGTGGCTGCCGACGGCCCGGTGCCGCGCACGCTGGGCGGCGAGGGCGCCGGCTGGCTCGACGGCGCGCCGGTCGCGGTCGCGAGCGGGGGAGGGCTCGGCTCGATGAGCGACGGCACCTGGGCCGAGGCAGTGGTCGTCGAGCGTGACAAGGTCGTCGCACTTGACGCCACCGTCGATCTCTACGCGGCGGCCGGTCTGGGCGTCGTCGGCGTCACCGCGTACAAGACGGTCGTCGAGGTCGGTCAGGTGACCTCGAGCGACCGGGTCCTGGTCCTCGGCGCCGGCGGCGGAGTGGGGTTGGCGATCGTTTCGCTCGCCCTCGCTGCAGGTGCCCAGGTGCTCGGGCAGGCCGGAAGCGAAGGAAAGGCGGAGGCCGTACGCGCGTTCGGTGCCGAGGCCGTCGTCGCGGACGCCGATTCGCTCGCGTCGGCGGCCGGCGACTTCCAGCCGACCGTCGTCTTCGATCCGCTCGGCGGGGGATTCACCCCGGCCGCGCTCTCGGTGCTTGCCCCGCGCGGACGCCACGTCATTTTCGGCACCACCGCGGGCTCGCAGTCGGAAATCGCGCTGCAGCCCCTCTACCGAAGCTCGCAGCGCCTCCTCGGCTACGGCGGGCTCGGTCTTTCCGCCGCAGAGCGCCACGCGGGAGCGGTAGCCGCCGCCGCGGCACTGACCGACGGCCGCATGCGGATTCATGTCGGCAAGGTGATCCCGCTCAGCGACGTCTCCGCTGTCTTCGACGCCCTCACCGACCGGTCGCTGGCGGGCAAGCTCGTGATCGACTGCACCCGCTAGCGCTCAGCCCTCCGGCGGCCGCTCAGCCCTCCGGCAGCATTGCGTCGAGCATCGCGACGATGTCCTCGGTCACCTGCTCGATGGGCTGCATCCCGTCGACCTCGATGAGCATGCCCCGATCACGGTAGTGGTCGATGACGGGCGCCGTCTCGGTCTGATAAGTCTCCAGCCGTTGATGGATCACCTCTTCGGTGTCGTCCTCGCGGCCTTCCTCTTCTGCACGATGAAGCAACCGACGGGTGAGCTCCGCTTCGTCAGCCGCCAAGTACACCGCGGCCTGGGCGGCCAGCCCCAGCGGATCTGCTGCCTTATGACCCTCGATCGCCTGCTGCACGGTGCGGGGAAACCCATCGAGGATGTATCCCGTGGGCGCGTTGCCCCTCCTCAACGCGTCATGAACCATCTTCAGCACCAGCTCGTCGGAGACGAGTTCGCCATTGTCCAGCTTGCTCTTCACCTCGCGGCCGATCTCGGTGCCGCGCTCGACGTGGTCACGCAGCAAATCACCCGTGGCGATATGCGGAATGCCGTAGCGCTCCGAAAGCAGCTTGCCCTGCGTGCCCTTGCCGGCGCCGGGCGGGGCCAGCAGCAGGATTCTCATGCGCCCGACCGTACCGGGCGGATTTCCTGACGAGGGCTGCATCGCCGTGACCTCATCGGCTGCCTCATCGCAGCGCCGGCCGCGAGCGCTTCCCCAGCCGACGCCCTCCGAGATCCGCCCGGCGAGCCGCCGCCGCCCCCTCGGCTGAACCGGAGCCGGACAGCATGCGGCTCGGCGCCGTGCGCAGCCGCGGATAGGCCGCGGACACCGCGCCATCCACCATCGCTGCCCGGTCAGCCAGGACCAGGCTCACCGACGGTCCTTGCGCGGCTTCCTGCTGGCGCGTTGCCTGCGCCCGATCGGCAGCCGTGCGCTCCGCCGCGACGAGCCTTTGCTGGATGGTGTAGGCGAAGCCGAGCATCCACGAACGCCGGTAGGCAGCGACAGACTCGTAGGCGTCAGCCGGCCGCGCCACCGCCAGGCCATGCGCGGCCTGCACGAGCAGCGAGGTGTACAGCACGTCGACGCGTTCGAGGTCGGAGCTCATCCCGAACAGGTGCATGGAAAGCCTCGTGCCGGCGGCACTTCGGGCACTGCACAGCACCCCGCGCACACCGAGCGGCCCGGCGACGGCGGACAGCAGCGAAGCCTTGTCTCGGGCATACGGAGCATCGAGATCGACGACGCGATCGGCGGGCAGCGGAGAGGTGGACTCCTTCGCGGCGAGCAACGCCTCCTCGATCCCGTACCGCGCGATGAGCTCGGCCGCCTTGGCGTTGTAGGCATCGCGCTCGGCCTCCGTAGCGGCGCCTTCGGCTTTGGACAGCAACCGGCGCACCCGCTCGAGCATCTTGTCGTCCCCGGACATGCATCCCCCTTCGATTCGAATACATGTTCGACAGTAGCTGGACGACGGCGCGGGCGGAGCGGACCCCAAAATCTGTGGATAAGACGCTACGCAATCTTATGATTGGGCCGCCCGACTTCCCGTCTCGTTGTCATCGATCTGCACGCCCGACGAGCAGCGTCGTGAGCCTCGACTCCGGCCGGCTACTGCAAGTACGCGACCAGGGCGTCGATGAGTCCTCGTCGACCGTCTTCGACGTCGGTGAACGCCATGGACTCCCTGGGGGTGTTGTACAGGCCTCGCAGCGCGCTGGGAATGAGATTGCGTACCCGCCGAAGCTTCGCTCGGGGGACGGGAAGGTCGTCGAACAGCCGATCCCAAGCGGCGTTCCATTCGACATCCCAACGACGAATGATCGCCTCGGTCTTGGGATACGTCGCCGCCAGGGCGGCGTAGTCGCGGGGGAGTTCATGCCTGATGTGCTGGACGGCTCGCGCTTCCACGGAATCGAAGCTCTTCCAGACCGTCTCGACGATGAAAGTGATGCGCCGACGTACCGAGGCCTCGGGCGGCGACTGAAGACGTGAGAAGTGCTGCATCCGTTGCAGCAGGGAATCGAGAATGGCGGCCCACACGCCATCGGCATCGCCGAACTGATGCTGGACGGTGCCCCAGGTGAAGCCGGCGCGTCGGGCGATCAGATTCGGACTCAGGGCTTCAGAGCCAGTCTCTGCCAGCAGATCGATGGCGGTTCGAATGAACCGTTGACGGGACTCGACCCCACGCCGGTTCAGCCTCGTGCCCTGCGCGCTGTAAGCCACGCTGTTGAGACTACGTCGATTGCCCGGGCGTCAGATCATAGATTCACCTATCGCCCCGGCGCCCTATCAGCCCGCAGCTCAGTAACCGGTGTTGTGCCAGGTGTTCAAGTCACATACGGTCATCTATGAAACTGGGCCAAGCCAACTGGAGGATGACGTGTCGTTGCAGCACTCCGACGAGGAACTCGACGACTACAGCGGACCATTCGAGCCGGATCTGCGACTCACCGATTTCTCCAAAGCGGGGCTCATGAAGCTCGTCGAAGTCGGCGGCTCGATCTACGGGACCGTCAACCGGCGCTGGTACATGGAAGCGATCAAACGATTCGGCCAAGAGGTCGCCGATGAGATGCACCATGCTGCCTGGTTCGCCGACGGTGGCGCCGGCGATCATGAGAACAATGTCATCAGTTCATTGATGGGTTTTGCCGGCGAGGACGAGGTGACCACCCCGCTCAAGGTTTGGCAGTGCCTTCCCGCCATGTCGACCCGCATGACGCTGACGTTTGAGCAGACCGGTGACAACGAGTGGGAGATGTACACCCCGCAGTGCGTCGTGCCTGAGCAAGGCGAGCGTGGGGGACCCGAAGCGTTGGCGTACGCCGTCGACAAGATTTGCGGCCACCTGGAGCTTTTCGGTTTTCGCCACGGGGCGGCGCGGTGGAACCCCAAGATTCGCATCGATCCCCTGAAGTTGCCTCCACGGGCGAGCGCGGATGAGCCGCACTGCCGCTGGAAGATCACACTCACCGACGAAAACGTCGATTACGCGAGCGACCCGGGCGCCTATGTGGCGGAACACAACCTCGGTCGCGTCACGGACATCGAGTTGGTCAACTATGAAGCCGGGAAATACCGGCGCACCATGACAGCACGCTGAGCGGGCCGAAGTTCCTGCGGACCGCTGCCCCGCAACGAAACCTGCCCGCCGACTGGTGGCGCCAGGCGGTCGTCTATCAGATCTACCCGCGCAGCTTCGCTGACGCAATTGGCACCTCCAGACGAAAGCTGCGGGCCGCCGAGGAGCTGGCATGGGAGGCGAGTTCAGCCGGTGTGCTGCATTTCAGGCGACCAGGAGGCTGACACAGCATGACCAACTTCGGCCCCGAGCCCGTCGACACGCCCAGCGGCGAGATTCTGCTGAGCAGCGAACGGCTCGTGGCGGGAGTCTTGCCGGCAGACACCACCGTCTGGTTCCGCGCGTGATGCTCGATACCCAGTCTTCCGCAACCAACGTCTGGAGTTCAGTGTGACAAAGCCACAGGCCATCATTTCGGCGGATTCGCATGTGACCGTCAAGCACGATCAGGTCAAAGCGAATCTCGCCCGCAAACATCATGCCGACTACGACGCGGCAGTCGACGACTTCTCCAAGTGGTTTCTCGGCGGGGGAAAGAGCGTCGCACGTGCCAACCAGGCCGGCTTGGACACCTACAACCGCGCGGTCGGGCGTCCCGGGAATCACGATCCGAAGGCGCGCCTGCTGGACATGGATCTGGACGGCGTCGATACAGAGGTTCTGTATTGCGAGTTGAGCGCGTATCGCTACCTGTACATGGTGAAGGACGCAGCGACGGAGGCCACCCGCGCCTTCAACAACACGTTGCAGCAGTTTGCGGCCGAGGACCCGGCACGTCTCATCGTGAACTACCAGATTCCCATCAACGACATCCCCACGGCAGTCGCGGAGGTCGAGCGCGTGGCGGCCCTGGGAGGCAAGTCGCTCCAACTCCCAGTCTTTCCGGGAGAGGTCGGCATGCCCGACTACTTCAACACCGTCTACGACCCGCTCTGGTCAGTAGTCCAGGAGACGGGATTGCCCATCTGCTTCCACATCGGGCTGAACCTGGCCGTCGACAACCTCGCCAAGCGGGACCCCACGCCACGCCTCGGCCTCACGGTTCCCTGCATCCCGCCCATGACGACGGAAGCGCTGGGAATGTGGCTGCTGACGGGGGTACTCGAACGGTTCCCGGACCTCAAGCTCGTTTTCGTCGAGCCTGGGCTGACATGGGTCGCCTGGTACCTGTTCTTCGTTGACGACATGGTCGAATGGCAGGGCTATGAGTTCCCGGAGATCAAGGAGCTTCCGAGCTTCTACTACCACCGGAACGTGAACCTGACGTTCATCAAAGAACCCGACGCGATCGACCATCTCCGTCACCGTCTCGGCACCCGCAACCTCTTGTGGTCAACCGACTATCCGCACCCCGTCACCAGTTGGCCGCAGTCACAAGCGATCATCGAGAAGCAGTTTCGCGATGTGTCCCCGGCGGATCGCGAGCTGATGCTTTCTGGCAATGCCAAACGAGTCTGGAAGATCTAAGAGTCCAGACGCCCAGCCATCAAGAGGCAAGCAGATGAATCTGACAGGTACCGGACTCTGGAGCGCCGAACTGCGCCACGGTGACCCGCGAGAGGTGGCTGACCGAGCGGCAGAGTTGGAAGAACTCGGCTATTCGACACTCTGGATCCCCGATTCCAGCGGAGACGTCTTCGCTCCGCTCAACAATCTGCTAGCGGCCACCAAACACTGCGTCATCGCCACCGGCATCCTCAACCTCTGGATGACGAAGCCCGCTGATACGGCAGCGGGTTACGACGCCAGCATCGCTGCTCACGGCGAGCGGCTCATGCTTGGTCTCGGCGTCAGCCACCAGTTGCTCGTGGACTCCTCGAAGGAGCCCGGGACCTACCAGAAGCCGCTGGCCAAGGTTCGCGGCTACCTGGATGAGCTGGACGCCTTGCCGAACCAAGGCGTGCCCGTGGGCAGTCGGATGCTCGCCGCGCTCGGGCCCAAGATGTTGGCGCTTTCCGCCGCTCGTACCCGCGGCACCCACCCTTACCTGATCACCCCCGAGTTCACTGCATACGCAAGGGAAATGATCGGCACGGGCCCGCTGATCGCCGCGGAGCAGGGCGCTGTCCTGGAAACCGACCCCGAGAAGGCACGGGCGATCGCGAGGCAGGGCCTGGCCATCTATCTGATGCTGCCGAACTACACCAACAACTGGCTGCGACACGGGTTCACCGAGGGCGACCTCGCGGATGGCGGCTCCGACCGGCTGATCGATGCGCTTTTCGCCTGGGGCGATGAGGAGAAGGTCCAGGCTCGCGTACAGCAACACTTCGACGCCGGCGCCGACCACGTCTGCGTACAGGTCCTCACCGCGGGCGCTGCCGGGGGCGGCAGCATGCAGTCGCCGATCGAGCAGTGGCGACGCCTGGCGCCGGCCCTGGTCAACTAGCGGGCCACCCGCACTGCTCCCAAGACACAAATCAGGGACCTGCACCATGATCGGTGACAAGTCCCTGACCTGCGGTGATGCGGGTGGGCGATGTAGGATTTGAACCTACGACCTCTTCCGTGTCAGGGAAGCGCTCTCCCCCTGAGCTAATCGCCCCGAAAAAAGCAGGTGCGCTTTCGCGCAGTCAGAAGTTACACGAACGGTGGCCGCCGTTTCGGGTCACAGGTCGGCGAGAAGCACGAAGTTGTCGTAGTAGCTGTGCTTGGCGTAGTTCAGATCCCCGCCGCAGGTGATCAGCGCCAGCCGCACCTGTCCCGGCTTGGCGGCTGCCGCAGCGAGCGACTCGACCGTGCTGGGGTCGCTCTTGGAAGCCAGGGTTCCGGTGGTGGAATGAAAGACGCGGACGTGTCCGCTCGCGTCCGTCACGTAGATGGCGGTCCCGCGAGGCAGCGTATGGAGCCCGTTGAACAGACCGAGGGCGCCCTGGAAGTCGACGTGGGCGGCGATGATGGCGGTTCCGGGCTGACCCGGAGCGTTGCCGGCCTGAAACCACGCCGCCTGAAAGACATTCGGCGGGACGACGAGGGCGCCGCCGCTGTCGACGGCCGCCGGAATGATCGGTGCGTCTACCTTGAGCGCCGGGATTCGGACCCGCACCGGCTGCTCCATGACGCGTTGCGAGAGGCCGTGCAGCGTCGCGTCGGACGTGCCCAGGCCGGTGGAGGTCGCCGACGGCTTAGGCGACGGTTTCGGCTTGGGCGACGGCGTGGGCGACGGCGTGGGTGACGGCGTCGTGGTGTGCGTCGGGGAGGCGGACGCCGAATGCGTGGGCGCGCCGGATGCCGACCCCGATACGTGAGGCGAGACGTCGGCGCTGGGGGAGCCCTTCTTCGATGACCCGCCGAAGCCAAGGATGACCGCGAAGGCGACGACCGCTACGACGATTGCCGTGTAGAGCGGGGTCAGCCGGTTGGGCGGCTTCCTATGCGTCGACACGAGCGAGGGCTCTCCTGCGGGTCAAGAAAAATGCTCCAGCGCCAAGCGCGACGGCCACCAATGCCGCTGTGCCCAGCGGCACCTCGGCCCGGTTCGTCATCAGGACGTGCTCGGTGCTGCCGTCACCGGTGGGGATCGCGCTCAGTGAGGTCAGCGAAGATGCGAGCCGGGTCGTGGCCACCCACGCCAGCGACTTGTCCTGCTGGCTTCCGATCAGGTAAAGGGTGGTGACGCGGTCGGCTTCCAAGGGCGCGGACTGCGCGGTCAGAATCGTCGTCCCTGCCGTGGATTCGACGACGACGTGGTGAGTTCCTGGCGTCGCATCCGTTGTTTCCGTCGCTCCATTGGCGAGCGAGCCGGGCAGCGTCGCGCCGTCGACCATGAGCTTGATCGCAGCGGTGTCTGCCACGTGGCGTACCACCACGCCGGCTTGGCCGTTCGGTACGGAAATGGGCATTTCGGGGAAGACGTAAGCCTTGGGCGCGCCGCTGGGGGTCAATCCGACCACCGCCGTCGAGGTGGTACCGGCGATGATGTTGAGCTTCGCCGTCAGGACGACCTTGCCGGCGTCGGGCCCGTTGTCGGCCTTGAGAGTAACCGTGTGCTCACCGGCACTCAGAGTAACCGGATCGGTGACGCGGGAGGCTGTGAAGCCCGTCAGCGCGACCTTGCCGTCGACGGAAACGTCGGCGATGAGCCCCGGGACGGCGTGGATGAGGGTCACCACGCCGGTGCCGTCGAGCGCGGGGGTGGACGTTGCCAGGGCGGCGGCGGGTGAAAGGACGGGAAGCGAGGTCAGAGCCGCCACTCCGGCGACGAGCGCGACCGCACGAAGGGCGACGATTGAGCGGGGTCGCGCATGCGCGCCCCTCGGTCGTGCGATCCCCATCAAGTCCCCCGGTCTCCGATGACGCGCCGTCCGGTAGGACATGCCCCGACCTACGCGTCGCTACGCACGGTGAGGATCTCGGAGTTCGACCAGCAATACAAGTCAGAGAGCGGAAATGTCCTGCTATCAGCGCATAGATCAGGCTGGGGGCCAGGACCGCTTGGGGGCTCTCTGGATCAGCGTCGTCCGTACCGCGAACCCGTGCTGCCGGACGAGTGCCGGGTGACGGTGGTGTGGGTCGCAACGGGATAGGTGTGCGTCGCGACGGGCAACCGGGGCCCAGTCGGCCCAGTCGGCACAGTCGGCACGGTCGGCACGGTCGGCACGGTCGAGCGGTGCGGCACGAGATACCACCACCACGGCAGCGAGCTGCTGTTGCCTGATTCGCCCGCCGTGGTCGGGCGGGTACTCGGCTGGGTGGTCGGATGCGTGGTTGGGCGGGTCGTCGGGCGCGCGGACGGCCGGACCGAGTGGCGCGGCGCCGGGTTCTGCTTCGTCGGCTTCGAAGGCGAAGTGACCCGGGCCGAGGGTTTGCGCGTGCCTGCCGGGTTCGTCGCTGCGACCGGCGTCGTTGTCGTGACACGGACCGGCGCCTGAGAGTGGCTCGTCACGAGGGACGCGTAGGCCGAGGCGAATGGGGTCGGTTGGGCAGGGCTCGAGGACGGCTTCGCGACCGTCGTGATCGTTGCCGACGGCGTTGCGGGCGGCAAGCCCGCCACCTTGATCAGCGACGGGGTCGGAGCCGAGATGATCGATGGAAGGTTCGCCTGAGCCTGCGTCGCATCGAAGATCGGAGCTGCGTTCTGCGCTGTGGCTCCGAACGCCAGAGTCACCGCGACAGAAACCAGGGCGAGGCCGAGGACCGCGTAGTAGGGCCGGCGTTCGACGGGCTTGCGGTGGGCGGTCATGCCGACACCAGCACATGAGCCGTCGGACAGACAGTGACCAATTTGCCAGATAGGCCGACGTCAAGCCCGTGGCGGAGCGCCGCACCTGTCGGCCTCACGGCCTGCTCCTGTGCACGTGGTGAGCGTTCATCCGTGTCCCCCCGCGAGAACTCTGCTGCGCTTGCTGCGCGACGCAGCATCCGTCATCAACTACACAAAGTAAGCATCGCGAATGCGGAGGCGCCGGGCAAGCGAGTCTGCCCAAGAGGGGCCAAACGGCACGCAGAATTACGCCAAATGGGTCAACAGACCTCGGACGGGCCGCAGCTGACGCCGATCACGCCCATCGAGCAGGGAGAAAGAGGCGGAGGCGGGAATCGAACCCGCGTACAGGGCTTTGCAGGCCCTTGCCTAAGCCACTCGGCCACTCCGCCGGGTGAGGTGAGCCGGCTGACATAGTCGAGGATTGCCTTCCTCGAGGTACCGAGCGGACGACGGGATTCGAACCCGCGACCCTCACCTTGGCAAGGTGATGCTCTACCAGCTGAGCCACGTCCGCGCTGCCCTTGCGGGCTTTGCCTTTGACACCTTAGCGGACCGTCCCGCCGCCTGCGAGTTGCGCGCGCGGGAGCAGCCTGGGTCATCAGGCCTGAGGATCGCTCCACACCAGCAGCGCGAGCTCGGCGTCGAGGTCGACGAAGTCGCTCTCCAAGCCGGTAGGAACGGCGGAGTAGGTACGCGTCAGGAACTCCACGAGGCCACTGAGCGGGATCTCGAACAGCGCCGAACCCGAGGGGCTCGACAGGGACAGGCACACCGAATGCGGACCGTCGTCGGAGCTGGGCCAGACCTGGACGTCGCCCTCGCCGACGGGGTGGGTGACACCGTCGGCCAGCAACTGCCGAGCGAACGTCCATTCCACGACTTCGTCGCCGCCGGTGCGGAAACCGACATGCACCGCATACGGGTCGCAACTCTCGTAGCGGAACCCGGCGCTCACCGGAAGCGCGGCACCGCCCGGGACCACCAGCAGCAACGACAGATCCGTCGTAACCAGGTCGGGACGGGCATTCATGACGGCCTCCGTGGACATCGATCAAGGCTGCGCGCTGCGGTCATCCGCTCTAACGCTTGTGCCCACGTCTCGTAACGGGGAACCACCGCAGATGTGTGAATCCTCTTTGTGCTGCGTGGATCACATCGCGTCGCGGGGGTCTGACCAGGGTTGGGCGAATAGTCGGTTTGCCTGCCGGGGCGGAACGTCCGATTCGTCGCCCAGCCAGGCGACCTGCACCTCGCCGCCCGGTTCGCCGCGCACCACCAACTGCCCCCTTCCAGGGGCAGATCGTCGTGGCCGGACGCCGCCGACGACCGATCCCTCCGCCGGGTCTCCGGAGAGGATGACGGCGCTGTCGCAAAGCTCCAGCAGCCCGCTGAAGAACGGTTCGTACGCGGCGCGGGCGTAGCCGCTCAGGCGCCGCGCGATGACGAGTGAGAGCCCCAAATCGGCGCTGTAGGGCAGCACCTCCAGCAATGGCGCCAACGCTCCGGCCGTTCCGCCTGTGCCGGCTCGGGCGACCAACTCCTGGTCGTCCACGATCAGGACGTTGCGCTCCAGCGGATCGACCCGGTACCGGCAGGCGGCCACCAGCTCTTCGACGAGGGCCGCGACCTCGGCGGCGGAAACCGCCCGCCGGATGGCCGTTTGCGCGGCCGCACTGAGGCTGCGCCGGGGATCCACCAGCCAGGTGCGTAGGCCCCGCGCTGCCAGGCTTCCCGCGAATGAGCGCAGGAGTCCGCTGCGACCGCTGCCGGAATTGCCGAGGATCAGAAAGTGCTGACCGGCGGCCAAGCCGACCTCGACCGGCTGCGCGTGTGGCCCGGTCACGCCCAGGACCATCGCGTCTGCGCGGCTGGGCCGGGGAAGCGATAGTGCCGGCACGAGGGTCGGCAGCAGTTGGATCGGCTGGGTAGCCGGGCCACCGCGGCGGGCGACACCGGCGACGAGCTCGGCCAGCCCACCCGCGTCGCCGAGCGCTGTTCCCGCGACGTCGTTGCTCGCAAGCGCGACCTGCACCCAGCTGCCGTCGCCCGTCAATGCCCGACCGGCCGGCCTTTGCACGAAGGTGCGCGCCAGCTGCGGCAGCATCGAGTCGGCCGGATCAGGGCAGGCCAGCTCGAGCCGGGTGGTGATGGCTTCGCGTAAGCCGCCGCGCAACTCCGCCCAGCGCCCGCAGCTCACCGCCAGCGTGACGCCGACGGACTGCCCGAGCGTTGCAATGGCACTGACGGCCGGGCCCAGGGTGTCGTCGGTGGACAGGACGCCGCCCAGGTCATCGATCACCAGCAGGATCCGGGTTGCTGAGGCAGCGCCCGGGGAGCGCCTCTCGGCGACGACATCAGCAATGGTCCGGATGACGCGTGCGGCCAGCTCCGGCGACGCGGCGACGGTGCCCACGTGAGGCAGACCGGCAACGTCCGCGAGCGGGCCGTCTGCGGGCGCGACGACATGGATGGCCAGTTCGCGACTCGGCAGCGCCGTGGCCAGCGCCGCCACCAGGGTGGTCAAGACCGTCGAACGGCCGCTGAGAGGGGCACCGACGACCGCAAGATGGCCATCCCTTTCCAGGTCGTAGGTCAGCGGTGGGTGCTGCCCGAGTCCCGGCAGGTCGCGCAGGCCAATCGCGGCACCCGTGGACTTCGGCAGGCGAGCCAGCTCGCCCAGGGTCACCGTTTCAGGCAGCGGTGGCAGGCAGATCTGACGCTGGGGCCGTGCCCGGCTTTCCCGGGCTATGGCCGCAACAGCCGCCGCCGGGTTCGCGACAAGGGCCACCCGGAAGCGCGTGAGCTCGCCGTCGCGGGAGAGATACCCCCACCCGGGTGCGGCGGGCAAAGTGGAGGCCACGGGGGAACCCAGAGCGGCAACGGACTCGGCGGAGGTGAACGTTCGCAAGCAGATCCGATAGCGCAGGTGCGCTTCCAGTCCCCGCAACCGGCCGTCGTCGAGGCGCTGGGAGCACAGCAGTAAATGGATGCCGAGGCTGCGTCCGAGCCGTGCCAGCGAGGTCAAAACCTCCAGTACGTCAGGGGATTGCTCGATCAGCTCGGCGTACTCGTCGACCACGACGAGCAAACGGGGGACAGCCTCCCCGGCGGCGGGCCGGTAGCTCTCGAGATCATCGACGCCGGCGCTGCGCAAGATCTGCTGGCGTCGCCGCAGTTCGGCGCGCAATGCGCCGCACAGCCGCTCGACGCCGTGCAGATCGGCGGTGAGATTGGTGAGCAGGCCGACGGTGTGGGGAAGTGTCGCCAGCCCGGAGAGCGCCGCGCCGCCCTTGAAGTCGACCAGCAGAAACGTGAGCTGCTCCGGGCTGTTTTGCTGTGCTGCGGAAGTCAGCAGGGTGCGCAACAGCTCGCTCTTTCCGCTGCCGGTAGCTCCGACGAGGAGGCCATGGGGGCCATCCCCTTGCCGTGCCGCTTCTCGCGGATCCAGCAGCACGACCACGCCGTCGTCGTCGACGCCGAGCGGTAGGTGCAGCCGTGGACGGTCGGCGTCGGCCGTCAGCGAATCGAGGAGCAACGTCTGAGCGCAAGCAGGAGCGTCCTTCGCCAGGCAGGAACTGATCGCTTCGGCGTACCGGCGCGCCTGCGGATGTGACATCGCATCCGGCGCCGCGATAGCCGTACGCGCCGGGCTCTCCCGCAGGCGTTGCACGAGCAGGCCTCCTTCGCCGTCGCTCGAGACCACCGCGCCGACATCCTGGGGCACTGGGGCGCCCTGCGGCAGCAACCCGATCACCGAAACGTTGGGGCGCGAGAGCCGATTCAGCACAGGAGCCAGCGCTTCCCAGGCCTGCCGGGTCGTCTCCGCCACGCCTGCCAGGACGATCACGTGGTGCGGCAGGGCGGGATCACCGCTCGAAACGCGAAGCTGCGCACGGACGGCGGTGGCGAGAGCTGCCGGGTCGCCGGCGGTGGCACCCGTGTGTGGCAGCAATCGCAGCCACTCGAGTTCGGCGGCAGACGCGAGGGCATGCAGGCGCACCGATGCCGGGCCGTGCGCCCGCGTCAGCGACACGATCAGCGCGCGCAGCAGCGGCAGCTGTGCACCCAGCAGAAACGTCGCTGCCGTACGCGTCAGATCGATTCCGAGGGGGACGCCGTCGACCTCGCCGTAGCGCCCGAGCACCTCATGGGCGAGCGCCGCCAGAGCTGGGTCGGCGCCGGGCTCGCTGGAACCAACCATTCGGCTCGGGGAAAGCCGGGCCGGTGCCAGACCTATCCCAAGCCGGACCTGTAGATGGTCGTCATCACGCGGCCGCCGCTCCCACACCCAGCCCGCCGTGACACCCACGGCAGCCGAGCCCGGAGACGGATGAGTCGCGAGCGCGTGAGCTCGCTGCCGGCGTGCCGCTTCGGCCAGAGTCTCGGCAGAGGTCGCGAGCAGCGTGCGGTAGTGCTCGCAGCGAAGGCTCCAGCCTTGCTCCCGCTGGCGGCGCCGATGCCGACCGGCGACTACCGCACCCAGAGCACTGAGCAGGGCGAACCCCCCGCCCAGCGCGATGATCAGCACATTCGGCGACAGCAGGACGAAGCCGAGCATGCCCAGTGCCGACACAGCCGGCAGCAGGACGGTCAACCACCCACGCTCCTGATCCGGCGGTACCGGCGCGGCTGGGATGTCGACCACGCCGCCGGCGGCGAGCTCGGGCAGCACGCGCTGAGTCGCCGTCACAGGTGCATCGGGGGCGGGGGGCGACATGGACCGGACGTTAGAGGTCGTGACCGACGCCGACCGAAGTTATCCACAGGTCAGGGAGCCGTTGGTCCGTAGTAGCGTGATCCGGTCAGTCCGGGCGTATAGCTCAGCGGGAGAGCGCTCGCTTCACACGCGAGAGGTCGCTGGTTCGAAACCAGCTACGCCCACCGGATCGGTTATCGCGGCTCGTAATACTTTTCGCATTTCGTGCCGATGAATAGAGGGTGCGGTCCCTGATTCTCGGGAGCACCGGCGCTGCCTGCCGACCGCGGGGGATCGCAGCGTCGGAGCTGCTGCATGCCGTGAACTCGGTCACCTGCGCCACGCTTTGCGGTGCCCCCGTGGTTTTCGTCTTTCTGGAAGTCGAATTCCCCGGGCCCGATCCGGAAGCGACCATCTGCCCGGCCTGCCTGCAAGGCGCCCAACTGAAGGCAGCTGCCGAATAGCGGCGTGCGCCCGGTCAGTGGCCCGCGATCACCGCGGCCTTCGCCGCAGCGAACTCCTCCTGCGTCAGGACGCCGTGAGCGTGCAGCGACGCCAGCCGCTCAAGCTTTCCCACCAGATCTGCTCCGGCCTCAGACCCGGCCTCAGACCTGGCCTCTGACCCTGCCGATGTCGCCGGCACCACGACCTCGTCGGGATCCACCGCGAACTGAGCCAGCACGCTTGCCCAGTGCTGGCGTAGCTGCGACGGCGGTGCCTGTCCCGCGAAATACAGCTCGTCCTGCTTGGTCGTCACCGTCACGAAGCACTCCCCGCCCGTCGTCGACAGGCCCCAGGCCAGCACTCCCAACTCCGCCACTCGAGAGGCACCCAACCGTTCGGAGAGTTCCTCCGGGGTCTCCACCATGATCGCGGTGACCTCGACCCACGGGAGCTGAAGGCTCGGTTCAGGACGCTCCGCCGGATGCAGGTACACCCCGCCCTGCGCCAGCCGCAGAGTGCCCCGTTCGCCCGGCACGAGCTCAGCGGTGCCACCTGCGACGCGTCCGAGCGCTCCGTAGGGCCAGGCGGCGCGCCCGTCCCACCAGGCGAGCTCCGCGACCTTTGCCGTCATGGCCGGGTTGTCGAGCGCCTCCAACTCCTCGTGCACCTGCCGGAGATCGAAGTGCGGATGATTGCGGGGGACGAGCAGTCTGAGCAGCCGCCCACCTGCGAGCACGGCCAGCGCCGCGGAGTAGCCGGGGACGCCCTCCTGGTAGTCCGTCACGGCGACCTCGTCGAGCGGCCACTGCTGGCTCGAGTGCGGGCCCACCACGAGGAGCCTCTGAGCGGTCAGGAGCACAGCCGTCGGCGATTGCTGGCCGGGATCGTTCTCGAGCACTGCCCCTGCCAGCAGGGCCTCCCCATTGAGCGCCTTGTCGACGGCGCCCGAAAGCCCTTTGGGCAGCTTCTTTTCCACGCTCCCACGCTAGCGACTTTCGCCGGCGAGCACCGAACGTTGGCGCTACCGAATCCAGGAACGGCGCTGGGACGTTGGCCTCTGCCAACCGCCACTGGGGTCACGCTAGGTTGAGCCCGATACTCATGATCGGTTCTCGGTGAGGCAGTGGATCCACGAATGACGCTGACGAAGCTGGACCTCAAGCACGATCTGCGCCCGCTCTATGCCGCGGGCCTGACCCCGAGGTTCGTCGACGTCCCTTGTCTGCCTTACCTGATGCTCGACGGCCATGGGGACCCGAACACCACAGCCGGCTATGCCGTCGCCGTGAAAGCGATCTACGCAGTGGCCCACGCGCTGAAGACGGCGGTGCGCCGGGCGGAGGCGGGCGTGGACTTCGCGGTGATGCCGCTGGAGGGACTGTGGTGGTCAGCGGGAAAGGTCCCGCTGACTGCCGCCGAGCGTCCGAGCTGGGACTGGACGCTCATGATCGCGCAGCCGGAGTTCGTCACTGAAGCGATGCTCGAGGAGGTACGCGACTGCGCCGCAAGGAAGAGCACGCCCGAGGCGGTGGCGGCGGTGCGCTTCGGCACGCTCTGCGAGGGCCCGTGCGCCCAGGTGATGCACATCGGTTCGGATACGGATGAGGCATCGGCGACCCTTCGACTGCACGACTTCATCGTGGGCAACGGGCGTGCCGCTGTCGGCCGCCATCACGAGATCTACCTCAGCGATCCCAACCGGACGGCGCCGCAGCGACTGAAGACCGTGATCCGCCAGCCGGTCTCCACCGCCTCGGATTAGTCCCGGGCCTGCGCCCGCTCATCGCGACCTCGGTACGCTCAGCCGCGTGTCCGAGATCCGCCTGACAGTCGACCGTTCACCCGCCGTCGTACCCAGCGGCGCTACTGCTGGACAGGCCTTCGGCATCGCCGGGGTCAAGGGGGCCGTAGCCGTCCGGGTCGAGGACGGTGGTGACGGCGCGGTCAAGGACCTCGCGTATCACCCGGAGGACGGCGACGTCATCGAGTCGATCCCCGCCGACTCCGATGAGGGCCGGGCGATCATCCGCCATTCCACCGCCCACGTCATGGCGCAAGCGGTCCAGGATCTCTTCCCGGAAGCCAAGCTCGGGATCGGGCCGCCCATCGCCAACGGCTTCTACTACGACTTCGATGTCGAGCGCCCCTTCACGCCCGATGACGTTGCCAACATCGAGAAGCGCATGAAGGCGATTCTCAAGGAACGGCAGCGTTTTCACCGCCGCGTCGTGAGTGAGGAAGAGGCGCGCACCGAGCTCGCGTCCGAGCCGTACAAGCTGGAATTGATCGGGGTCAAGGGCGGCACTGGACGTGCAGTGCTGTCAGCTGAAGAGGCCATGGAAGCCGGTGGCACCGAGCTGACGATCTATGACAATGTCCGCCATCACGGCGATCACCATGAGGTCGCGTGGAAGGACCTGTGCCGGGGGCCGCACGTGCCGAACACCGGCTACATCCCGGCGTTCAAGCTCATGCGCACGGCCGCCGCGTACTGGCGGGGGAGTGAGAAAAACCCGCAGTTGCAACGGATTTACGGCACCGCGTGGGAATCCAAGGCAGCGCTCGACGCGTATCTCGTCCAGCTCGAGGAGGCCGAAAAGCGCGATCACCGGCGCCTCGGTACCGAGCTCGATCTGTTCAGCTTCCCCGGGGAGATCGGGGCGGGCCTTGCCGTCTGGCACCCGAAGGGCGGGCTCGTGCGCCGCGTCATGGAGGAGTACGCCCGGGCTCGCCACGAGGCGGCCGGATACTCCTTCGTCACGACCCCGCACCTGGCGAAAGAGACGCTGTTTCAGACCTCCGGACACCTGCAGTGGTACTCGGAGGGCATGTACCCGCCGATGTCGATGGACGGCGCGACGTACTACATGAAGCCGATGAACTGCCCCATGCACATCCTGATCTACAAGGCCCGGGGCAAGTCCTATCGCGAGCTCCCGCAGCGCTACTTCGAGTTCGGGACGGTGTATCGCTTCGAGAAGTCCGGAGTGCTGCACGGCCTGACCCGCATCCGCGGCTTCACCCAGGACGACAGCCACATCTTCTGCACGCCGGAGCAGCTCAGCGGCGAGCTCGTCTCGCTGCTCGAATTCATCCTCTCGCTGCTGCGCGACTTCGGGCTCACCGACTTCGAGGCGGAACTGTCGACCCGGCCGGACAAGTTCGTAGGCGAGATCGCGGAGTGGGACGTCGCCACTGAGGCGCTGCGTAACGCCCTGGAGACAGTCGGGGTGAGTTATGTCGTGGCCGAGGGTGAAGGCGCGTTCTACGCCCCCAAGGTCGACGTCCATGTGCGTGACGCGATCGGCCGGCGCTGGCAGATGAGCACCCTGCAGGTCGATCTGCAGTTCCCTACCCGCTTCGATCTCGAGTTCCAGGACGCCGACGGCACGCGCAAGCGTCCCAACATGATCCACCGGGCGCTGTTTGGCAGCGTCGAGCGCTTCTTCGCGATCCTGCTCGAGCACTATGCAGGAGCGTTGCCTCCGTGGCTCTCGCCGGTGCAGGTGGTGGGCATCCCCATCGCCGAGCGACACGTCGACTATCTCAGTGACATCACCGCCCGGCTGCGCGCCGCCGGCGCCCGGGTCGAGGTCGACTCCTCCGACGAGCGGATGCAGAAGAAGATCGCTCGCGCCCAGTCGCAGAAGATCCCGTTCATGTTGCTGGCGGGTGACAACGACGTCGAGTCCTCACTGGTGAGCCTGCGGCTGCGGGACGGCACCGAACGGCGGGGGATGACGATCGATGAGGCCGTCGCGGAAATCCTCGGTGCCATCGCCCCGCCGAACTTCGCCGCGGAGGACGCGGTCGACGGGCTGCACGCGTGACCGAAGAACCGCCGCCGACGTGGAAGGGCTACCGGCCGGAGTTCGACGAGCAGGCAGGTGCCGGGCTGCGCGACGCGTTCGCCCGGCTCTACACCCCGCACCGGCTCGCCTACATCAAGGGGGAGAACAAGCCGGCTGAGGGTGACCTCGATCCGTTCTGCCGGATTCCCCAGCGCAGCGACGCCGACGGCCTGATCGTCGCCCGTGGTGAGCACGTCTACGCGGTGCTGAATCTCTACCCGTACAACCCGGGCCACCTGATGGTCGTGCCGTTTCGCCACACGGCCGACTACGCCGATCTCACCCCCGAAGAGACGGAAGAGTTCGGCATCTTCACCCAGCGCTCCATCCGTGCGCTTCGGGTGGCCAGCGGTGCGCAGGGCTTCAACGTCGGCATCAACCTCGGCGCGATCGCCGGCGCCGGGATCGCTGCACATCTGCACCAGCACGTCGTGCCGCGGTGGGGCGGCGACACCAATTTCATGCCCGTCGTCGGCCAGACCCGGGTCCTGCCGAGCCTGCTCGCCGATACGCGCGAGCTGCTCGTGCAGGCCTGGGCCGACCTCTAGCTCGTCAGTTGCGCTGCCTTCGCCGCCGGCACTGCCTCGTGGCGCAGGTAGTGGCGGCTGAACGTGCCGGTGCCGTGGCTCAGCGAACGCAACTCGGCCGCGTAACGCACCAGTTCCGTTTCGGGAACCTCGGCGCGAATCAGGGTGCGTCCCGGTGCCCCTGCCGATCCCGAGGTGACGAGTTCGGTCCCCATCACCCGGCCGCGCTTGGTCGCCAGATCAGACATGACCGCGCCGACGTGCTCATCGTCGACCAGGATGCTGACCTCGAGAACCGGCTCGAGCAGCGACACCGTCCCCGCCTGGGCCGCGTCCCGCAAGGCGAGCCCGCCGGCGACCTGGAACGCCATGTCGGAGGAGTCGACCGAATGCGCCTTGCCGTCCAGCAGCGTCACGCGGATGTCGACGACCGGGTAGCCGGCCCGGACCCCGCGTTCGAGTTGGGCACGCAATCCTTTCTCGACGCTCGGGATGAATTGACGGGGGACCGTTCCGCCGACCACCTTGTCGACGAATTCGAAACCACCGCCTGAGGGGAGCGGCTCGACCTCGATCCGGCAGACCGCGTACTGCCCGTGCCCGCCGCTCTGCTTCACGTGCCGTCCCGTCCCGGCCGCCGGGGCCGAGAAGGTTTCTCGCAGCGCTACGCGCAGGTCCTGCTGATCGACGGCCACGCCGTATTTGGACGACAGCCGGTCAAGAGCGACATCGGCGTGCGCCTCGCCGAGGCACCACAGGACGAGCTGGCCGGTCTCTGTGTCAAGACGCAGATTCAGTGTCGGGTCCTCGGCGACGAGGCGACCGAGGGTCGTCGAGAGCTTGTCCTCGTCGGCCTTGCTGTGGGCCGCGATGGCCATCGGCAAGAGCGGCTCGGGCATCACCCAAGGCGTCATGAGGTACGGCTCCTCGCGGCCGGACAGCGTGTCGCCGGTCTCTGCATGAGCGAGCTTGGTCACGGCGCAGATGTCGCCGGCCCGGCAATTGTCCAACGGCCGCAGCGCCTTTCCCAGCGGCGAGACGAGGGCACCGATGCGCTCGTCGACGTCATGGTCGGGATGGCCGCGCTCTTCGAGGCCGTGGCCGCAGACGTGGACGGGGAGGTCGGGAGTGAGGGTGCCGGAGAACACGCGCACCAGCGATACTCGGCCGACATACGCATCGGTCGTGGTCTTGATGACTTCAGCGACGAGCGGGCCGTCCGGATCGGCGGGCGGAAGGTCGGCGACCGGCGTGCCGTCGGGACGCGTCAGCGGCGGCATGACGTGCTCGTCGGGCGCCGGGAAAGCGCCGGACATGACCTCGATCAGCTCCGCGGCGCCGATCTGGTCAGCGGACGAGGCGGCGAGCACCGGGTAGAAGGCGCCGCGAGCCACCGCCTTTTCCAGGTCGGACATCAGCGTCTTCGGATCGAGCGGCGTGCCGCCGAGGTAGCTCTCCATCAGCGTCTCGTCTTCGCTCTCGGCGATGATTCCCTCGATGAGCGCTGACCGCTCAGCCTCGAGTTCGGGACGCTCGGTGTGCAGCAGGTCGGTGAGCTCGAGGCTGCCGGGGGCGCCCTCGGGCATGTACAGCGGCAGGACGCCGCCGCCGAACGCCTCCTGACACGATGCGAGGGTCGCGGCGAAGTCGGCGCGAGGCTGGTCGAGTTTGGTGACGACGATCGCCCGCGGCATGTCGACGGTCGCGCACTCGTGCCAGAGCATCCGGGTCGCCCCGTCAATGGCTTCGACCGCGCTGACGACGAAAAGGGCGGCGTCTGCGGCTCGCAGACCCGCGCGCAGTTCGCCGACGAAATCCGCGTATCCGGGTGTGTCGATCAGATTGATCTTCACCTCGCCACTGATCAGTGGAGCGAGGGCGAGGCTCACGCTGCGCTGCTGGCGGTGCTCGGCCGGATCGAAGTCGCAGACGGTGGTGCCCGCGGTGACCGATCCGGCCCGCGGGATGGTCCCCGCCGCCGCCAGCAACATCTCGCTAAGAGCCGTCTTGCCTGCGCCCGAGTGCCCTACCAGCACCACATTGCGCACACTGCTGAATGCCGGCGCCGCCGAGGCGCTGGTATCCGTGCCTTTTGCGCTGCTCACCCGTCCTGTCTGACTCATGCTGCTCACCCGAGCTCTCGAATGCGAAAGGTGGAAGCGGCAGTATTCCCAGCGCTCCCGACGTGCGGAAAAGCGTCCTCCCGTCCAGGTGCGACTTCAAGACCTGGGGAAGGAACTCCAGCAACGACACGTTGCGTTCGATGTATCGGCGCGATGCATCAGTTATGCTTAATGAGTGCGTACGAGCCACTGACGGAAGAGGGCACATGCTCGCATCACAAGCTCGTCCGCAGATCCAGCGCATCCTTGATCCGCTGGGCCGCAGGCTAGCGCAGACTGGGCTGTCTCCCGACGTTGTGACGGTTGTCGGCACGCTCGGCGTGTCCGGTGCTGCCATCGGCTTCTTCAGTCGCGGCGTTTTCTTCTGGGGCACCCTCGCCATCACGCTGTTCGTCTTCAGTGACCTGCTCGATGGCCTCATTGCCCGCGCCAAGGGCACCAGCAGCAAGTGGGGCGCATTCCTCGACTCCTCGAGCGACCGCGTCGCCGATTCGGCGATCTTCGGAAGCCTGGCCATGTGGTACGCGGGCGACGGCAAGTCGCTCCCGCTCGCCGGCGCCGCCATCTTCGCTCTCGCCGCCGGCGGGATCATTTCTTACGTGAAGGCCCGGGCCGAGTCGCTCGGCTTCGACTGCAACACCGGATTCGCCGAGCGCGGCGAGCGCTTGCTCATCGTGCTGGTTGCGGCCGCGATCACCGGTCTCGGTGTCCCGTGGCTGCTGCCTGCCGCCCTCTGGTTCCTGTGCGCGGCCACCACCATCACGGTCGGCCAGCGCTTGCGCTACGTGTACAAGCAGGCCCGCGAAGCCGACCCCCGCCCGGAGCGTCCGGCCCGCCGCCCGGGTCGCCGGGTCATCGCTCGCAGTCGCCGCCACGACGCCGAGCACGCCGCCGTCCGCTAGTCGCCCGCGAGCCGTCACCCGCGGCACGTCGACGCCCGGTTAGCTTTGGCGGCTATGGAGCGGATTCTCGTCCTTGCCTATCGCGCCGGCTGGGCGCTGGTACGCGGCCTGCCGGAAAGGCTCACCGCCCGGCTCTTCCAATTCGGGGCTGATCTCGCCTGGCGCCGCCAGGGAAAGGGTTCTCGCCGGCTGCGCTCCAACCTCGCGCGGGTCGTCCCACCCGGAACGGATCTCGACGTGCTCGGTCGCGACGCGATGCGTTCCTACGCGCGCTACTGGCTCGAAGCGTTCCGGCTCCCCGTCCTGCCTCCTGAGCGGATCGTCGGGCGGATGCACTGCCGCGAGGAGCACAACCTTCGCGACGCGCACGCCGCGGGCAAGGGCACCATCCTGGCCCTGCCTCACATGGGCAACTGGGATCACGCCGGCGCGTGGCTGGTGCTCACCGGAGTGCCCTTCACGACCGTCGCCGAACGGCTGAAACCCGCTGAGATGTATGACCTTTTCGTGGCCTTCCGCGAGGGGCTCGGCTTCGAGGTGCTCGCCGCATCCGGCGAGGAGCGGCCACCGTTCGAGGTGCTGACCGATCGGCTGCTGGCCGGCGGAATGCTCTGCCTGCTCGCCGATCGCGACCTGACCCCGAGCGGAGTGCCCGTCACTTTCTTCGGCGCGCGCGCGACCATGCCCGCCGGACCGGCCGCACTCGCGCTGCGCACGGGAGCGGCCCTGATCCCGACAACTCTCTGGTACTCCGGCGACGCGGTCCACGGCGCCTGGGAGGCCCGCACCGAGGCTCCGATTCCGCATACCGATATCGCCACGATGACGCAGGCGCTGGCCGATGCGTTCGCACGAGCGATCGCGGCGCACCCGGCGGACTGGCACATGCTCCAGCGGCTCTGGACCGACGACCTCGAACCGGCGTCCGGTGCCGACACGTTCGAAAAGCCGGCGACCGTCTCGCCCCGGATGTAGCAGGATCCCCCCGTGCGCATCGGCCTGGCCTGCCCCTACACCTGGGACGTGCCGGGCGGGGTTCAGGTCCACGTCCGTGACCTGGCGGAAACCCTGATCCGGATGGGTCACGAGGTCTCCGTGATCACCCCGATCGACGACGAGGACCGCCTCCCGCGCTACGCGGTCTCGGCCGGCAAGGCCATGTCAGTGCCGTACAACGGCTCGGTCACCCGCATCCTGTTCGGGCCGGTGTCGGCCTCCCGGGTACGCCGGTGGGTGCGCGAGGGCGACTTCGACGTGGTCCATGCCCACGAACCCACGGCCCCCAGCGTCAGCCTGCTCGCCTGCCTTGCCGCGTCGGGGCCATTGGTGGCGACCTACCACACCAGCAATCCGCGCTCCCGGATCCTGACGGTCCTGCAGGGTCCGCTCCAACTCGCGTTGGAGAAGGTCTGGGCGAACATTGCCGTCTCCGAGGCGGCCCGGCGCACCATCGTCGAACATCTGGGCGTCGACGCGGTGCTGGTGCCCAACGGGGTCGACGTCTCTGTCTTCGCCAACGCGACGCCGCTGATCGACCTGGCGTCTGCGGCGCCCACGATCGTTTTCGTCGGCCGCATCGATGAGCCGCGCAAGGGCCTCGCGGTGCTCCTCGAGGCGCTGCCGATGGTCGCGGCGGCGATTCCAGACGTCCGGCTGCTGGTCGCCGGTCCTGGTGAGGTGGCCGACGTGTCGGCGAGCATCGACCCGCTCGTACGCCAGCACGTGCAGATGCTGGGGCTCGTGAGCGACGCCGACAAGCCGCGCCTGTTTCGCACGGCCGACGTCTACGTCGCGCCCAACACCGGTCAGGAGAGCTTCGGCATCGTGCTCCTCGAGGCGATGGCGGCCCGCACTCCCGTGATCGCCAGCGACATCGACGCCTTCCGCCGGGTCCTCGATGACGGGCGCGCGGGCCGGTTGTTCGCCAATGAGGACCCCGTCCACCTCGCGGCAGTGCTCGTGGAGGTCCTGCGCTCCAAGGACCTGCGCGACGAGCTGGCCGAGGCGGGCTGGAAAGTCGTGCAGCAGTACGACTGGTCGACGGTGGCGACTGAAATCGTCCATGTGTACGAGACCGTCACGGAGGATCCCGGGCGGTTCTGAGGCCCGCGCCTGCGGGTCGCCTACGCTCGGGTGAGTGAGCCTGGTGATCGCGGTCGTCGCGGTCATCGTCGTCGTTGCCAGCTACCTGACCTGGATGGCCGGTCGGCTCGACCGGCTGGCCGTTCGAGTCGAGGCGGCGTCATCGGCGCTGGAGGCCCAGCTGGTCCGCCGCGCGGTCGTCGCGTACGAGCTGTCGGAGGCCGCGTCGGCCGAGCCCTTGCGGGCAGCGGCCCGGCGGGCTCTCGACGGTGACGCCGATCGGGGGGCGGTCGAAAGCTCGCTGACGCGCGAGCTGCGGGCGACCCCAGAGGTGGCAGGCAACGAGGAGATGGCGATCCTGTCCCGCAAGGTGATGCTGGCCCGCCAGTTCCACAACGACGCGGTCCGCGATCTGCTTGCGCTCCGCCGGCGGCGGCTCGTGCGGCTGCTACATCTGTACGGGCGTGCCGCCGCGCCGTCCTACATCGAGTTCGATGCCGACGAGCCGACCGGCTGATCTCGTAAACTGGGCCAAGAACAGCAAGTAAGCGCCCGTTCCCGGGCGATCTCGAGCACTGCAGGAGCCCCCCGTGGCACAGACCCCGCCGGCCGACGGCGCGCCCACCCCCTCAGCCCCCACCAGCGGTACCGGGGGAGTGCGGGTCAAGCGCGGCATGGCCGAGATGCTCAAGGGCGGCGTGATCATGGACGTGGTCACCCCTGAGCAGGCCAAGATCGCAGAAGACGCGGGAGCCGTCGCGGTCATGGCACTCGAGCGCGTGCCCGCTGACATCCGCCGCGAAGGCGGCGTCGCCCGGATGAGCGATCCTGAGATGATCACCGGGATCATCGAGGCGGTCAGCATCCCGGTCATGGCGAAGGCCCGGATCGGCCACTTCGTCGAGGCGCAGGTGTTGCAGGCGCTCGGCGTCGACTATGTCGACGAGTCCGAGGTGCTCACCCCGGCCGACGAGGCCCACCACATCGACAAGTTCGGTTTCACGGTCCCCTTCGTGTGCGGCGCCACCGATCTCGGCGAGGCGTTGCGACGCCTGTCCGAGGGCGCGGCAATGATCCGCAGCAAGGGAGAGGCCGGCACCGGCAACGTCGTCGAGGCCGTGCGCCACATGCGTTCCATCCGTAGCGGTATCCGCCGGCTCGCCAGCCTCGAGCCCGAGGAGCTGTACGCGGCGGCGAAGGAGCTGCGGGCGCCCTACGAGCTGGTGGCAGAGGTGGCGCGCGCCGGCAAGCTGCCGGTAGTGCTCTTCACCGCCGGCGGGATCGCCACGCCCGCCGACGCCGCGCTCATGATGCAGCTGGGTGCCGAGGGCGTCTTCGTCGGCTCCGGGATCTTCAAGTCCGGCGACCCGGCCCGCCGCGCACGGGCCATCGTCGAAGCCACCACGATGTTCGACGACCCTGACGTGCTGGCGAAGGTTTCGCGGGGGCTGGGCGAAGCGATGGTCGGGATCGAGATCCCGACCCTGCCGGAGGGTCAGCGCTACGCCGATCGGGGTTGGTGAGCTCCTCCTCTAACGGCGCTCGTCCCACCGTTGGTGTCCTCGCGCTGCAGGGGGACGTCCGAGAGCACCTGGCAGCGCTGGAAGTCGCAGGTGCTCAGGGTGTTGCCGTACGACGAGCGTCGGAGCTGGCGGCGCTCGACGGGATCGTCATTCCCGGCGGGGAGTCGACCACGATCGGTCGCCTTTTGAGCGTTTTCGGAGTGCTGGAACCGCTGCGCGAGGCAGTGGCCGAGGGCTTGCCGACCTTCGGATCGTGCGCCGGGATGATCCTGCTGGCGACGCAGATCCTCGACGGCCGGGACGATCAGCCACTGCTCGGCGGCCTGGACATCACGGTGCGGCGTAACGCGTTCGGACGCCAGGTCGACTCATTCGAGACCGAGGTGGAAGTGGACGGGGTGCCGGGCGGGCCGGTCCACGCCGTCTTCATCCGGGCGCCGGTCGTGGAGCGCACCGGGGAGAATGTGCGCGTGCTCGCCGAAGTCGCAGGCCGTAGCGTCGCTGTTCGAGATGACCGGCGGTTGGCGACGGCGTTTCACCCGGAGCTGTCAGGCGATGCGCGGATGCATGGGATGTTTGTGCGGATAGTCAAGGAGTGTCGATGAGCAGGGTGTATTCATGAGCGGCCATTCCAAGTGGGCGACGACCAAGCACAAGAAAGCCGTCATCGACGCCAAGCGCAGCAAGCTGTTCGCGAAGCTGATCAAGACCATCGAGGTGGCGGCGCGCACCGGCGGCGGCGACATCGCCGGCAACCCGACCCTGGCTGACGCGGTCGCCAAGGCCAAGGGCCAGTCGGTGCCGAACGAGAACATCGACCGTGCCGTCAAGCGCGGGTCCGGAGAACTCGGTGATGCCGCGGCCTACGAGGAGATCACCTACGAGGCGTACGGCCCCGATGGTGTGGCGATCCTCGTCGAATGCCTGACCGACAATCGCAACCGGGCCGCCTCCGACGTCCGGGTGGCGATCACGCGTAACGGCGGGCGGATCGCTGATCCCGGCTCGGTTGCGTACCTGTTCCAGCGCAAGGGGATCGTGCTGGTCGACAAGGAAGGGTTCAGCGAGGACGACGTGCTCGCGGCGGTGCTCGACGCGGGTGCGGAGGAGGTCAACGACCTGGGCGACGCGTTCGAGGTCGTCACCGAAGCCACCGATCTGCACGCCACCCGCACCGCCGTCACCGACGCCGGCCTGCCGCTGCAGTCGGCCGACATCGCGTGGATGCCGACCGTCTCGGTGCCCGTCGAGGAGGACGGCGCCCGCAAGGTGCTGCGGATCGTCGACGCCCTCGAGGACCTCGACGACGTCCAGAACGTCTGGTTCAACGCCGACATCGCCGACGAGGTCATGGAGCTCGTCACCGCCTGATCTCGTAATAGGGGGCGACACGCCGTCCCCGACTCCCTCGCGCGAGCGCCGTTCGGGTTTAGCGTCGAACACGCGTTCGTCACTCGCGTCGCATTGCGCGCTGGTGTCCAGGGAGGTCGGTCTTGCGGGTGCTCGGTGTGGACCCTGGCCTGACCCGCTGTGGCCTGGGGGTGGTGGACAGCGCGCGTCCCGGGCAGGCGACGCTGGTGGCGTTCGACGTCATTCGTACCCCCGCAGGCGACGACATCGGTCACCGGCTCGGAGCCATCGACGCCATGCTGGAGCAGTGGCTCGAGAAGTACCGGCCTGATGCTGTGGCCGTGGAGCGGGTCTTCAGCCAGGCCAACGTCCGCACGGTGATGGGTACGGCGCAGGCCGGTGGTGTGGCGATCGCCGCTGCCGCTCGCCGCGGCTTGCCCGTCGCGCTGCACACGCCGAGTGAGGTCAAAGCGGCGGTCACCGGGTCGGGCCGGGCAGACAAGGCCCAGGTCACCACCATGGTGACCCGGCTGCTGAAGCTGACCGAGCGTCCGACCCCGGCTGACGCCGCTGACGCGCTCGCGCTCGCGATCTGTCATCTGTGGCGGGGCGCAGCCCTTGCTCGCTACGCGTCGGCTCTAGGAGGCAGGTCATGATCGCCAGCGTGTCGGGCAAGGTCGCCGCGGTCGGTCCTGACGTCGCGATCGTCGAGATCGGGGGAGTCGGGCTCGCCCTCTCGTGCACCCCGACCACACTGGCCAGCCTGCGCGTGGGGGAGTCAGCAGCGCTCTCGACCGCTCTCGTGGTGCGCGAGACCGAGCTGACGCTCTACGGCTTCGTGGATGCCGATGAGCGCGAGACGTTCGAAACGCTGCAGACGGCCGCCGGAGTAGGTCCGCGGCTGGCCCAGGCCGTGCTCGCGACGTATCGGCCCGATGACATCCGCCGCGCCGTCGCCACCGAAGACCTGACGGCACTGTGCAAGGTGCCCGGAATCGGCAAGAAGGGCGCGGCGCGGATCGTTCTCGACCTGAAGGACCGGCTCGGCGCACCCTCTGGTGCTGGGGTCAGCGCCACCGTCCTCGCGTTCAAGGGCGCGCGCCCCCAGACGTGGGAGGACCAGCTGCGTACCGCCCTGGCAGGCCTCGGCTACAGCGGACGCGAGGTGGACGACGCGATCGCCGCGGTGGCGGTCCAGGCTGCCGACGGCGAGCAGTCGGTGCCCGTGCTCCTGCGTTCAGCACTCACGGCGTTGCGGCCGGCGTGACCAGCCCCGAGATCGCGGCGGAGCTCACGCCGGAAGAGATCGCGTACGAGTCGGGGCTGCGTCCCAGCACACTCGACGAGTTCATCGGTCAGCCCAAGGTTCGTGAGCAGCTGTCCATCGTCCTGGAGGGCGCGGTGTCGCGAGGGCGGCCGCCGGATCACGTGCTGCTCTCGGGGCCGCCTGGATTGGGCAAGACCACGCTGGCGATGATCGTCGCGTCCGAACTCGGCGCGGCGCTGCGGATCACTTCGGGCCCGGCGATCGAGCGGGCCGGCGACCTGGTGGCGATCCTGACCTCGCTCGGCCCCGGCGAGGTGCTGTTCATCGACGAGATCCACCGCATCGCCCGTCCGGCGGAGGAGTTGCTCTACTCCGCCATGGAGGATTTCCGGGTCGATGTGGTGCTCGGCAAAGGGCCGGGTGCCACAGCCATCCCGCTCGACGTCGCGCCGTTCACCCTCGTCGGCGCCACGACGCGAGCCGGCCTGCTCACCGGTCCGATGCACGATCGCTTCGGATTCGTCGGGCATCTGGATTTCTACGATCAGCCCGAGCTCGAGCAGGTGCTGGCCCGCAGCGCGGCGCTCCTTGGCGTTTCGCTCACGGCTGACGGGGCCGCGGAGGTGGCGTCGCGCTCGCGTGGAACGCCTCGCATTGCCAACCGGCTGCTGCGCCGCGTGCGCGACTATGCCGAGGTGCGTGCGGCCGGCATCGTCACCCAGCCCGTCGCCGAGGCGGCGCTGGCGGTCTTTGACGTCGACAAGCTCGGCCTCGACCGCCTCGACCGTGCCGTGCTCACCACCCTGGTCACGGCGTTCGGTGGCGGTCCGGTGGGACTCAGCACGCTCGCCGTCGCGGTGGGCGAGGAAACCGAGACCGTTGAAGTGGTCGTCGAGCCGTACCTGCTGCGCGCCGGGCTGCTGGCTCGTACGTCACGTGGACGGATGGCCACGCCGGCGGCCTTCGAGCACCTCGGGATCCAACCGCCGCTGCCGGGCTCAGCTACCCGTTCCGGTTCGGCGATTGCAGCTCCCGGAAGCGCAGTGCGCGGACAATGGCCGACTCTGTTCAGCTGAGTGAGCCGTCAACCGGCGCCGCACCTGCCTAGACTCGGCGCGTGACTTCAGCAGTTGTGCTCGCCGCCGCGTCGAAGAGCAATAGCAGCATCGGGTTGATCTTCCCGCTGCTGCTGGTGGCGATGGTCGGCTTCCTCTTCTACACCCAGCGCAAGCGCAAGGCGCAGGGCCAGCAGATGCAGTCGACGCTCAAAGTCGGCTCGTCGATCATGACGACGGCCGGGCTGTTCGCCACCGTGGTGTCCGTGGAAGACGACGGTGTCATCCTCGAAGTTGCGCCGGGGGTGCACTCCAAGTACGCGCGCGCCGCGATCTCCAGAGTGCTCGACGCTCCCGAGGGCGCTGAACCGCTGGACGACTACGGCGACGACGATGAGCAGCAGCCGCCTTCCGTTGACCTGGATAAAGAGCCTCCTACCAGTTCCTGACGGGCCGGGTAGGGGTCGTCGCGCCCGGCGAACTGTCAGCGATTGCGAAGGCAGAAGGGCGCCTCGATGACTGAAATGCAGCCCTTCGCGGGCGATACTCCATTCGGGCGACGGCATCGCCGCCATCGCTGACCGCAAACCGAGAGGGAAGACCTGTGGCTCGACCTGCTGGGCGCCGATCGCGCGGAGGCGCGAGCACCCGTCCGGTCTGGACCCGCATGGGCGCCTTGGCCGTGATCTTCATCGCGCTGTATTCCGCGATGTTCATCAGCGGTCACACCACCCCGAAGCTGGGTCTTGACCTGCAGGGCGGCACAAGCGTCACGCTGACGCCGAAGGTGGCGAGCGGCAATCCCAACGCCAAGGTCCCGAGCAGTTCGGTGGATCAGGCGGTCGACATCATCCGCCAGCGGGTCGACGGCCTGGGCGTCGCCGAAGCCGATGTCGTACGCGCCAAGAACAACATCGAGATCTCCGTGCCCGGTAAGGGCCGCACCGAGGTCGTCAAGCTCGTCGGGCAGACCGCGCAGCTGACCTTCCGCATTCCGGCGGCCGAGGTTCAGGCACCGGTCGCGAACCCGACGGCCAGCCCGACGCCGACTCCAAGCGCGTCAACCTCTCCGACGCCGTCCACCTCTGCCACCCCGACGCCCACCCCGAAGGCGAGTGCGACGCCGACCGCGTCCTCCGCCAGCCCGTCAGCCTCGTCGTCCTCGCTGACCGGTCAGGCTGCGGTCCCGGCCGTGCCGGTCGCGTCGACGAGCGCCGCGGTCTCGACTCCCTCCGCCAGCGCGTCGGCCCTCGTGCCGCTCCCGTCATCGCAAGCCACCGCAACCCTCCCGCCGACCACCAGCACGACGCACTGCCTCACGGCCAAGGGCACCGGCACGACGCCTCCCGCCTGCATCACCGCGCAGCTGGCGTACCCGTGCCCCAAGCCGGGGACGGCGGAGGGGCAGACCGTTGCCGATGCACCGGCCACCGACTGGGTCGTCGCGTGTGACACGACGAACTCCGTCGAGTACGCGCTTCAGCCGGCGAGCCTGAAGGGCACCGCAGTCAGCGGGGCGAGCGCGACGATCCAAACCGGCGTGAACGGCACCAGTACCGGTCAGTGGATCGTCAATGTCGACTTCAACAGCAAGGGCCAGAACCAGTGGGCCGACCTGACCGACACCATCTCCAAGAGCACCGGATGCCCGAAGAGCAGTGCCCCGGCGGCCACCCCACCGGTGACCTGCCAGCTGGCGATCGAGCTCGACGGGGTCGTGCAGTCAGCGCCCGTCATACAGGAGCGCATTGCCGGCTCGGCGGAGATCACCGGATCGTTCACCGAGAGCTCGGCCTCGAACCTCGCCAACGTCCTGCGTTACGGCGCACTGCCCCTGACCTTCACCGAGTCCCAGGTCAGCGACATCTCAGCGACGCTGGGCAAGGAATCGCTTAATGCGGGCCTGCTTGCCGGCGCCATCGGGCTCGGGCTGGTGATCCTCTACTCGTTCTTCTACTACCGGGCCATGGGCATCGTGACCATTGCTTCGCTGGCGGTGTCAGCGGTGCTGACCTACGCCTGCGTCGTGGAACTGGGTCAGATCATCAACTTCACGCTGACCCTGGCCGGGATCGCGGGCTTCATCGTCGCTGTCGGTATCACCGCGGACTCGTTCGTCGTCTTTTATGAACGACTGAAAGATGAAGTGCACGAGGGCCGGACGGTGCGCACCAGCGTCGAGCGGAGCTGGGTTCGGGCGCGGCGCACGATCCTGTCGGCGGACACGGTGTCATTCCTGGCAGCGGCCGCGCTCTATTACCTCTCGATCGGCTCGGTGAAGGGGTTTGCCTTCACCCTGGGCCTGTCGACCATCCTCGACCTCGTCGTCGTCTTCCTGTTCACCAAGCCCGTCGTGACACTCCTGGTACGCCGGTCGCTTTTCTCGACGAGCCGCTACAGCGGGCTGTCCACCAAGGCATTGGGAACGACGACGGTTGCGACGTCCGGTCCTGCCCCCCGGGCCAAGCTCGCCAAGCGGGCCTCCACCGCAGAGGAAGAGTCTGCCGTGAGTTCAGGCGAAAAAGCCGCCGACCGTGAGGGGAGCTGACGATGTCCCTCGCCAGCCGGCTCTACCGCGGCGAAGTGTCCTACGACTTCATCGGACACCGCCGTCGCTGGTATGCGATCAGCGGGGTCTTCATCCTCATCTGCCTGGCCAGCATGCTGATCCGCGGCTTCCAGTTCGGCATCGACTTCAAGGGCGGCGCCGAGTTCGACTTCCAGGCCAACGGTCACACGGTCACCGAGGCGCGCTCCGCGCTCGATGGGACCGGGATCCAGGTCGAGGTCGCGCAGTCGCTGAGCTCTTCGCCGCCGAGCATCCGCATCCAGACCAAGCCGATCACGGAAGCTCAGAGCGAGCGCGTCATCTCGATCCTGCAGCAGAAGTTCAACACCAAGACGGTGAACTCGACGAGCTTCGGCGCGTCGTGGGGTTCCTCGGTGACGACGAAATCGGTCGAGGGCCTGATCGTCTTCTTGGTCCTGGTGATGATCTACATCTCGCTGCGCTTCGAACCCAAGATGGCCGCGGCGGCGATCGTCGCGCTCCTGCATGACCTGATAGTCACGGCCGGCGTCTATTCGCTGGTGGGTTTCGAGGTCACCCCGGCCACGGTCATTGCCGTGTTGACGATCTTGGGTTTCTCGCTCTACGACACGGTCGTCGTCTTCGACAAGGTCCGAGAAAATACCGCCGGCCTGGTGGTCGCCGGTCGCAAGACCTACACGCAGGCGGCGAACGAGGCGGTCAACCAGACCCTGATGCGTTCGATCAACACGTCGTTGATCGCCCTGCTGCCGGTGGCCTCGCTGCTGTTCATCGGCGCCGGCCTGCTCGGCGCGGGAACCCTGAAAGACCTGGCTCTTGCCCAGTTGGTCGGTCTCGCCTCCGGGGCTTACTCCTCGATCTTCGTCGCGACCCCGCTGCTGGTGGACTTCAAGGAGCGCGAGCCGCAGATGAAGGCGCTGCGGGCCAAGATTGCCCGCTCGCAGGCTGCTGAGGTGGCGCGGGAGGCTCGCAGCGAGCGCACCAGCCGTCCGGCGACGCAGCCGTCGCGGACCGGCCGGGCGACGGTCGTGATGGACAAGACCGAGACGGCCAAAGCCGACGCCCCGGTGGAGGTCGACGCCGGTGTTGACACCGCCAAGGACGACACCGCCGACACCGCCGACACCGCCGACGCCGCGACCGCGCCTGGCGTCACGCCCGTTCGGGCCGGTGTCGGGGCAACCCCGCCTCGCCGTCCGGCCAAGCGCGGCAACCGTGGCCGTCCGAGCGGCAAGAAGCGCCGGTGACGGCAGCCGCCGAGTGCTTTTCTGAACCGACACCGGCGCTGAACGCGGCGCAAGACGTGCTTCGCCGCCTGACCCGCGACGTGGCGAACTTCCCCGTTCCCGGGGTGCTCTTCAAGGACATCGTCCCCGTCCTGGGCGACGCCGACGGTCTAGGCGCCGTGGTCGCGGCTCTCGCGGAGCTGGCACTGGCCGGCAACGTCACCAAGGTCGCCGGAATCGAAGCGCGGGGATTCCTGCTGGCCGCCCCCGTAGCCGTCGCCGCTGGTGTGGGAGTCGTCCCGATCCGCAAAGCCGGCAAGCTCCCGGGCCAGACCCACCGGGTCGATTACGCGCTCGAGTACGGCACCGCCACGCTGGAGATCCAGGGTGACGCGGTGAGCAGCGGGGATCGGATCCTCGTGATCGATGACGTTTTGGCGACCGGGGGGACGGCGCGGGCGGCTCGTGACCTGCTCAGCGCGGCCGGTGCGGCCGTCACCGGGCTCGCCGTCCTGCTGGAGCTGGAAGCCCTGGGCGGGCGGGCGCAACTGGGATCGCTTCCCGTTTGCCCCCTGCTGGTCGTCTGACCTGCGTCACACGTGGACGCGGGGGAACGTCACGAACCCTTCGGGGGTTAATCTGTAGACAGCAAAAGTTGGGCTCGTTCAGGACTCGATAGCCGCTGCGACCTGGGAAGGAGCCGCGAGTGTCCGATAGTCCGAGCCCGGCCGCGGCTCCCGTCGCCCCGCTGGGTGATTCGGTAGAGCCTGCCAGCCCTTTTGAGGGCGCTGAGCCCGCTACCGACACCGAGGGTGATGCCGGTCAGCTCGAGGCCATCGCCGCCGGCACGATGGAGAAGACCGCCACCGGCTTCGAGGCGTTCCTGCCTCCGCTCGTCCGCCGGCCTGAGCGCGCCGATCCCGGTGACGAAGCCACCCCCGTCGTCCCCCGGCTGGGTCACGAAGGCACCGCCGCGAACCGGCGCGTACGCAATCGGCTGGCCCGCCTCACCCCCGGCCGTCCCGCTTCACCGGCCGCCGTCGAGCCCATCCTTCGTGCGCTGCGCACCGCACATCCCAAGGCCGAAGTCGGCCTGGTCAAGCGGGCTTACGAGTTCGCCGAGCGGGCTCATGAAGGTCAGGTCCGGCGTTCGGGCGACCCGTACATCACCCACCCGCTGGCCGTTGCCGGGATCCTCGCCGATCTCGGGATGGATGCCCCGACGCTGGCGGCTGCGCTGCTGCACGACACGGTCGAGGACACCGAGGTCGGTCTGGAGCGGGTGACGCGGCAGTTCGGCGAGCTGGTCGGGATCATCGTCGACGGGGTCACCAAGCTCGACCGGGTCAAGACCCCTGACCGGGCGGATGCCGCCGAGGCTGCGCGGGCCGCTCAGAGCGAGACGATCCGCAAGATGGTCGTCGCGATGGCGCGCGACCCGCGGGTGCTCGTCGTCAAGCTGGCCGACCGGCTGCACAACATGCGGACCCTGCGCTTCCTGCCGCCACACAAGCAGGAGCGCAAGGCCCGCGAGACGCTGGAGATCTACGCTCCGCTGGCTCACCGCCTCGGTATGAACACCGTCAAGTGGGAGCTCGAAGATCTCGCGTTCGCCACGCTGTATCCGAAGCGCTATGAGGAGATCGTCCGGCTCGTCAGCGAGCGCCAGCCGAGCCGCGATACGTACCTGTCGAGCGTGACGGCTCAGGTCGCCAACCAGCTTCGTGACGCCAAGATCAAGTCAGCCGTCAGTGGCCGGCCCAAGCACTACTACTCGATCTACCAGAAGATGATCGTCCGCGAGCGCGACTTCGCCGACATCTACGACCTGGTGGGCGTGCGCGTGCTGGTGGATTCGGTACGCGATTGCTACGCCAGCCTGGGCACGATCCATGCGAACTGGCAGCCGGTCCCGGGCCGGTTCAAGGACTACATCGCGATGCCCAAGTTCAACATGTACCAGTCGCTGCACACCACCGTGATCGGCCCCGAGGGCAAGCCGGTCGAGCTGCAGATCCGCACCCAGACCATGCACCAGCGGGCCGAGTACGGCATCGCCGCCCACTGGAAGTACAAGGAAGGCACCCGCGGCGGCAACCAGCCGACGTCGGAGGTCAACCGCCCGACGGGACTTTCCCCCGACAGTCCCGACAAAGGCGATCAGCTGGCCTGGCTGCGTCAGATGCTGGACTGGCAGCGCGAGACGAGCGACCCGAGCGAGTTCCTCGACAGCCTGCGCTTCGACCTGCAAGGCAGCGAGGTCTTCGTCTTCACGCCCAAGGGCGATGTCGTCAGCCTGCCGTCAGGCTCCACCCCCGTGGACTACGCCTACTCCGTGCATACCGAGGTCGGCCACCGATGTATCGGGGCGCGTATCAACGGCCGGCTCGTACCGCTGGAGAGCCCGCTCGACAACGGTGACACCGTCGAGATCTTCACGTCCAAATCGCCGACGGCCGGTCCGAGCCGCGACTGGATGACGTTCGTGCGCTCCGGGCGGGCGCGCAGCAAGATCCGGCAGTGGTTCGCCAAGGAGCGTCGCGAGGACGCGATCGAGGAAGGCCGCGACGCGATCCTGCGGGCCATGCGCAAGCAGGGCCTCCCGCTGCAGCGCCTGCTCGGCGGCGACGCGATGACCACGCTCGCGAAGGAGATGCGCTACCACGACGTGTCGGCGCTCTATGCCGCTGTCGGTGAGGGCCATGTCAGCGCCCAGACCGTCGTCCATCGCCTGGTGCAGTCCTTCGGCGGGCCTGAGGGCGCGGTCGAGGACATCGCCGAGACGATGGTCCCCAGCACCAAGCGGACTCTGCCCAGCGCCGACCCCGGGGTCATCGTCAAGGGCGCCAGTGATGTCTGGGTGAAGCTCGCCCGCTGCTGCACGCCGATGCCCGGCGACCCGATCCTCGGCTTCGTCACGCGCGGCAAGGGCGTGTCGGTCCACCGCGGGGACTGTCCCAACGTCAGCGCGCTCACCAGCGGCGGTGACCGGATCGTCGAGGTCGAGTGGGCGCCTTCGTCCGCCTCGGTCTTCCTGGTCGCCATCCAGGTCGAGGCGCTCGACCGTACCCGCCTGCTGTCCGACGTCACCCGGGTGCTCTCAGACCACCACGTCAACATCCTTTCCGCCTCCGTCACGACTACGCGTGACCGGGTCGCCGTCAGCCGATTCACCTTTGAAATGGGCGAAACCAAGCACCTCGGTCATCTGCTCGGAGCGGTGCGCGGCATCGAAGGCGTCTACGACTGCTACCGCGTGCTCTCTGCTTCCAACTGACCCAGCTCACCACTTCCCCAAGGAGTACCGACGTGTCATATGAGGTGACCGCAACCGACGAGGAATGGCGAAACAACCTCGGTCCCGACCGCTTCGCCGTCCTGCGGCAGGCGGCGACCGAGCCGCCCTTCACCGGCAAGTACACGCATGACAAGACCGAAGGCGTCTATCGCTGCGGAGCGTGCTCGGCACCGCTGTTCTCCAGCAACAGCAAGTTTGATTCCGGGTCAGGCTGGCCGAGCTTCTACGAGCCGATGACGAGCGAATCCCTCGAACTCATCGCGGATCGCACCCACGGAATGGTGCGTACCGAGGTGCGCTGCGCCCGCTGCGGCAGCCACCTCGGACACGTCTTCGACGACGGTCCCGCTCCCACCGGCCAGCGCTTTTGCATGAACTCGATCGCACTGGATCTCGAGCCCGAAGGCACGAGCGCCTGAGCTCCACTAGCGTCGTGAGCGTGGGTAACAGTGGCAGCCTCCCGATCCAGATGCTGCACGACCGTGTGCTGGTGAAGCTGGACAAGGAGGCGGGGGAGCGGCGCTCCGGTGCGGGCATCGTCATCCCCGCCACGGCCGCGCTCGGCAAGCGCCTGTCCTGGGGCGAGGTGATGGGCGTCGGCTCGAGCGCGCGCAGCGTCAAACTCGGCGACCGGGTGCTCTTCGACCCCGAGGACAAGGCCGAGGTCGAGCTGCACGGCGTGAGCTACACGCTCCTGCGGGAGCGCGATCTGCACGCCATCGCCGCCGAACGCCTCTCGACCGAAGGCACCGGGCTCTACCTCTGAGCGGCGCATCCTCGGCGCACCGAATACTTCGAGAACGCACGCTAGGCCGGACGCGAGGGGGACAAACGCACCAGCGGCAGGCGCCGGTCGGTGCGGGACTGGTAGTCGTTGTAGTACTCGCGGTCGGCGGTGAGACCGGCCCAGACGGTCGCATACTCGTCGCCGTCGAGGATCTCGGGCTTGGACCAGTAGAGCTGACCCTGCCGGCGTACCAGCACCTCCGGGTTGGCCTCGCGGTCGCTGAGGTTGAGATACCAGGACGGGTGCTGGGGCGCGCCGGAGAAGGACCCGACGACGACGGGCTGGCCATCGGCGTCGGCCCAGAACGGCAGGGCGACCTTGTGCTCGTTGCCCGAGCGGCGGCCGAGGGTGTGCAGCACCACGTGGTGCATTCCGGCGATCACCCAGGCGGCATCGTCGTCGGTGGCTTCCATGGCCGCGACGTGCCCGCGGCTGATCGCCGGGATCTCGTCACGGCTCGGTTCGACAAAGGATTCGTTCTGCTGCGTCACGCCAAAGGACGCTACTCCGACGTCACAGTCGGGACGGGGGAGCTCGAGGCGGCGAGTGGCGCGCCGTCGAGCGCGGAGCAGCTCGGACGCACCGGCTCCGGTTCCGGGGCGAGGGCAGGATGCGCCGGTGTGCCCCGTGCCGGGTTGCGGATCGTCAGCGCGGCCAGCACACCGGCCGCCAGCGCGAGGACCGCGCAAATGACGGCGGCGTGATGAAACCCCGTGTTGAACGCACTGGCCAACCGGTAGTCGTCGCCCGAGATGCCGGCCAGCCCCGGCAGCACCGCGACGGCGAGCAGCCCCGCCGTTCGCGCTACGTCGTTGTTCACTCCTGACGCGATCCCTGCGTTCTCGGCGGGAACGGTGGAGAGCGCCGCCGCCGTCAGAGGGGCGACGGTCGTGGACAGGCCGAGACCGACCACGATCGCGGCGGGGAGCACGGTCGTCAGGTAATTGCCGTCGGCGCCGACGCGGGTCAGCAGCAGCATGCCCACGGCGATCAGCAGGGGTCCCACGGTCATCTGCAGGCGAGGGCCGATCTGCGCAGCCAAGGCCCCGGAGCGGGCTGACAGCAAGAGCATCAGCACCGTCAGCGGCAGCAGGGAGACCCCGGCTGCCAGCGGCGTGTAACCGGCGACCGTCTGCAACTGCACCGGGACCAGGAAGAGGAATGCGCTGAGCGCCCCGTACATGGCGAAGGTGACCCCGTTGGCCGCGACGAACTGCTGGGAGCGGAACAGGCCGAGCGGAAGCATGGGCTGGCGGCGCCGGGATTCCAACAGCAGGAATCCCGCGAGCAGCAAAATGGCGACCACCAGCGCGACCACCGTCGGCGGCTTCCAGTGTCCGGCCGGTCCCTCGATGAGTCCGTACGTGAGCGCCGCGAGCGCTGCGGCCGCGATGATCCCGCCTGCCCAGTCTGGACGTCCCACCGCCGAAGCGTCACGGCTCTCCGGGACGTGGCGGGCGCTGACCGCGAGGACGGCGACGGCAAGCGGCAGGTTCAGCAGGAAGATCCACCGCCAGGAGCTGACGTTCAGCAGCCAGCCGCCGACGAAAGGACCGATCGCGCTGGCGACGCCGGTCAACCCTGACCAGGCGCCGATCACCCGGCCGCGATCGTCCGGATGGAACGACGTCTGCAGGATCGCCAGGCTGCCGGGCGTGAGCAGCGCCCCACCGACGCCTTGGAGAGCGCGCGCCAGGATCAGCAGCGGGGCATTGGGCGCGGCTGCGCACAACGCGCTGGCCACCGCGAACCACATCACGCCGATCATGAAGACCTTGCGCCGCCCGTAGCGGTCGCCGAGCCCTCCGCCGAGCAGCAGGAACGCGGCCAGCGTCAGGGTGTAGCCGGTGATCACCCACTGCAGGCTGGACAGGCCGACCGAAAGGTCGTTGCCGATGCGGGGGAGTGCGACGTTGACGACGGTGCCGTCCAGTTGCGCCATTCCGGAACCGAGCACCGTGGCGAGAAGGACCCAGCGCCCGCGCGCGGTGCCGAGCTGAAGTCCTTCCATTTGCAGCATCAAACTCCCTATGCCCGGCTTTCAGCCATCCGGGACATGGCGCAAACCCACCGCGTGTCACGTGCGGGCGTGTCGCGGCGCGGCTCCTAGGTTGGGTGCAGTGTCCGCCGCCAACGTCCTATCCGAGGTGCCGCACGGAGGCCGGCGCCTGCGCGCCTGGCAGTCGGCAGCGCTTGCCGCCTACTCCGCCGCCGGCCCGTCGGATTACCTGCTGCATGCCACTCCCGGCGCAGGTAAGACCTCCTTCGCCCTTACCGTCGCGGCGGATCTGGTCGCCTCGCGGTTGATCGACCGGGTCGTCGTCGTGTGCCCGACCGACCACTTGCGTCACCAGTGGGCGCTGGCGGCCGCTGCGGCAGGACTGGCGCTGGACGCCAACCTGCCGAACTCGGTGGGTCCGGTGCGTGCCGATGTCGTGGGCTACGTCACGACGTACGCCCAGGTTGCCCAGAAGCCGCTGCTGCATCGCCGCCGGGTCGAGGGCAAGCGCACGCTCGCGATCCTCGACGAGGTCCACCACGCCGGCGACGGGCTGTCCTGGGGCGAGGCGGCCGCGGAAGCGTTCGAGCCGGCCAGGCGACGGCTGTGCCTGACCGGCACCCCGTTCCGCTCCCGCGCCGACGAGCGCATCCCCTTCGTGAGCTACGAGAGCGCCCCGACCGACGACGGCCAGCCTGGATTGCGCTCGGTCCCGGACTTCTCCTACGGCTACCGGCAGGCACTGGCCGACGGTGTCGTGCGGCCGGTGGTCTTCGCTGCCTACACGGGCACGTCGCGGTGGCGTACGAGCGCGGGCGAGGTCGTCGCGGCATCGCTCTCGGAGCCGCTGACGGCGGCGATGGAGGCCCAGGCGTGGCGTACCGCGCTGGACCCCGGCGGGCGTTGGGTACCTCACGTCATCGCGGCCATGGACGACCGGGTGAGCCAGTTGCGCGAAAGCGGGCAGGCCGACGCGGCGGGGCTGGTACTCGCGTCCGACCAGGAAACCGCCCGGGCCTACGCCAAGATCGCCAAAGACGTCACGGGCGAGAAGCCTTACCTGATCACCTCCGACGATCCCAAGGCGTCGGCAAAGATCGCTGAGTTCACCCACTCGACCGCGCGGCTGGCGGTCTGCGTGCGGATGATCTCCGAGGGCGTCGACATCCCGCGGGCGGCCTGCTTGGCGTGGCTCACGTCCTACCGGACCCCGCTTTTCTTCGCGCAGGCGGTCGGGCGTGTAGTCCGCGCCAGGCGGCCCGGCGAGACGGCGACCGTCTACCTCCCAGCCGTCCGCCCATTGCTGACGCTCGCGGCCGACCTGGAATCCGAGCGCGACCGGGTCGTGCGCCTGCGCTCGGTGGACGACCAGGGTGAGTTCGACGAACTGGGTGAAGTCGAGCGGCTCACCGGCCTGAACGAGTGGGAGGCGATCGACGCCGAGGCATCCTTCGCCCACGTGCTCGCCGGAGGTCGCGCCGTGACGGCCGAATCCGTCGGCAGCGAGCCGGTGGACGATCTGGATGACGGCGGCCTGCCCGGCCTGCTCACTCCCGAGCAGACCGCAGCGCTGCTGGCCCGGCGCGACCAGGAGTTGCACAAGCGGCTACGCGCGGCGCGGGCCGAGCAACCGGAGGCCGACCCCAGCGAGGTGAGCTGGCAGGACGCGGGGCCGCTGCGCCGGGAGGTCAACGCGCTCGTGGCGAGGGTGGCCGCCGCCAGCGGGATGCCGCACGCGATCGTCCACGCGCAGGTGCGCCAAGCCGTCCCCGGCCCAGCCTCCTCCGCGGCGACCGCCGACCTGCTCGCCCGCCGCCGCGACCACCTGCTGGAGCGGGTCGGCGGCGCCACCCGCAACCTGTAGGCCGGTCAGCTCTTGGTGACGGTCACCGTGTTGAGGTAGACGTTCTGCTTCGGGGCGCCGTCGCCGGTCCCGTTGGAGCCGTCGTTGCCGAGCGCCAGGATCTTGTCGAGTACGGCCAGCCCGGTCGTGATGTGGCCCGCCACCGTGTAGTTGGCCGGCAGCGTGCTGTCCTTGTCGACCAGGAAGAACTGGCTCTGCGTCGATTTCGCGGCCCCGGTGTTGGCCATGGCGAAGGTGCCCCGGGTGTAGGTCGCACCCTTCGTGTTCTCCTCGGCGATCGAGAAGCCGATCTGGCCGGAGCCGGTGCCGGTCGGGTCACCGCACTGCAGCACCGTCAGCGACGGGTCGCTCGTCGAACGATGGCAGCGGGTGCCGTCGAAGAAGTGCTCGGTCGCCAGGAAGGAGAGCAGGTTGACGGTGTGCGGCGCCTTGGCGGCTTCCAGGGCGATCGTGATCGGCCCGCACGACGTGTTCAGGGTCATGGTGTAGGTCGCAGCCGTGTTGATCGTCAGCGGCGGCTCGGCCTTGAAGGTCCGCGTCGCCGGTGCAAGCGCCGGTTTCGCAGCGCCGCACGCCGTGGTCGTGATGGCGCCTGCACTGGCACTGGCGCTGGCTGATGCTGTCGGGGTCGCCGAAGCGCTGGGCTTGGTGGCGGTGACCGAACTTTTGTTGTCGTCGCCGCTGAAGCCCACAGCGAGCCCGACGCCGACCGCAGCGAGCACCAGAACGCCGGCGAGGACAGCCGCCACTAACCGGCGCCGCTTCGTACGCTCCTGCTGGCGCTGGGCGCGGCGGGCGGCTCTGGCCCGGGCGAGTTGCTGTTCACGTTGCGACGAAGGCACGGGGGCATGGTGTCACGGAAAGGTGTGTTCTCCCTGACCGTCGACGGCAAGGTCCAATGCAGGGCGGTGGGTGTGCCGGTAGCCTCGGCGACGTGCTGGTCCGTCGAATCGTCGCCCGAGCGTTCGAGACGAATTGTTTCATCGTCGCGCCTGCCCCCGGCGAGGAATGCATCATCATCGACCCGGGTGTGGGGACAGAAGATCTGGTAGACGCCGTCCTCAGAGAGAACGGGCTCAAGCCCGCAGCCGTGCTCCTGACCCACGGCCATCTGGATCACGTCTTCGCCGTGGTGCCGGTGTGCGGATCACACGGTGTACCGGCCCTGATCCACCCGGACGATCGGCTGATGATGGCCGATCCGGCTTCGGCGTTCGGCATGCCCCCAGGCACGCCCGTCTTCGGCCGGCTCAACTTCGGCGAGCCCGATGACGTACGCGTGCTGACCGACGGCGAGACGCTGGAGATGGCCGGGCTGCAGTTCGCCGTCGACCACACCCCTGGCCACACGCCCGGGTCGGTGACATTCCGTTCGCAGGACAGGCTGTTCTCCGGCGATCTGCTCTTCCGCGGCTCGATCGGGCGCACCGATCTGCCCGGCGGCTCGTACGAGCAATTGCTGGCGTCGCTGGAGCGCACGGTCCTGCCGCTTCCCGACGAGACCCGCGTCCACTGCGGCCACCTCGATGACACGACCGTCGGTCTGGAGCGCGCCACCAATCCGTTCCTCGCGGAGATCGCGCAGCCGGGATCAGTCGGTCCCGTCACCCGCGGCCTTTAGCCGGGCCGCCGTCGTGAACCCTTCTTTCGCTGCGCCCAAAGGCACGTACGACGTCCTTCCGGCTGACTCGGCCCGCTGGCTCGAAGTGCGTCGCGGGTTGCTGGAGCCGGCGCGCCTCGCCGGCTACAGCTACATCGAGACCCCGGTCTTCGAGGACACCGCCCTCTTCGAGCGCGGCGTGGGGGAGTCGACCGATGTCGTGACGAAGGAGATGTACACCTTCCGTGACAAGGGCGACCGTTCGCTGACGCTGCGCCCCGAAGCGACCGCGAGCATCGTGCGGGCCGTGGCCGAGCACCGGCTCGGGCAGGGTCAGCTGCCGCTGAAGGTCTGGTTCGCCGGGCCCATGTTCCGTTACGAGCAGCCCCAGTCCGGACGGTTCCGCCAGTTCCAGCAGATCGACGTCGAAGCGCTCGGCCTCGACGATCCCGCCCTGGATGCGGAGGTCGTCGCGCTGGGGGCCCATGCATTCCGCGGGATCGGGCTCGAGCGCGTCGAACTGCTGATGACGAGCCTCGGCGATCCGCAGTGCCGGCCCGCCTACACCGAAAAACTGCGTGCATTCCTGCGCAATCTGCCGCTGCCCGACGAGGACACCCGGCGCCGCGTCGAGCGCAATCCGCTGCGGGTGCTGGACGACAAGCGTCCGGAAGTCATCGCGATGGTGGCCGATGCGCCGCTGATGGCTGACGCGCTCTGCGCCGACTGCCAGGCGCACTACGACGGCGTCCGCGGCTATCTCAGCGACATCGGGGTGAGCTGGACCGAGGCGCCGCGACTCGTGCGCGGCCTGGACTATTACCAGCGGACCACGTTCGAGTGGCAGCACTCGGGGCTCGGTGCGCAGAGCGCGGTCGGCGGCGGTGGGCGCTACGACGGCCTGTCGGAGTCCGTCGGCGGCCCGCCGCTCCCCGGGATCGGCTGGGCGCTCGGCATGGAGCGCATCCTGCTGGCTTTGGCCGCCGAAGAGGCGCTGCCCGATGTCGCGTCGCGGGTGAGCGTCTACGTCGTCGCCCTCGGGCCAGAGGCCAAGCGGTTCGGCGTGAAGCTGGTCAACACCTTGCGCGCCGAGCGCGTCGCCGCTGATCTGGCCTACGGCGATCGCAAGCTCGGCGGGGCGATGAAGGCGGCCGATCGTTCCGGCGCTCACACGGCCGTCGTCATCGGTGATCGTGATCTCGCCGCGGAGGTGGCTCAGGTCAAGGATCTGGCCACCGGCGAGCAGCGCGCCGTCCCCCTGAAATCGTTGATCGAGGAGCTGGTTCGGTGATCCGCACTCACGAGGCGGGACGGCTGCGCGCCGAAAATGCGGGCACCGAGGTCGTGCTGGCGGGCTGGGTCGCGTCGCGTCGCGACCATGGCGGTGTCGTCTTCATCGACCTGCGTGACGCGTCCGGTGTCGTGCAGTGCGTCCTGCGCGAGGGCACCGGGGGAGAGCTACGCAGCGAGTTCTGCCTGCGGGTGGTCGGTGAGGTGAGGGCACGGCCGGAAGGCAACGAGAATCCCGACCTGGCTACCGGTGGGATCGAGGTGGCGGTCAGCTCGTACGACATCCTTTCCACCAGCGACCCGCTGCCCTTCCCGCTCGACGTGCACGCCCCCGACATCAGCGAGGAGCGGCGCCTGCAGTACCGCTACCTCGACCTGCGACGCGAGCCGGTCGCCGACGCGCTCAAGCTCCGCTCGCGGATCACCTCGGCAGCACGACGCGTGATGGATGCCCGTGGCTTCCTTGACGTCGAAACGCCTTATCTCACGCGCTCGACGCCGGAAGGAGCCCGCGACTTCCTCGTCCCGGTGCGGCTGCAGCCCGGGAGCTGGTACGCGCTGCCGCAGTCGCCGCAGCTGTTCAAGCAGCTGCTGATGGTCGGCGGCCTCGAGCGCTACTACCAGTTCGCGCGGTGCTTTCGCGACGAGGACTTCCGCGCCGACCGCCAGCCCGAATTCACCCAGCTGGACATCGAGATGTCCTTCTGCGAGCAGGACGACGTCATCGCCCTCGGCGAGGAGATCCTGACCGCGATCTGGGGCGACGTCCTCCACGTCAAGCTGAGCACCCCGTTCCCGCGGATGACCTACGGCGAGGCGATGCGTCGCTACGGCTCCGACAAGCCCGACACCCGCTTCGAGATGGAACTCGTCGACCTGACCGGCTACTTCGAGGGCACCGGCTTCAAGATCTTCGCCAGCTCCGAGCACGTCGGAGCCGTGGTGGTGCCCGGCGGCGGCGCCTACACCCGGCGCCAGCTCGACGGCTGGAACGAGTGGTCGCGCAGCCGGGGCGGCAAGGGTGTCGCCTACGTGCTGGTCGGCGATGACGGGATACCGACCGGCGGCATCGCCAAGAACCTGAGCGAGCAGGAAGTCGCGGGGCTGTCGGCGGCGACGGGTGCGGCACCCGGTGACGCGATCTTCTTCCAGGCCGGGCCACGCGCCGCGACTTTGGAGGCGCTCGGGGCGCTGCGACTGGCCGCCGCCCGCGACCGGGGCGTGCTGCCGGAGGGCGGCTGGAATTTCCTCTGGGTAACGGACGCCCCGATGTTCGAGCCAGTGGGCGATGGTTTGGGTGAAGACGGCGGCTGGACCTCCGTGCACCACCCCTTCACCCGCCCCCGCGCGGAGGACGAGGCGATCCTCACCGAGCGCCCCGGGGAGGCGCTGGCGATCGCCTACGACGTCGTTCTGAACGGCAGCGAGATCGGCGGCGGCTCGCTGCGTATCCACGAACGTGAGCTGCAGCAGAAGGTTTTCGGCGTCCTCGGGCTCAGCGAGGACGAGGCGCGCGCGCAGTTCGGTTTCCTGCTGGACGCGTTCCGCTTCGGCCCGCCGCCCCACGGCGGGATCGCCTTCGGCTGGGACCGGGTCTGCATGCTCGCCGCGGCCGCGGGCTCGATCCGCGACGTGATCGCGTTCCCCAAGACGGCCAGCGGCGGCGATCCGCTCACCGGCGCCCCCACCCCGATCACCGCCGCCCAGCGCAAAGAGGCCGGCATCGACTTCGTCCCCGAACCCAAGGCGTAACTGCGAACGGGTGCGGTAACGGTCTGAGTGGGGAATAGTGCGGCCATGCAGAGCACCATGCAGGACGTCCCCCTGACCCTCGGTTTTCTCCTGCGCCACGGGTTGGCGAACTTCGGCAAGAGCAAGGTCGTCACGTGTACCGGCGAGGGGACGCGCGAGACGACGTTCCGCGAGGTGGGGGAGCAGGCGGCCCAGCTCGCCAACGCGCTTGCCGGTCTGGGGATTCGCGACGGCGACCGGGTGGCCACCTTCCAGTGGAACAACGCCGAACATCTCGTCAGCTACCTGGCGATTCCGGGGATGGGCGCGGTGCTGCACACGCTGAACGTGCGGCTCTTTCCCGAGCAGGTGGTCTACGTCGCCAATCACGCCGAGGACCGGGTGATCATCGTCGACGGCTCGATCGTGCCGCTGCTGGCGAAGGCGCTTCCGGAGATGAAGACCGTCGAGCACGTGCTGGTGCACGGGGGTGACGGGGCGGAGCTCGAGGGCATGGGACCGGCGATCTCGCGCTACGAGGACGTCGTGGGCAGCCAGCCGACGACGTTCGAATGGCGTACCGATCTCGACGAGCGTTCGGCAGCCGCCATGTGCTACACCAGCGGCACCACGGGCAATCCCAAGGGTGTCGTCTACTCCCACCGCTCGGTCTACCTGCACTCGATGGCCGCGTGCATGGGCAGCGCGTTCGGCGTGGGCGAGCAGGACCGGGTGCTTCCCGTCGTCCCGATGTTTCACGCCAACGCCTGGGGTCTCGCGTACGCCGCGTGGATGGCGGGCGCCGACATGATCATGCCGGACCGCTACCTGCAGGCCGAGTACCTGTGCCCGCTGATGACCAGCGAGCGTCCGACAATCGTCGCGGGCGTGCCCACGGTGTGGTCGGCGGTGCTGCGCTACGCCGTGGAGAACAAGGTCGACGTCTCCTTCCTGCGCACGGTGATCTGCGGCGGCTCGGCCGTCCCGCTCTCGCTGATGAAGGGCTTCCAGGAGCAGCTCGGCGTGACGGTCGTGCAGGCCTGGGGGATGACCGAGACGAGCCCGCTCGCCGCCATTGCGCACGCGCCCGCGGGCGTCAGCGGAGATGAGGAGTGGGCGTACCGGGCTCGAACCGGGCGCGTCTTCGCGGGAGTCGAGTGCCGGATCGTCGACGACGCCGGCGCGGAGTTGCCCGCAGACGGCGAGGCCGTGGGGGAGTTCGAGGTCCGGGGCCCCTGGGTGACGGCGTCCTATTACCAGGGCGATGACCCGGAGCGCTTCAGCGACGACGGCTGGCTGCGCACAGGAGACGTCGGCACCCTCGACGACATGGGCTTCATGCAGATCACCGACCGCTCCAAGGACGTCATCAAGTCCGGCGGCGAGTGGATCAGCAGCGTCGACCTGGAGAACACGCTGATGGACGCCGAGGGCGTGCTCGAGGCAGCCGTCATCGCCGTGCCGGACGACCGGTGGTCGGAGCGCCCGCTGGCCGCGGTCGTACGCGAGGCCGGCTCGGAGATCACCGCCGAGCAGCTACGCGAGAAGCTCAGCCACAGCCTCGCCCGCTGGCAGCTGCCCGAGCGCTGGACCTTTATCGACGAGGTGCCCAAGACGTCGGTCGGAAAGTTCGACAAGAAGGTGCTGCGCAAGCAGTACGCGGATGGTGAGCTCGACGTCCAGGAGCTGGCGCCGCCGCCCAGCTGAGTCGCCGCGCGGTTGTTCGGCGTCCGGCTCAGCAGGCGGAGAATTGGTAGGCCTTTCCGTCGAGAACGACCTGGTGTCGTTCCCGGGTCACCGGCTTGGTCCCGTCGGTGATCGTCAGGACGGTGCTGTAGATCCGGCCGCGGGGATGAAGGTTCTTCACTTTGTCGGAGTTGACCGTGTATCCAGGGTCCTCGGTCAGGG
>DATAZK010000054.1:0-32687 GCA_036272075.1 Frankiaceae bacterium
GCCTCGTCGCCCGCGTCCAGCGCCGTCAGCATCGCCTCCACGGAGCCGAATCGATTCACGAGCGCGGCGGCGGTCTTGGCGCCGATTCCCGGTACGCCCGGCAGGCCGTCGGATGGGTCGCCCCGCAGCACTGCAAATTCCCCATAGCCCGCACCGGGGATGTCGTACTTACGCGCTACTGCGGCCTCGTCGATGTGCGCGTAACGCTCGACGCTGTAGATGACGCGTACCGGCCGGTCGTCGCGTACCAGCTGGAAGAGGTCTCGGTCGCCGGTGACGACGTCGACCGGGCCCGGCCACTGGTGGGCGTAGGTGCCGATCACGTCGTCGGCCTCGAATTCGGCCACTCCGACGCGCACCAGCCCGATCGCGTCCAGGACCGCTTCGAGAATCGGCACCTGCACTTCCAGCGGATCCGGAGTGCCGTCGCCGCCGTCCTCCGCGACCCGGTGTGTCTTGTAGGACGGGATGGCCTCGACGCGCCAGGCGGGCCGCCAGTCGGTGTCGAACGCCGCCACGAATGCGTCCGGGGAAAGGTCGCGGATCTGGCGGGCGAGCACGTCAAGCGTGCCGCGGACGGCATTCACCGGCGTACCGTCGGGAGCGGTGACACTTGCCGGCACTCCGTGGAATGCACGGAAATATGCTGATGGAGCGTCGACGAGCAGGAGCCGGCCGCTGGATGACATGTAAGACATCTTGACGTCCCTTGCCTCTTAAGGAGAGACCGGTGCGGGTGCTGACCCTGGTAGCCAGCGCGATCGGGCTGATCGTCCTGATGCTGGTCATCTTCAAGTTGCGGGCGCGCCCGATCGTCGAGGCGCGGGTACCGGGGGAAGACTGGCAGCGCACCGAGGAGCTGGTTCACGACCCCGCGACCGGGCGCACGCTGCGAATCTGGGTTGACCCGGCGGACGGGTCGCGTTACACCGTGGCTGAGCTGCGCTGACTGCTCTCCAACTACTATTAGTCGCGCCGCTTCAACCAACCGTGAGGATCGTGGGGTGCTCGAGGACCTGGACCGCCAGATCGTGAGCTTGCTTTCAGCGGACGGGCGGATGAGCTATACCGACCTCGGCCGGGAGACGGGGCTCTCGGTCTCTGCTGTGCACCAGCGGGTGCGCCGGCTCGAGCAGCGTGGGGTCATCCAGTCCTACGCCGCCCGGATCTCCCCCGAGCAGGTCGGCCTTCCGATGACGGCTTTCGTCTCGCTCAAGCCGATCAATCCGGCCAATGGCGACGACGAGCCCGAGAAGCTGGCGCATCTCGATGCGATCGAGGAGTGCCACAGCGTCGCCGGCGAAGAGAACTACATCCTGAAGGTCAGGGTGAGCGGCCCGGCCGAGCTCGAATCGTTGCTGCGTGAGATCAGGGCCGTGGCGGCGGTTAACACCCGGACCACCGTGGTACTCAGCACCGCATATGAGGGCCGTCCTCCTCGCGTCTGAGCCGGCGGGTGGCCTCGAGATCGAGGGGGCGCAGGGTGCCCAGTGACTGGCGTTCGACCGGTATGCCGAGTGCTGACGCTCGCGACGATTTCACCCGGGCCCGCCGGCGAGCCGCCTGGGCGAAGGTTTTCGCCCGCCTCTCCGGCCGGCCCGGAGATGTTTCGGTGCTGCTGCCCTACGACGAGGTCGTCGCGGCGCTCGGCCCCCGCGAGATCATCCCGCTCGGCCTGAAGACGGTGCCGCTGGATTCGATCGTCGGTTCGACCGACCGGGTCGGCGGCTTCGACAGGCACTTCCGGCCGACGACCGGGCAGCCGCGGGAACGCTTCGAACGTCTCGCCGCTGCTGCCCGCCGCGGGGAATCGTTCCCGCCGGTTGACCTCTACCGGGTCGGTGCCCTGCATTTCGTACGCGATGGACACCATCGCGTCGCTGTCGCGAGGGCGCTGGATTGGCGGGTGATTCCGGCGTACGTCACCGAGGTGCGCACGGCCATTCCGGCGCCTGCCGATCTGACCATCGCCGACCTCCCGCGAAAGAGCGGCCAGCGCGTCTTCTTCGAGCGGGTCCCGCTTGCCGAGGAGTTACGCGACGCGATCCGGCTGCGCGAGCCCGACGACTACTTCGCGCTCGCCGAGGGGGTGGAGGCGTGGGCCTTTCGCTACATGATGGAACGCGGCGAGCTGATCGCCCGGCGTGACGCGGCGACCCTGTGGTGGAGCGAGGAGTACGAGCCGGCCATCCGCCTGCTGCGCGACGAGGACCTCATCGCCGACCTCGCCGAGGACGACCCAGGCCTCACCGACACCGAGGCGTATCTACGGTTCTCCGCCCAGCGCTACCGGCTCTTGCGCACGCACACGTGGGACGAGCGCGCGGTCGAGACGGTGCGTGGCAGGCCGCCGGTGTCGCTCGCCCGCCGCCCGCACCGTCGTGCTTAGCTGGCCGGTTGCTCCTGCCCGGCGCTCTGCCCGGACTCCGACGGCGCCTGGTAGGTGAGGCTGTCGCCGGTCTCGGGGTCGAACAGGTGCACTCGCGTCGTGTCGACCCAGAGGTCGGCTTCCTCGCTCTCGCGTACCCGGCTCGCCGGATTCAGCCGAGCCACGATCTGGCTCTCGTCGCTGTCGCTGTGCAGATCTTCCTGATCGAGCTCTCGGGCGAGCTCGGAAAGCCCCGCCTGGTGCTGCCGATCGCCGCGCGGGACGGGCAGGTAGACGAACAGCTCCGAGCCCATCCACTCGACGACGTCGATGCGCGCCCGAAACGTCGAGCCGCGGCCCTTGTCCCGCTCCTCGACGAGTGAGGCGTCCTCGAAGTCCTCGGGGCGGATGCCGACGATGACCGGCTTCTCGTCGCGGCCGAGCCGGCTCACGAACTCCTCCGGAAGCGGGATCTCACCGAAGGGCAGATCGAGCTTGCCGGCCTTCAGCGTGGCGGGCAGGAAGTTCATCGACGGCGAGCCGATGAAACCGGCGACGAACAGGTTGATGGGGTTGTTGTAGAGCTCCCGCGGTGACGCGACCTGCTGCAGAATCCCCCTGCGCAGCACGGCAACGCGGTCGCCGAGGGTCATGGCTTCGGTCTGGTCGTGGGTGACGTAGACCGTCGTCGTGCCGAAGCGCTTTTGCAGCCGGGAGATCTCGGTGCGCATCTGCACGCGCAGCTTTGCATCGAGGTTGGACAGCGGCTCGTCGAACAGGAAGGCGTTGGGCTCGCGGACGATCGCGCGTCCCATCGCGACCCGCTGCCGCTGCCCTCCCGAGAGCGCCGCAGGCTTGCGGTCGAGCAGCTCGGTCAGCTCGAGCGTGCGGGCCGCCTCGTTCACCAGACCGTCGGCCTTGGCCTTGTCCATCTTCGCCAGCCGCAGCGGGAACGCGATGTTCTCCCGGACCGAGAGGTGCGGGTAGAGCGCGTAGTTCTGGAACACCATCGCGAGGTTGCGGTCCTTCGGGCCGGCCTCGTTGACGCGCTTTCCGCCGATCGTCAGATCGCCGGAGCTGATGTCCTCCAGCCCGACGATCATGCGCAGCAGCGTCGACTTCCCGCAGCCGGATGGGCCGACCAGGATGACGAACTCCCCGTCGGCGATGTCGAGGTCGATGTTGTCCACGGCTACCGTGCCGTCGGCGAACCGCTTTGAGACACCTTTGAGCGTGATTTCAGACATGTCTGGGTCAGCCCTTCACTGCGCCGGAGGTGAGGCCGGCGACGATGCGCCGCTGGAAGATCAACACCATGATGATGATGGGGATGGTGACGACGATCGCCGCCGCCGCGATCGCCCCGGTGGGTTGGGAGAACTGCGAGGCGCCGGTGAAGAAGTTCAGTGCAGCGGGCACGGTGCGACTTCGGTCGGTCGAGGTCAACGTGATCGCGAAGACGAAGTCGTTCCAGCAGAAGAAGAACACCAGGATCGCCGACGTGAAAACCCCTGGCGCTGCAAGGGGAACGATGACCTTCCGGAACGCCTGGAAGGGAGTTGCCCCGTCGACACTCGCGGCCTGTTCCAGCTCCCACGGGATCTGCCGGAAGAAAGCCGACAGGGTCCAGATCGCCATCGGCAGGGCGAACGTCATGTACGGGATGATCAGGCCGGGCCAGGTGTCGTAGAGGCCGAGAGAGCGCCACATGTTGAACAGCGGCCCGACGATCGAGATCGGCGGGAACATCGCGATAGCGAGCGCAGCTGACAGTACGAACTTCTTGCCGGGGAAATTCAGCCGCGCGATCGCATACGCGGCGAGGGTGGCGAGGATGACCGCAATCACCGTGGAGATCAGGGTGATGCCGATCGAGTTGATCAGCGGCCGGACAAAGACGCCGGTCCCGAAGATGGTCGAGTAGTTCACCCAGGAAAAGTGCTTGGGGATGATCGAGCCGTCGGTGATGTCGCTCTGCGGTTTGAGGGAGAGCGAGAGGATCCAGAGGATCGGGATGATCGCGTAGAGCACGATCACGATCGAGCCGAGGATCCAGAACGGCTGGATCTTGCGCTTGTCCATGGGGATTTCGCGCGTGCCCGGCGCCCTGCGGGCCGATCCGGCGGCGATGGTGGCCATCAGCGCTCCCCTCGAACCTGACCGAGATCGGTTCGGAATCCCTTGACGAAGACGAACGCGATGATGATCACGAGGATGAACAGGATCACCGAGACCGCTGAGCCGAGGCCCAGGTTCAGCTGGCTGATGAGTTCGTTGTAGCCGAGCTGGGAAAGGGTCGCAGTGTTGTTGCCTCCCCGGGTCTGGATGAAGACGGTGTCAAAGATCCGCACCGCGTCCAGCGTCCGGAAGAGCACCGCCACCAGGACGGCCGAGCGCATGTTCGGCAGGATGACCCGCCAGAGGCGCTGCCAGGCGTTCGCACCATCGACCTTGGCCGCTTCGACGTAGTCGTTCGGCACCGTCGCCAGGCCGGCGAGCAGCAGCAGCGACATGAACGGCGTCGTCTTCCAGATCTCGGTGATCGCGATGACGACGAGCGAGGTGTTGCGGTTGTCGAGCGGCGGTGACGTCAGGTGCCAGAAGCCGCCGATGCTCGGGGAGACGGCGAACTGGAAGGCGAACGCCGAGACCACGGTGATGATCCCGTACGGCAGCAGGATGGCGGTGCGGACGATGTTGCGTCCGAAGATCGCCCGGTGCATGAACAGCGCGAGCGCCAAGCCCAGCACCAGCTCCACGGCCACCGACGCGACGACGATGACGAACGTGTTGACCATGACGTCCCAGAAGCGGGACGAGCTGAGGATCTTGCCGTAGTTGGCGAACCAGACGTACTTGCGGTCATTGGGGAAACGCAGGTTGTAGCGCTGGATCGACAGCCAGATCGAGTAGCAGATCGGGTAGATGGTCACCGCCAGCATGACGATGACGGCCGGGGCAACAAGCCGGATACCGAGGCGGCGCTCGGCCTTGTCGCGGTCGGTGAGGACAGACTTGCGACGGTGGCCGTTGGGACTCGCGGTCGTGCCGGTCGGGGTCTCGGCAACTGTGGTCACAGGACCGCCTCCGACTTCAGGGCGAGCTTGGCCAGATCTCGCAGCTTGTTGGCTGTCTTCGGGGGATTGATTGCCTTCAGCGGCACCAGGGTCTCCTGTACGGCCAAGCTGATGTCGTTGTAGGCGGGGGTGACCGGCCGCGGGGCTGCGTCATTGATCGACTCCCGCAGCAGGGCGGCAAACGGGTACTGCTTCTTGTCGATCTTGTCGTACAGGTTCGACAGAGTTGGCGGATTGCCGCCCTTCTCCGCCGCGTCCAACTGGTTCTTGGGCTGCACGATGCAGGCCGCCGCCGCGACGTCGAGCGCCTTGTGCTTGCTGTGGCTGGCGATGCCGATGTTGAAACCGCCCAGCGGGGGCTTGCTCGGCTTGCCGGCGATCACCTCGGGATAACGCGCCCAGCCGAGGTCGGCCTGCAGACCCTTCACTGACGCGGCACTCGGGTAGATGAACGGGTAGTTGATCTCATACGCCGAGCCGCCCTTCTCGAACGCGGCCCGGCTGCTGTCCTCGTTCGCGGTGTTCAGCTCGGGGTCAGCGGCAGATGAGGAGGCCAGCTTCTTCAGCGCCGCAAGGGCCGCGACGGTAGGCGCCTGCGCGAGACTGATGGAGGCGTCCGACCCCTTGCTGGCGTCGGTGACGAACGAGCCGCCCGCCGACGCGAGCAGCGCGTTGAAGGTGACCGTCATGCTCTCCGCCTGCACGCCCTGGATCTGCACCTTCGCGTGCTTGGACACGGCCTCATCGACCATCTGGTCCCAGGTGAAGTCCTTACCCGGAGCCGGGACGAGGCTCTTGCGGTACCAGAGCAGCTGGGTGTTGGACGTGTAGGGGGCGCCGTAGAGCTTGCCCTGGTAAGTCGCGCTGGCCAGCGGGCCCTTGAGCACGCCGTCGCTCAGCTTGGCCTTGGCGTCGTCAGGAAACGCGTACAGCCAGCCGGCATTGGCGAACTCGGCGGTCCAGATGACGTCCATGCCGATCAGGTCGACCGAGCTGTCGTTGGCAGCGAGCCGGCGCACGATCTGCTCGCGCTGATCCGTCGCGCGGGAGGGCAGCTCCTGCTCCTTGATGACGAACTTGCCCTTGTTCTGCGTATTGCAGGTGGCGATCGCGTCTTCGATCCAGCCGCCGGCCTGAGCACCGATGTACCAGTTGATCGTCGGGACGCCGTTCACCGAGCCGCTGCCGCCCTGGCCACAGGCGGCGAGCGCCGGCGCGACCAAGGCGCCGGCGAGAGCTAGGCCGGTGTAGCGGCGTCTGGAGATCCGCCTTCTCGGGTGCTTGCTGCGGGACATCGAGCGGCTGGGGGAATCCGCAGGACGCACGTTCGCCTCCCGGGCTCACGGGTCACCCACCGGTCAGGGTGACCACGATCACAGCACCTCCCCTCCGTCATGCACCGGAAACATCACCCGCCGCAACTTTTGTGCAGCGCAGCGTCAGACGGGACGCAGCCAGACTCCAGTTTCTGGTGATAACTGGTGATCGTTGGCCACTGACCTGCTCCTCAACAACTGCTCGCCCGCAGGAAGCGATACGGGTGCGGCAGAAAAATTGACCCAGCACTCGAGCCGGGTATCCCCGCTGCCGCGCTCGAATCGGAGCACTCCTGCCGGCCCGGGGAGCCAACGGAATCCGTCGCTGACGAGAGCCGGGTCGCTCCGCCGCAGGGCCAGCGCGGCGCGATAGAGCTCAAGAGTGCTGCCTTCGCGGCCGCTCTGGGCGGCTGCGGTCAGCGGCCCCCAGTCGGCCGGCTGCGGTAGCCAGGTCGCGCCCCCCGGCGGCGAGAAGCCGTATGGCGGAGCGTCGCCCGACCACGGCAGCGGCACCCGGGCGCCGTCCCGCGAGAGTTGGGTCCCGTTCGAGCGGAACCACTGCGGATCCTGGATTGCGGCCGGGGGCACGTCGACTTCGGGCAGGCCGAGTTCCTCGCCGTTGTAGAGGTAGCAGACCCCAGGCAGCGCGAGCATGAGCAGGGTGGCCGCCCGGGCCCGGTCAAGACTTCCGAGCCGGGTGCGGTGTCGCACGACATCATGGTTGGACAGCACCCAGGTCGGCGGCGTGCCGGCCGGGAGCACCTCGAATTCCGTGTCGATCGTGGTGCGTACGGCTTCAGCGTCCCAGGCCGCGCTGAGGTAGCGGAAGTTGAACGCGAGATGCAGTTCGTCCGGACGCACGTAGCGGGCAAGAGCCTGAGCATCGCGAATCCAGACCTCGCCGGTCGCTATCCGGTCGCCGTCGTAGCTGTCCAGGACGCGTCGCCAGCGCCGGTAGATGTCGTGCACCTCGGGCTGGTCGTACGCGTAGCGCTCCTCGGCGCCGATGCCGAACGCGCCGCGGCGATCCGGGCTGGGGTTGTCCCGCAAGGCCTCGTCCTTGACGAGCCCGTGGGCGACGTCGATGCGAAATCCGTCGACGCCGCGATCGAGCCAGAAGCGCAGGATGCGTTCGTACTCGTCGCCGACGGCAGGATTGCGCCAGTTCAGATCGGGCTGCTCGGGGGCGAACAGATGAAGGAACCATTCGCCGCTGCGCAACTCCCGGGTCCACGCCGGGCCGCCGAAGACACTGCGCCAGTTGTTCGGCGGCCCTCCGACGGCGGATCCCGGGCGAAAGAGGTAGCGCTCCCGCTCCGGACTGCCCGGCCGCGCGTACAGCGCCGCCTCGAAATCGGGATGGCGGTCGCTGGAGTGGTTGGGCACCACGTCGATGGTGACCTTCAGGCCCAGCGCGTGAGCGTCAGCGAGGACGGCATCGAAGGCATCGAGGTCGCCGAACAGGGGGTCGACCCGGCACGGATCGGCGACGTCGTAGCCGCCATCGGCCATGGGCGATCGGTAGAACGGAGTCAGCCAGAGGGCGTCGACCCCGAGGCCGGCAAGGTAAGGCAGTCGCTCGCGTAGCCCGATGAGATCGCCGACGCCGTCGCCATCGCCATCGGCGAAGCTGCGGATGTACACCTCGTAGCAGACGGCGTGCTCCCACCATTTACGCGGTGCCTGCAGCGTCATGGATCGCATCCTGCCCGCTGAAGCCTCACCCTGGAGATGAGGTCGACCGTGGACTACGGGTTGAGGTTGCGGCTGGAGGACGGTCAGCGACGGCGCCGTTGTGCGATAAGGCGCGACGACCTACGACCAACCGAGAAGGTTCGGAGCCAGAAAACGCCTGGAATGCTGGGTTTTGCCGACCTAGTTTGGCGGAAGTACCTCCTGTTGAACGCGACTCGTGCGGAGTGGCGCACAAGACACGCCGAGCCAACGCACAACAACCGGCGAATGTCTTGCGGATGAACGACCGGAAAACCGCACGCATGCTGCGCTAGCGCGCGGCAAACGCAGGTCAAAGAGAGAGTTGACACCCAGAGTGCGACCGCCGATACAGTTCCGCACCATGCTCACCACGTCGGCCGGAGGCCATTCACGGGCCTCCGTCCCGATCGGCCCGGAGTCGACCTACGCGAGGTCGGGCCTCCGCCAGCCGGAGCCGGGGGGACGGGGACCTGAATCCGGGGCCAGCCGACGTCTCCGGTGCGCGTGGAGAGGGAACGGCCGGATCGGCTTGTCCTTCCACGCGGCCGGGGGAGGGGCCCGAGTCATCCAGTAGACAACGGCTGTCTGCCTGCTGCCAGCGGGCCGGTGGCCGGTCCGAAGGGTGACTCGGGCCCGATACCCCGTTTTCGCATGATCTGCGGACTGCCTGATGTGAGGACCGTTTTTGGTTGGGTGGTCATCACCGAAAGGCCACTCGTCCGGCAGGATGTACCGGTGACCGTCACGTCTCCGAGTACTGCTGCGCCGCCTGGAGCAGCTGGGCTTGTTGAGGCGGACTCCGGGGCTGGTCCGAAGGCTCCACGACGTCGCCGGCTGCGGCGCTACGTCCCCACCCGGCGTGCTTTCGCGGCGGCTGTCGTCGGACTCCTCACGTGCGCAGCATTCCCGCCGTGGGGGTGGTGGCCGCTGGCGTTCGTCGGGGTTGCGGGCCTCGCGTTCGTGGTCCGGGGCCGGCGGTGCAAGACCGCGTACGGGCTCGGTATCGCTTACGCGCTCGGGTTTCTGCTGCCGCTGCTGGTCTGGAGCAAGGTCGCCGGGGTCGACGCGTGGGTCATCCTGACCGTCAGCCAGAGCCTGCTGCTGGCGATCATCGGGCCGCTGCTGGTGCTTGCCCAGCGGCGACGCTTCCCCGCGCTGTGGATCGCGGGCGCCTGGATGGTCGAGGAGGCCATCCGCGATCGGGTGCCCTTCGGCGGGTTCCCCTGGGGCCGGCTCGCCTTCAGCCAGAGCGACAGCCCGCTGACGGCGTTGGCGGCCTGGGGCGGGGCCCCGCTGCTGAGCTTTGCGGTCGCTCTGGGCGGCGGGTTGCTCGTCGTCGGCATCCGCGCGTTGCAGGCGTCGAGCGCCGGACCACGCGCCGGCCTCACAGCCGGAGCTGCCCTCGCCGGGCTGTGCGCTCTCGCGTTCGGACCCTTGCTGATCCCGCGCCCGACGGCGGCGCAGCGCGGCAACGCCGTCGTCGCCGCGATCCAGGGCAACGTCCCCCGAACCGGGCTCGACGCGCTGGGACAAAAGCGCGCCGTCACCCGTAACCACGTCGCCGAGACCGAGCGGCTCGCCGCCGAGGTGAAGGCCGGCAAGGTGGCGGCCCCCGATCTGGTCCTGTGGCCGGAGAACTCCTCCGACCTCGATCCGTTCAAGGACGCCACCGCCGCCCAGCTGCTGGACACCGCGTCCGCCGCCATCGGGCGTCCGATCCTGGTCGGTGCCGTTCTGGACGGGCCGGGCTACGGGCACGTGCGCAACACCGGCCTGCTGTGGGGCCCGCAGGGCTACCTCGGGCAGATGTACATCAAGCGCCACCCGGTCCCGTTCGCGGAGTACCTGCCCGGCCGGTCGATCATCCAGAAGATCGTCACCCGCTACGCCCACGACCAGCCGAACGACTTCGTCGCCGGAAAGACGGCCGGGCTCTTCACGATCCAGGGCCCGAAGCAGTCCTACCGGCTCGGAGACGTCATCTGCTTCGAGGTCGCCTACGACGGTCTGGTGCGCTCGGTCGTCGACAAGGGCGCGCAGCTGATCGTGGTGCAGACGAACAACGCGAGCTTCGGGCGCTCGGGGGAGACCTACCAGCAGCTCGCGATGGGACGCATCCGCGCCGTCGAGCACGGACGCACCGTCGTCGTGGCGGCGACCAGCGGGCTGAGCGCGATCATCAGCCCCAACGGATCCTTGCTCCAGCGCAGCAGCTTGTTCACCCCGCAGGCGCTGGTCGCGTCGGTGCCGCTGCGCACCTCGCTGACCTTGGCTGACCGGCTCGGCGGCTGGACGGAGCTGGCACTCGTCGTGCTGGGCGCCCTCGGCCTGCTGTCTGCTGTCCGGTGGCGTGACACCCGCGGCTACCGTGTGGTCGGCCGGCGACGAAGGGACAGGCTTCAGCAGTGAGCACTGAGCGGGTGCTGGTCTGCATCCCGACCTACAACGAGCGCGACAACCTGCCGACCACCGTGAGCCGGTTGCGCGCGGCGTGCCCCGATGTCGACATCCTCGTCATCGACGACGGCAGCCCCGACGGCACCGGCAAGATCGCCGACGAGGCCGCCGACAATGATCCCAAGCTGCACGTACTGCACCGCACCGAGAAGTCGGGGCTGGGCACCGCTTACGTCGTCGGTTTCGGCTGGGGCCTGGAGCGTGATTACGACGTCCTGGTCGAGATGGACGCTGACGGCTCACACCAGCCCGAGGAGCTGCCGCGGCTGCTCGCGGCCCTCGCGGCGGATGCCCCGGGCGGCCCGGCCGACGTCGTGCTCGGCTCCCGCTACGTCAAGGGCGGGGTGGTTCGCAACTGGCCGCATCGCCGGCTCCTGCTCTCACGCGGCGGAAACGCCTACGTCCGCATCGCCCTCGGGCTGCCGCTACGCGACGCGACGGGCGGATTTCGCGCCTATCGCAGCGAGGTCCTGCGCCGGCTGCCGCTCGGCGAGGTCTCCTCGCAGGGCTACTGCTTCCAGGTCGACCTGGTCTGGCAGGCCTGGCGGGCCGGCTACCGGGTGGTCGAGGTGCCGATCACCTTCGTCGAGCGGGAGATCGGTGAATCGAAGATGAGCAACGCGATCGTCGCGGAGGCGCTCTGGCGGGTCACCTGGTGGGGTCTGCGGACCGGACCACGCGGGCGCCGCCAGGAGTCGCTAACGCAAAATCCCCCGTCGTCCCAAGGGACGACGGGGGAAGGTACTGCCAGCCGGCGATGAGGCGCGGTGAACAGCCAGCTCAGGCGCTCTTGCGCGAACCCTGCTTCTCGCGAAGCACGGCCAGCCGCTCGGCCAGCACCTCTTCAAGATCTTCAGTCGTGCGGCGCTCCATGAGCATGTCCCAGTGGGTACGCGCCGGCTTGGTCTTCTTCGGCTCCGGACGCTCGCCGTCGACCAGCAGCGCCTCACGCCCGCACACCTTGCATTCCCATACGGCCGGAACGTCAGCCTCGGCCGCGAACGGCATGCTGAACCGGTGACCGCTGCCACAGTCGTACGTCACCGACTGGCGAGCCGCCATTTCGGCGCCCCGGTCGGTCTCGTACGAAACGGTGCCAAGTCGGCTTCCGCGCAAGACCCGCTCGCCCATCGATGGTCCCTTCGTCGTTCACGTGGTGAGAAGACAGCACGTGATCTGCTTCGTTTTGAGTCAACGCCAGCAACCCTTGAGACGTTCCCGTCCTATAGTCGTCGTAACAAAGGTGTGATATTGAGCCCGTCCACAAGATTTCCATTGCGTTTTGGCAAGGCTCTCACCCGCAGCGCCGTTCCGCTGGGTGCGGCGCGCGCCTTGGTGGGAGCAGTTGTGCTGGCCAGGCCGACTCTGCTCGCTCGCACCCTCGGTGTCGACTCGATTACGGCCGAGCGGACTGCCTGGATTGCCCGATTTTTCGCGGGCCGTGATTTTGCTCTCGGGGTCGGTTCCGCGGCGGGAAGTCGCGGGTGTCAGGTCGCGGCGTGCGCCAGCGATATCTCGGATCTGGCTGCGGTGCTGCTCGCAGTGCGTTCGCAGCATGTAAGGCCGTTGCCGGGGCTGCTCGGCGCGGTGGTGGCAGGAGGCGCGGCCCTCGGAGGGGGAGCGGGCCTGCTTGTCACAAGGGGATGACAAACGCGCGCCGTTGAGCGAACTCCCAGCAAGCGGTGGGTAACGTTTCGCCTGTGGCAACGACCGAAACCGGTAGCCACCCGACCCAGGATGACGTGTCAGCACAGTCCCCACCGTCGCTGGACGTGACCGAGCCGGCGGGGGAGCAGCCGAAGACCTCTGGCTCCGGGCTGGTGGCCAGGGCACAGCTGGCCGGGGGCGGGAAGCCGGTCCGCAAGATCCACTGGTGGTTCGAGATCTTGCTGGGCGTCGCCGGCTACTACATCTACGCCGAGGCCCGCGAACTGCACGGCCTGCATCCGAATGGGCAGAAGGCGCTGGCTACCCGCCACGGGCGGGACCTGTTCAACTTCGAGAAATGGCTGCACCTCGACTGGGAGAAGGGCCTGCAGCACAACCTGCTGCCCTACAAGGGATTCCTGCAGGTCGTCGGCGGTTTCTACGGCGGCGCCCATTTCGTCGTGACGATCGGGGTCCTGCTCTGGCTGCTGTTCAAGCGCCCGCAGTTCTACCGCTTCTGGCGCACCGTCCTTTTCGCGCTGACCATGGTCGCCGTCGGGATCTTCGCGCTCTATCCGGCCGAGCCGCCCCGCACCCTGAAGGACGCGTCGGGCCACACGATCACGGTCGACACGCTTTCCAAGATCGGCGGCTTGTGGAACTACAACCACGGCGTCGTCGAGCACATCAGTGACCCGTTCGCCCCGATGCCGAGCCTGCACCTGGGCTGGGCCACCTGGGTCGCGCTCGCACTCTGGTTCACCCTGCCCGCGCGATCCTGGCGGCGCCGGCTGGCGATCGGGCTGTATCCGCTGGCGGTGTATTTCACGGTCATCGTGACCGGAACGCACTTCGTGATCGACGGTGTGGCCGGGATGGCGCTGACCTCGGTCGTGCTCGTCGTCAGCGCCCATCTGGTGCTGTGGGGCCGGCGGCGAAGACTGCTCCGTTCGGGTGGCCCGCCTGCCGCAGGGTTGACCCCGGCCGCCGAGGCCCCGAAGGACTAAGGGCAGGCGCCCACCGAACGGGCCCCGCCACATGCCGCCGTACCGCAGCGCTGCGTGTGCTCTACGCAGCGGCTTGGGGGCGGCGTGCGAACTCGTCTTCGGGTCGTTGTCGGGGGACTGTTGGCAGCCCTGTTGGCGGTTCTGTTGCTGCTCGTGATGCTGCCGGTGACCGGTGCGGCAGCGGCCTCCATAGTTCTCAGGCAGGGTGCGCGGGGGTCTGCCGTGATCGTGCTTCAGCACGATCTGCACATCCCGGCAGACGGCGATTTCGGGCCGCAGACCCGGCGGGCGGTCATCACCTTCCAGCGTCGTCACCACCTCTCCGCCGACGGCGTGGTCGGGGCGCGCACCTGGGTGGCTCTCGGTGGTGCGCCGCGCGTCAGCACGCCGGTGCGATCGGTGGGAGTGCGGCGTCCGGCGCCGGTGCGCGCGGTGTCCGCTTCGCTTCAGACGCAGGCGGTCTTCCTCGCCGCGGCTCAGCGTGGCAAGCCCTATCGCTGGGCGGCCGCGGGTCCCAACGCGTTCGACTGCTCGGGGCTCGTGCAGTACGTCTACAAACGCCTGGGGGTCGCGCTACCGCGTACGACCTACGCGCAGTACGCGGCTGCCGTGCACATCCCCCGTTCGCAGATGCGTCCCGGCGACCTGATCTTCGTCGACCGGCTCGGCCATGTCGGCATCTACGCCGGCTTCGGCTTCATCTGGCACGCCCCGCACACCGGTGACCGGGTCCGGCTCTCGCTGATCTGGGACAAGCACTATCTGGTCGCTCGCGTCCGCTGAGACCGAGCTACGCCGGCTGGTGGCAGACGGCTTCGACGTTGTTGCCGTCCGGGTCACAGACGAATGCGCCGTGCCTTATGGCACGATTTTGCAGATGTCCGGTAGTTGCGCCGAAGCATCGCGGTTGCGTGACCTTGCGCTGCTGCGCCGCGTTCGCGACCGGATGGACCGGGAGTACGCCCAACCGCTCGACGTCGAGGCGCTGGCCCGCGGGGTGCACATGTCTGCCGGCCATCTCAGCCGGGAGTTTCGGCGGGCGTATGGCGAGTCGCCGTACGGCTACCTGATGACCAGGCGCATCGAACGTGCCATGGCCTTGCTGCGCCGGGGGGATCTCAGCGTGACTGACGTGTGCTTCGCGGTCGGCTGCTCATCGCTGGGGACGTTCAGCACCCGTTTCACCGAACTGGTTGGAGTGGCGCCGAGCGTCTACCGGCGGGAGGCCGCGCGCGCCACCGCGGGAATGCCGTCATGCGTCGCCAAACAGGTGACCAGACCGGTCAGGAATCAAGAAGCGCCGGGCCGCCAGGCCCACCTAGCCTGAGCGACATGGACCTCTCGATTTTCTCGGCCTTCCTACCGCACAACGACCCGGAGGCATCGATCGCCTTCTATCGCGACACCCTCGGCTTCGAGGTGCGCAATGACGTGGGCTACAACGGCATGCACTGGATCACGGTCGGCCCCGCCGGCCAGCCCGGCATGTCGCTCGTGCTCTACCCGCCGGGCGCCGACCCCGGCGTCACGGACGACGAGCGCCGCACCATCCAGGAGATGATGGCCAAGGGCACCTTCGCGATGCTCACCATGGCTTCCGCAGACCTCGATGCGGCCTTCGAAAAGCTGCAGGCCGGCAATGCGGAGATCGTGCAGGAACCGACCGACCAGCCGTACGGGATTCGCGACTGTGCCATCCGGGACCCTGCGGGCAACCTGATCCGTATCAACCAGCTGGCCTGAGCAACTGCCGATGAACAAGACCCCACCGCTTCGGCCGGACGTGCACGCTGCTGACATCCATGACCTCATCAGGGTGCACGGCGCGCGCGTCAACAACCTCAAGGACATCAGCGTCGAGCTCCCGAAGCGGCGGCTGACGGTGTTCACCGGCGTCTCCGGATCGGGCAAAAGCTCTTTGGTTTTCGGCACGATCGCCGCGGAGTCGCAGCGGCTGATCAACGAGACCTACAGCGCGTTCGTGCAGGGATTCATGCCGACGCTGGCCCGCCCCGATGTCGACGTCCTCGAGGGATTGACGACCGCCATCATCGTCGATCAGGAGCGGATGGGGACCGATCCGCGTTCGACCGTCGGTACCGCGACGGATGCCAACGCCATGCTGCGCATCCTGTTCAGCCGGCTCGCCAAGCCGCACATCGGTTCGCCCCAGGCTTACTCCTTCAACGTCGCGTCGATCTCCGGGGGCGGTGCGGTCACGTTCGAGCGAGCCGGACGCACCGTGAAGGAGCGGCGCACCTTCAGCGTCACCGGCGGCATGTGCTCGCGGTGCGAGGGCCGCGGCGCCGTGAACGACATCGACCTCACCCAGCTCTATGACGACAACAAGTCGCTCAACGAGGGTGCCCTCACGATTCCCGGCTACAGCATGGACGGCTGGTATGGCCGGATCTTCGGTGGCTGCGGCTTTTTCGACCCGGACAAAGCCATCAAGAAGTTCACCAAGAGGGAGTTGAACGACCTCCTGTACAAGGAGCCGACCAAGATCAAGGTCGACGGCATCAACCTGACCTACGAAGGTCTGGTCCCGCGGATCCAGAAGTCGATGCTGTCCAAGGACGTCGACGCGCTGCAGCCGCACATCCGGGCCTTCGTCGAGCGGGCGGTCACCTTCACCACGTGTCCCGAGTGCGAGGGCACCCGGCTCAGCGAGGAGGCCCGATCGTCGAAGATCAAGGGCATCAACATCGCCGACGCCTGTGCGATGCAGATCAGCGACCTGGCGTCCTGGGTGAGCGCGCTGGCGGACGCTTCCGTCGCGCCGCTGCTCGAGGCGTTGCGGCACACGCTCGACTCGTTCGTGGAAATCGGGCTCGGTTACCTGTCGCTGGAACGGCCTTCCGGAACACTGTCCGGGGGAGAGGCTCAGCGCACGAAGATGATTCGCCACCTCGGCTCCTCGCTCACCGACGTCACGTACGTCTTCGATGAGCCGACGATCGGGCTGCACCCGCACGACATCCAGCGAATGAACGAACTCCTGCTGCAGCTACGCGACAAGGGCAACACGGTGCTCGTCGTGGAGCACAAGCCCGAGACGATCGCGATCGGCGATCACGTTGTCGATCTCGGGCCGAAGGCAGGCACCGAGGGCGGTCAGGTGATGTTCGAGGGCACGGTCGAGGGGCTGCGCGAGAGCGACACCATCACCGGGCGCCACCTCGATGACCGGGCCCAGCTCAAGGACGAGGTGCGCAAATCGGCTGATGCGCTGCAAGTTCGGGGCGCTGCGACGCACAACCTGCGGGACGTCGACGTCGACATCCCGCTGGGGGTCCTCACGGTCATCACGGGCGTCGCGGGGTCGGGCAAGACCTCGCTGATCCGCGGCTCGGTGTCGGGCCGCGAGGGTGTGGTGACCGTCGACCAGGGCTCGATCCGTGGTTCCCGTCGTAGCAACCCGGCCACCTACACCGGGCTGCTCGAGCCGATTCGCAAGGCGTTCGCCAAGGAGAACGGCGTCAAGCCGGCACTGTTCAGCGCGAATTCCGAGGGAGCCTGCCCCAACTGCAACGGCAATGGCGTCATCTACACCGATCTGGCGATGATGGCGGGTGTTGCCGCGCCTTGCGAGGTGTGTGAGGGCAAGCGGTTCGAGGCTTCGGTGCTCGAATATCACCTGGGCGGTGCTGGGGGAAAGGACATCAGCCAGGTTCTGGCCATGCCGGTCGCCGAGGCAGAGAGGTTCTTCGGTGACGGTGCTGCCCAGCTGCCGGCCGCTCACAAGATCCTCGAGCGGCTCGCCGACGTCGGGCTCGGTTATCTCACCCTGGGCCAGCCGCTGACGACCTTGTCCGGCGGAGAGCGGCAGCGGATCAAACTCGCGACGCACCTGGGGGAGAGGGGAGGGGTCTACATCCTGGACGAGCCGACGGCTGGGCTACATCTCGCCGATGTCGAGCAGCTGCTCGGGCTGCTGGATCGCCTTGTCGATTCCGGTAAGTCGGTCATCGTCATCGAGCATCATCAGGCGGTCATGGCTCACGCCGACTGGATCATCGACCTGGGCCCAGGTGCCGGCCACGACGGCGGACGGATCGTCTTCGAAGGCACGCCCGGTGAGCTGGTCGCGTCACGCAGCACTTTGACGGGCCAGCACCTCGCGCAGTACGTCAGCGGCTGAGGATTCGAGCAGGGGGAGCCGCACGGTGGCGTGCGGGATGATCCCGAGCTCCGCCAGCGCCGCCTTGGCCATCACGGCACCCTGTGAGTCGCGCATGATCGCCTCGGTCAGGGGGAGTAGGCAGGACTGGATCCCCCGCGCTGCTTCGAGGTCTGCGATGCGGACGGCTCGGATCAGCTCGCCGATCCGGTCCGCGGCGACATTGCCGACCACGCTGACGACACCGGCGGCGCCGCACGCGAGGTAGGGCAGGTTGAGCTCGTCGATGCCGCAGTAGTAGGCGAGCGACGTTTGCGCCATGACGTTCATCGCTTCGAACAGGTCTCCCTTCGCATCTTTGACGGCCCGGATGCGGGGGTGCGCCGCGAGTTGCACGAGTGTGGTTTCGGCCAACTCGGTACCGGTGCGGGCCGGGACGTCGTAGAGCATCACGGGAAGGTCGGTGGCCTCCGCCACGGCGACGCAGTGCGCGATCACCCCGGCCTGAGTCGGCCGGGAGTAGTACGGGCAGACGAGCAAAAGCCCATCAGCACCAGCTGTTTCGGCCTGCTGCGCCCGCCGGATGCTGGTGGCCGTGTCGTACGTGCCGACCCCAGCGATGACCCGAGCCCGGCCGCTCGCTTGCGTGGAGACGGTGCGTACGAGCCAAACGGTCTCGGCGTCGGTCAGGGTGGGTGACTCCCCTGTGGTCCCGGCGACGACGATGCCGTCGCATCCGGTCGCCAGCAGATGCTCGACGAGGCTTTCGGTGCCGGATGCGCTGACGCTCCCGTCGATCTCCATCGGGGTGACCATCGCGACGACGGTGGAGCCGAACAGTTGCTCGGCGAATGGCTGGGCTTCCATGGCTCTACCGTGCCGCGCGCAATACATGCGGTCCAGCGATGTTTCCTTGACACTATTGCGTAGCCTGGCTTCATGATCGATGTGGCGGCATTGCGCGCACTGCAATCGGTGGCGGCGCTGGGGACGCTCGCCCTGGCGGCCGAAGAGCTCGGCTTCACGGCCTCAGCGGTATCGCAGCAGATCAAGCGCTTGGAGCGGCAGGTCGGGGTGTCCGTGCTGGCGCCGGCGGGGCGCGGGGTGGTGCTGACCCCAGCAGGAAAGGCCGTCGTCGACTCTGCACCTGAAGTGTTCCAGGCGCTCGAGCGGTGCGCCGAGGCGGCACAGTCGGTCTCCGAAGGTGCGCCGCGAGGCGAGCTTCGCGTGGTGGCCTTCTCGACGGCCATCCGCGGCCTGCTCGCGCCGACCGTGCCGCGACTGGCGACGAGTTGTCCGGAGCTACACCTGCACATCACCGAGGAAGATCCGGAGGAAGCCCTCCGCAGCGTCGATGCGGGCACGGCAGACCTCGCGCTCGTCCACGACGCCGACGGCCTGCCGTCGCCGTCGCCGTCGACGCTGCGGCAGACCCACCTGCATACCGACGTGGGCGATGTGGTCATGAAGCGCAGGCATCCGCTGGCGCAGCTCGACCGGCCCCTGACGAGCAGCGACCTGGCGGGCTACCCCTGGGTGACGAGCCCGCCCGGAACGGTCTGCCATTTATGGTTCAGGCGACTCTTCGCCGAAATGTCCGAAGAGCCCGATGTACGGCATCTGGTGGACGATTTCGCCAGCCAGGTGTCGCTGGTGGCCTCAGGCGACGTTCTGGCGCTGATCCCGAGGCTGGCTCGTCCGGCGTTGGGAAAAGGAATCGTCGCGCGACCCTTACGGCGCCAGCCCAAGCGTCAGGTGCACGCGGCGTGGCGACGCAGTGCCGATGCCAGCCCGGCGATCCAGGCAGTGGTTGCAGATCTCCGCTCCACCGTAACCAGCTGATATGGCCTTACGCCGATAATCGACATTATGTAAAGCTGTTCCGGAAGGGGGTCGGCAGCGGCCCGTGGGTGTCCGCTCCCCTCACCGTGCGGCCAAGGCCAGGCTTTGGTCGTTATGCGGCTCGGTCAACGACCATGGCCTGGCCTTAGCCGCCCGGCGCCGGTGACTGGTGGTGAGTGACTTGGACGGCGTTACGATGCACCTGGCGTTGCAGGAACGCCTCCGGGTCCGCGGAAAGGGCTGAGCCCACCTGCAGAGCAAGGAACGTGACGCTCGCAGCCACCTCCTTTCGCCCCGTCACGCGGACCACGGGGACGCGAAAGGAGGTCGCCATGGCGACCGAACCCTTGCCCGCCCGACCCAATCTGGAGCAGCTGCGTAAGCAGGCCCGCGAGCTTCAGCGCCAACAAGGTGCGCATGACACGTCGTCGCTGAGCGGTGCTCAGCGTGCGGTAGCGCGGCGCTACGGCTTCTCCAGCTGGCCGCGCCTGAAGCGTCACGTCGAGGCCATCGCGAGTCGCACCTGGATCCTCGTTGACGCGACTGACGACGAGCCGGCCGCGGATCGGTTGGTCCGGCTCGCGTGCCTGAACTACGTGACCGACTCGCCCACCCAACGGCGTCAGGCTGTCGAACTGTGGGAGCAGCAGCCGGAACTGGCGACCGCGAGTCTGGCCGCGGCGGTCGTCTGCGGCAACGTGGCGGAGGTGCGCCGCCGGTTGTCTGCGGAGCCCGCAGTCGTGGGCGCCGATACCGGGCCGTATGCGTGGCCGCCGCTGATGTACGCCGCGTACGGACGGCTCGAGGCCGGCTTGGACAGCGCGCTGGAGATGGTGCGCCTCCTGCTGTCGGAAGGGGCAAACCCCAATGATGGCCGGTTCTTTTCGGGACTGCCGACCCCGTTCTCGGTCCTGACGGGAGTCTTCGGTGGCGGCGAGAACGACCAGCCGCCACATCCGTACGCGATCGCGCTGGCGCGCTTGCTGCTGCGATCGGGCGCTGATCCGAACGACGGTCAGACCCTGTACAACCGTATGTTCCGCGCCGAGGATGACTTTCTCGAGGTGCTGCTGGCTTTCGGGCTCGGCCAGGGGGACGGCGGCCCGTGGCGGCGTTTGCTGCCCGACCTGCTGCCTGCTCCCCCTGTGCTGTTGCGCGATCTGCTCGGCTGGGCCGTCACGCACGATCAGCGTGAACGCGTCGGGCTGCTCGCACGCCACGGCGTCGATGTCGTTTCCCCGCTGCCCAGCGGCGATACGCCGATCGAGGCGGCGCTGCGTAACGGTCACAGCGAGCTTGCCGAAGAACTGCGAGCGCTCGGGGCGCAGGAGCCCCACCTGCCGCCTGTCGACGCCTTCGTCGCGGCTGCCCTGGCGGCTGATGCCGCTGCTGTACGCGCCGCCCCGGAGAAGGTCGTCGAGGCCGCCCGCGCAGCTCGGCCCGGGCTCATCGCCTGGGCCGCCGGTCAGGGCAGGGTCGACGCCGTCGAACTGCTCGTGAGTGCGGGCTTCGACGTCAACGCAATGGGCCGCGGCGACGTCCCGGTCGAGCAGCCGTGGCAGACCGGACTGCACACGGCGGTCGAACGCGGTGATGCAGCGATGGTGCGCGCACTCCTGGCGCTCGGAGCTGATCCGTCCCGACGCGACAAGCGTTTCGACGCGACAGCATCGGACTGGACCCACCACCTCGAACGGCCTGAGATGGCGGTGTTGTTCGATGAGTGAATGGGCTACCTCGACGTCGCGGGAATGCAGGTCTGGCACGAGGTGAGCGGCGAGGGCGATCCGCTGGTGCTGCTGCACGGCGGATTCGCCTCGGCGACCTCTTTCTTTGAGCAAACGCCGGTACTTTCGGCCGCCGGCTACCGCGTGTATGTGCCCGAGCGACGGGGGCATGGACACACCGCTGACGTCGAGGGCCCGATCACGTACTCGCTGATGGCCGACGACACGATCGCCTACCTGCAGACGGCCGTGCAGGCGCCGGCCCACCTGATCGGCTGGAGCGACGGCGCAGTGGTCGCTCTGCTGGTGGCGCTGCGCCGCCCGGAGCTCGTCAGCCGGATGGTGCTGATCGGCCAGTACTACAACTCCAGCGGCAAGACCGAGAATCCTCTGACCGACGAGCTGCTCAAGCTCGACACGGAAGTGACGGGCTTCCTGCGGGAGATGTACGTGGCCGAATCCCCCGACGGCGCCGATCATTTCCCGGTCGTGCACGCAAAAATGGTGCAGATGTTCAGGACTGAGCCGGAGCTCGACCTGGAGAGCTTGCGTGCCGTCCAGACGCCTACGCTCGTGCTGCAGGGCGACCGCGACGAGGTGACGCTCGAGCACAGCCAGGTGGTCGCCGACACGCTGGCGAGCGGCCGGCTCGCCGTACTGCCGGGCACCCACATGCTGCCGCTGGAAAGTCCGGACGTGGTCAACGCGCTACTCATCTCCTACCTGCGTGGTGACCCGCCGGAGCCGGGATTCTGATCATCCGAACGCCATCCGGAACCGCTCCCCCAGGTCGGTGAGGCGCGAGGCCGGCTCGTTCGCGAAGACCAGACGCAGATAGCGGTCACCGCTGGGACCCCATCCGTTCATCGCCGTGGCGGCGACCTGCGCCCGGTCGAACAGGCGTTCGGACGCCTCTCCCGGAGGGATGCCCATCGCCTGCGTATCGATCAGGATCGACCACCCGCCTTCGGGTCGCACGCACGGATAGGCCTGCAATTGCTGAAGAATCAGCTCGCAGCGTTGCTGCCAGACGGCCGTCGCCGCGGCCACGTCGGCCTGTGCGTCAGGAGCGCTGAGCGCGGCCGCGACCGCCTGCTGGGCGATGCCGACCTGGCAGACCACGTTGGTCATCCCGACGAGACCGACATCAGCCATGATCGACGGCGGGCCGACCACCCAGCCGACCCGCCAGCCGATCATGCGAAGCTCCTTGGACGCCGAGCCGACGGTGATCGTCCGCTCGCGCAGCCCCGGTTCTGACGCGGGATGTGCCGGCGGCTTCCCGTCGAACCGGATGCGTTCCATCGCGGCGTTGTAGATGACCCAGGCGCCGTGCCGCTGTACGGGCTCCGCGAGCGCCGCGAAATGGGTGCTGTCGAGAAGTGCGCCCGTCGGCATGGCCGGGCCCATGAGCATCACCGCGGCCGTCTGCGGTCCGACGGCGGCAGCGAGTTCCTCGGGATCGGTGACCCAACCATCAGCAGTTGCAGACGATTGCACGTGACGCGGTACTCCCCCGGCGAGCCGGATGCGATTGACCAGGCCCGCATAGATCGGGTCGGCGATCACCACCTCCTGGCCCGGCTCGACCGTCGCCAGCAACACGTTGAGGATCCCGTTCAGCCCACCCGCGGTGCTGACGCAACTGGCGCGCGGATCGTAGGGAACTCCCGCGATCCGACTGACGTGTGCTGCGGCCGCTTCCCGCAGGCCCAGGTGGCCCTGGAACGGGAGGTAGCTGTTGGCGCTGTCGTCATCGATCGCCTGGCGGGTGGCTTCGATCGCTGCCGCGGGAGGGCGCAGGTCGGTGTCGAGATTCTCCAGTCGCAGGAAGCGTGGATCGCCGGCGGCGTCAGCGGCGTCGCCGACCTTGTCGACCCCGATTCCTGGAATGTCACGCAATCTCGACACCGACATGGCTGCCCCTCCCTGGTTCGTTCAGCCGTCAGGCAGCAGCATCGCTGGTCGCGTACTCGAGCACCTGCTCCGACTCGGGAAGTGCCACCGGTGGGTTCGGCCGGCGGCGGACCAGGAGCACGATGACGGTGAACGCGACCGCCAGGAACACCGCGGAACCGGTGAGCGCGCTGGCGACCGAGTGCGCCAGGTTGCGTTGCGGCGAGGTGTGGCTTCCTGAACGGCTTGCCGCGCCGAAGATGGTCACCATCACCGCGAGCCCTATCGCCGCGCCGATCTGCTGGGCGACGTTCACCAGTCCCGACGCGGCACCGGCGTCACGCTGATCGACGCCCTCGATCGAGGCGGCCGTCAGCGGGATGAGCGCGATCCCGATGCCCGAGCCGAGGAGCACCATCGGCAGCGCGATCTGCGGGAAATACTGGGTTTGCGCGCCGAGCCGGCTCAGCCAGGTCATGCCGGTGACGGCGAGCCCCACTCCCCCGGCCATCAGCTGGATGTTGCTGAACCGCCGGCTGAGCTTCGGGACCACCTGGACCATCGTGAACATCAGTGCGGTCATGGGCAGGAACGCGACCCCGGTCTTCAGCGGCGAGTAGTCGCGCACTCCCTGCAGGTACTGCGTGATGAAGAAGAAGAACGAGAACATCCCTCCAAGGATCAGCAACCGCGCGAGGTAGGAGCCGGCGCGGGACCGGTCGGCGAACAGCCGCAGCGGGGTGATCGGCTGCTCGGCTCGCATCTCCGTCAGGACGAAGCCGCCGAGCAGGGCGGCCCCGGCCACGAAGGAGGCGATCGTGCCGCGGTCAGCCCAGCCGTCGGAGGCGGCACGCACGAAGGCGTAGACGATCGCGGTCATGCCGAGCGTCGACGTGATCGCTCCGGTGATGTCGAACCGTCCGGGCCGCGGCTCGGTCTCCGGCAGGTAACGCGGCGCCAGGATGACGAGCGCGACGCCCACGGGCACGTTGATGAAGAACCCCCAGCGCCACGAGAGCGCGCTGGTGAGCAGTCCTCCGAGGACGAGTCCGACGCTGCTGCCGGCCCCCGAGATGGAGCTGTAGAAGCCGACGGCCCGGGCGCGCTCGCGGGCACTGGTGAACGTCATCATCAGCAATGCCAGGGTGGACGGGGCCGCGACGGCCGCCGCCGTTCCCTGGACCGCACGGGAGATGAGCAGCCAGCTCTCCGACTGGGCGAGCCCGCCCATCAGCGAGGCGAGAGTGAAGACGGCGATGCCGGCGACGAAGACGCGCCTGCGGCCGAGGATGTCGCCCGCCCGGGCGCCGAGCAGGAGCAATCCCCCGAAGGTGAGGGTGTACGCGTTCTGCACCCAGCTCAGCCCGGTGGCCGAGAAGTGCAGGGACTCGTGGATCTTCGGCAGCGCGGTGATGACCACCGATGCGTCGAGAATGATCATTAGTTGGCAGGTCAGGATCAGGATGAGCACGACGAGCGGCGAACCGGGCGCGCGCGGCGGCCGCCGGTCGCGGCGCGACGTGGGATTCTTTGGAGACAGAATCGACAGTGGTGAAGACATGGGGTAAGGAACCCTTCGCGCAGAGCGTTGGAAGTACTAAAGTGGAGGCCTCCCTCCGTAACTATACGGAGGGGTGCCTCCGGTAGCAAATGAAATGAGGTCCGGGTTCGATGACGAGCGCGGGGACAGTTCCCGAGGTGCTGGCGCGCAGACCCAAGCGAGCAGATGCGCGTCGCAATTACGAGCTGTTGCTCGAGGCGGCGCGTGAGGGCTTCGCCGAAGGCGGCGTTTCGGCGTCGCTCGAGGACATCGCCCGCCGGGCCGGCGTCGGGATCGGCACGCTCTACCGCCACTTCCCCACCCGGCAGGACCTGTTCGAGGCGGTCTACGTCAACGAGGTGGAGACGCTCTGCCGGTCCGCCGAGGGGATGAAGGCGCTGCGTCCGTGGGATGCGCTGGTGACGTGGCTGCGCGGAGTCGTGCGCTACGCGGCGACCAAGCGGGCGATCGCCGAGGAGCTGACGGCGTCGGGTGGCAGCACGTCCGAACTCTTCCGCACCTGCCGTCAGGAGATCAACAAGGCCGGCGAGCCCCTCCTGCGGCGCGCTCAGGACGCGGGTGTCGCCCGCGCCGACGCGACCTTCGACGACGTTCTTCGCATGATCAGCGGCTTGACGATGGTCGCGTTCGTGGAGCCGGGGCAGATGGAACGCGTCCTCGATATGGCCTTCGACGGCCTGCGGCGTCAGCCCTCAGAAAACTGAGCGGCGCTCCCGGTGGACGCGCTCTAGGGTCGAGCTGGACGGGTTCGCGTGCTGGGAGGTCGGATGCCGGTCGTTCTTCCCTCGCCGGCCGATGAGCTGCTGACCGCGCCGGATGCCGATGAGGTCGCGATGCTCGCCCGCGGGATGACGAGCGCGATCGCCCCCGACGGCGGCCTCACCAGCCTTCAACAGCTGCTGATGTCGGCCCTCGTGCGGGCGATGACCGGGTTCGCCGTCGAGACCCGTGACCTCGCGCCGGTCGATGCCGCCGAATTCGCAAAATCGCTGGCCGCGCGCAATCTCGCGTTCCGCACCCGCATCGTGCAGAACATGATCCTCGGCGAGCTGATCCTCGAGCCGCTGCCTGCGTCGGTGGCGACGCGGGTGCGCGAGTTCGCCGCCGAACTCTGTGTCGACGACGAGATGATCTCGGTGGCCGAGTCCTACGCCGAGGGCGCGCTCGACGTGGCCGCGGCCGACTTCGCCCGAAACGGCTACCTCGCTGCGGTCGACCCCGACCGGCTTCGCGCGGTGCATGCCGACGCGCTGTCACAGGCCTGGGCCGCCATCACCGCCGATCCGGCGCTGGCCGCCCAGTGGACGGCGCTGGAGACGCTGCCCGTCGGCAGCCTCGGCCGAGGCGTCGCCGATTTCTACCGCGACCGCGGTTTCGTCTACCCCGGGCTGCCCGGCTCCGCTCCCCCGCTGCTCGCCCAGCATGATTGGGTCCACGTCCTCGCGGGGTATGGCACCACGCTGGAGAACGAGCTCGAAGTCTTCGCGTTCATCGCCCGCGCGAACGATGACCCGCGCGGATTCAGCCTGCTGGCCATGATTGTTTCGCTGTTCGAGACCGGCAACCTGGCGTCCGGGGCCGGCCTGTTCGAGGCCAGCCCCGGGCACTTGCGCGACGCCGGAATGGCCGTCCGGCTTGCGGACGCCATGCGCCGCGGTGCGCTGGTCCGCGGCAGCCAGGACTTCCTCGGCGTCGACTGGTTCACTCTCGCGGACCGCCAGGTCGCCGACGTGCGTAGCGACTTCGGTGTGGCCGACAAGAGTCCCGACGCGCTCGCCGCCGGTTCCCGCGGCTCGTGGGAGGACGGTGGGATCACCGCGTATCAACTGAATGCCTCGCGTGAGGCCGCGGAGCAAGCCGGACGACCGTACATCGCGTGGAAGCCCGACCCCGAACGCACCTGAGCCGGGCCTTGGAATAGGCGGAGCACTCCCGTCGTTGGCGACATCCGTACAGACGTACGGGTGTACAGTCCTTCGTGGAGGTGGCTCGATGGACTTCTTTCCGGGTGTGTGGCACGGCCTGGATGAGGCGTTCTTCATGTTCTGGGAGACGCTGTGGGCGCTGGTGCTCGGCTTCGCGCTTTCCGGTGCGGTGCAGGCGTTTGCGTCGCGACGCGAGATGCGCCGGGCGCTCGGCGATCACCGGCCGGCGACGCTGGCGAAGGCGTCGTTCTTCGGGGTCATCAGTTCCTCGTGTTCGTACGCCTCTTCGGCGCTGGCCAAAAGCCTGTTTTCGCGAGGCGCCGACTTCACGTCGTCGATCATCTTCATGGTCGCCAGTACCAATCTCGTGGTCGAACTCGGCATCGTGCTGTGGCTGCTGATCGGATGGCAGTTCGCGCTGGCCGAGTTCGTCGGCGGAGCGATCATGATCGTCCTGCTCGGCCTGGTGCTGCCGCGCGCCATTCCTGAACGGTGGATCGAAAGCGCTCGGGCCCGCCTGGACGAGGGGGCCGAAATTGCCGATGCAGAAAGCGAAAACGAGCCCCTACGGCGCCGGCTCCGGTCGCGTCGCGGATGGTCTGACGCGTCCGGCTACACGATCAGCGACCTTGGGATGTTGCGACGCGAGCTGGTGATCGGGTTCCTCATCGCGGGCTTCCTGTCGGCGCTGGTCCCCGGCCACTTCTGGGAGTCGCTGTTCATCTCGGGGCATGGCTTCTGGTCGAGCCTGCAGAACGTCGTGCTGGGGCCCTTCCTGGCCATCATCAGCTTCGTCTGCAGTATCGGAAACGTCCCCCTGGCTGCGGCGCTCTGGCATGGCGGCAGCAGCTTCGGCGGGGTCGTCAGCTTCGTCTTCGCCGACCTGATCACGCTGCCGCTGCTGCTGATCTACCGCAAGTACTTCGGCGGCCCCATCACCTTGCGGCTGCTGGGGATTCTGTGGGCGGTGATGAGTGTCGGTGGGCTGGCGGTCGAGTACCTGTTCAAGGCCGTGCAGATCCCTGAACCGGCTCGCCCGCAGGTGGTCGCCCGTACCGGCTTCGAGTGGAACTACACGACCGTGCTGAACCTGATCGCGCTGGTCGGCTTTGCGGTCATCTACTGGCTTTATCGCACGCGTGACACGTCGGATGTGTCCAGCCCCTTCGCCAAGGATCCGGTCTGCGGGATGCAGGTGGAGAAGGCCAATGCGGGCGCCACTGCGTCACGCGACGGCGTTCAGTTCTGGTACTGCTGCGACGGATGCCGCAATACGCACCTGGCCGAGCCGGTCGGCGAGCTCGCGTCGCACGGGACTCATGGGAGGGGCCGTCATGACCATCACTGATCACGATCATCCGATCGACCCCACGCGCGTCGCTCATGCGCGGGATCGGCTGCCATCACTGGAAGACGCCGGCCGGCTGACGAGCCTGCTCAGCCTGATGGCCGACCCGGTCCGGATCCGGTTGATCTACGCGCTCGACGTCGTGGAGGAGCTGTGCGTCGGTGACCTCGCGCTGGCCCTTGGGGTGAGCGAGGACGCGGTCTCGTACGCGCTGCGGCTGCTGCGGACGGCGGGCCTGGTCGTCACACGCAAGGAGGGTCGGGTCGTCTACAACCGGCTGGCCGACGACTTCCCCGCCCCGCTGCGCGACCACTGCCTTCGCCAACTCGTCGAGCTCACCCGCACCGCCCCCGAGGACTGACCACTCCTAATGGGCGCCGATTTCGTGGCGGCCATGGCTGATCGGCTCGAACTGAAACGTCGAGTGCTCGACGTCGAAGTGGCCGACGAGGCATTCCTGCAGCTGGTCGAGCAGCTGCGGGGCGTGGCCGTCGGTGAAGCAGCTTTCGTCGAGGACGATGTGGGCTGAGAGCGCCGGCAGGTCGGAGGTGACGGTCCAGACGTGCAGGTCGTGAACATCGAGCACGTGCTCGGTGGCCTTCAAGTGGGCGAGGATGTCGTCGAGGTCGAGATTGCCCGGGGCGGCTTCCAGCAGGATGCGTCCGGAGTCGCGCAGCAGCCCGTAAGCGGCCCGCAGCATCAGCACGACCACCAGCAGGGAAGCGACGGGGTCGGCGCGGTTCCAGCCGGTGGTGAGGATGATGATCGCCGCGATGATGGTGCCGATGAAGCCGTAGAGGTCGGTCACCACGTGCTTGTAGGCGCCCTCCACATTGAGGCTCGAACGGTTGGCTTTCGCCAGCGAACCCGCCGCCGCGACGTTGATGAGAACGCCGACGATCGCCACGGCCAGAACGGCTCCGCCGGTGACGCTGTGCGGATGGATCAGGCGCCGGATGGCCTCGAAGGCGACCAGCGCCGAGACCACCAGCAGGGAGATGCCGTTGCCGGCCGCTGAAAGGATCTCGGCGCGTTTCCAGCCCCAGGTCCACGCTCCGGTGGCCGGGCGAGCGGCGAGCCGGATCGCCCACAGCGAGGCGCCGAGCGCGCCGATGTCAGAAAGCATGTGGCCCGCGTCGGACAGCAGAGCCAGCGAACCGGCCAGGAAGGCGACCGTCACTTCGACGACGAGGAAGGCGGACAGCAGCCCGAGCGCGATCAGCAGGTAACGACGGTCGGCATCGGCCGAGACGCCATGGGTGTGGGCGCCGTCGTGATCCTCGCCGTGCGGCCGGCGCGGCTCCGGGTGTCCGTCGCTCACATGTTCACGGTAGACGAGGCGGGTCCGGATGATCAGCAGCGTTGCCCAGCGATCAGCCGAAGACTCTTGCCCAGCCCTCGGGGAGCCGGCCGTCCCCGATCGCGCTGACGACCGCGTCATGGGCCGCTCCCCCGGCCTCCAGGATCGCCGTGACGGCTACCTGGGCGCCGGTCGAGGGTCGCGGGTAGGAGCCGGGTCGCTGACCCCGTCTCATCTCCGAGCGAGCCGTCGCCGACGGGAGGTCCAGGGTGACCTCCACCTCGCCCGCGGTGACGGTCGTGACGATCTCGCCGCTGGCGCCCGCTCCGGCGGAGAAGATCGCGTCGGTCACGACGACGGCGTTCCTGCCGTCGCCGAGTTCGATCTCGTCGGCTTTGCGCCACTTGCGTCCGGCAACGTGCCAGCCGAGGGGCTCGGCGAGCTTGGCGGCGGTCTCCGGCGGGAGGCCGAACGCTCGCGGGGCGTCGTAGCGGCGGCCGAGGTCGCGCCACTGGGTCAGGAGGTCGACGCCTTCCCAGGCGTCGAGGATCCAGCCGTCGGCGTCGATCAGCTCGAGCGCGCCCTCCCCCACCCAGGGAGCGGGACGCGCGTCGGCGAGCGCCGACCACTCGCCGAAGGCGGGCCAGCCGACGGTCTCGGTCTCGCCATCCGGTGCATGTGCAAGGTGTTCCTCGGTCCAGACCACGGCGCCCAGTGGCCGCCGGGCGACGCGTAGCTGCAACGCCGAAGTCCGCCGCGCCCAGCACTGGTGGTCCGCGGCGGTCCAGAGCGCCTCGGCGAGTGTGAGATCGGCGCCTGCGTAGGAAAGCTGCATGGCGGGGTCTGACGTGCGAAGGGTGAGGCGCGAATTTCTCTTGTCGAGGACGAGGCCGGCCACGGGATCGGCGGGGTCGCCGGCGATGACGGCGATGCGTTCACCAGCCTCATAGCCGGTCCGAGCCTCATCGTCGCCCAGCAACGGCGGCGCCCACCCGGGGAAGGGCATCCCGTCGTCCAGGGCGTACGCGAGGTCGCGCGACGTGAACGCCGCGAACGGCCCGGCCGGCTCTGCCACCGGCCGACCGTAACTCCTGTCACCCTGGAGAGCATGAAGGAGCTACGGATCGGGACTGCGTCGTGGACCGACAAGACCTTGCTCGAATCGGGGTGGTACCCATCCGACGTCACGACCCCGCAGGACCGGCTGGCCTACTACGCCGAGCAGTTCCGGGTGGTCGAGGTCGACGCCACCTACTACTCGCTGCCGAGTGAACGCAACAGCTCGCTGTGGGCAGACCGGACGCCGGAGGGATTCACCTTTGACATCAAGGCGTTCTCGCTCCTGACCCAGCATCCGACGAAGACGACGGCACTGCCGAAGGCGCTGCGCCCGGACGACGCGAAGGCTCGCGTCTACCTGAAGGATCTGCCGGCGAAAACGGTCGATGACATCTGGGAGCGTTTCCTCGGCGCCCTGGCGCCGCTGCACGACGCCGGCAAGCTCGGCGCGATCCTGCTGCAATTCCCGCAGTGGTTTCCCGGCGGCAAGGCCAACCGGCAGTACATCCTCGAGTGCGCCGAGCGCTGCAAGCCCTACCGGGTGAGCGTCGAGTTCCGCAACCACACCTGGATGGACCCCGACCGTCAGGATCAGACGCTCGATTTCCTGCGCGGCTACGGGCTTTCCTACGTCTGCGTCGACATGCCGCAGGGCTTCACCTCGTCGATCCCACCGGTGGTCGCGGCGACGGCTGACCTGGCCGTGGTGCGCTTTCACGGGCACAACAACGACGGCTGGAACAGCGGCAACATCTACGAGCGCTTCGGCTACCGGTATTCCGAGAAGGAACTCCAGGAGTGGGCGCCGAAGATTCGCGAGCTGGCCGAGACCGCAAGCGAGACGCACGTGCTGATGAACAACTGTTACCGCAACTACGCACAGGTGAATGCGGCGCAGCTGGCCGCGCTGGTCTGAGCAGCTGAGCTGTCCTTCGGGATGCCTCAGCGTTCGCGTCAGCCGGTCGGTTTGGCGGGCCAAGCAGGCTCGCAAGTCGCGATAACTGTGGCGCACACCGGAACGGCTGTTTGATCGCGGTCCGGCACGCCACAACCTGGAAGTAGTCGTTCTGATCGCTGATAACGACAACTTCCAGGTTTTGGCGCGATGACGATGCGTGGACAGCCCTGCGGTGACACGCTTTCGGGCCACGAAGTCGCCAAGGCGGGACGCACAGAGTTTCGTTGCCGCCGGTGCATTCTTGTGCGATGCGCCTGCAAAGCCCCGAGCGTGTTCCCCAGTCGCGCGTCTACATCTGGTTGACCGAAGACGAGGCGAGTGAGCTGCGCGACGCGCTTGACGACATGCTGAAGCGCGGGACCGACCCTGGTTGGCCGCGCATGTCTCTTCGGCGGACTACCAGACCGAGATGACGGTCGGGTGGGATGCGGCTGACCGTGAGTAAGTGATGCCGCAACCGCGCGTTTCGCTGCGCCCTCGATCCGGCATTGACTGCGCTTGTGCTCGCTCGGTATGTGGCTATAGTTATGGCTATGTCATCGGCGGCAGAGCACATGGCGCTCGCGGACGTGAAGAACAGACTTTCGGAGGTCGTCGACCGCCTCGAGCGCGAGCACGGTCGGGTTGTGATCACGAAGCACGGGCGTCCCGCGGCCGTGGTCATCAGCATCGAGGATCTCGAAGGGCTTGAGGAGACTCTCGACGTCCTGTCCGACCCGAAACTGATGCGCCGCATCCGCAAGGGCGAGGCTGAAACAGCGGCAGGTCACGCTGAAGAACTGACGAAAGAGGATGCCCAGGCGCTCATCAGCCGGCAGCGCTGATGCCGGATGCCTACGGAATCGAGTGGGCGCCCTCAGCACGCCGGGACCTGGCGAAGCTCCGGGAGAAGATCGCCACTGCCGTCGTCGAGTTCATCTACGGAGGGCTCGCGGACAATCCCCAGCGGGTCGGTCGTGAACTACACCTTGAACTGAGAGGACTGCACTCCGCCCGCAGGGGCGACTTTCGCGTCATCTACCGGATCGACGATGCACGGGATCGTGTCGTCGTCATAGCCATCGACCACCGAGCGGACATCTACCGACGCCGGTGAGAGCGCTTCGGTGTAGTCACGATAATTGTTTGCATCTCGCTCCCCTTCTTGTAGGTCGAACGGTCGCCAGCACACCGGAGAGGCCGCCCTACACAACTGTTACCGCAACTAAGCGCAGGTGAACGCCGCGCAGCTGGCCGCGCTGATCTGAGCGAATGCGCAAATGGCGGTACGGGTGGGGTCGCTCACCGCGTAGCACCGCGCTCGAAGTGTCGATAACTGTGACGTCGTTCGGGCGCTTTTGGTGACCCTGAGCCGCCTTGC
>DATAZK010000055.1:0-44868 GCA_036272075.1 Frankiaceae bacterium
GCCCCGAAGACATCTCCAACGTCTCATCGAGTCGACCCTTGGAGATGTCGACAGCGAAGACCGAGGCGCCCTCAGCCTCGAGGCGCAAGGAGATGGCACGACCCATGCCGGAACCGGCGCCAGTGACGAGCGCGACCTTTCCGACGAAGCGGCCGGGCGCGGTCATCAACACTTCAGGTGCAAGACCGTCCGTCCAGGGCTCCATGTCTTTCAGGCCCACCTCGTGAGGAGCATCGAACCGGCGAGCGGGCCGCCTCCGTTGGCGACCACAGCCACCTCGGCGTCGGCAACCTGCCGGCCGGTCGCCTCCCGCCTGAGCTGCAGGACAGCTTCGTGCAAGAACCCGAAGCCGTGCAATCTGCCGGCCGACAGCTGTCCACCGGCGGTATTGAGCGGCAGTTCCCCGTCGAGGGCAATACGCGCGCCGCCCTCGATGAACGGACCGCTCTCGCCACGCCCGCAGAACCCCAGCGCCTCGAGCCACGCCATCGCCAGCCAGCTGAATCCGTCGTAGAGCTCGGCGACATCGACGTCGCGCGGACGCAGGTCGGTGCGTGACCACATGTGCGCGGCCGCATCATGTGCCGGCATCGTCGTCATGTCCTGCCATTGGTCCCACGATGGCCGGCCCCGAAGAGCCGTCCCGACGGCTTCGACCCGCGCGACCGGGTGATCGACCGCGTCCGCGTGCTCGGCGACGGAAACGATGACCGCAGTCGAGCCATCCGCCGGAACATCGCAGTCGAAAAGGCAGAAGGGCGTGGAAATCATGCGCGCCGCAAGATAGTCGTCCATGGTCATCGGGTCGCGGTAGATCGCCTTCGGATTGAGACCGGCGTTGCGGCGGGCATTGAGGGCTATCTGCGCCATCTGCTCGCGGGTCGTGCCGTACTCGTGAAAGTGACGCTGGGCGTACATCCCGAGCCAGTTCGCCGCCGAGAACGCCCGGAAGGGCAGCGTCCACTGCAGGGCCCCTCCGACGCCTTTGGCCCCCGCACCGATGCCGGCGCGACCACCTGCGCCCTGCGCCGTCGACTCCGTCACCGTCCGGTACACCAGCACGTGCCGGGCGAGGCCGGTGGAGACCGCCATCACCGCGTTGATAACGGCCTGGATCTGTGCCGGCCCCTCGCTCCCGCCGCTGTGCCAGTTGAGCGACAAGCGCAAGGCATCTTGGACGACCGGAGTGCCCGGTCCGGCAAAGCCGCCGGGTGCCTGCATTCCACCCGGATAGGAGGCCAGCCCATCGATTTCCGCGACCGTGAGACCCGCGTCAGCGATGGCCTGCAGGGCCGCGTCGATCGTGAGATCGAGCTCACCGCGGCCCAGGCGCCGTCCTACGGCTGACTGGCCGATACCGGAGATGACGGCACGGTGCTCCGGGTGGCTCATGACGTCACCGGCCGAAAGAGCGGGAGGAACACCGGGTCATGGTCTTCAAAGAGGACTTCGACCGGCATTGCGATCCGCACCTGGGAGGGATCGATCCCGACGACGTTCGTGGTGAGCCGAACGTCAGGTTGCTCCTCGATCTGGACGACAGCGATGACGTACACGTCGCCGACGCCGTCCCAGGGTTGATGGTTGATCGTGAAGGAGTGCACAGTGGCGCGACCGCTCACCACTGCCGGTGCCGCGTCTCGTGCGTGGCACTGCGGGCAGATAGGTGCAGGCGGATGGATGAGGTACGAGCAGGCAGCGCAGCGCAAGAAGCGCAGCCTGCCGTCGGCTCCGCTGGTCCAGAAGAAGCCACTGAGCTCGTCAGTTGTGGGGAGCACCCTGGGCACCGGGTTCAGCACTCGTCACCTTCCAGTTCTGCAGTACAAGAGACCGCGCCGCCCGGCGGCGATGAACTCACCGCTCGCTTGCGAGTTGGGCCCCGGAGTCGTCGGTGAGCAAGCCCCGGCGCCGCGCCACGGCAACCGCCTCCGTGCGGCCGGCAGCCTCGAGTTTGGCCAGGATGTTGGAGACGTGGACGCTGACGGTCTTGGCGCTGATGTAGAGCACGTCAGCGATCTGACGGTTGCTGCGACCCTGCGCGACGAGCGCGAGGACCTCTTGCTCTCGAGCGGTGAGTTCACGGCTGCGGTCTTCCGAACCGCCGATCGGCTGGGCACCGCCCGCTCGCAATTCCGACAGCAACGGCCGCGCGCCGAGCGTCTTCGCGACCTCCATCGCGCGCGCCAGTTCAGCCTCAGCCCGGGTCGCCTCCCCCGCATTGCGCAGCGCCCGTACCAAGCGCGCTCGCGACCTTGCAGCCTCGAAGACATGGCCGAAACGGTCGAAGGCTCCTGCCGTGTCTTCCCAGGCCTGCACCATCACCATCGGTGCGACCCGTTCGGCACCGTCGGCGGCGCAGAGCCATTGCAGACGCAGGTGTTCCGCGTGCACCCGGGTGAGCCAGGCCTGACTCTCGGGCCCGCGGCGGGCCGCCTTCGCATCCGCCTGGATCGCCGCCTCCTGTAGCAGATCGCCTCGCTCGAGCAACGCCGCACGCTCGGCCGACCCGGCTTGCCTGGCAGCGGTCGCCAGCTGGCCGAGCAGCAAGCCGCTGAGCCGGATACGCGCCTGGAAGACGGGGTTCACCCACAGCCGGCTCACCAGTTCGACAACCTCGTCGTGGACCCGGATCGCCCCGTCGAGATCGCCGCTGTCTGCGTAGAGATCGATCGCCGCGCTTCCACACGTGACGGCGACGAAGCCCTCCCGATCCCACGCGGGACGGGCCTTCGGAAGCAGCGCCAGGGCGGCGGTCTGCCCGCGGCCGGCGGCCACGGCCATCCCGACTCCTCCAAGCATGGCCCGCGCCAGCATTGTCGGGTGTTCGGCGCCGACGTCGACCAGCTGCAGCACGGTCTCCCACTCGCCGCGGATGTAGCTGACGACGGCCGCCATCGACCGCCCGTCCAGCCCGTAAGGCGCCCACGGCCGGCGCATGCGGACTGCGCGGTCAGCGGCCTGCTGGTACGCGCCGCGGGCCTCCTCCAGCCGGCCCAACTCATACAGCAGGGTGCCGAGGCCGTGGCTGCTGCGTAACTCCGCGGCGACGTCAGCCCCCTCACGCGCCTGCGCGATGCTCGTGCGAAGCGATTGCTCCGCCTGCTCGGCGCGATCTGGCGCGAGGTCGGGCGTCAGCCGGGCCAGCGTGGTGGTCGCGTCGGCCAGCACGGCCGGCAGGTTCAATTCGCGCGCCAGTTCGACCGCGGCCGTCGCCCAGCGCCAGGCTTCTTCCTCGCGGTCGCGAGCGCGGTTGGCCCGCGCGTGGGTGGCCAGCACCCGAGCGCGCAGCGGACCGACTTCAGGCATCAGGTGCAGCGCTTCGGTCGTGTATTCGAGCGCATCGATGGGTGTGTCATCCAGCAGCGCGGTGCTCGCGACGGCATGCAAGAGCAGCGCGCGCTGCACTGGATCGGCGTCGGGCGGCAGCTGGTGCAGCTGCTCCTGGACCAACGCCAGCGCGCGGTGCAGCGTGCCGGCGGCAATCGCCGCCTCGTTGGCCCGCAGCGCGACGTCGACCGGATCGATGCCTTCCTCGCGCGCCACCCCGGGTTGCGCGAGCAGCCCGAGAGCCATCTCGTAGTGGCTGGTGCCCTCGGCAGGTCCGCCGACCGTCATCGCCTCGTCTCCGGCGCGGATGGCGGCGTTCAACGCCGTGGAGACGTCGTTGGCGGCGAAAGCGTGTCGTGCCAATTCCGCAGCGGTGCCTTCCGCCTTGCCGCTTCGCAACACGTCGGCGTACGCCTGATGCCAACGGATCCGCTCGCCCGGGAGCAGATCGTCATAGATCGCCTCCGCGAGTAGCGCATGGCGAAACGCGTAACCCTCGGGCTGCGCGACGAGCAGGCCGCGGTCGACCGCTGCCCGCAGCGCGAGATCAAGATCGGGCCCGTCAGATCCGATGACCTGAGCCAGCAGCGCATGGCCGACCCGGCGACCGGCGACCGAGACCGCCCGCAGGACGGTGCGGGCGTCGGCGTCGAGAGCGTCGAGGTGGACCAGCAGGAGATCGGCCAGGTCGGCCGAGAGCATCAGCTGGCCCCGACGGGCAGCAACGACCAGCTCCTCGACGAAGAACGCATTGCCTTCCGCCCGCCGGACGATGCTGCGCAGGGAGGTCTCGGGAAGTCCCTCGGGCTGCAACTCGTGGACCATCGCCAGCACCGCATCATCGGGCAGCGGCGCCAGGAACAGCCGCGCGACGCCCGGAAGGCGCGCCCATTCGGCAGCGTCAGCGCGTAGCGGATGGCGGCGGTGCAGGTCATCGGCGCGATAGGACACAACGACGGACACCGCCTCGGGTGGCTGGCGCGTGAACAGGAAGCGCAGCAGGTCGCGCGTCGACGGGTCGGCCCAGTGCACGTCTTCGATCACCAGCAGGACAGGTGCACTTCGGGCGGCCAGCCGGAGCGCCCCGTACACCGCCTCGAACAGCTCCTCCCGGGTATGAGCCCCCTGCCGATCGCCCTCGTCGCTGGCGGTGATGAGCCGCTTTCCCGGCAGCAGCCGGGCCAGCGCCGGCGCATCGTGCAGCAGGGTGTCGCTGAGGATCGGCGTATCCCGGGCGAGGCGGCCGAAAAGCTCGGTGAAAGGCACGTACGGGAGCGAATCGCCGGCGAAATCAAGGCAATGGCCGACGAGCACGTGCCACCCCGCCTCGCGCGCCCGTCCGGCCAGCTCGGTCAGGATGCGGGTCTTGCCCACTCCCGCGTCACCGGCCAGCAAGACTGCGCCGCCCCCGCCCGGCCAGCCGTCCCCCAGCCCGACGAGTCGCACGAGGCTGTCGAACTCCTCGGCGCGCCCGACCAGGCTGCGTGCCTGGGGAGGCGGCTCGACGGTCATGTACCCATCTTGACCCGAATCGCGCCTGAGGCCACGCCGATTTACCGCACCTCAGACGACCGGCTTAGCGACCTGCCCGCGTCCTAGATAGGACGAAAACCTGATGCCGGACCCCTCCTTAGACGCGCAGATTCACTGTCATGAACAGCGAACTGCACCAGTATCCGGCGGCTCTCTACTCCTCTGTCTCCGAGATCGGCTACCGCAGCGAGCGCTTCACAGGTGAGGTGCTCCGCTCCGGCGGCGGCCTCCCCCGGGGCGCTCACCGGCGCGCCCGGTTCACCCAACTCCGGCTCTGGCTGTCGGGCGAGGGGCGACACTCGACGGCTCCCATCGACCTGCGCGACGCACCGCCCGCGCAGCCTCGTCTCACGGTCGTCGGTCACCGGCCCCACGCTCACGCACGGTGAGCTGGGCAGGTGCCGAGCGTCGGATTCTTGACCGTGCCGTCGGGCATCAACGTGTCGCAGAAGGTGGCGCCGTCAACTTGCGCACCAGCCAGATCGGCCCGGATCAGCGTCGCATCGGCGAGATTCGCGCCGCGCAGGTCGGCGCCGCGCAGGTCAGCTCCTTCAAAGCTGGCCTTTGACAGGTCGGCATTGGACAGGTCGGCGCCGCGCAGGTCCGCCCCGGCGAAGACGCTCAGGCGTCCGTCAGCGCCGGTAAAACGCGCGCCCCGTAACCGCGCGCCGAGGAAGTTGGCCAGGCTGAGCTTGGCTCCGCTGAAGTCGGCTCCCTGAAACGAGGCATTGACGGCTGCCGTCCCGCCTAGGCGGACATTGCGCAGTTGAGCGCCATCGGCATGGCCGAAGGCGATACTGCCCAGGTAGAAGTTGTCACCCTCGAGATCCGCCCGGTCCAGATGCGCGTATCCCAGGAAACCCCCTTGCAGATCAGCGCCTTTGAGATTCGCTGCGGTGCAGGTGACGAACGCTTGAATCAGGCAGCCGTCGACCTCGGTCCCCGCCTGCACCTGGGTCCCGTAGACAAGCGCGCTGATCGCTCCGAAATAGGGGCTGCTGCTCGGCACCGAGATGGGCGAACCACTCAACGTCCTGGAGGCTCGTTGCCCGGGGCAGATGCCGTTGTGCGGACTGCGTACGCTGCCGCCGGGCATGAGCGTGTTGCAGAAGGAGACTCCGACTAAGCGTGCGCCGTCCAACTTCGACCCGGTCAGGTCAGCATTCGCGAGGTTCGCGCCGGTCAGGTCAGCCCCGCGCAGGTCGTCGCCGTTGAAGTCGGTATCGGAAAGGTTGGATCCCTGCATTTGCGCGCCGCGCAGGTTCGAGCCGATCACCGACCCGAAGTTGGCATCGAGCCCTCGCAGATCAGCGTCCTGCAGGTCGGAGTTGGCGATGCTGCTGAGGCGCAGCGTCGCGTTTCGCAACGAGAGGCCCTTGGCCGAGGCCTCCTGAATCTCGACCGCCGTAAGGACGGTGTCGCTCATGTTCGCGCCGGTCAGGGTGGCATGGGTAAAGCCTGCGAAGGCGAGTTCAGCCGCGCTCATATCAGCGCCGGCCAGATCCGCGTAGTCGAACAGCGCGCCTCGCAGCATCGCCTGGTGCAGCTTCGCTCCGGGGCATCGGGTCTGCGGTTGCACGACGCAGCCGGCAACGGTCGAGCCATACACGACCATGGGAGCGGCCGCTGCCTGAACGAGCGGGTAGTACGGGTTGTCCGTCGTCACGAGGACGGCGCCAGCCGTGGGAAGCGCCCGTGCGGGGTCGGTGCTCGGCGGCGACGAGCTCGTCGGTCCGGTGGTGACGGCGCCGCACGCAGTCGCCGCGAGCGAGAGCAGGGTTCCCAGCAAGCTCAGCCGCAGGCGATAGCCGTTCGGGCACATGCTCTCTTGTCGGCACCGGCGCTGCTCAAACGAGCATTGCCGGTACCCGCTGCGATTGCCGCGCACGGCACTTGGGTGGCCCGCGTCTTGGACTCAGGTGCGCACGGGGGAAACTGCGTTCGACTCAGTAAGAGCTGAGGCGAGAACAGGAGAAACCCCATGGCTGACGAACTGGTGCTCATTGACTACCCGCTTCCCCACGTGAAGCGGGTGACGCTGAACCGTCCGGAGAAGCGCAACGCGCTGTTTCACCCCTTGCGCGGCGCGATCATGGACGCGCTTCGCGCCGGCGACATGGACGACGACATCAAGGTGATGATCGTGCGCGGCAACGGGCCGTCGTTCAGTGCCGGCTACGACCTCGGCGGCGGCAACGAGGGCTTGGAGTATCCGCACTACACCGCGCCCGGCGAGGGCCACTGGCCACGCCACGTGACCGACACCTGGATGAGCATCTGGGACATGTCCAAGCCGGTCATCGCCCAGGTGCATGGCTTCTGCCTGGCCGGCGGAAGCGAACTCGCCACCGGCTGCGACATGGTCTACATGGCCGACGATGCCCAGATGGGTTATCCGGCTGTGCGGTTCGGCGTCCCGGACATGCACTTCCACCCGTGGTTCCTGGGGATGCGCAAGGCCATGGAGATGTTCATGACCGGTAATTCGGTCAACGGCATCGAGGCGGCCCGATACGGCTGGGCCAACGCGTCGTTCCCGGTGGAGCAGCTCGAGGGCGAGGTGCTGAAGGTCGCCGAGCAGATCAGCAAGCTGCCGCTCGACGTCCTGCGGCTCAACAAGCGGGCGATCCACCGCCAGATGGAGGCCATGGGTATTCGCGACGGGATCCGCGCCGGCACCGAGCTTTGTGCGCTTGGCACCCATACCCAGTCGATGGCGAACTTCGTCGCCTCGATCCGGGACAACGGGCTCACCGGTGCGCTCGACCGCCGCGACAGCCAGTTCGGTGACTACCGCACCACGGGCGCCGAAGGATTGCCGAGCGACGCCGACACGCCGGACGCCGAAAAGCCGTCCGGATCGATCAATTACGCCAGCTGATCCACGGCGGGCCGGGTCGCGACTGCATCCGTTCAACGGCAGTACGGCCTGGCCCGCACGGTCAGCCGACGACGGCGGAGGCCACTGCCAGCAATCGGCCGCTGGCTCCCACGTCGGTCACCTTGACCTCGATCAGCGCCGTGCCGTCACCGGTCGTCAGCACTCGCGGAACGGCCCGCGCCGGCCCGACGCGTCCGGGCGCGAGGAAGCGGACGGTCGTATCGGCGACGCGCACCGGCCGCCCGAGCGCGGCGGCTCCCGCTGCTTCGGCCGACACGTCGACGAGACAAGCCGTCACACCGCCGTGCAGGATGCCCCAGGGGTTGCGTAGCCAGCCGCCGATCTCGACCTCGACCGCACCGCCTTCCGCGACCCGCAAGCCCAGGTATTCCGGTAGCGATCCGGCTTCGACGGTCTCGGTCGGCGCGTGCAGGCGCCGCACGCCGATGGGCACATCGAGCTGTCCGCGGTCGAAGTCGAAGGGGAACGGCCGACCGGTGCAGGTTCCGCCGCCGACGACCTGTCCCGTGCTCTCGTCGTGCAGCGTGAACGACGAGACGGCGGTGGTCGCACCCGCGCGCAATACCTCGGCGTCGACGCGCACCGGCCCGTTCTTCACCGGCGCGATAAGCCGGACGTCGACGTCGGTGGTCACCACCCACCGCTCGTCGGCGAGAACGGTCACGCCCATCGCCAAACCCGTTGCGACATCGATGGAATAGATGATCGGCCCGATCCGCACGTCACCATGCGCGTCGCGCAAGTCGTCGCGCACCTGCAGCCAGGTGCTGACGGTCGATTCGCCGGTACGCATGGATTCCGTCGCGAAATATCCGGCAAGGCGCGCGCCCTGACCCAACCCTTGCGACGGTTCCGCTGACACTCCGTCAGCATAGGGGCCTGAGACAATGCCCCCATGCAGCATCGCTTTCCGGAATCGGAGGCGGACGAGCAGCCCGCCGCCGCAGCGCTCCTGCATCTGCAGTGTGAGCTGTCACCAGAGCTGCGTCCGATGATCGCCCGGTGGTGGGAGGATTTCCATCACGCGGAACTGCTGACGCTCCCCGGCTTCCTCTGGGCCCGGCGCGGGCAGCTCATCGCGCCTGACGGCCATGCGCCCATCGCAGCGATGTACGGGATCACGAGCCCGTCCGCCGCGGACCAGCCGCGGCCGCCCGAGTTCACGCTGATGCCGAGCGAGCTCGACAGCAAGGTGACCTTCCACCGCCGCATCATGCAGCGCACCTCGGAGCTGCCGGGCGCGACCGAGCCCATTGGTACGGCGTTCCTGCAGCTGCTCCGTCCGGTCTCCGAACGGGGTCGTCAGCTGGATGTGGCGATCGAGCAGATGCGGGGTTGGAGCGGCGCGCTCTCCGTCTCCGGCTGGCGCAGTGTGGTCAATGCGCCCGACACCAGCCGTCAGGAGGTCATCCACTTGCGCGAAACCGAGTTGATCCTGGCCGAGCTGACGGGCGACGATCGTGAGGTGTTGACACTGCTGGCTCGTGCCGCTGATGAACTCCCCGGCTGGGAGATCAGCGCATACCGGCAGGCGTTCCCCGCCCGCGGGGTCTTGCTCCCGGTGCCGCGCTAGCAGGCCGCGAGGTCGCGCTGGTACCACGAGCCCGGCTCGCCACCGAGATGGGCAGGATCGGCTGGGCCAGCCGGGACGAACCCCGCTTTCTTCAGCACCTTCTCGGACGCAGCGTTCCCCCGGGTGATGGCCGCACGTAGCGAGCGCAGCCCGTGCTGGGCTGCTGCCAGCCGGCACAGCTCTTGGACGCTGGAGGTGGCCACACCTTTGCCGGCGGCATGCTGCGCCACCCGGTAGCCGAGTTCCGCCGTGCGGTCTCCAATGTCGACAAGGTTGAACCGGCCGAGTACCGAGCCGTCCTCGGCGACGAGCACGTAGCAGGCGCGAATCCCTGCCTCCTGCTCAGCCAGCAAGGCGTCGAACCGGTCGGCGAACTGGTCGAAGAACTCGTCGCCGCGGTCTGGGATAGAGGCAGCAAAGTACCCGCGGTTCGCCAACTCGAAGGCCAGGACCGCTGCGGCATGAGCGGCCTGCAGCCGCTTCAGCTCGGGCATCGTCCCGGACCCTACCGAGGCAGCACGGCCGGCGTCTGCTGGTTATTCGGCTGGCTTGGGCATCCAGTTGCGAGAAGATTCCGTCGGTCAACGCGCAACCGCCACCTGAGGGGGTCATCCCACATGTCGTTCTACCCACCGAACCGTCCCTACCCGGACGATCGCTACGAGGGCCCGGGCGAAGCCAGCGCGACCTGGCGCTCGGCAGGCGGCCCGCCCGGTGGCATCCACGGATTCCGCAACGATTCCGACACGCCCGCGTCGATGCTGATCCTCTTCGCACCCGGTGCGCCGCGCGAGGCCTACTTCGAGGGACTGCGACACATCGCCGACACCGGCGAGTTCCCCACGGAGCAGGAGATGGCGGAGTACTTCCGCGTCCACGACACCTACTGGGTGAGCGACTGAGAGGCCGATCATGGAGCAGCACAGCCCCGCCCACATCCCCGTGACCTACGAACACTGCGAGCACATCCGGGGGCCCTTCTACCACGGGACGAAGTCCGCACTCGAGACCGGCGCTGAGCTCGTCCCCGGCCACGGTTCGAACTTCCAGGAAGGGCGGGTATCCAACAACATCTACTTCACGGCGCTGGTGGAAACGGCCGCGTGGGGAGCAGAGCTGGCGACAGCGCTGGCCGGGAGCGAGCACCGGGGGCACATCTACGTCGTCGATGCCCTGGGACCGTTCGAGGACGACCCCAACGTGACGAACAAGCGGTTCCCCGGCAACCCGACACAGTCCTACCGCACCCGCGATCCGCTGCGCGTCGTCGGCGAGGTGGACAGCTGGCAGGGCCATGACCCCGAAGTTCTGAAGGGGATGCTGGATCGCCTGGCGCTGCTGCGGGAGCAGGGGCTCGACGTCATCGAGGACTAGCAGGCTGGCGTTGCTCAGCTTTGTGCCCGCGTCGGTGGATGATTGCCCCGTGGCGGCGACACGAGAGACCGGAGCCCAGCGCCGCCTCATCGAGGCGGCGATCGACTGCATCCTCGAGCAGGGTTTCTATCGCGCGAGCACGAATGCAATCGCCGAACGCGCCGGCGTCACCTGGGGCGTCATCCAGTACCACTTCGGCACCCGTGAGAACCTGATGCTCGCCGTCCTGGAGGAGGCGGCCGCCCGGCTTCAGGAGGCACTGGCCACCGCGGTCGTCGACGCGGCATCCTTGAGCAGCCGGCTCGAGCAACTCTTCGAGATTCTCGCCAGCTACTACGGTCAGCCGAGCTTCGTCGCGTTCACCGAGGTGCAGCTGAACCTCTCGCACGATCCGCGCACGGCTGAGCGCACTCAGGAAAACCTGATGCGCATCAACGAGCCGGTTCGCCTCGAGCTCGACCGGCTGATGTCTCAAGTGCTCGTAGCGACGGCCGCGGACACCCCGGAGATCCGTTCACTGATTTTCCATGTATTGCGGGGACTTTCGATCAGCGAGGTGATGCTCGGCTCGCAGCCGTGGGACACCCCGACCGCGCCCAAATTCCGCTACCTGCACGACCATCCGAAGCTGGCGGCCGAGGCGTTGAGCTTGCTGATCGAAAAGCGCGACCTCTAGGCGACGGCCACCACCGGAGCGGGTTCACGATCGCGCCGGCGCAGCAGCCGGCCACCGTGCACCCCGGTCTCCTGGTCATGCTCGACGGTGACCTGACCGTTCACCACCACGAAGTGATAGCCCTTCGCACGCTGGACGCGGCGCCACTCTCCACCCGGCAGGTCGTACGCGATTTCACTCGGTAGAACCTCAAGGTTTTCGAAGTCGTACACCACGATGTCGGCCGGTGCACCCTCACGGATGACGCCCCGATCGGTGAAGCCGGCGACCGCCGCGGGCAGCGCGCTGAGCCGCCAGTGGACATCTTCCAGGCTCAGCATGTGGTTCTCGCGGACCATCTTCACGATGCTCTCGGTGGGGTAGCGGCCGGCGGTGAGGAACTTGGTGTGCGCACCGCCGTCGGAAACTCCCAACACCACGTAGGGGTCGTCGACGATCTCCTTCAGGTGCACGAGGGAGACGTTCGGCGGGTTGGCGAAGAAAAGCGTCGCTAGGTTGTCCGCGACAGCGATGTCGATCAGAGCATCGATGGGATCCTTGCCCGTCAGCTCAGCGACTTCGGCGATGGTCAGGTTCTCGTACTGCTTGGTCTCGGGCGTGCGCGGGCCGAGCACTGTGATGCCTTCGATCGGACCGGTCGTGGTGCGCGGGCGAGTCTCGCGCAGGGCCGCCCGGCGGTCGGGATCGGCAAGCTTTTCGAGCCTTTCTTCGACCGTGCCGGTCGTCGCCTCGGCCCAGGCTTCGATGTCGTCGAACAGGTTCCAGTCCTCGAGCGTGAACGTGTAACCCGCATCGGTGGTGAGGCCCTGGCCGTACACCGGGATGCCCCGCTCACGGCAAGACCTCAACCATTTCAGCGCATTCCGATGGACGTTGGGCCGGTCGTCGTAGGCGACCACGACGTTGTAGAGCACCGGCCGTCCGCTGCGGATCGCCAGCTCTTCGTAGAACTCCGCGTCGCGCTTGGGGTTGCCGCTCACCATCGTCATCTGGATGAAGCCCTCGCCGCGCTCGCGCAGCACATCGGCCAGCACGCGGCAGGTCTCGTCGTGCATGACGTCCGACACCATGGGCGAGCCGTCCCAGTCACGCTGCACGGCCGAGCCACCGGAGGGCAGCAACCGCTGGGCGGACCAGCCGCTCGCCCCTGCGTCCATCGCCTCGTGCAGCAGCCGGGCCATCTCATCATGCTCGGCGCTGGTCGGCAGCCGACCGGCCTTCGCGTCCTCGTAGCCCAGCACCCAGACCAGCAGCGGTCCGACCGGGACGTACGGGAGGATGTTGATGCCCTTCGGCGTCGACTGCAGCGCGTCGAGGAACTCCGGGAAGCTCACCCACGTCCACGGCATGCCTTCTTGCATGGACGCGTAAGGGATCGCCTCGACCCGGGTCATCGAACGCATCGCCCGCTCACGATCGTCAGGGCGCACCGGCGCGAAACCGAAGCCGCAATTGCCGATGACGGCCGACGTGATGCCGTGCCAGCTGGAGATGCTGCAGTACGGGTCCCAGAAGACCTGGGCGTCGTAGTGCGTGTGGAGGTCGACGAAACCCGGCGCGACGATCAGACCTTGCGCCTCGAGCACCCGATCCGCTGTCGCGCCATCCAGCAGGCCGATGCTCGCGACGCGGCCGTCGGTGATCCCGACGTCGGCGCGGCGCCGGGGCAGCCGGGTGCCGTCGACGAGCAAACCGCCCCGGATCAGCAGGTCGAAGTGTGCGCTCATCACAAGCCTTCCTTCACGGGTCCCGCCACATCCATAGTTCTTACTATAAGAGCGACGATCGGGCCCTCGCGTCAAGGGCTGGGAGAGCGCGGCTACTCTCAGCGCCGCAAGGTTCGGCCGGTTCAAGGGAGTACCCGTGAGTGATTACGACGTCCGGATGGTCGTGCTGTCCACCGACGACCTCGATGAATCCATCCGCTTCTACAGCGAGACGCTGGGGATGAAGCTGAAGTTTCGCGACGGCGCGCACTATGCCGCCCTCGACGGCGGGTCGATCACCCTCGCCCTGGCGACGGCCGTGGACCATCCCCTGCCGGGACACGTAGCCGTGGGCATCAAGACCGCTGACGTCGACGGCGCTGCCAAGGCCATCGAGGCTGACGGCGGCCACATCGTGAAGGCCCCCTACGACGACGCTCACGAGCGCCGCGCCGTGGTCTACGACCACAAGGGCAACGGCCTGGTTTTCTACAGCCCGCTGGCCCGGTAGCACCCGTGACGAACCCGGTGCGGGCCTTGCTCGAGCGCTATTGCACGGCGATGAACGAGCGCCACCGGGAGGATTGGCTCGACTGCTTCGCGGACGATGCGGTGCAGGAGGATCCGGTCGGTACGCCGGTGAACGTGGGTCGTGAAGCCATCGGAAAGTTCTTCGACGGCAATGACATCCCGGTCACCCTTTCGGTCACCGATGACCCGCTCGTCGTCGGCAACGAGGTCCTTGCCTTCTTCACCGTGGTCGCGGAGATGGAGAGCGGGCGCATGAGGCTGCCACGCATCGTCGACCACATCGTGTTGAGCGAGGACGGCCAACACTTTCAGTCGCTGCGGGCCTTCTTCGACTACGCGGAGATGGTCCCTGCAGCAGAGTGAGCCGGGTCAGCTTCCCAGAACGAGATCGAGACGCTGGCGGCCGCGCAGCGGGGTGAAGCTCGTCCACTCGGACTCGCTCACCTCGGCGATGGACGCGTAGCGCGCGAGCAGCGTCCCGAAGGCCACCTCTGCCTCGAGCCTGGCGAGGTTCGCCCCCAGGCAAAAGTGCGTGCCGTACCCGAACGACAGCGACCGGACGTCAGGACGTCTCACGTCGAAGTTCGCCGGCTGCTGGAAGCGTTTGGGGTCATGGTTGCCGGCCGTCAGATTCAGCATCACCAGTTGATCAGCGGCGACCGGAACGCCGTCGATCTCCATGTCGATCGCGGCGATGCGTGAGGTGAACGTGATCGGAGGGTCATAGCGCAACATCTCCTCGATGGCGGACGGGATCAGGCTGGGTTCCGCACGCAGCACGGCCAGCTGCGCAGGATGCTCGAGCAGCCGAAACATGCCGTTACCCAAGAGGTTTTGGGTTGTCTCGTGGCCGGCGAAGATGAGCTGCACGACCATCGCCACGAGTTCTGGAGGCGAAAGCCGATCGCCCGCCTCCTCCGCGTCGATGAGCGCGCTGAGCAGGTCATCACTGCGCCGAACCCGACGTTCTTCGATCATCGCCGTGACATAGCCGTTGAAGCCGGACATGGCCTGATCGCCCGCCAGCCGAGCGTCCTCGGTCGCCATGCCGGATGCCGCGCTCAACCCGCGCGCCCACTCACCCATCCGCCCGACGTCGACCACCGGGACCCCGATCATCTCGCAGATGACCTGAAGCGGAAGCAGCCTTGCCCAGTCATGGACGAACTCGACCGTGCCGCCCGCCTCGTCGATCGCGTCGCACAGTTCGCCGGCGACCCGCTCGGTGACCGCACGCATCTGCGAGACCGCACGCGGGGTGAACGCCCGGCTGACCAGCCTGCGCAGCCGGGTGTGACCCGGGGGATTCATCATGACGACGTTGAGCCGGATCCAGTCGACGAAGGGCCCGCTCGTCCAGCCCTGGGCCTGGAAATAGCGGGCGCCCATCGCCATCAGGGTCGGGTCGCCGAGTGCCGCCAGGCACGTGTCGTAGCGCAGGAAGGAGACGGTGTCGAAGCCCGGTACGAATGCCGCCGCCGCCCCCGCCTCATGCATGGGCGCCGTCACGACCGCCGGGTCGCGCCACCAGTCCGGCAGCGAAAGGTCGATGACCGGTAGGTCCTGGTAAAGGTCGCTCACGCGGCGCCTCCGCTCGTGCTGGGCGCCAAACGTACTGCCGCATCTTTTGCGGACTGGAAGGTCGTGTTTCGGTATCACCGCTTTGGGTAGCTTTTGACCGCTTACGCGGCTTGGAGGTACCCCGTGGCACGTCGCGTCACCGTCCGCCGACCAGTGACTGCCCTGATCGCCGTTCCTTCGCTCATCGTGCTGCTCGGCAGCGGGATCGCGAACGCCGGCATCGGCTCGAGTTCCGCACCGCCGGCAGCGTCGCCGCCGACGCGAGGTGCCGGCTCGTATCTGCTCACCGCGAGCAGTTTCAGCGGCAGCTACGCGCCGACTTACACCGGCAACGGCTACCTCGGCATCCGGGTGCCCGCTTCAGGGCAGGGCTATGCCGCCGGAACCGTGCCCGCTCAAGCAGAGCTCGCCGGCTTCTACGCGCAGCCGCCGGGAGACGTTCAGCAGCGGGCGAACCTGCCCACCTGGTCGACGCTGACCTTCAGCGACGGCGGCAAGACGTTCGCGATCGGCACCGGCACCATCACGAACTGGCGCCAGCAACTGGACCTGCACTCGGGCGTCATCACCACGACCGCCGACTGGACGGCTCCGAACGGGCATCGCACGGGTCTGCGTTACGACGTCTTCACCGACCGGGCGCGGGAGCACGTGGGCGCCGTCCGCCTGCAACTGACGCCCCACTGGTCCGGGACAGCCGGTGTCACCGACCTGATCGACGGAACTCCTGCCACCCTGACCAAGCCGGTCAGCAGCGGGCGCAGCACCTCCACCGACACCATCTGGGAACAGGTGCGCACCGTGGGCACCGGCATCACGGCGGGGCTGGCGAGCCACCTGAGGATCAGCGGGGCCGGCGCGAGCGTCGCGCCGGTGGCGGCGCCCGGTAGCCAGTCGGTCGGCCAGCGCGTCTCGCTTCCCGTCACCGCCGGCCACACCTACAGCGTGACGAAGTACGTCGGCGTGACGAGTTCGCAGGATGCAGCGGATCCCGCGACGGCTGCCCGGCAAGCCTCGAATTCCGCTGCAGCCAAAGGCTTTGCCGGCCTTCTGTCGGAGAACACCGGCGCCTGGTCGGCACTCTGGCGGGGACGCATCGACGTGCTCGGCAACTCAGCGCTTGCGACCGAAGTGAACGCCAGCGAGTTCTATCTCTGGTCGAGCACCCGGGCCGGGGTCGACTGGAATGTCTCCCCCGCCGGCCTGTCGTCCAACGGCTACGACGGGCACATCTTCTGGGACGCGGAGACGTGGATGTACCCGTCGCTGCTCGCCCAGCATCCGGATATTGCGGCAGGCATGAACAACTACCGCTTCCAGCGGCTCGGGGCAGCGCGGCAGCACGCCACCGCGACGGGAAACACTGGCGCCAGGTATCCGTGGGAGAGCGCGCTCGATGGCACCGAGCAGATCCCGCCGCCGGTCTCGGTGAACAGCGAGGGCCTCTTCGAACAACACATCACCGCCGACATCGCGCTCGCGCAATGGCAGTACTACCTGGCCACCGGGGATCGCGGATGGCTCGCGTCGCGGGGCTGGCCGGTCATCTCGCAAGCCGCGAAGTTCTGGGCCTCCCGCGTCACCGCTGACGGCAGCGGGCACTACCACCTCAACGCCATCACCGGCCCGGACGAGGAGAACCCGGACGTCAACGACGAGGCGTTCACCAACGTCGGCGCCGCGACGACCCTTCGGCTGGCGACGCAAGCCGCCCACGTGGTCGGCGCCGCAGCCCCCGCTTCATGGCTGCAGATCGCGAACGGGCTCGTCGTACCGACGGACCCGGCAACGCAGACGCATCCGGAATTCGCCGGCTACGGCGCGCAACTGGTCAAGCAGGCCGACGTCACGATGCTGCAGTACCCGTGGCAGCAGCCGATGCCGTCCGCGGTCGCGCAGCATGACGTGGACTACTACGTTCCGCGCAGCGACCCGGGTGGACCGTCCATGACCGACGCCATCAGCCAGATCGACACCGCAGCGCTGGGTACGCCGGGATGCGCCTCCTACGTCTACACCCAGCGCAGCATCGAGCCCTTCATCCGCGACGCGTTCGACCAGTTCTCCGAGACGCGCACCGGCGGGGCCTTCACGTTCACTACAGGCATCGGCGGGTTCCTGCAGGAGTTCCTCTACGGCTACTCCGGCATGCGCTGGAACGGCTCCACGGTGCAGCTCGATCCCAGTCTCACCGCCCAGCTCGGCGGCGTCGTGCTGCGTGATTTGCACTGGCACGGCAGCACTTTCACGGTATCCATCGGGCAGCACAGCACCAGCGTCATGCTCACGGATGGTCCCGCGCTGCCGGTCACGGTCGCAGGCAAGACGACGATCGTGACCCGCGGCCACGCGGCCACCATTCCCACCCGGCGGCCGGATTTGACCCCGACCAATGACGTCGTGCGATGCCGGCCCGCGACTTCCTCGAGCGCGCAGTCCGGCGCGGATGCGCTCGCCGCCGTCGACGGCAGCACGAGCACCGACTGGCAGCCGGCGGCGCTGCCCGCAGAGCTGACCGTGCCTCTGGGCGCGGCGCACACGGTCCACTCCGCGACGCTCGACTGGGGACGCGTCTTCCCGCCCGCACCGGCGCCCAACGTTCCGCCGCCGCCCGGCCCGGTGACCGTGTTGCGCGGCGTCGACTACACCATTGCCGCATCGGTCGACGGCCACAACTGGCACACCGTCGCGACCGTGCACAAGACGAGCGGGACGCACGACGCCGTCACGTTCCCATCGACAACGGCCCGCTACCTGCGGGTGACGATCACGACCGCGTCGAGCGGGGGCATGCCGATGCTCGAAGAGTTCATGGCGTAGATCTGGCCGATTTATTCTATGTACCAAATGGTACGTAGATTGGTAGGGGGCGAGTGGCGACCGGGACCTATTTGCTCGCCGAGACGCCGGGCGGCACCACCATCACCTTCGAGTACACACTGCAGCAAGCTCCGCTGTCGGAGCGGCTGGCCGCCGCAGTTGCGCGCGCCTGCGCAGGAGGCATCTCCGACCTCAGCCTCCGCCAGATCGCGGTCGAGCAGCAGCAGCGCGAGGCGCTCACCGCGCTGGGAGCCGATCCGTCTCTGACGCCGACGGCAGCCGCGATGCGGATGTGGGAACGCTCCGCTGATCCCGCGCTGTGGCCGCTGGAGCGGCTCTTCTTCGACCTCTACGCCCAGGCACTGCAAGGCAAGGAACACCTCGCCGGCTTTCTCGATACGGCTCTGGAACCGTGGTTCGCCCCGACCGTCAAGGCTCAACTCGCACGGGGTATGCCACCGGATCAGGCACGCGCGCTTGCGCGGCTTGGTGTGGCGACGACGCGGGGGCTGCTGCTGGACCTGCTTGCCACCGGTGACCGCGCGGGCGTCGACGCGGCGATGCGCATGTTTCTCGACTGGTATGAAAATGCTGTGGCGGTAGGCGCTTGCGCTCGAGCATGTCGAAATGGTTGATCAACGAGCCGATGAGCAACCATTTCGGCGTGCTCGGGCTGACATGATGACCGTCAAAGCGTTGAAAGAGAGGCGAGTCATGCGGATAGGCGTTCTCGGTGCCGGCGTGATGGGCGCCGGTATTGCTCAGGTGATGGCGGTGGCCGGTCACGATGTGGTGTGCCATGACGTGTCACCGGAAGCGCTCGACGCGGCGCGGACCGATGTCGACACCGGGCGCTTCGGTGTGCGCAGTGCGGTCGCCCGCGGAAAGCTCACGCAAGAGCAGGCTGATTCGGCCCTCGCGCGCCTGGAGTTCGCGGCGGACGTCAGCGCGCTCCATGAGACGGACATCGTCATCGAGGCGGTGCCGGAGCGCTTGGACGTCAAGGTCGCCGTCATGCGAGAACTCGATCGGCGGTGTTCGCCGCAGACGATCCTGGCGTCGAACTCGAGCGGTTTCTCGATCGCGGGTCTGGCTGCCGCTACTGATCGCGCCGATCGCGTCGTCGGCTGGCACTGGGCCTCCCCCGCGCCGGTGATGAAGCTCGCCGAGATCGTGCGCGCGCCGGCGACGTCGGACGAGACGGTCGAAACGGTCGTCCGGCTGGCGCGCGAGGCCGGCAAGAATCCCATCGTCGTCAAGGATTCGGCGATGGCGTGGGGCTATGTCGCCAATCGCGTGTACGGCGCGATGATCCGAGAGGCGATGCGGGTCGCGGACGAGGGCCTCGCCACTCGCGAGGAGATCGACGCGTTGATGATCGACTGCTTCCGCTGGCCCAGCGGCCCGTTCGGCATGACCCGAGGTGCAACCTCCGGTTGGCGCTGACCGCCACATCGGCCGGGTACGGCTACAGCGTCTCGGTGCCGGTGAAGGCAAGCTCGTCCGGCTTGCTCACGTAGCGATGCGGCTCGAGCGTGATGTCGGCGATCGCCACCGCCGCCGAGATCGGCCACGTCAGAGCGACGCTCCCCGGCAGCCACGCTCCCCGCTCGAAGGAGTCGACGACGGGTCGAACCCGCTCGGCGCGATTTGCCGTGTATTCGCAGTCGATTTGCACCAGTCGCAGCCCGCGAGGCGTCTGCGCCAGCGCGATCGTCGTGGTGAAGGCGATGTCACCGTTGCCCAGCGGATCGGGATCGCGGCCAGTGAGCGCGAGCACCGTGCGCCCGCCGGTGGCGACCTCCGCGCGGACGCGGTCATATCCGCGGTCGACGACGACGTCGCCGAGGATCGCCGGAAACCCCCACTGCGAGCGCAGCGCTTCGGCCGCGGCCACGCTGTCGGTCACGCAGCCCTGTACGAATCCGCGCGGACGCAAGCCGCTGCGGCAGGCGACGCGCCCCTGCGCCAATCGGAACGGTCCCCACGGGCTCTGCGGGCAGGCCCAGAACTGAAAGACGACGGACGGCGGGTTGGTCGGATGCAGGCCGGGCGGCAGCGAAGCTTCCCGCCCCGAAACCCTTATTTCGCTGATGAATTGGAGCACGGTGGCGCCGGGCAAAGACACCGGCTCGGTCGCGAACGCGTCCAGCGTGGGCGGGTCCGGCACGAGGTCACGCACGTCTGAACTACCGATCAGCATGCCGTCACACCCCCCTGAATTGCGGCATGACTTCTTGGGCGAACAACCGCAAGGAGGCCAGCACCTGCGCCTGCGGGATGACCTCCAGGCCGTTCAGCAAGAAGTTGATACCGGTGAGACCCAACGACTCCCAGCGCTTGAGCGCCGCGACGATGATCTCGGGGTCGCCGACGCAGATCCCCTCGGGTATGCCATACGCGTCGCCCGGCCCTCCGCTCTTGGCGCGGTCGGTCTTCGGTGCGAGGTTGCCCAGCGACTGATACGCCCGGGTCGGGTAGGCCTCGCGGGTCCACATCAGGTGGGAGTTGGTCAGGCCGAAGGCGCCCACCATCCCCATGCCGGCACGGGCTGCGGCCTTGGGATCCTCATGGCAGTAAAGGAAGTTCAGCGTCGAGACCTCGCTGGTGACCACCGCACCGACCGGGTCGCAGCTCTGGATGCGGCGGAAGTATTCGTTGGTTCGACGCTCCTGCTCGCCATAGCCCGCCGCGGCGACACCGAGGCAGCCGAGCCCGCGTTCGGCCGCGTCGAGTTCGGTGCCGGGGCTGGTCACCGTGACCCACATCGGAGGGTGCGGCTGCTGCACCGGCTTGGGTAAAACGTTGCGCTCCGGCATCGAGAACGACAGCCCGTCGTAGGAAAAGTGCTCCTGAGTCCACATCTTCGGCAGCACGCGTACGAACTCGTCCCACGTCTTCTTGGTCCGATCCGGGTCGACATTGAAGCCGCCGAGCTCGGTCCAGGTCGAGCTGCGTGCGGTGCCCACGTCGAGCCGGCCGCGGGAGACGATGTCGAGCACGGCGCAGCGCTCGGCGATCCGGATCGGATGGTTCATCTCGGGTACGCAGACGACTGCGCCGTGACCGATCCGGATGCGTTCGGTCTGCGCTGCCACCGCTGCGAGAACCACCTCCGGCGCCGACGAGTGCGAGTACTCCTCGAGGAAGTGGTGCTCCACGCACCACACGTGATCGAAGCCGAGCTCGTCGGCGAGGCGGGCCTGCTCGAGCGCGTTGTGGAACACGGCGCTCTGCACCTCGCTGGTGAACGGCCGCGGCGTCGACATCTCGAAGAAGATCCCGAACTTCATGACGTGCTCACGTCCACGGCATCGGCCATATGCGTGAAGCCGTGCGCGGCACCGCCTTCAAGCCTGGGCTCACCGCCGCGGACGACCGCGTGCAGCGAGGCGTCAGGCCGGTAGTTCAGGAAGCTGAATCCGTCAGGCCCGCCCTCGAAGGTGTAGCGGCGGTGGGCTTGGACGTAGATCGTGTCACCTGGCCCCAGCGCGGTTCGGCCGAGCGTGATCTGCCCCGTAAGCACATGGATCAGCTCGTCCTGAGAGTGGCTGTGCGGCGCCGATACGTACGGCCCGTCCCGACCGGTGCGCATGAGGGTGATGCGACAGGTGGGGCACGAGGAATCGGCGTAGAACCGGGTGTCACGCCCTTCGCCAGCAGCGGCGTAAATACCTGCGGGACCGACCGCGTGGGCGACGTGCCCGTCGGCGATCGGAGCGCCGTAAGGGCCGTCCATCGGCGGATCGGACGAGGTGGCGCCGAAGTGCAGCAGCCGGCTGTCGGCGGTCGCCAAAACCTCAATGGATACGGCGCTTTCCACGATCACCACACCCCCGGCGGCGACGTCTGCATCCCCGTGCCGTCCTGCCACGCGCAGGCTTCCGGCAAGCACGTACACGGCCTCATCGCCGTGACGTCCCGCCCAGCGCAGCCGGCTTCCCGAAGCGACGGTGCTCCCATAGAGCCACAGTGAGATCCCGGGCGGGCTGAGAAGCCAAGCATCCGAGGGCTGGTGCACGTCCCACGTTGCGGGTGGGTACGCGGCTGCCATCGGGGCGTCGCGTTCGAACGTGATCTGCATCCGGGTGGTGCTCACGGCATCCACCCTGACACGTCAGGGTGTACGGCGCCGCACCGGCGTTCGGCTTCGCCTCACCGACGCCAGAAGAAGTGGTGAATCACGCCGCTCGGGCTCGGGATCTTCTCCAGGTGGAATCGGTCCGTCAGCTCCTCGGGCGTCTCCCAGAGCCGCTCACCGCTGCCGAGTTCCAACGGTGCTACGGCCACGTGCATCGTGTCGATGAGGTCGGCGGCGAGAAACTCCCGCACCGTCGCGATACCCCCGCCGATGCGAACGTCCTTGCCGTCGGCGGCGTCGAAAGCCTGAGCCAGAACGTCTGGCGCCGACGCATCGAGGAAATGGAACGTGGTGTCTGCCAGTGTGAATGCGGGGCGCGGGTAGTGCGTGAGCACGAAGACCGGCGTGTGGAAGGGCGGCTCGTCGCCCCACCAGCCCTGCCAGTCCTCGTTCTCCCATGGCCCACGGTGCGGGCTGAACTTGTTGCGGCCCATGATCTCGGCGCCGATGTTGTTGGTGAAGTCGCGCGCGCAGTAGTCATCGAGGCCGTACGTACCACCGGCTTCGGTCCGGTTGGCGAAGTGAGCCGTCGCGAAGATCCACGAGAGGAGCTCTCCCGGATTGGCGTGCCCGAAGGGACGCTCGAGACTCTGCCCTTCGCCGGCTCCGAATCCGTCGCTGGACACCCCGAAATTCTGGACGCGAACGAGCTGCTTCATCGGACGGCTCCGGCGAGACCGAGGGTGGCGTAGTGGGCCTGAGCCTCGGCGAAACCATCCCAGTCCCAGGCGATCGGACGGCCCTGCAGGCACGGCTCCAGCCGAGCGAGAGAGGCGTACAGCCCGACGAGGTAGCAGTTGTCGACGGCAGCGGAGGTGTCGGTGACGAAGTGGCTCAGCCTCAGCACGCATCCGGAGCCCGTCGCCTCGAGCTCCCAGCGCATGAACGAACCGGGATCGCCGTGGGTGTGTTCCAGCAGCAGAGGTGGCTCGACGCGCAGGAACGTGCACGTCATCTTCATGGGCTCAGCACCGGTACCGACCATCACCATCTCGCCGCCGACGCGCAGATCGACCGTGATGTCAGCGTCGAACGGCAGCCACCACTCCGACAGCCGCGCCGGGTTCGTGATCGCATCCCAGACCTCAGGAACCGGATAGGGAAGCGGCCGTTGGAATCGGATGACCCCACCGTCGGCGGTGCGGTCCATGGTGCCGTCGTAAGTGGTGGATTCCGGAGCTTTCATGGACTCTCTTTCGAAGTAGGGGCGATCGGTACGGAGCTGCGCTTCAAGTGCCGCTCGAGCGCATCGAGGCGGCCGGCCCAATGGGCGCGGTAGGGCTCGAGCCAGGTGTCCAGTTCCATCAGCGGTTCCGGTCGGAGGCGGTACAGCCGCCGCTGGGCATCGCGGCGGACCTGCACCAGACCGGCGTCACGCAGCACCTTGAGATGTCGAGAGACACCCGGCTGATGCATCCCGACCAGCTCGACAAGGTCGTTGACCGAGCATTCGCTGTCCCGGACCGCATCGAGGATGCGCCGCCGGGTCGGTTCGGCGATCGCGACGAGGACATCGCCAGCAGCGGGCACCCCTTGAAAGTACGCCAGAGCATATATATGCGCAAGCGAATTTATAGGAGGTTCTGCGTCCGACCATGACGGGGAGTCGGGCGCCGGTGACACTGACGCCATGGGCATCATCACGCGGATCGGTCGCGCTCCCGGAGTCCGTCGCCTCGTCAAGAAGCACGACTCGCCAGGCGTCATCCGCGAGAACCCCGATGAGGAGGACCGAGAACCCCTGTGGTGTACCGATTGCGGACGAGAGGTGCTCTTCGAGGAGCCCCGTTGCCGCCACTGCGGCGGCGCGGCTGTGACGGCCAACGAACTGGCCCACAGAGCCGGCGATCTGCCGCCGCGCCCCGGAAGCGGACCGACCGACTGGTAGCCACCGAGCTGGCGAACGTCAGAAACCCTTGAACTCCGGGGGCCGCTTGGCCGCGCCCGCCGCGAAACCCTCGTACAGATCCTCGGAAACAAAGGCGATCGAGCTCGCCATCGCCTCGTAGCGCGCCGCTTCCTCGAACCCCTGCCGGGCGTACTGGTTGATGGTGCGCTTGATGGTCTGGACGGCGATCGGCGCGTTGGCGGCGATCTCGGCGGCGAGGGACCGAGTAGCGGTCAGCAGCTCGCCGGCCGGGACGACCTGCTGGACGAGCCCGAGCCGCTGCGCCTCGTCGGCACCGAAGCGACGCCCCGTCATGGCAAGCAATTTCGCCGTACCGGCCCCGCACTCCGCCGCGATCCGTAGGTCGGCGCCGCCCACGACTCCGACACCGATGCTCGCTTGTGGCAGCGCGAAGATCGCGTCGTCGGCGGCGAGGCGGATGTCGCCGAGCATGGCCAGCTCGACACCGGCGCCCAAGCAGTAACCGTGGACCGCAACGAGCAACGGCTGGGGCAACTGCTCGACGACCGCCCACCGTTCCAGGCAGTAGCGCGCCCGCTCGTAGGAGTTGCGGACGATCTCCGCGGGCGAGCGGCCGAAGTGGCGATCCTTCACGTCGTGGGTGTCGGGCTTGAGGTCCTCGCCGGCGCAGAAGGCACGGCCCTCGCCGCGCAGGATGACGACGCGAATCGAGGTGTCGAAGCGCAGCTCTTCAGCCAGCGCGCAGAGCTCGTTGGTCGGACCCCAGGCCCACGCGTTCAGCTTCTCCGGCCGGTCGAGCACGAGCTCAGCCACGTGCCCTTCCCGCTCGAGCCGCACGAACGGCTTGCCCGTCCGGTTGACCTCAGACCGCGGGTCGATGTTCGCGTAATCCGCCTCGTTGCCCATGGTCCCGGACCCTACGACCCGAGGGACGAAGCCCCCGTGGCGGGCGGAGAACCGCTTTCAGGCAAGTACCTGCTCGCGCAGGATGTCAGCGTGCCCGCAGTGGTGGGCGAGTTCTCGCAGGACTTGCAGGTACACCCAGCGCAGCGTGCGCGGCCCCGAGCGGTGACCGGTCACGACGGCGTCCAGTGGCAGGTCTGCCGCCATCGTCCGGGCTGTCGCGCAGGCTTCCCGGTGGGCGGTCCTCACCGAGGCGATGGTGTCGTCGTCGGTGAGCCGGAATGATTCGTCGGGGCTCTGCACCAGGCCGAGTTGCGTGCGGGACGTGCCCCCGACGCACTCCTCGAACCACACCCGTTGCATCCACGTGACGTGCTTGAGCAGCCCGAGCAACGTCGTCGCGGACGAGACGAGGTGGCGACGGGCCTGCTCTTCAGTGATGCCGTCAAGCGTCGCGTCGAGCGCGCCCCGGTACTCCTCGATGAACGCGTCGAGCTGGGTGCGTTCGTCATCCAACGGCACGTCGAACGGACCCATTCGCCTCCTCCCCACAACGCCTCAGGCCGAAGGCCAACGTAACGCAGCTCGGACTTTCTCAACCGATTGGTTGACGATGACGTTCGCTCGCGGTTAGGGTCATCGTCAACCGATGAGTTGAGGTGACGGCTTGGCGGACCAACTCTCCCGCGTCTTCACGGCGCTGGCGGACCCCACCCGGCGCGATCTGCTGGCCCGGCTCTCCGTGGCCGACGCCACGGTAGGACAGCTGGCTGCGCCGTACGACATCAGCGTGCAGGCCGTGTCCAAGCACGTGAAGGTGCTGCGGGACGCCGGACTGGTCAGCCGCGACGGGGACTCCCACCGCCGGCCGGTGCACCTTGAAGCCGAGGTGTTCGACCTGATGACGCAATGGATCGAGCGCTACCGGCGGCAGGCCGAGGAGCGTTACCGGCGTCTCGATGCCGTGCTGGCTGAGATGAACGACGACGCCGGGAACCACCCGAGACAGGAGTCAGCATGACGTCCCCCACCGACACCGCCGTGCGGATCGAGGCCGATCCGACGCTGCCGATCATCCGGATCACCCGGGACTTCATGGCCACCCCCGCGCAGTTGCACCGGGCGCACACCGATCCGGACTTGTTCGCCCGCTGGGTCGGACCGCGCAGCTTGCAGACCCGGATCGTGGAGTGGGACGCCCGGAGCGGCGGCTGCTGGCGCTACGTGGCCACCCGCGAAGGCGCCGAGTTCGGCTTCCACGGCACCTTCCACGACGTCCGGCCTGACCGGATCGTGCAGACCTTCACCTTCGACGGCGATCCCGACGCAGTTGCGCTGGAAACGCTGCGATTCCAGGACCTCGGCGACGGCCGCACCCGGCTGCACACACAGTCGCTGGTGGACAGCTTCGAGGGTCGGGACGCCTGGCTGCGCAGCGGCATGGAGTCCGGGATCGTCGAGGGCTACGACAAGCTGGAGGAGCTGGTGACCGATGGCGTCCTTTGATCAGCCCGCCGAGCGGCACCGGCAGCTGGCCCAGGGGTTCACCGACCGGGTGCTCAGCGCCCGCGACTGGGACGCCCCGGCTCCGGTCGAGGGATGGCAGGCACGCGACGTGGTGCGGCATCTGATCGAGTGGCTGCCGCCCCTGCTGGCCGGCGGAGCGGGAATCGAACTGTCCACCGGTATCAGTGTGGACGAGGACCCAGCCGCCGCCTGGCTGGCGCACACCGCTGCGGTGCAGGCGCTGCTCGACGACCCGAGCACCGCCGACCTGCTGCTGCGAAACCCGCATATCGGCGAGGTACCGGTGGACCAGGCGATCGACAGGTTCTACACCACCGACGTCTTCATGCACACCTGGGACCTGGCCCGGGCCACCGGTCAGGACGACCGGCTCGACCCGCTGCTCTGCGCCGACCTGCTCGCCGGAATGGAGCCGATGGACGAGCTGCTCCGGACGTCGGGACAGTACGGCCCCCGCGTAGTCGTCGCGCCTGACGCCAGTGCCCAGGACAAGCTGATGGCTTTCATCGGGCGAGACCCGTCATGGACCGCGTCTTCTCCGTCGTGATGAGCCATCCCAGCTGGCGAGTCGGAGCACTGCGCATCAGCCACATCGTCGAGATGGACGCCTCCGCAGCTCTGCAGGAAATCATCACCGAAGCGGACCCGGAGGCGCTGGCGCGCGCCGCGTGGCTGAGCCCGAATTACGTCGACGGAGCAGGCCGGCTGACCGGCGTCATCCAATCCTTCCTGGTCGAAGGACCGGACGAGGTGACCGTCATCGACACCTGCGTCGGCAATGGCAAGGGCCGCAGCGGACCGCCGTGGGATCACGTGAACAGCGACTTCTTGCAGCGCTTCACGCAGGACCTCATCAGCCCTAACGACGTGAGTCGCGTCGTCTGCACTCATCTGCACTTCGACCACGTCGGCTGGAACACCACGCTGCGCGATGGCGTCTGGCGACCCACCTTCCCCAACGCGCGATATGTCCTGTCAGACAAGGAGTTCCGGTACTGGGCCGACCATTCGGGCGATGAGAGCGAGGACCACTGCGCCGGGGTGGTCGACTCCGTTCAACCGATCGCGGATGCCGGTCTGCTGGATCGCGTCGCGGACGATGAGATCATCAGCGACACGATGCGGCTGATCCCATCGCCCGGTCACACGCCGCACCATGTCAGCGTGCTGCTCGAGTCGCAGGGCGAGCGGGCCCTGATCACGGGCGATGCCGTGCACCATCCGTGTCAGATCGCCTACCCCGACTGGAGCACCATCTCCGACTTCGACCCGGAGCAGGCTCGCCGGTCGCGGCTCGAGCTACTCAACCGCTTCGCCAACTCGGGGACTGCCTTCATAGGCACTCATTTCTCCGCGCCCGCGATCGGCGTCCTGCACGGCGACGAGGGGCGCTACTTCTTGTCGCCCTTTGACGCGTCGGGTCAGGCCGGTGGGTCGGCAATCCCGTAGAGCTTGGCGGAGGCCTGCTCGGTCAGCTGACGACGATTGAGCCACGAGAAAGGGCCATCGGCGACGAGTTGGGCAGCGCCGTCGGCTGCGGCGAGACCGGGGTGTAAGCGATGGAAATCCCGAATGACGCAGCAGCCGTTCTCGTCGCCGCATTCGCCGTGGCCTTGTAGGTGACGCTCGACTTCGCGAGCTGCCAGCCGCCACGGTTCCTGTTGAGGGTCGGGTTCCACCAGTAGAGCGCCCCGGTCCCCGTGAGCAATCCCTGTCCCGTGTTCGTCCTGCTGTAGCTGCTCACGTTCGCCCGGAACAACCACTTGCCAGCAGTGATCACGGTCAGCGCACCGACGTAGGACTTGGTACGTGGTACCAGAGCCGTGACGAAGCCGAAGCTCGTCATCCCTACACCTGGCACGGTGTAGAAGCCGGCGCCGAAGGCGAGCTGACCCGGCGTGCTGACTGCCAATGACGCAGTCGTCGTCGCCGGCGGACACACGGTCGCGCCAACCGTCGCGCCCGGGTAGCTCGCCGTCAGCTCGTACGCGCCGCTCTGCCAGCCAGTTGTGCTGACTGGGGCTGCCGTCACGACGCCCGCCGGCGAGCTGTTCGCCGCGCCGAGGACGTACCCGGCCGCAGAGCCGTTGAGCGGGTTGACGGACAAGCTGAAGGTGACCGGCTGGCCGCTCTGACACGCGGGCGTCGGGCTGGTGACCAATGCCGTCAGGCTCAGCGCCGACCCCACGGCGACCTGATTCACGCCGGTGTAGCTCAAGGCCGTTGTGGTTCCCGTGCAGACCGCTGCACCGGCCGGACTGGACGTTCCGGCTGGGCAAAGCGTCGCCGACGTATTGCCCGTCCCCGCGGCGTAGCTCCCCGGCGGCGCGCTCGTGCACGCCGCCGCACCAGGACTATCGCTGAACGTCCCCGGCAAGCACAGGACCGCAGACGTCGCACCCGGACCACTCGCAAAAGAACCAACGGGCGCCAGGATGCACGGCTCGTTACCGGTGGTGGAATACGAGCCCGGCGCGCACTGCGCAGCCACGGTGAGCCCGCCGGTGATCGTGTAGGTACCGATCGATCCGTAGCTGGAGTAGCCGGTACCGCCGGACCCTTGCACGCGTAGGAAATACGTTCCCGGCGACAGGGAGAGGCCCGAGAACGGGGCGTCGAGCCCGATGGCTTCAGCAGAATTCACGAGCGTGGCGGGCGGATTGCTGTCTTGGACCAGGCTCATCGAGCTGTCGAACAGCGTCGCGTCGAGATCGAGCATGGAGGTGTACTGCGACGGCGCAACATCAAGGTTGAGCGGGCCGGCTCCGTTGGGCACGGTGAAGCTGAACCAGTCGGACTGCGTCGAAGCCGAGATGGTTCCGCTGACGTCGAAGGTGTTCCCCGCGTGCGGTGTGGCGTCCGCGGAGGTGTGGCCGTAGCGGTCGGACCTGGCCGTGAGCGTCCGCTCGATGATCGCAAGCTCGTCCCCGCCCTGGATCCCAGCGGCGGCTGTCGACGTCCACTGCATGATCGGCGCGGCTTGATAGGCCGGTGTCATGAGCGCCGACCACAGGCTGGTCGTCGTCGAGGTCTGGTCGTGTCCCAGCCCGAGCGAATGGCCGACCTCGTGGCTGGCAACCTCGGCGATCTCTTGCGGATTGCCGGCGTCCCCGGCGCTGAATTGCTGCGCGAATACGGCCGCCGCGGGATCGAACTGACCCCAGCCGCCCGTGAAACTCAAGCCGGCGCAGGGGCTCGTGCATGCCGTCGCGAAGTCGCCGCTTCCCCCGTTCGTGATGTCCACCCGCACGCCGGAGGTCGGTCCACCCGACGCCAAGAGCGCGTCCGGACCCGGATCCTGCGTGGTCACATCGACCTCGAAGGCGGCGTAGTTCTCGCTCACCCGCGCCCAGACGTTCTGGATGACGTCCTGCTCGGCATTGCTGAACGTCGTGGGGTCGCCGTCGAGGTCATAGGGCGAGTCGGTCTCGCTCGCGCCGCTGAAGCCGACGAGTCCAGGTAGATGATCCGCGATGCCCCCGCGGCTGAATGAAGGGCAAAGGTCTCCGAATACGGATGCGACGCCGGTGGCGCGGTCACCGTCGCGCTGCTGATCGTGGCGACCTCGGCCGCCAGCGCTGCGCGAGCCTGCGCCGTAGGGGCTACGACTTGAAGTCCCATGAGGGCCAGCGCGACGGCGCAGACCAACGCCGCACAGTGCTGGCGCTTGCGCGATTCCCCCGATGACCCGAGCATGACGGTCCCCTTTTCCCACGAATTGCAATGGATTTGCCTCCACCAGAAGGCGGCGACCAATGCAGATTCTCGGGAGGGGCAGCGTTCGCGGCATCGGTAGGACTACCCATTTCCGCTGGGCGATGCAGGGTTCGATGTGGGTAGGAGACTCTTGGCAGACATGGAAGGCGAATGTGCTACTTCGAAGCACATGGCTGAGGTGGGTATCCGAGCGCTCAAACAGAACGCTTCTGCTGTCGTCGCCGAGGCGTCTGCGGGGCACACGGTGACGATCACCGACCGAGGACGCGCCGTCGCCCAACTCTCGGCGATCCCCGGCCATCAGCTGTTGAAGGCGCGATGTGGGGCCGCGGCCCTGGATTTAGGGGACGACCTCGACGGCCTGGTCACTTACGACGAGCGACTCGGCGAAGCCGCTCGGCTCAACGGCATCACGGTGTTGGCGCCCGGCTGAGCTCCGCGAGTCGCGCGCTGGCCGAAGCCCAGGGAAATGAAAAAGCTGGAGCGCCGCAACGTGAGCAGCGCTCCAGCTCTTCCGCGAACAAGCTGCTCGTCTTGCTACGAACACCCTTTGTGGAGGTGGTGCCTGCTTATACGAACCAGGGTCTTGCGTTCGCGGGCGTCAGTCTGCGCTTGGCGAAACGGGCCTCCAACTATCCCACCTGCAGACTCGCGATTCTCAACGCCTTACCTCGCCTGCCAGGCGCTGACAACGAGGTCGTCACCGTCGACCGCGTACGAGGCCTGCTCGCCCGCGAGGGCATCGAGTTCCCCCGAAACACCGTGTACAAGACAATGCTCCGAATGAGCAACGCCGAAGACGCCTGGTGCGGGTCACTGGCGGCTTTCGGACAACGGCCCGGCTACGCAGAACCGACCGCCAACCCTTTAGCCGACGAGAACGATGCGACCTCGAAGGCCCAGCCGAGCCAGCTTCTTCCACCGCAGGTCCGTGGTTAGCAGGAAATCGGCATCGAGCTGTATCGCCGTCGCGATGACGAGTGCGTCAGGCAGCCGGAGAGCTGCGTAACGGGCGCGCAACATCGCGGCAGCGCGTGCGACCTTGCGATCTGCACTCGCGATGGAGATCGCCATGGCATCGAGGCCAGCATCAGCTCGAGCAACGACCTCGGGGCCTCGCTGCGCGGGTCGCACCAGGATTTCCGCGTACGCCGAAGCAGGGAGCACCAAGGCGTCACCCCGTTCGCGTCCTTCAAGCAGGGCATTGACGGCTGGCTCGTGATGCGCGTCCCCTGCATCGAGGCCAGCAATGACAACGCCGGCGTCCAGAACCGTTAGGCCCATTCGTCGCGAAGTGCGTCGAGATCGAAGCCGTCGTACACGCCCGTGAGCGCGCCGCTGAATTCATCAATCGGCTCGGCCACACGCTCCAGCACGACCCGCCCCGCACCGTCGGCACGAGCACGAAGCCGGTCGCCCGCCTGGAAGCCCGCCTCTTGCATGGCGTCAGCAGGAATCGTCACCTGGTGTTTGCTGCTGATGGCGGTGGTCCCGCGCCTACGACGGTTCTTTACTGGTGTCTCCACGAGTAAAGAGTACGCCGGTGGCGGCCGTTACCACCAGGGGCGGCTGCCAGCAATCCGCGCGGCGACAAAGCGCGTGGTCGTCCTTCTGGTGATCTTTATCCCTTTCACTCCGCAGGCCATCCAGCGACAGCGGGCGAACAAGGATCCTGACGACCGGTATGTGCCGCAATCCGGATGCCTGTGCGCTCGTGCTCACGTGACTAGTTCTCGATGATCACCGCAGCGGTTCGCTCCAGGACGGCGAGCGGGGTCATCGCTTCCAGCGAGGCGATCCGCAACATCAGGACGCGGCTCAACCACAGCATTCCCTGGAAGGCGGTTTCCACATCTTCCGAGGCGTACGGCCCATTAAGGATTTCGACTCCTGAAGGATCTTGCAACTCAATCGACGTCAAGACGCCGACGCTGCGTAGCGCTGCGTCTCGGACATTGGGTGGGGTCAAACTTCCTCATTCCCATGGCTTCTAGATGCCACGCGGAGCTTGACACGAGGGTCCGACAGAACGAATTGAGTTTTCAGCAGCCCGTAGTCGCCCGAGTCGGCTCGCCCAGTCGAACGGCCGGAGTCAGTTGATGGCGACTAGCGACAATCCATCAGGCCGTCCGGACACATCATCCGAACGGCCTGACGGATACCTGATGGAACATCGATGGTGGAGGTGGCGGGAATCGAACCCGCGTCCTTCGGTACCGCAACAGGGCTTCTCCGGGCGCATCCTGATTTTCGACCTCGGCCCCACCAATCACTCAGGCCAGTTGGTGGTTGCCCAGTCGCTGTTTGATTTTCCGTCCATCCCCGCGACCGGGACGGACGGTGATCCTCCTAGCGACGCCAGGTCCTAGGCCGGAGGCGCTCCTAGGCTGACGGCTTAGCTACTCGCCTCAGGCGGCGAGAGCGTAAGCGGACTGCTCTGAATTGGCAGTTGTTTCTTGAACAGATCGTTTACGAGATAACTGTTCATCCTCGGCCCGCTTCACCTGCCCCGACATCCGAAGTCGAAGCCAGTCACCCCCTGGTCGGAAAATCTCTTACCACCACGGCAACGCCGGGGCAGCTACTCATCTTCCCAGGTCATGCCCCGAGCGTCCAGCGGGTAACCCGTCACACCAGACCGGCGACTGACGCGGCCACCAGCCCCCCGAGCTCCCAGCAGTCCTCACGGACCTGCTTGGTGAGCGGCCCCACGACGGTCAACGCCGGCCGGACGGCCGCCCAGCGCAGGCCTCCGACGATCTGCTCGATGCTGCGGACGGCGCCTCCGGTGTCGTTTCCGCCGTGCACGTAGACCCCGTACGGACGCCCGATCGTGGCGTCCAGGCACGGGTAGTAGATCTGGTCGAAGAAGTGTTTGAGGGCGCCGCTCATGTAGCCGATGTTGGCGGGCGTCCCGAGCAGGTAGCCGTCGGCCTCCAGCACCTCGGCGGCCCCGCAGGCGAGGGCCGGACGCACGACCAGCTCGACTCCCTCGACCTCACCCACCCCGCGGCGGGCCTGCTCCAGCAGTTCCTGCATCGCCGGCGAGGGCGTGTGGTGGACCAGCAGAACGCGCACGTCAGCGCCCCGTCACGCCGTCGATGGCCTCGCGCAGCAGGTCGGCGTGGCCGTTGTGACGGGCGTACTCGGCAATCATGTGCACGTACGTGAACCGAAGTGACTGCTGCTCACCGCGGTGCTCGAACGTGTCCTCGAAGGCCATCCCGGCGACCGCCTCATCGCAGAGCCGCCACTCGCCCTGCAGCCGAGCCAACGCGGCCTCGGCTTCCGCCGGATCGAGGTCGTCGAAGTCGGTGTTCTTGCCACGCGCCGGGTCATACATCGGTTCCAGCAGCTGACCCCGGGCCCGCTCGCGAAACCAGGTTCGCTCCACCCACGCCATATGCCGGACGAGTCCCAGCAACGAAAGGTTGGACGACGCGAGTGGCCGGGTCGCGAGCTGCTCCCCCGTGAGTCCCGCACAGACGTTGAGCAGAACCGTTCGCTGATAGTTGAGATAAGCCTCGAGGATCGGACGGTCGGGTCCGGTCATCGGCCCATCCACCGGCGAGGGCTCAGGCACGGTCCACGTCATCGATCGATCGTTTCACGCAGCACGCCCTGGTCCCCACTGCCGTAGGGCCGGGTGATGATCTCCAGGACGTGGCCGTCGAGCTCGAGTGCTGCGGGTGTACTTCCTCGACGTCGATGAAGTCGAGCGATGCACATGGGCAAGCGTCACTACTGCGAAAGGCCCGTACGCAAAGGGCTTTTCCAGCCCCAGGAGGTCAGCGACGGCCGACGCAGCCGCCCACTTCTCGCGCACGTTCACGAGCGTGTGATTGAACTCGATAGCCATGGACCCTCCTCTTGTCAGACGACGCCGAGCACCGCCGCCGGCGCGGTCCAGAACACCTGTCGTAGCCAGTCGTCGCCGAGGTCGAGCCCGACGAGCGCGTCGATCTGATGCTCGTAGCTGTAAGGAATGGTGGGGAAATCGCTACCCAGCAGGACGCGTCCGGCGAGGCCGAGATCGCGTAGCTCAGGCAGCCGCTCGCGCGGGAAAGGGGCGGTGGCTTCGGTGAAATCCGTGAACGCCATCGTGGTGTCGAGCATGACCGACGGATAGCGCGCCGCGAGGTCGAGGAAGTCGGCGTAGCGCGGCAATCCGGCGTGAGCGATGACGATCCGCAGGCCTGGATGGCGCGCCAGTACCTCGCCGATGGGGCCGGCTCCGGTGAAAGGTCCGGGAACGGGCCCGTCGCCGCAGTGCGTGACCACCGGAATCCCTGCATCCGCAAGGGTTCCCCACACGTCGTCGAGCAGCGGGTCGCGCGGGTCGTAGCCGCCGACTTGCAGGTGGGCCTTGAACAACCGGGCGCCGCGCTCGATCGCCGCCGCCGCGTACTCCGCCGCGCCCGGCTCGGGAAAGAACGTCGCCGACGGCACGACCTCCGGGGTCGCCTCCGCGTAGTCCAGCGCCCAGTCGGTGAGCCACTCCGCCATGTCCGCCTTGTGCGGATAGACCAGCCCCGGATACGCCCGCACGCCGAGCGACGCGAGCTCGGCCCGACGCTCCTCGATCGGCCATCCATACGTCACCGGCCACGGGCGGCCGTAGCCGTTCTTGGAGCGCTCGAAGTACGCCCACACCTTGCGTTCGACGTTGGGCGGCAACACGTGAACGTGCACATCGACAAGGCCGGGCAGCCCGAGCTGCTCCCACACCGCGCTCATACCGCCACCTTCTGAGGCTCTGACTCGACTGCAGGTGTGCGACGCGAGCGGATCCAGCGCAGCAGGACCGGCGCGATCGCGAGCGCGGCGGCGTCAAAGAAGCAGTACCCACCGGCGGCGCCCGAGGGCGGATTTCCCGTGGCAATCCAATGGAATATGGGGTTGTGCGGCTGCCAGCGCCAGGTGCCGATCGCGGTCCCGAGGAGTTCGAGATACGTCACGACGATCATCGCCGCCGCGTACACCCGCTTGTCGCGACCCCGCCACAGCCACCACAGCAGGCAGCCGGCCCACAGTGCCCCGAGCACGTCGAGCTGCGGTGACAGGAACAGCCCCCAGAGTGCGTACGCGCTCACCCCGATGGCAGCGGCCGGCACCGACCAGCGGGGCAGCTTTCTGCCCAGCACCACGGCCGCGAGATAGACCAGCCCATGGCCCGGAGGGACGAAGGCCGGGACCTTGTCGAAGGCGTCCAGCCCCGGTCCGTGCAGCCGGTAGACGTACACGTGCAGGTAGCCGGAGAACGTGTATTCGATGAGTGACGCGTAGACCACGACGACCCCGACCGAGAGCCGGGTGAGCGCGTCCTGACCCCAGAGCAGCACTGCCAGCAGGACCCACGACGCGAGCCCCAGCAGCCGCTGCTCGCCGAGCGACGCCCCGCGATCGAGCAGCAGTAGCCCGGGTATCCAGGCGATGACCGCGAGGGCGGGCGCGATGGCCGGCAAGCCGCGCTACTCCATGCCCTTGCGGCGCCGTCCGAGCGCGCGCTCCACTTCCCGTGACGCGTCGCGGGTCGCCATGTCCTGGCGACGATCCCAGGACTTCTTGCCTTTGGCGAGCGCGATCTCGACCTTCGCCTTGCCGTCCTTGAAGTAGAGGGCGAGCGGGATGATCGTCAGCCCGCCCTCTTTGGTCTTGCCGGTCAGCTTGGCGATCTCGTCGCGATGCAGGAGGAGCTTGCGCTTGCGGCGCGGCTCGTGGTTGGTCCACGTCCCCTGCGTGTACTCCGGGATGTGCAGGCCGACCAGCCAGGCCTCGCCGTCGTCGATCTGGGCGTAGGCGTCAGTGAGCGCAGCGCGCCCGAGTCGCAGCGACTTGACTTCGGTGCCGGTCAGGACCAGGCCCGCTTCATAGACGTCGATGATCGAATAATCGTGGCGCGCCCGCCGGTTTTGCGCGACGACCTTGCGGCCGGTCTCCTTGGGCACCGTCCGAGCTTACGGGCGAGCCCTCAGGTAGCTCGCCTCAGCGGCGGCGATGGTTGCCGTTGATACCGCTGGCTCCGGCCATGGGCCGCTTCGCCAGCTCCTCGAGCGCCACGCGCGGCGGCGGGATCGACTTGCGCAGCGAGCGCGACGGCTTCTTCGGCTCGGCCGCATTCACGTGACGGCGCAGGGCGATGAAGGCCATCAGCGACGACGCGCCGGCACCCGCGATCAGGACGTACCCGATGACGGTCCAGACGTCGCCGTGCGTCAGGACCGGCGTGAACTGCTGGTGGCTGAAGCGGTGATCGATCAGCGCGACCCGCAAGCCGAACAGCGCACCGCCGGCGAGGATGCCACCGGCGAGGCCGGCGATGGCGCTCTCCAGGACGAACGGCAGCTGGATGTGGAAGCGTGTCGCCCCTACGAGCCGCATGATCGACGTCTCGCGGCGCCGGCTGAACGCCGACATCCGGATCGTGTTGTAGAGCAGCACCAAGGTGGCCAGGCCCTGCACCGCCGCGAGGATGTAGGCGGCGAGCTGGAAGCCGTGCAGGAAGCGGAAGAAGCCCTTCAGGCGTCCGCGCCAGTCCTGCACCTGGTTCACACCTGGCAGGTGGGCGTACTCGGCGGCAGCCGCGCTGAAGTCCTGCGGGTTGACGAGCTTGACGTGATAGCTGGCCGGCAGCAGGTCAGCCGTCACGCCCTGGGTCAGCGCGGGCTGGCTCTTGTAGAGCTGCTTGAACTCGGCGAACGCCTGGTCCTTGCTCTCATACGCCGCGGACTTCACGAGCGGGTCGTGCGCCAGCTTCGACGCGAGCGCGTCCTGCTGGTCCGAGGTGATCCCGTCGTTGACGTAGATCGTCAGCTCGACGCGTCCGAAAAGGTGCTGGCTGGTGATGTCGACCTGGCGGTTCAGCAGCAGGCCGGCACCGAACAGGGTCAGCGAGACGGCCGAGCAGAGCACGACCGCCAAGGTCATGGCGAGGTTGCGACGAAGGCCCTTGACCGCGTCGCGCAGCATCGGCAGCAGGCGGGTCATGCGCTGCTCCCCACGGTCGCAGCGGCGCCGCTGCCGTAGACCCCGCGTTGCTGATCGCGGGCGAGCAGGCCGGTGTCGAGTTCGATGACCCGGCGGCGCATCGCGTTGACGATGTCGGCGTTGTGGGTGGCCATGACAACGGTGGTGCCGGCCCGGTTGATGCGATCGAGCAGGCGCATGATGCCGACGGACGTGGCCGGGTCGAGGTTTCCGGTCGGCTCGTCGCACAGGAGCATCACGGGCCGGTTGATGAACGCCCGGGCGATGGCGACCCGCTGCTGCTCACCGCCGGAGAGCTCACCGGGCATGCGGTCTTCCTTGTCCGACAATCCGACGAGTTCGAGGACCTCGGGGACGAGACGGCGGATCATCGAGCCGGGACGGCCGATGGATTCGCAGGCGAAGGCGACGTTGGCGAAGACGCTGCGGTCGGGAAGCAGCCGGAAGTCCTGGAAGACGCAGCCGATCTGGCGGCGCATCGCGGGGACTTTCCATGAGGACAGCCGCGTGATGTCACGCCCAGCAATGTGAACCGATCCCGTAGTCGGCAGTTCCTCGCGCAGCAGGAGGCGAAGGAAGGTCGACTTGCCCGAGCCGGAGGTGCCGACCAGAAAGGCGAATTCCCCGCGGGCGATCTCGACGGAGATGTTCGACAGCGCGGGCTTCGGGTTGGCCGGATAGACCTTGGTAACAGCTCTGAGCTCGATCAATGAGGGCCTCGACTGGTAGCGACGTGACGGGCGCAAAAGATCACTTGGGCCTGGAGCGGAGCCTAAGTGGATGCACGTTCGTATCGGCGGCAAAACGCCGACGTCCAGCGGGGCGCCTCTGCCTGGTCAGCTACACCCGAATGGGCTAATGCGCTCGGCCCGTTCGGGCGCCTCAAATCGTCGCTCAATGTGACCGGTGGTGTTCACAGCAACTGGGGCTTACTCTTGGGGTGGATAACTCTCGCGTTTCTGGTGTGCAAACGCCGTTTCGCGGGCCGATAGGCAGGTCGGAGGTGGTGCACATGCGTAGTGACCACCTGGCGTGTGCCCATTGCGGCGGCATCGTCGCTGACGGCGGCTGCCCGGTCTGCCGGCTCACCCGCGAGCAGCTGGCCCGCCAGCGCTTCTCCATCCCGGCCCCCATCGTCGGCCTGATGGTCGCGCTCATGACGCTGCTGATCGTTTTCGCCGCACGTCACGCTGTCTAGCTCTAGACCTCCTGAGCGCGGCGCCACCGGATCTCGGCGTCCAGAAACGCATCGATGTCGCCGTCCAGCACCGCGCCGGTATTGCCGGTCTCTTCCTCGGTGCGCAGGTCCTTCACCATTTGGTACGGGTGCAGCACGTAATTGCGGATCTGCGAGCCGAAGCTCACGTCCTGCGGGCCGCCGGTCAGCCGGGCACGCTCTTCGGCCGCGTCCTGGCGGCGACGTTCGAGCAGCTTGCCGGCCAGCACCTGCATCGCCGCGGCCTTGTTCTGCAGCTGTGAGCGCTCGTTCTGGCAGGTGACCACGATGTTGGTCGGCAGGTGGGTGATCCGCACCGCCGAGTCGGTCGTGTTGACGCCCTGACCGCCCGGCCCGGAGCTGCGGAAGATGTCGATCCGCAGGTCCTTCTCATCGATCTCGACCTCGTCGGTGCTCTCCACGACGGGGGTCACCTCGACGCCGGCGAAGGACGTCTGGCGTCTGGACTGGTTGTCGAACGGGCTGATGCGCACCAGCCGGTGCACCCCGTGCTCGCTGCGCAACGTGCCGTACGCGAACGGCGCCTCGACCTTGAACGTCGCGCTCTTCAGGCCCGCCTCTTCGGCGTAGGACGTATCCAGCACCTCGGTCTTCCAGCCGTGACGCTCGGCCCAGCGCAGATACATGCGCAGCAGCATCTCGGTCCAGTCGGCCGCATCGACCCCGCCGGCGCCGGCCGACAGCTGCAGGATCGCCTCGCGGGAGTCGTACTCCCCCGACATGAGGGTGCGCACCTCCAGCGAGTCGACCTCCCGCTTCAGCCCGGGCAGCGACGCCTCCGCTTCGACCGTGAGATCGGGGTCGTCGAGTTCGACGGCAGCAAGAGCGTCATCGAGCCGGACCCGCAGGGCCTCGATCCGGGTCAGGTCGGAACGCACTCGCGACAGTTCGCTCGTGACCTTCTGCGCTCGGGCCTGGTCGCTCCAGAGGTCAGGGTCTGACGCCTGCTCCTCGAGCGCGTTCAACTCGTTGCGCAAACCCTCGACATCGAGCACTTTCTCGATGCCGGCGAGGGTCGCGTCGAGCGATTTCAGCTCGTCGGGCAGGTCGGCAGGCACGTTGGCGAGCGTACCGCTCAGCTCTTGATGTCCTTCGTGGTGAAGTACGCCCAGGACGCCCCGAGCAGCACGACCATGTAGACCAGCTGCAGCAGGAGCCCTCGCTCGACGTCTCGCCAGAGCACCGGATTGCGGAACAGGTCGACGAATTTCAGCCAGTAGTGCGTCGGCAGATAGGGCTGCACCGAGCCCGCCGCATCGAGCGCGTCGAGGGTGGTGGAGGCGACCAGGACGGCGAATCCGCCGAGCGCGGCGCCGAGCGGGTTGTCCAGGATCGTCGACAGGAGGAGGGCGAACGAGGCGACGCCGATCATCGAGACGCCGACGTACAGCACGGCGAACACGGTGCGCAGCAGCACCTGCGGGAAGGTCAGCGGCTCTCCGCCGGAGATCGTCGTGACCGACCCCGAGCTCGGGAAGAGGATGACGCCGGCGATGTAGCCCGAGACGGCGACGGTGATGACCGCCGCCAAGACGAACGTCAGGATCGCGACGAGCTTGGCCGTCAGCAGCCGGCTGCGGCTGACCGGCCTGGTCAGCAAGTAGCGAAGCGTGCCGGAGTTGGCCTCACCGGCGATCGAGTCTCCCGCGACCACCAGGACCGACAGCGGAAGCAGCGGCACCAGGTCGACCGCCAGCGCCGCGGCAGCGAAGAGCGTGCCGTTGCTCAGGACCTGGCTGAGCAGGGCCGGACCCTGCCCGGGCGCGGGGGCGATCTTGGTGACGGCCAGGAAGATGGCCGCCGTGATCGGCAACGCGACCAGGATCGCCAGCGAGATCCAGGTCCGCGGCCGGCGCATCAGCACCGCCAGTTCGACACCGATCACGCGAAGACGCTCGCCTGCGTCGAGGCCAGGAAGACGTCTTCCAGCGAGCGCCGCTCGACGTGCAGCTCGGTCACCCGCACGCCGGCCTGCACGAGCGAGGAGTTGACGTACTCCGGCGTGTTGCTGCGCACGACGATCAGGTCGCCTTCGGCGCGGACCACGGCGCCGCCGAGGATCTCGGCCGCTTGGGACAGGTCAGGGGTGTGGACGATCACGTTGCCGGTGGGGGTGCGCAGCGACGCGAGGTCGTCCTGCACCATCATCTTGCCGCCGCTGATCACCCCGACCCGGGTGCAGAGCGCCTCGATCTCGGTGAGCTGGTGTGAGGACAGGAAGACGGTCGTACCGGCCTCGTTGAGCTCGATCAGCAGCTGGCGTACCTCGAGAATGCCCTGCGGGTCGAGCCCGTTCGTCGGCTCGTCGAGAACCAGCAGCTCGGGCTTGCGCAGCAGCGCACCGGCCAGCCCCAGGCGCTGCTTCATGCCCAGCGAGTACGCCTTCACCGGACGCTCGTCGACGTTGGTCATACCGACCCGGTCCAGGGCCTCGGCGACGCGATTGGCTCGGTCACGCCGTCCGCCTCCGGGGCCGGCTGCGTCGCGAAGGGTGAGGTTGCGTCGTCCCGAAAGGTTCGGCCAGAAGGCCGGTGACTCGATGATCGCGCCGACCCGCTCGAGGGCGGTCCGCGCGTGCTTGGGCACCGATTCGCCGATGAGCTCGATGCGCCCGCTGGAGGCGAAGACGAGCCCGAGCAGCATGCGTACGGTCGTCGACTTGCCCGACCCGTTGGGTCCGAGGAAGCCGTAGCGGTCACCCGCCCGCACATCGAGGTTCAGGTCGTGAACGACGGTGATCTTCCCGTAGCGCTTGGTCAGGCCTTCGGTACGGATCACGGGATCTGCCGGGCCGGATGGCTTACCAGATAGAGGGCCATGGCTTCGATCTGATCACGGGTGACGGTGCCGAGCAGCACGTAGCCGTTGGTGTTGGTGGCGAAGATCAGCCCGGTGATCAGCGGAGTTTCGATCAACGCGCCCGACCCGAACGCGCCTTTCACGGGTGGATGACCCGGCGAATTGATCTGCCCCTCGAGGGCACCGGCGGCCTGCGGGTCGAGAGCGGTGACGGCGACGATCGTCGGCCCGGTGCCGTAGGTGGCGATCAGCGGGCTCGGCGGGCTGCGCTCGGGGAGACCTTCGGGGAGATCGCCGATGGTGTGCGGCAGGGTGAAGGTCGCCGCTGCGCTCTGCGGAGCTCCCGGCTCGGTGTTCTCGACGACGGCCGTCTTGTCCTTGGACGGGTCGAACGTCAGCACCGACGGGTCCGGCGATGCGAAATGGATGTCCAGGAAGGACGAGCTGAACGCCCGCCCGCCGCTGATCGACCGGACCTCGACCGACAGCGGCAGCCCGTTGTCCTGATCGACCCACACTGTGACCTGGCTGATCGTCGAGCGCGCGTCGTTGGGCTTCCAGGTCATCGCCAGGACGGTGTGGCCGGCGATGCGCCGGGCACCGGCCATGTGCAGGTCGGCGGGCTTGGCCTGGGCCAGCAGCCGGCGGGCGAGGTTTCCGGGCAGCGCGTCCTGCGGTCCCGGGAGCGGGATCTGTGGCTTGCCTGCGGTGAGGACAGCGATGCGGTGGTCGGAGTCCCAGGTCCAGATCTGCTCGCCGTTGCGGTAGACGTCGCTCTCGGCCGCAAAGGTGACCCGGTCGACCCGATAGCTCGTGGGTCCGTTCCACCACGCCCGGAGCCGGTTGGTACCGGACAGCAGCGCCGGGATGTCGGTGCCGACGCCGAGATCAGGGATCTGCAGCGCTCCTGATGCCGACGCCAAGCCGGTGTATTTGACCTGCTCAGACGCCATGACCCGGGCCAGCAGCGTCGCCACCGGGATCTTCTTCGCCGACACCGGGATGGCGCCCACGATCGCTGGGAGGCTGACCAGCAGCGCGACCACCACCGCGACCGTGACGTAGCGACGGGGCCCACCGGGCCGGTGCATCGGGCCGTCTCGCCACCAGCGACGCACGCGTGTACTGACGTGCTCGCCTCCACTCACTCGCTCAGGCTAGAGGGCTTGCCTGACGATCGCTGTCAGCCGCACGCCTTCTCGTCGCTCAGGAGACCCCTAGAAATCAGTGGCCTCCTCCAGGAGCCGGCTCGCGAGGGCTGCGACGGGCGAGCGTTCCGCGCGGGTCAGCGTGACGTGACCGAAGAGCGGGTGGCCACGCAGCCCGTCGACCACAGACGCGATGCCGTCGTGGCGTCCGACGTGCAGGTTGTCTCTTTGCGCGATGTCCCAGCAGCACACGGCGCGGCTGTCGGCGGCGAGTCGGGAAAGCGCGGCCAGCAGGACCGTGCGTTCGATGTTCTGGACCTCGTCGATGATCACCCACGAGCCGGTGAGGGTGCGGCCGCGGATGTGGGTGAGAGGCGCGATCTCGATCAGTCCGCGCGCCTTGATCTCGGCGATGACCTCGCGATGCGCGAACGACTCCAGCGCGTCCATGACCGCGAGCGCCCAGGGCTCCATCTTCTCTTCCTGGCTGCCGGGCAGGTAGCCGAGATCCTGACCACCGACGGCGTAGAGCGGCCGGAAGACGATGATCTTGCGGTGGGTGCGACGTTCGAGCACCGCTTCCAGACCCGCCGCAATAGCGAGGACGGTCTTGCCGGTGCCGGCCGGTCCCCCGAGGCTGACGACCCCGACGCTCGGATCGGCCAGCAGGTCGAGGGCGATCCGCTGCTCGGCGCTTCGGCCGGTGACTCCGAAGAGCGAGCGGTCGGGCGGTACGAGGTGCACCCGCTTGTCGGCGCACAGGCGGGCGAGGGCGCTCTGGCTGCCCGCTGACAGCACGAGGCCGGTGTTGACCGGCAGGTCGCGTACCTCCTCGAGATCGTCGGCGGCTTCGAGGGCGCGCAACTCGAAGAGGTCGTCGACGGTGCCGCTCGACACGTCGAGTTCGACGAGACCGGTCCATCCCGCATCGACGGCCTGGCGGCGCCGGTAGTCCTGCGCGGCGATGCCGGCGATCGAGGCGTTCAGGCGTAGCGGGAGGTCCTTGCTGACCAGCACAACGGGCATCCCGTCGGCGGCCAGGTTGGCGGCGACGGCGAGGATGCGACTGTCGCTGGTGTCGCGGCGCAGGCCCGCCGGGAGGGCGGCGAGATCGCGATGGTTCATCTCAACGCGCAGGGTGCCGCCGGCGTCGTTGACCGGGACGGCTTCGGTGAGCTGGCCGTACTCGACGCGCAGTTCTTCCAGGCGCTGCAGCACATGGCGCGCGGCCCAGCCGAGCTCTGGATGGTGACGCTTGGCCTCCAATTCGCTGATGACGGGCAGGGGCAGGACCAGGTCGTGCTCCTCGAAGGCGCGCAGGGCGGCCGGGTCGGAGAGCAGGACGCTGGTGTCGAGCACGTACGTGGTGGCTGGAGTTTGCGAAATCAGAGCGGTCACGGGTCGCCTTCTGGTCTTGGAGCCGGGGACAGGGCGCGTCTGCTCTCCCGCTCAAGGCGGCGGCCGCGCTCGCACGCGGCGCTCTCGAGGTCGATCTCCCGGTGTGCCCACCACCGACGACGTTAAGTCCGCGAATGGCCCGCGGCGCGCAGGCGCGCGTGAACTTCACGTGACGGAAAAGCTCAGTTACCCAACCGGACGCTGGAGGCCCGCGAGGTGGCAGTCACCGTCACCGGGCCGACCCCGAGAAAGCCGGCAAAGGGCAGCTTGACGCCGCGACGGGCGGTGACCACCACTGTGTCTCCGTCTTCGACGCTGGCATCAAGATCGGGGTCGCCCGCGTAGTTGGCGACGGCCTGCTGCACCTCCCCGAGCGGAAGCCGGCTGCCGGCGCCGTTCGCGTAGACCTGCCGCTCACTGACGGCCTGGGCGGCCGCGACCGCGGCACCGTCGGCCTCGGACGCGAGGCTCCGCCGGGCGAGAAAGACCGCGGAGGCGTCGACCACCACCACGACGAGCATCAGCGCGATGGCGACGCACCCGAGGGTCAGCAGCAGGATCGTGCCCTCCTCGTCGCGGCGCGGCCGTGTCATCCGCGGGCCGTTCGGTAGGTGTCGACGCTGACGGCGTACTGACCGTTGACGGTGACCGAGCCGCCGAGCGGAAGGGCAGCTTGCGTCCGCACGCAGACCACGAACCGGGCGCCTGGCTTCAGGCTCGCCGCACCATCGGCGCCCGAGCCGCATCCGGCGCCGGCCGGGGCGTAGCGAAGTGAGACGCCGGCGGTCACGCCTTGGCTGCTGAGGGCGAGCCGGGCAGCGTAGCCGGCTCTTGTCGCGGCCGCGCTCGTGCTCGGAGCGGTGGCGTAGGCGCGTCCTGCCTCGCGGGCGGCCTGCGTCACGGCGAAGGCTGCTCGCTGCACCGAAAAGACCGACAGTAAAAGGTAAATCAGCGGTATGAGCAACAGCACGGCAAGACCGACGAACTCGATGAGCGCGCTGCCGTCTTCGTCGTGCGACGGCCGTTTCACTGGGCGACTTCCTTGAGCGAACGGCCCGTGACCGAGACGTGCACGTCGCCGACGGGAAGGAAGCTGAGGCGCAGGTGGGCGTCGCAGG
>DATAZK010000056.1:0-4068 GCA_036272075.1 Frankiaceae bacterium
ACCCGCGTCCGAACGACGATGAGATCCGCCAGGGGTTGTCGGGAAACCTCTGCCGCTGCACGGGTTATCAGGGCATCATCGCGGCGGTACGGGCTGCAGCGGCCAAGGACTGATCTCCTAGGCTGCCTCTATGGCGGGAACCCTGCAGGGCAAGGTCGTGGTCATTACCGGCGCATCTACCGGTATCGGACGTGCGGCCGCAGCGGTGTTCGGACGCGAGGGCGCGCGTCTCGTGCTCGCGTCGCGGCGCGCCGACCGGCTTGACGACGCGCTGCGCGAGATGGCCGATGCCGGGTACGAGGCGATCGCGGTTCCCACCGACATCGGGGATTTCGCGCAGGTGCAGGCGCTCGCCGACGCGGCGATGGAGGCATTCGGGCGGGTCGACGTCGCGTTCCTGAACGCCGGTCTCGCGGGTGCCGGATCGTTGCTCGACATCGATCTGGACGCCTGGCACACGGCGGTCGACACGAACCTCTACGGACTCGTCCACGGGATCAAGGCGTTCCTGCCGCTCCTGTCCGGCTCGGACGTGCCGGGCAGCCTGCTCGCCACGACGTCGGCCGCCGGGATCCACGGCACGTCCTACAACACCGGCGCCTATGCAGCTACCAAGACGGCTCAGCTCTCCATCATGGAGGCGCTGTACGGGCAGCTGCGCAACGCGAAGTCGGGCGTCCACGTCGGTGTCGTGGTGCCTCCGCTGACCCGTACCAACCTGGCAGGCGACGACCTCGGGGTCTGGCAGCAGATCGAAGCGAACCTGGCCGGCCGCAAGGGCGCGCCGGCGCTGATCGAGCCGCAGGAGTTCGCCGAGGTGGTGCTCGAAGGCCTGCGCGATCGGCTCTTCTGGATCGAGGCCACCCCAGAACAGAACGAGCGTCTCTACGGCGGACGGGATGCCGGCGCCCCCGCGCGCAAGGCTCACATGCTCAATGCCCGCACCGAATCCATGCTCGCGCGCCAGCCTCCCGACCGCTACCTCTGGTAGGACCTTCGCGGGGACAGCTACGCGGACATCAGCCCGAAGCCGGCGGTGTCCATCCGGGCGACGGTCTTCAGCTCGGTGAAGTGATCGAAGGTCTCTTTGCTGAACTCGCGTCCGATCCCCGAGCACTTGAAGCCGCCGAACGGCAGCCCGACGTCACCGGCGAGCGCGTTGATACCCACGCTGCCGGTCCGAAGGGCGCGGGCGACGCGAGTGGCGCGCTCGTCGTCGCTGCTGAAGACAGCGCCGGAAAGCCCATAGGGGGAGTCGTTCGCGATACGGATGGCGTCGGCCTCGTTCTCATACGGGATGAGGCACAGCACGGGGCCGAAGATCTCTTCCTGCGCTACCCGCATGGAGTTGTCGACCCCGGTGAGGATCGTCGGTTCGACGAACCAACCCTCCGGCCGATCGACCAGCCGCCCGCCGCCGCGCAGGGCCTTGGCCCCCGCCTGGAGGCCGGATTCGATGTAATCCAGGACGCGCGTGAGCTGCCGCTCGGCCACCAGCGGACCGATGACCGTCGCAGGATCCAGCGGGTCGCCAACGGGCATGGCGGCGACGGCCGCCTCGATGGCCGCGGCGAACTCGTCGTAGCGAGAGGCCGGGATGAGCGCTCGGGTCAGGGCGGCGCAGGCCTGGCCGCTGTAGGCCATGCACCCGAGGGCGATAAGCGTCGCGGTGGAAGCGGGATCGGCGTCGTCGAGCACCACGCCTGCCGACTTTCCGCCGAGTTCGAGCGTGACCCGCTTGAGTGCGCGTCCGGTCTCTTCGGCGATGATCCGGCCCGCGGCCGTGCTGCCGGTGAAGGCGACGGCGTCGACGGCGGGATGGCTGATGAGGTGGCGGCCGGTGTCGCGGTCGCCGGGCAGGATGCTGACGACGCCATCGGGGAGCGCCGCATCGGCGAACAGGCCGGCGAGCAGCAGGCTGGAGAGCGGGGTTTCGGGGGCGGGCTTCAGGACGGCCGTGCAGCCCGAGACGAGAGCCGGAGCCAGCTTGCCGACGGCCTGCAGCAGCGGGCCGTTCCAGGGCACCACGCCCGCCACCACACCCACCGGCTCGCGGTAGATCGTCCCTCGCGTTCCGAACGCTCCGGTGCGCTGCTCGCTCTCCTCGCGCCGGGCCGCTTCGGCGAGGTACCAGTCGAAGACGGCAACGGCGCTCATGGTCGGCTGCACCGAGATGGGCACGCCGTTCTCGCGCGTGGCCAGCACGTCGAGATCGGCGACCATCGTCTCCAGCCGCTCGCGTACGGGACTCAGTGCCTCGATCCGCTCGGCGGTAGTCAGGCGCGGCCAGGGTCCGTGGTCGAAAGCGCGGCGCGCGGCTGTGACGGCCGCGTCGACATCGGCGGGTCCGGCGTGCGGAGCGGTACCCACCTGCTCACCGTTCGCGGGGGAGTGGATGTCGAGACGTTCTTTCGTACGCGGATCGGCCCAGGCGCTGCCGACAAGCAGCCGGTCGAAGTCGCAACTCTCGCTCATTCCTGGCCTCCGGCAAGGATGTCGGCGGCCTTCTCGGCGACCGCGAGGACTGTCAGATTCGTTGCGGCTCTTGGGATTACCGGGATCACCGAGGCGTCGGCGACGTAGAGCCGGTCAACTCCGTGAACCTTCAGAGTCGGGTCGACCACCGCACCGCGCTGCGGGCTCGAGCCCATCCGGCACGTGCCCGAGGCGTGATACCAGGGGCCGAGCGTGGCATGCACGTACGCGCGCAACGCTGAGTCGTCGCCGCGCTCGTCGGACTCGAAAGCCGACTCCTCGAGCAAGAGGATGTCGCGGGCGACCGGGGCCATCGCCTTGGAGCGAGCGAGGCGGTGCAGCAGGCGTAGCCCCTCGACCAAGCGGTCCTCGTCGACCCGCTCGCTCAACATGTCGAAGTCGATGGCCGGCGGGGTCGCCGGGTCGGCGTCGACGAGGCGCAAGCGTCCCCGTGAACGCGGCTCGTGGCAGCCCGCGGTGAGCGCGAAGATGTAGTCGGTTCCCGCTGCGCTGTGCAGATCGGGATCGAAGCTGGTGTTCCAGTAATTCATCATCCCGGTGAGCATGTCGTTCTCGGTGCCGAGTCCCGAGGTCCACCTGATGCCGATTTGATACGCGGGCCCGCTGGGGTCGCAGAGCGCCGGGTCGGTCGGGGCCAGAAAGATCAGCGTTCCCGGGTGATCCATCAGGTTGGCGCCGACGTTCGGATTGTCGATGAGGCAGGGAATGTCGAGCCGGGCGAGGTCGTCAGCGGGTCCGATCCCGGAGCGGGCGAGCAGGGCGGGAGACGCGAGCGCTCCGGCGGTCACGATGACGCGACTGGCGGGAATGGTGGAGTGCTGACCGTCGCGGCTGACTTCGACGCCGGTGACCCGGACACCGCCCGCCCCGGGCTCGAGCACGAGCCGGTCGACCCTGACGCCGCCGGCCACCGTGAGGTTCCGGCGGGATCGAGCCTGAGCCACGTACGTCAGCGCCGTGGAGAGCCGGATGTCACCGTCGCGGTTCATCGGGAACGGCCCGATTCCCGTGGACGCCGGATCGTTGTGGTCCTCGGTCCAGCCGAAGCCGCCCTCACGGGCGGCACCGAGAAACGCTTGCTGGATCGGGATGAGTTCGGATTGCGCCCAGCGCCGGATCGTCACCGGACCGTCGCTGCCGTGCAGTTCGTTCTTGATGTCGAGGTCTGTCTCGAGCCTGCGGAACGCCGGCAGCAACGCGTCCCAGTTCCAGCCCGTCGCACCCTCGGCGGCCCAGCGGTCGTAGTCGGCAGGCATCCCGCGCAGTGCCAAAGCACCGTTGATCGCCGACCCTCCGCCGACCACCTTGCCCTGCGCGTAACCGAGCTCGCGGCCGACGCCGAGCGTTGCGTTGAGTCCCCACGCCGTCAGGGCCTGGGCGAAGGTCATCGGATTGGTCAGCCGGTCGGCATCATCTGGCGCGAGGTGGTCGGGACCCGCTTCCAGCAGAAGCACGCGGCGGTCGGTGAACTCGGTCAACCGGCTCGCGATGGCGGCACCGGCACTACCGCCGCCCACCACGATGTCGTCGTATTCAGCGCCGAGTGGGTTCACCGCGCCATTCTCCACACCG
>DATAZK010000057.1:0-3006 GCA_036272075.1 Frankiaceae bacterium
GATCCAGCCGTTCTGCCGCCACACCGACAGCGGCTGGCGGCTCTTGATGCCGAAGCAGTTGAGCGCCGGGTCGGGCGTGTCGCTCAGCCTGGCCCGCCTGAACCAGCTCGCCGGAAATTCGCTCCGGCAGTCGTTGAGGTATTTGCCCTCGAACACGCCATGCGCCAGCATTTCGGCGGGGGTGAAGTGCGGCGTGAATCCGGGATCGAAGCTGCGGCCAGACGCCGCGTCGAGCGTGTAGCTGTAGCCGCGCTGCATGCGGTCGTTGACGTGGATGGTGTCGCCGATGGCCATGTCGCTGGTCCTGTTCCGCAGCTCTGCGCGTTTGATCCTTAGTACCGAACCATCGGCCAGTCGCCCGCCTTGACCGCTCCCCTCCATTGGCTATCGTGGCCCTCGGGCTTTCTCAATCGGGGCCCGGGTGTTGTCGACAATCGACCGGGCGATCGCGCTGGCGATCGCGATGCTTGTCGGGCTCACTGCGGCGGCGCATGCGGCCGGGCCGACGACCGTGACCGATGGCAATTTGACGGTCTCGGCCAGCGTTGGCGTGGTTCACCTCTACGCCGACGAGTACGAGTTCGACTTCGGCGGGAAAGTCAGCCAGCTCTACTGGACCACCGAAGCTGCACCGGCGCTCACCACCAGCATGACCGTCGCCTTGCCGCTCGGCTGGGACCTTGCGATCGACAGCATGGTGAGCCTGCACGGCGCCAGCGAAATGACCGATCTCGACTGGGACTCGACCTTTCACGCCGGTCTGGGACCGGACGACTGGTCCGACTGGTCGTACCATCCGCAGGCGACGATGGACGGCTACTATTCCCTGACCGCCGCCGTCAGCCACCCGGTTTACGACGACGGGACCTGGGCCTTCGGCGCTGGCGCCGGCCTGCGCTACACTGACGTGACCTGGACGGCCTGGGGCGGCCCCTACATCTACAGCGACAACGCGTACAAGGACTCGTCGGGGACGTTCCCCGCCGATGAGCCGGGCATCGTCTACCATATGACAGTGCCGGTGCCTTTCGTCAGCGCCGACGCCCAATACCGATCGGGTCCGCTGACGCTGAGCGGCAGCCTCGATGCCGGCGTGGCGCTCGGCGCCCGCTCGGTCGATCACCACGTGCGCCGCGGTTTCTTCGTCTACAGCGATCTTGCTCCCGCGCCCGGTATCCGGGTGTCCGGCAACCTCTCCTACCAGCTGTCGCCGAACCTCAGCCTTTCGAGTTCGGTGGCTCTCGACCAGATGTTCTTTGCGCCGGGCGAGCCGGATCCGGTCTTTGTCGGTACGTCGCCCATCCCGGGCGCCGCGTTTCCGGCGGACCTGATGTCCGCGACGATTACCGGCGGTCTCACGGCCCACTTCTGACACCATCGCTTCATGGTCGCAGAATCAGCCTGCCCTTCCTATGTTCCACGTGAACAAAGCGGGCACGAATGACCGAGTTTTCCGACATCGTTGCGGTGATGGTGAGCGTCTCCGTCGAGGGGCCGTATTCCTATCGCGTGCCGCACGGCATGACGGTCGAGCGCGGCTCGATCGTCGCGGTGCCGCTGGTCGGCCGGCTGACGCTGGGCGTCGTGTGGGGCGCGCCGAAAGACAATTTCGCCCACAACCGGCTCAAGGACATCGAATACGCCTACGACACGCCACCGCTGAGCGAGGAGCTGCTGCGCACCGTCGACTGGGTGAGCCGCTATACGCTGGCGACGCCCGGCATGGTGCTGCGCTCGGTGCTGCGGTCGAGCGAGGCGCTGGAGCCGGAGCGGCAGGTCGTCGCCTATCGCCGCACCGGCATGGCGCCGGAGCGGCTGACGCCGGCGCGGGCACGGGTGCTCGAGACGGTGGCCGACGGCCTCGACTGGGCGAAATCGGCGATCGTCGGCAGCAGCGGCGTGTCGCCGGCGGTGATCGAGGGGCTCGAGCGGGCCGGGGCGCTGACGCGGACCAGCGTCGCGCTGCCGCCCATCGTGCTGCCGCCCGACCCCGAGGCTGCGCCGCCGATCCTCAGTCCCGAGCAGGCGCTGGCGCTGGCGCGCATCCGCGAGATCGATCCGCAGGAGTTCGGCGTGGCGCTGCTCGACGGGGTGACCGGCGGCGGCAAGACCGAGGTGTTCTTCGAGGCGGTGGCGGACACGCTGCGGGCCGGCCGGCAGGCGCTGGTGCTGCTGCCCGAGATCGCGCTCACCCATTCCTTCCTCGACCGCTTCGCGCGCCGCTTCGGCACGCGCCCGGCCGAGTGGCATTCCGACATGACGCCGAGCCATCGGGCGCGGACCTGGCGCGGCGTGCATGAAGGACGGGTCCGGGCGGTGATCGGGGCGCGCTCGGCGCTTTTCCTGCCGTTCCACGAGCTCGGGCTGATCGTCCTCGACGAGGAGCATGACGGCGCCTTCAAGCAGTCGGACGGGGTCAATTACCACGCCCGCGACATGGCGGTGGTGCGGGCAAAGTTCGCCGGCGCCCGGGTGATCCTGAGCTCGGCGACGCCCTCGGTCGAGTCGCGCAACAACGCCAATTCCGGGCGCTATTCGCATGTGCTGCTGACGGCCCGCTTCGCCGAGGCGGCGATGCCCGACATCACGGCGCTCGACATGCGCGAGGAGCCGCCGGAAAAAGGCCAGTGGATCGCGCCCCGGCTGGCGCGCGAGATCTTTGCCACGCTCGATCGCGGCGAGCAGGCGCTGCTGTTCCTCAACCGCCGGGGCTACGCGCCGCTCACCCTCTGCCGGGCCTGCGGGCACCAGTACCAGTGCCCGGACTGCGACGCCTGGCTGGTCGAGCATCGCTTCCGGGGCGTGCTGATGTGCCATCATTGCGGACATGAGCAGAAGCGGCCGCGGGTATGCAGCGAGTGCGGTACCGAGGATTCGCTGATCCCCATCGGGCCGGGCATCGAGCGGGTCGCCGAAGAGGTGGCGCTGCGCTTTCCCGGCGCGCGCACGGTGATCCTCAGCTCCGACATGGGCTCCAACGCGCAGCTGCGTGACCGCTTCGCCGAG
>DATAZK010000058.1:0-10935 GCA_036272075.1 Frankiaceae bacterium
GGCACCTCGATGTCGGCTCGTCGCATCCTGGGGCTGGAGTAGGTCCCAAGGGTTGGGCTGTTCGCCCATTAAAGCGGTACGCGAGCTGGGTTTAGAACGTCGTGAGACAGTTCGGTCCCTATCCGCCGCGCGCGCAGGAGACTTGAGAAGGGCTGTCCCTAGTACGAGAGGACCGGGACGGACGAACCTCTGGTGTGCCAGTTGTACTGCCAAGTGCACGGCTGGTTAGCTACGTTCGGAAGGGATAACCGCTGAAGGCATCTAAGCGGGAAGCTCGCTTCAAGATGAGGTCTCCCACAGGGTTAACCTGGTAAGGCCCCCGACTAGACCATCGGGTTGATAGGCCGGAAGTGGAAGTGCAGTAATGCATGGAGCTGACCGGTACTAATAGGCCGAGGGCTTGACCACAAATATGCTACGCGTCCACTGTGCGGTTCCTGAGTTACGGTCGGGAACCGATCGATAATTCAACAGAGTTACGGCGGCTATGGCGAAAGGGAAACGCCCGGTACCATTCCGAACCCGGAAGCTAAGCCTTTCTGCGCCGATGGTACTGCCCGGGGTACTGGGTGGGAGAGTAGGGCGCCGCCGGACATCTTTTCATCAGCGGGGTCGTCTTTGACGGCCCCGCTGATGTATTTGTCCCGGCAGCTAATGAGCGAGGAAGAAAAGCCATGGCAGACGACCGTGAACCAGAACGTGATCGGCCGGCCCCATCGAAACGATCGAGCGCGCCGCGCAAAGCCTCCGCGCCTCGTGGCCAGGGTCGCCCGACGCGTGGTGCTGGGGCCGCCGGCAGTGCCCGTGGCTCGAGAAGCGAACCTTCGCGCGTAGAGCGTCGTCCTGAACGCAAGCCCGAGGGCAGGCAAGGGCCTGCGGGTAGCTCCGATCCTCGGCCGCGACGCGTCCACGAGCGAGACGCGAGGCCGACCGATCGGCCGAAGCGGCCTTGGCGGGACGATAAGGGTGCAGGTCGCGAGCGTGGAATGACGGATCGGGCCGGGAGGCCAGCCAGGTCGCCGGGTGACCGGGCGGGCCGTCCCGACCGGGCGCCTGCGGATCGGCCTTTTCGCCCTGACCGCGGCAGCCGCCCTGAAGGTGGGAGTCGTCCTGATCGTGGGAATCGGTCTGACCGTCCCGCGTATACCGACCGTCCGGCCCGTCCCGACCGTCCTGCGCGCCCTGACCGTCCTGCGCGCCCTGATCGCGATTCGCCGGAACGACCGCGCCGCAGCGATGCCGGCCGTAGCGGGCCGCCGCGCCCACGCCGGGACGATGCTCCGCGACGCTCGACGACTGATCCGCGTTCTACGTCGGCCCCGCGTTCTACGTCGGCCCCGCGCTCTGACCGTCCGGCTCCAGTGCGCGTCGTCGTTCCGGAGCTACCGCCCGGCGTCAGCGCCGATCAGCTCGACCCAGCCGTGAAGCGTGAATTGCGCAGCCTTGCGAAGGCGACTGCGGAGACCGTGGCCGGTCAGCTGGTGGCGGCTGGAACGTTGCTCGCGTCCGACCCGGCAGCTGCCCTCGCGCACGCACGAGCGGCGCGTCGCATTGCCTCCCGGGTCGCTTCCGTCCGCGAGGCGGCCGGCCTTGCTGCCTATGCGGCGGGGGAGTATGCCGAGGCGCTTGCAGAGCTGCGAGCACACCGCCGCATGACGGGTCTGGCCCACCAGATCCCCGTCATGGCTGACTGCGAGCGCGCCCTCGGCAGGCCGGCGAAGGCGCTGGAATTGTTGAATGATGCGCCCGTTGCCGAGCTCCCGCCGGCGGCACGGGCAGAGCTGCTCCTGGTGCGCAGCGGTGCCCATCGTGACCTGGGTCAGGCCCGCGAAGCTCTTACCGCCCTCGAGGTAGGCGAGCTGGACAGCCCGGCCATCAAGCCGTGGACTGTCCGGCTCTGGTACGGCTACGCGGAGGCCCTCGCAGGTGTGGGCAGGCACGAAGAGGCACGCGAGTGGTTCGCCGCCGTGGCCGCTGTCGACGACGGGGAAACCGACGCCGCCGAGCGCCTGGAAGAGGGATCCGCCGGCGACACGTCCGCTGCATCCGACTGACGTTTTCCACAGATTCGTCCGGGGACCACACGCCCGGGCTTGGGTCGTCAAGGCTTGGTTCATGACCACAGACCTAGATTTCTCAGCTCCTCATTCGCCTGAGCCGCCCCAAGACGCGACGATCCCGCCGGTCGTCGCTCGCAATGAGGTGGCGATCGCCGGCGTCATTGCCGAATCCGCTGAGGAGCGCGAGTTGGCGGGCGGCGCGCTTGCCGTGCGCTGGACTTTGCGAGTGCCGCGCGAGGCTGAGCGCGGCGGCGGAAGCGATCTGATCGACTGCGTGGCACTCGATCCCGAGCTGCGTGAGCGGGCGCTGCTCTGGCCCGACTCGACCGCGCTCGAGGTCTGGGGCGCGATCCGGCGTCGGTTCTTTCGTACCGGAGGTCGCACGGCCACCCGAGTGGAAGTCGAGGTCTTTCGGGTCGCCGAAGCCGCGGCGGGTGACTAGTCGGCGTCGAGCAGACGGATCAGCAGGCCGGTGCGGGGTTTGGGCGTGAAGAGCGTGGACTTTCGGGGCATCCGATCCCCGGCGGCTGCTACGGCGGCCACCGCTTCCACCGGAGTCGGATTGAGCAGCAGGGCGGTGCCGGTCGTGCCTGCCGCAGCAAGGGCAGAGGCTAGGTCATGCCGGAAGCCGACTACGTCCTCGGTGTCGTCGAGCCCCCATACGCGGCGAACCAGCAGGTGGTGGGCCAGCGAAACGTCGAGCGAGCGCCAGGCCGCGGAGCGGTCGGCAGGCAGGGCGGCGGCTGCGGCCTCGGCCGAAGGTTCGGTCAGCAGCCAGGCGCTCTGCTCGTCTGCGATGCCAAACGCGGGTCCCTGCGCGCCGGCCTTTGCCAGCACCTCGAGGAGTTCGTCGCCGCGAGCCGCCGTCGCCGTGACGGTAAAGGTGCTTGCCGCCGCCTCGGCAGCTGCGGCCGCAGGCAGGCTCGGGATCACCCGATGAATGGGATGCACCTGTGGGCCGAAGACGCTGACGTCGACGAGCAGCGTCAGGCCATGGTCCCAAGGCCCGTCGCCGGCGCCCTCTGCGCGGCGATCGGCCTGGTAGCGCAGGTAATTCGCATAGCGGTGGTGGCCGTCCGCGATCGTCGCGCGTCGCCCCAGCAAGTCCGCTGCGATGGCGTCGAGGTCGGCCGCGTCACTGATGGCCCAGATGCGGTGGCGCACGCCGTCAGCAGTTGTCGTGTCGACCAGGGGGGTGCGCTGGTCAGCCGCAGCGACCAACGCCGAGGCCGCGCCTCCGCCCTCGTAGACCAGAAAGATCGGCTCCAGATTCGCCTGCGTGGCGACGGAGAGCGCAAGGCGATCGCTCACGGGTCCCGCCATGGTGTCCTCGTGCGGGAGAACGATCCCGGCATCCGCGCGGGCCAGTGCCACGCCGCCCACGAGCCCTCGCTGTACGTGGCCGTCGGCGGTCTCTTCGTAGACGTAGAGCGCTGGCGATTCGTCGCGGATCAGCGTTGCGTCCGCCTGCCACTCACGCAGCTGCCGAGCGGCAAGTTCATAGCGGCTGGTGCCGTCGGCGCCGTCTTCGGGAAGGATCAGCCGGACCACGTTGTGCGGGTCCGCTTCCAGCAGCTGCGTCCGTTCGGCGTCGTCGATGACGTCGTACGGTGGGCTGGTCAGAGCAGCCAGCGCAGCGCCGTCAGCTGCATAGCGCAGCGCGCGAAACGGCCGCAGTACCAGCCCGGGTGGTACCGGGGCATCCGAGTCGCGTTGCGAAGCCATGACCGGATCGTAGGTGGCGATCCGGCCCTCGTGGGGAGGTCTGTGGCGTGGCCAACTTCGCAGAATCTCCTTTCCAAGAGCCACCGCCAGACCAGCCCGATCCGACGGCCCCCGCCGGCGACGTGTACGACTGGTACGTGCGCGGTCGTGACCTGCTCAGAAGTGGCGACGCGGCGGCCGCCGTGCAGATCCTCAGCCGGACGGTCGAGGCCGAGCCGGGAGCCCGCAGCGCTCGCGAGATGCTGGCGCGGGCCCAGTTCGATGCGGGCCAGTATCCGAAGGCACGGGAGAGTTTCGAGCAGCTGGTCGAGCGCGATCCAGCCGATCACTACGCGCACTTCGGTCTCGGTCTGGCGGCCCGCAAGGTGGGCGACCTGGCGGCCGCGGTGGAGCACCTGGCTCTCGCTGCGGCGATGCGCCCCGACCTCGAGCGCTACGCCCGGGAGTTGCGCGCCGCACGAGCCGCGGCGGCCCGCCGATGACGCACGGGCAGGCGTCGCCGCAAATGCCGCAGCCGCTTCAGGGAACGGACCTAGCGCTGGACCGGATTTTCGACGTGGCCCTGCTCGATCTGGACGGGGTCGTCTACCGCGGCGCCGATCGCGTCCCGTATGCGGCGGAAGCGCTGGCAAAGGTTCGCCGCTCGGGCATGCGGCTGTCCTTCGTCACCAACAACGCGCTCCGCCCTCCCGACGAGGTGGCCCGTCGTATCGCCGCGGCGGGAGTCGAGGCCGATCCCGGGGACGTCGCCACGTCGGCGCAGGCCGCAGCCAGGCTGCTGGCCCAGCAATTGCCGCCCGGCGCCCATGTCCTCGTCGCCGGCGGCGAGGGTCTGCGCCTGGCCGTCCGGGAGCGCGGGCTCGTGCCCGTCAGCCGAGCCGACGAGAGTCCGGCGGCGGTGGTGACGGGCTACGACCCGGAGATCACTTACGCGCGACTGGCGGAGGCCGTGCTGGCGATCTTCGCTGGGGCGTTCTGGATCGCCAGCAACACCGATGTCACGGTGCCCACCGAACGCGGTCTGTTACCCGGCGCCGGTGCCACGGTGGCGTTCATCGCCGCGGCCACAAGGGCCACGCCGCAAGTCGCGGGAAAGCCCGAGCGGGCGTTGCACGAGGAGGCGACGAGCCGATCCGGGGCGAAGCGTCCACTGGTCGTCGGCGATCGTCTCGACACCGACATCGAGGGGGCCAATGGCGTGGGCGCACCCTCGCTGCTGGTATTCACCGGCGTCGCCACTCTCGAAGAACTCGTCACGGCGGCGCCCAATGCGCGTCCGACGTTCCTGGCAGACGATCTGCGCGGGCTGCTGCGGCCCGCGTCCGGTATGACGCTGGACGGGACGTCGGCTCGCTGCGGGGGTTGGACCTGCGAGCAGCAGGACGGGGTGCTGGCCTGGCGCGGTGCCCCGGCTGAGGGTGATGACGGGCTCGACGCTTTCCGCGCGGGGCTGGGTATCGCCTGGTCCCTTTTCGACACGGGAGGAGCTGTCTCGGGCAGCCGAGGTCCGGTTCCCGAAAGATGCGACGCGTTCAGCGGGCGCTGAGTCGGGCGCATCGCCATTGCCGCCCTAGAGCATCCCCCGAAGCCGGATCATGTCCATGACGCTGGCCTCGATCTTCAGCCGTCCGGCGGCCCAGGCGCTGGCAAAGGGCAGTTCGCCCTTGGTGACCGCCAGCAGGTCGTCGCTGGAAACCGTGAGCCGGATCTGCGCGTCGTCGAGGGGCTGATTGGCAATGTCCAGCAGGGCTCCGCTGGTGAGCCTTCCCGAGAAGGTCGTCTCCAGATCCGAGATGCGACACGTGACGGTTCGATCGGGTGCGTGACGCTTTCGTAGGGAGGCGTCAACCCCGTCCAACCGCTTGGCGAGGCTGCGCAAGGCCGCCTCGCATTCCCTTTTTGTCGCCATCACCTGGGAGTCTGCCATTGGGGAGAGGGCTTTTCGGGAGCGACTGCCCTCACCTGAATGCGTCAGCCGTCCGGATACCCCGCGCGTGCGCCCGTAACCGTCCGTCGCGGACTCGCGACATCGGGCGCGAAAGCGAAGCCCGGGGTGCGCGCCGCGATACCGTTCGGCCATCACGCTGGCCAAATGAGTCAGCCGGCAAGGAGGCCCTCCGCGATGTTTGACGCGGTCAAGAACTACCTCGCACTGGCGAACGGCGTCACCGAGGTCACTCGACAGCGTGCCGTCTCGGCGGCGAAGGCACTCGTGGCCTCCGGAGAGGCGACGGCCGAGCAGGTGGGCAATCTGGCCGACGATCTGCTGACCACGAGCCGCAACAACCGCGACACCGTCCTCGCGCTGGTGCGCTACGAGATCGACCGGGCGCTGGTGCGGCTCGGCCTCGCGACCTCGGAGGAGATTTCCGGCTTGGCCCAGCGGCTGGCGTCCGTGGAGTCGACGGTGCGCGAGGCGATCACCTCGCTGGGGTCTTCGCGCAAGAGCGAGGCAAAGGCCGCCGGCGCGCAGTCGGCCGCTGATGATTCGGCTGACTCGGCTGCTCCGCCGCGCCCGACGAAGCGCGCGACTAAGGCCCCGCGCAAGGCCCCAGCGAAGCGCAGCCCGGCCAAGCGGGCGCCAGCCAAGCGAGTCGCGGGTAGAGCGGGCACGTCGACCCAGCCTTCGCCGCGTGCCGCCACTCCGCCGGCCAAGCAGGCAGCGGCCAAGAAAGCCCCCGCCAAGAAAGCTCCCGCCAAGAAAGCTCCCGCCAAGAAGGCGGCCGCGCAAAAGGCGCCCGCGAAAAAGGCGCCCGCCGCGAGGGCGACCAAAGCCCAGCCCGGTGGCTCGGCCAATGCTGGAGGTGCGAGCTGATGACAACTCCCGACGAGCACGAAACCCCTGCGGCGGCTGAGCAAAGCGCGCCTGTGGCAGACGACGCGTTGGGGGCGGCACGCGTCGCGCTCGCGGCCGTCGAAAGCCTTCCGCTGGAGCGCCATCCCGAGGCGTTCGCCCATTTCGACGAGCTGCTGCGAGCCGCCCTCGAGGCACCGCCGCAGGTCTCTTCCGGCTGAGCCCGCAGGTGTCGGTGCGCGTCCGGCTGGACCGGGAGCTGGTCCGTCGCGGCCTGCTGCCCAGCCGTGAACAAGCGCTTGCTGCCATTGCCGCCGGTCGCGTCAGGGTCGGCGGCCAGCCTGCTGACAAGCCCGCGCGCGGCGTCGCAGGCGACGAAGTCATCGAGCTGAGCGACGGCGACGATCCGGGATATGCGTCACGGGGCGCGTACAAGCTTGCCGGGGCTTTGGAGACATTCGGATCCGGCGCCGAGCCGCTGCGGGTCGACGGCCGGCGCTGCCTCGATGCCGGCGCTTCCACCGGCGGCTTCACCGACGTCCTGCTGCGTGAAGGCGCCCGAGAGGTCGTCGCCGTCGACGTCGGCTACGGGCAACTGATCTGGCGGCTGCAGAGCGACGAGCGCGTCCGGGTCGTCGACCGCACCAACGTCCGGCACCTCTCGCCGGAGGCCATCGGCGGCCGGGTCGAGCTCGTCGTGGCTGACCTGTCGTTCATTTCGCTGCGGCTCGTGCTCGCGGCTCTCGTGGGATGCGTCGAGCCGGAGGGGGATCTGGTGGTCCTGGTGAAGCCGCAGTTCGAGGTCGGACGCGAGCTGGTGGGCCGCGGGGGAGTCGTGCGCGATCCGCAGTCGCGGGCCCAGGCGATCCGGGGCGTCGCGAAGGCCGCAGAACAGCTGGGGCTGGGCGTTCGCGGGTTGGTACAGAGCTCGCTTCCCGGACCGGCTGGCAACCTGGAGTATGTGTTGTGGCTTGCCGCGTCGGGTGTGCCGCTTTCCGAGGAGCTGATCGAAGCTGCCATGACCAAGCTCCCTGCGGGCGCCGAAGGCGCTGAATCCCCGTGAGTCGAGAGATTCTGGTGGTCGCTCATCCTCGGCGCATTGCCGCTCACGAACGTGTCCAGCAGGTGCTCAACATGTTGATCGCGGCCAACATCTCACCCCGCGTGCTCGCGGATGAAGCGGGCGCGCTCGACCTGGCGTGCTCCGAGGTGGTCAAGGCTGACGCGCATGCCGCCGACGGCACCGAACTCGTCCTGGTGCTCGGCGGCGACGGAAGTCTGCTGCGGGGCGCCGAACTGGCGCGCCCGCACGGGGTTCCGCTGCTCGGCGTCAACCTCGGCCATGTCGGTTTCCTCGCCGAGGCCGAGCCCGACGCGCTTCCTTCTGTGGTGGAGCGCGTGATTGCCCGTGACTACGACGTCGAGGAACGCATGACGGTCGACGTCACGGCGAGCGTCGGCGGCGAAGTGTTGTGGTCGGACTGGGCGCTGAACGAGGCCGCTCTGGAGAAGGATCAGCGCGGACGCATGGTCGAGTGCGTGCTCGAGATCGAGGGCCGCCCGCTTTCGCGGTGGGCCTGCGACGGCGTGGTCTGCGCGACCCCAACCGGCTCCACTGCCTACGCGTTCAGCGCGGGTGGGCCCATCGTCTGGCCAGATGTCGAAGCCCTGCTCATCGTGCCGATCAGCGCCCACGCGCTCTTCGCCCGGCCTTTGGTGGTCGGGCCCCGGGCCGCGGTTGCGCTCGAGATCGTGCCCGGTACGGGAGACGCCGTGGTGACGTGCGACGGCCGCCGGACCGTGATGGTTCCGCACGGTGCGCGGCTCGAGGTGAGCGTCGGACGTACTCCAGTCAAGCTCGCCCGAGTGCATCCGCAGTCCTTCACCGATCGGCTGGTCGGCAAGTTCGACCTCCCTGTGGACGGCTGGCGTGGCAGTTCGCGAAATGTCGGAAGGCTGCCGTAGTCTCGTACACATGTTCGATGAAATACGCATCTGCGGCCTCGGCTCGATCACCGAAGCCGTGCTGGAGCTGCACCCTGGGCTCACGGTGCTCAGTGGTGAAACGGGCGCCGGCAAGACCAGCGTCGTGCGGGCGCTCGGGCTGCTGGCCGGAGGTCGTGCTGACGTAGGGCAGATCAGGTCGGGCTCGTCGAGCGCGGCCGTGGAAGCCCGGATAGTGGTGGCTCCGGATGGGCCCATCGCTGCGCGCGTTCAAGAGCTGGGTGGCGAGATCGAGGGCGGAAGCCTGCTGATCGCGCGCACCGTGGGGCTCGACGGGCGGTCGAGAGCGTTCGTCGGTGGTCGGGCGGTACCGGTGGGTCTGCTGGCGGAGCTCGTCGGGGGATTGCTGGCGCTGCACGGGCAGAGCAGCCAGCTGCAGCTGAAGGCGGCCGGCGCGCAGCGTGCCTTGCTGGACCGGTTTGCCGGCGCGCCGGTGCTGAAGCCGCTGGCGGCCTACCACGCGGCCCGCGAGGAATGGAGTGCTGCCCGGCGTGAGCGGGCCGAGTTGCGCGCGCAGGAAGGCGATCGGGCGCGTGAGGTCGAGCTCTTGCGGCTCGGGCTGGCCGAGGTCGACCGCATAGCGCCCCTCGAGCAGGAGGACCAAAGCCTCGATCGCGAGCTCAGCCGATTGGCCGCGGCTGATGAGCTGCGGTCGGCAAGTGAGACGGCGCGGCTGGCGCTGGCGGGTGGATTTGAGGCGCCCTCGGATGACGGCGGCGCGGTGGCGGCGCTGGCCTTCGCCGCAAGGTCGCTGGATGCCGCGGGCTCGAGTGATCCAGAGCTTGCCGGGCTCTCGATCAGGGCTCACGAGGTTTGCGTGATGGCCAGTGAACTCGCGGCTGAGCTCTCGTCCTACGCGGCCGGTGTCGACGACGATCCGCTCCGCTTGGCGGCGGCACAGGAGCGGCGGGCCGAACTGAACCGGCTCTGCCGGCCCCACAGCACCGATGTCGACGGCGTGCTCCGCTGGTCCGCCGATGCCGAGCGCCGGCTGCACGCGCTTGATGGCGGCGGAGAGCGCAGCGCCGCCCTCGAGGCCGCGGAGCTGGCGGCAGCCCACCAGATGCTCAGCCTGGCGGGGGTGCTCAGCGCTGCTCGCTTAGCTGCCGCGGCCGAGTTGGCGCGCCGGGTCACCCGCGAGCTGGCCGCCCTGTCCATGACGGCGGCACGTTTCACGGTGACGGTCGAGGCGCGATCCGTCCTGCCGGATGGCGATGCGCAGAATTCCGATGCGCAAAATTGCGGTGAGCAGACTTCCGGTGACGGGGCGGCGCTGCGGGCAGCCGAGCGGCTGGGCGCCGAGGGGGCTGACGAGGTCGAGTTCCTGTTCACGCCAGGCGCCGGATTGCCGCCACGTCCGCTGGCCAAGAGTGCCTCGGGCGGCGAGCTTTCGCGCGTCGTGCTCGGGCTCGAGGTGGTGCTCGCGGCGGGGCTCGGTCCGGCCAGCATGGTGTTCGACGAGGTCGACGCCGGCATCGGCGGCGAAGCAGGGGTGGAGGTCGGTCGCCGTCTTGCTGCGCTCGGTCGCCACCGTCAGGTCATCTGCGTGACCCACTTGCCGCAGGTTGCCGCCTTCGCTGATCGGCATCTCCTTGTTGCGAAGGGCGGGCGCGGCGCCGGCGTCAGCAGCAGCGTCCAGAAGCTCGATCAGCCAGGGCGGGTCCTCGAGCTTTCGCGCATGCTCGCGGGAGTCTCCGACAGCGAGCTGGCTCGAGGGCATGCCGCCGAGTTGCTGGCGGCCGCCGCCGCAGCAGCGGCGGAGGGATTGCCGCCTTCCGGGAGCCGGGCCCGAAGGCGCTCTCCCGCGCCGCGGGCCACGACGGCGCGGACACCGGCTCGCAAGCGGTCGAGCGAGAGATCGCGCACGGCGGCGCGCGCTTCCTAGCGTTGCTCCAGATGGCGCAGCGCGGATTGGGCCAAATGGGCGACGCGGCGCGGCGCGGCAGCGCGCACGCTGTCGGGACGTACCATGAGATTCCGTGGAGAGCCCGGGTCGCCGGGCGCCGTTCTAGCGCGATCCACGGGAGGCCGTAATGGTTCAGGCGCATGTGGTCCGCCATATCTTCGTCACCGGAGGCGTCGCCTCCAGCCTCGGCAAGGGATTGACGGCGTCCAGCCTCGGCATGCTGCTGAAGGCACGCGGGCTGCGCGTCACCATGCAGAAGCTCGACCCGTACCTGAACGTTGATCCCGGCACGATGAATCCGTTCCAGCACGGCGAGGTGTACGTCACCGACGACGGCGCGGAGACCGACCTCGACGTCGGCCACTACGAGCGGTTCCTGTCCGATGATCTTCCCGGCACGTCCAACGTCACCACCGGCCAGGTGTATAGCGCCGTCATCGCGCGCG
>DATAZK010000059.1:0-50122 GCA_036272075.1 Frankiaceae bacterium
CCGAACAGCTATGTTCCACCGACCTTCCGGTGTGGGTCGTCCATGCGCAGAAGGGCGATGGCCGCTTGACGGCACACGAACGTCGGGTCCTTGACGCCTGCGACCGAGCCACCGTAGTCACCCTTCAGGGCCAGGCGTTCCTTCTCCCCGTCGAGCTCCCCGAGCAGATCGCCGCGCTAACAATGGAGGCGCTCGCGTGTGTGTGACGGCCAGACCCGGCTGGCCAGCGCACCAAGGTGATCCCTGCCGCTCTGGCAGGTCGAGCGTGGCGGCTTTCCGAACAAATCCGACAAACGACACCGGCGCCCAATTGCCCGCGATGGGCGGTTAGCCTGCGCCCATGGGCGCGGCCGATCCTGGAAGCACACCGGACGCGGTGGACGGTACGGCTGGCAAGGCAGCCCCGCAGCGACGTTCACCAGCCCCCCGCCGCCCCGCGGTGCGGCGCGAGGAACTGCTGGATGCTGCCGACACGGTGATCCGGCGCGTAGGCGTGAAGGCCTCGGCGGCTCTCATCGCTCAGGAAGCGGGAGTCACCAAACCGATCATCTATCGCCATTTCGGTGACCTGCAGGATCTCTACCGGGCGCTGGCACTTCGCCATCAGGCCCGGCTGGCGTATTACCTGCAGGCTGCTCGCGAGAGCGCCGGCGATGTCGACCACCACACCATGACGCGCACCATCATGAGCGCGTTCTTCCAGGCGATCGAGCGCGAGCCGAACCTCTTCCGGTTCCTCGTGCAAGCTCCCGGAGATCCGGCGGACCGGGAGGGTGGCCAGTCGTGGTTCGTACGCCGGTTCGCCGAGCAGATGGCGGTCTACTTGGCTATGGAGGCCGATGAACAGCTCTCCCCCAAGTTCCGGGCGATGGGCTACGCGGCGGCGGGCGCCATGATCGCGACCGGAAGTTGGTGGATCGAGGACGGCACGGTTCCCCGCGCGGACGCGGTCGAGGCTCTCACCAGCGTGATGGCGGCAGGAATCCCACCTGCTGCCGCAGGGGCCAGCTCGTGGGCTCCGGAACGCTCGGCCTGAGCCGTCAGCCGCCTGCCGCTCAGTGCTTGCGACGCTTCGCGTAGAGGCCCAGCACGGCGACGACGACCCCGACGATGGCTACCCGGTCCCAGCGAACCGAGCGCCCTCGCGTCTGCTTGGCTTCCCGCAACTGAGCCTTGACGCGGGCGGGTAGCGGTTGCTGGCCGGCACCGGTCAGCGCTGCAGGCGAGCCGTTCGACCCGTTGAGCGCGGTGCCGCGCGAGCGCAGATCGTCGACCTTGCTCTTCACGGTGTCGACCCCGCGCGCGGCCACCCGCTTGGGATTCACCCGCTCGGAGATGGCGTCAATGGTCGACGCGAGCTCAGCCCGGGTCACCTCGATCTGCTGCTGGATCTCTGCTGGATCGGGCACGGTCAGCGTTCCCCTCGTAGTCCCGGCTTTTCAGGCGGGGCCTTTGGCCGGCAGCCTGCTCCTTCGTTGCCCCTATCAAAGCCGATCACGCGCGTTTGTGGGCGCGACCTCGGCATTGGATTTACCGCCGGCGGATCACGTACGGCGTGAGGTGCGCGTAGCCACGCACGCGAAAGGTGCGCAAACGGCTCACGGTGATCGAGGGGTCACCCTCAGCCGAGCCGTCCGCAAGCCGCTCCTCGAGGCACTGCGCCATCTCCCGGTCACAGACGACCGTCCCGGGCCGGGCGATCCCGGTACAGCGGCTGGCGAGGTTGACCACCGGGCCGAAGATGTCGCCCCCGTGCGCCACCGTCGGTCCGTACGCGAGTCCGACCCGGACCGCCGGGACGCCCGTCTTTTCGGTGCCGAAGGCCTCAGCGAGTGCGAGCCCGGCCGCAGCCATCGCCATCGGATCGGCGATCATGAACATGACCTCGTCACCGAGCGTCTTGACCACCCTGCCGCCGTGACTCACCACGATGTCGGACGCCACCCCCTCGAACGTCGAAAGGAGCTGGGAAAGGTCGTCGGTGGTCATGTCGCGCACGGCGCTGGTGTAGCCGACGATGTCGCAGAAGCCGATCGCGCACGTGTGGTTGGTCAGGTCGCGAGCCGCTCCGGCGACCGCGCGCTGGACGGCGGCGAGCATGTGGCGGCGCCAGGCGTACGAGATCAGCCACTCGAGCTCGGGCAGCAGGTGCGCGAAGCGCTCGCTGACCAGGCGCACCAAGTCGTCGGGATGGGTCTCGGCGAGCTTGGCCAAAGCCGGGTCGGTCGCCAGCTGCTCGCTGACGATCTGGGTCTGGGCCTCGGCCAGCCGGCTCATCGCCTGCCCGACGGTGCGAGCGACGGACTCCGTCACACCGGCGCCGATCAGCTCATCGCTCGCCAGCCGCTGCGAGAGGCGTAGTGCCGCCACGTCCGATTCGGTGAAGAGCACCTCGTCCGGCTCGGGATCGACGAAACCCAGCGCGCGCCACAGCCGGCGGATGCGCTCCGGCGAGAAATCGTTCGCGGTCTGCTCGACCTGCTCACGCGTGAGATGGGCCGCTTCGCCGAGGAACGCCTGCTCCAGCAGATCGGATCCGAGACGCTTGCCGTCCCCGTGATCGTGCAGGTCGGGCTCGTCCACGACGAGATCGTCCCACCCTGGGCGCCTCAGGAAACGTCCGGCTCAGGGACCTGGGAGGGGACCAGGAGCTGGACCGGGGCCGGGTCCGGCGCCGCGACGGCGCTGATCGTCCTCTTCCGTGAGCCGGTAGATGGTGCGCTGGACCTCTTCCACCTTCGGCACGTCGGTGAAGCGCAGCTGGCCCTGCTCGCCCGCGCTTTCCATGATCAGATCGCCGCTACCGGTCAGCCGGTCGCTGATGGTGTTCTCGAAATGCACGTCGTTGAGGCGGTAAAGCGGCACGTCACGCCCGACTTGGGTGACGATCCCGGTGCGGTAGAGCACCCGCCGATTGGTCACGACGTAGCGGGTCGCGTGCCAGCGCAAGTACGGAAGCAGGCTGAACCAGACGAGCAGCACGACCGCGACCGCGATGATCACCCAGTCGTAGATCGTCCCGCCGGGCCCGATCCCGATGGCGAACGCGGCGACCCCCACGACGATCGGGATCGCGGCCATCGGTAGCACCAGCCGACGCCAGTGCGGACGCAGGTTGAGCACGATGTGCTCGTCGGCACCGAGTTGACGCTCGAGTTTTCCCACGGCCGCACTATCTCAGGTGAGTCACATCTCACGAAGCCAAAGCGCGTATCGGCGCCGCGCGTCGCCCTTCAGATCACGGGGTGGGCGTGGGAGGTGCCGGTACAGCCGTCGCGCCGCCGTGAGCGCCCACAAACGACTGCAACTCCGACTCCAGCGCGCTCGGGAGATCCGAAGGAAAGTCCGTCGGGAAGCCGGAGGGGAAGCCCGACGGGAAGCCGCTGGGCAGCAAGGACGCCAGGGCACTCGGGTCCAGCGAGGGATCGGGTAAGGGAATGGCTCCGGCGGGAGCTCGCAGTTGCACGGGCTCGCCGGTGTAGTCGAACGTGGCCGTGGGCCAGCTGCCGAACACGCCGTTCCGCCCGTCGGACCCGATGGCCTTGAGCGGCAGCGGCGCACCGATGGCGGAGACGTCCAGCTGGGACCCGTCCGACTCGCGGACGATCAAGATCGGTTTCCCGTCGAGGGTGCCCTTGGCGACGGTCGGCTCGACCGTGACCCCGTTCTCCCGCTGAGCGAACTCCTGGGCAAGGCTTTTGATTCCGGTCGGCTCACCGGAGTCATCGTCGCTGTAGTACCAGCCTCCGGGATTCTTCTTGATGTTGCCGGCGAGTGACCCGAACAGGGGCCCGAACAGTGAAGCCACGTCGCCCTTGAAATAGGTACGGCTGCCGATCGAGATGAGTTGGACTGAGCCCTTGTCGATCATCAAGGTCGCGGTCCCACCGTCTGCTTGGGCCTGCATGTCGATGCTGACGGTCTTTTTCGTTAGTGGGTTGGGCCCGCTAGCGACGAAGTGCAGGGCCGGAACCGCGGCGAGCGCATTCGTCGCATCGGCGAGCACCTGCGGGCCGGTCTTTCCGACCTCGGAATTCGGAGTGGGTGCGACGCGCACCGTCGACTTGCGAGCTCCCGTACCGCACGCCACCGTCACGGCCACAGCGGCGACCGCCAGGGTCGCCACGCCACCCCGCGCACCCCGGCGCGTCACCTTCACCAGCCGAGTATCGGCCCATCGGGGACGAAGACCAGTGCCGAATGGCCCAATCAGCGCAGGTGAATCACGTCTCCGGCGGCGAATGCGCGCCCGGCCACGATGAGCCGTCCATCGGTGTCGACGTCGGTGGCCTCACCTTCGTAGGACTCGCCCCCCGGAAGCTCCACGCGCACCCGCTGGCCGAGGGTGACGCAGGCGGCTCGATAGGCCGGGATCAGGGCCGCCGGGTCGGCCCGCCAACTCGCGTAAGCCCTTGCCAGAGTGCGGAGCATGGCCTTGAGCAGCGTCTCGCGATCGGTCGTTCCGGCGCCCGCGAGCGCCAGGCTGGTGGCGCGCTCATCGGGCAGCTCCGCCAGTCGTGTGGTGACGTTCAGGCCAATGCCGATGATCACCGCGCCGCCCCCGCCCGCGGGAACTTCGGCCAGCAGCCCGGCCACCTTTCCCCGCCGGGCCGATCCGAGCACGTCTTCGATCAGCACGTCGTTGGGCCACTTCACACCGGCCGTCACGGCTGCCTGCTCGGTCAGCGCCACGGCGACCGCGAGCCCGCCGAGTAAGGGGAGCCAGCCCGACACCTGGGGCGGGCGCAGCAGGACGCTGAAAGTGAGTCCGGCGCGCGGCGGTGAAACCCAGCTCCGGCCCTGCCGGCCGCGACCCGAGGTCTGGGTTTCGGCGACGACGACTGTGCCCTCGGGAGCGCCGGCGCGGGCCTGGTCGGCGAGCACGGCGTTCGTACTCTCGGCCTCCTCCAGCACCGTGACCTCGAACCCATCCGGGCTCAGCGCAGCACGCAGGTTCTCCGCTCGCAGCGCGGGACGATCAAGGTCGGAATAGCGGTCCACCGCACCAGGCTGCCACTGCGCTGACACCAGCCGTCGCGCGCACCGATAACGTGCAGTTCATGAGTGCTGCACAGCCGCTGGAGCCCACCGAGGCCCCGGGCCCCGACATCCACACGACCGCAGGCAAGCTCGCGCTGCTGCACGGTCACATCGAGGAAGCCGTCCACGCCGGGTCGCAGAAAGCCATCGACCTTCAGCACTCGAAGGGCAAGATGACCGCCCGCGAGCGGATCGCGGCGCTGCTGGATCCGGGCTCGTTCGTCGAGACTGACGCCTTCGCCCGCCATCGCGCGGTCGACTTCGGGCTCGATCGCAACCGGCCGGCGGGAGATGGCTGCGTCACCGGCTACGGCACGGTCGACGGCCGTCCGGTCTGCGTCTTCAGCCATGACGTCACGGTCTTCGGCGGCTCGCTCGGCGAGGTGTACGGCCAGAAGATCGTGAAGGTGATGGACCTGGCGTTGAAGACCGGCTGCCCGGTCGTCGGCCTGAACGAGGGCAGCGGTGCGCGTATCCAGGAGGGCATCATGGGCCTCGCCGGATACGGCGAGATCTTCTACCGCAACGTGATGTCGTCGGGCGTCATCCCGCAGATCAGCCTGATCCTCGGCCCGTGCGCCGGGGGACACGTCTACTCCCCGGCACTCACCGACTTCACCTTCATGGTCGACCAGACGTCGCAGATGTTCATCACCGGCCCTGACGTGATCAAGACCGTCACGGGTGAAGAGGTGACGATGGAGGACCTCGGCGGCGCGCGCACCCACAACACCAAGAGCGGTGTCGCGCAGTTCATGGCCACCGACGAGGACGACTGCTTCGAGCTCACCAAGGCATTGCTCTCCTACCTGCCGAGCAACAACATGGACGACGCCCCGAGCTTCGAGGAGGCCGACCTCGAAGGCCTCGAGCCCGACGTCGAACTCGACACGTTCATCCCCGACTCCTCCAACCAGCCCTACGACATGCACACCGTCCTCGGCCACGTGCTCGACGACGGCGAATTCCTCGAGGTGCACGCGCTTTTCGCGACGAACATCATCTGCGGGTTCGGCCGGGTCGACGGCCGCTCGGTAGGGGTGGTGGCCAACCAGCCGATGTCCTTCGCCGGCACGCTCGACATCGACGCGTCGGAGAAGGCCGCCCGCTTCGTGCGCACCTGCGACGCGTTCAACATTCCGGTGCTGACGTTCGTCGACGTGCCGGGATTCCTGCCGGGCACCGATCAGGAGTGGCAGGGCATCATCCGGCGCGGCGCCAAGCTGATCTACGCCTACGCCGAAGCCACCGTCCCGAAGGTCACGATCATCACGCGCAAGGCCTACGGCGGCGCCTACGACGTCATGGGTTCCAAGCATCTGCGCGCTGACATCAACCTCGCATGGCCGACGGCGGAGATCGCCGTCATGGGCGCCCAGGGCGCGGTCAACATCGTCCAGCGACGCGCGCTCGCGGCGGCCGGCAACGAAGGGCGCGACGTCGAGGCGCTTCGGGCGGAGTTCATCACCGAGTACGCCGACCGTTTCGCCAACCCTTACATCGCGGCCGAGCGCGGATTCGTCGACGCGGTGATCTCACCCAGCGAGACGCGGCGCGAGGTCATCCGGGCCCTGCGGCTGCTGCGTACCAAGCGCGAGTCGCTGCCGCCGAAGAAGCACGGAAACATCCCGCTGTGAGCGAGGATCCCGAGGCTCCGGAGGTACCGCGCCCGTTCCTGCGGGTCGTGCGCGGCGAGCCGACACCTGAAGAATTGGCCGCTCTCATTGCGGTGCTCAGCGTCCGCGGCGGGGCGGCGCCGGCTCCCGAGCCCGTGCGTTCGGCCTGGGGACGGCCCGGGTCAGGGGTGCGTGGCGCGCTGCCGACCCATCCCGGCGCCTGGCGCGAATCAGGCTTCGCCCAGGGCGTCCGTACCCGCGCCGACTGGTAGCTGCCACACTGTCGCTTCCAACGAAGGGGCCTCATGGCGAACGAGAGCACGCAGCAACGCTTCACCGATCGGGTAGCAGTCATCACCGGCGCGGCGTCCGGGATCGGGCGCGGGGTCGCGCTGCGACTCGCGTCCGAGGGGGCGCGAGTGCTCGCCGTCGACATCAACGCCGACGGGCTGACCGAGACGGTCGATGCCGCCAAGGAGCTGACCGGTCAGATCGTCCCGCGGGTAGCCGATCTCCGTGAGCGCGACGAGTGCTTCGCCGTCGTCGAGGAAGCCGTGGCCGAATTCGGGCAGCTGAACGTGCTGGGCAACATTGCGGGGGTGCTCAAGGTCGGCCACGTGACCGAGCAGTCGGAAGAGAGCTACCGCCACGTCTTCGCCGTCAACACCGACGCCTACTTCTTCACCGCGCAGGCGGCCATCCCGCACCTGCTCGAGACCCGCGGCAACATCATCAACATCGCCTCGAACTCCGGCCTGATGGGCGGCGCCTACACGGTCGCGTACTGCATGACCAAGGGTGCCGTGGTGCAGCTGACGAAGGCACTGGCGATGGAGTTCATGAAGCGCAAGATCCGGATCAACGCGATCGCCCCGGGCTCGACCGACACCAACATCATGCAGGGCGTCGAGTTCCCCGAAGACGCCGAGTGGGACCTGATCATGCGCTACAGCACGCCGCACCGCCGCAGCGCGACACCCGCCCAGATCGCCGGCCTCTTCGCCTTCGTCGCGAGCGACGAGGGGATGAACGTCCACGGTGCGATCCTGTCCAGCGACGCCGGGATGACCGCCGGCTGACCCGCGCTAGGCGAGCAGGGCGGCCATGCGTTCGCGCAGCGCCGTGGCCCCGGAGTACGGACGCACCATCACGGTGAACTCGACGATCTGCCCGTCTGAGCTCCCGGTACCGAAGCGCACGATGTCGACGCCCTCGAGGTCACGATCGCCCACCCGGGCGGCGAACGCCAGCACGGCGCCGTCCTCGGACGCGTACTCCGCGGTGTAGCGAAAGTCCTCGAAAACCTGAGCAACCGCAGCCAGGATGACCGCGACTTCATCGCGCCCGGAGTAGGTCCGATGGACGATCGGGCTGTGGAACGTGACCTCCGGGGCCAGCAACTGCGAGGCCTGCTCGTGATCCTTGCGCTCGAGCGCCGCGCGGAAGGCCTTGCCCGTCGGATGCATCACGGGTGAACCATACGGCCGCTGGAGTGACGCACGAGCGGCAAACCCGTTGAGGTCGGCGACGGGTCCCAGGTGACGCAACTTGTCCGGGTTGACGATCGAGCGCACCCCGCACACCTGACCGCCGGAAATGTCCAGCGACAGCACGGAAATGATGGCGCCGGTGGGGTGACGCAGCAGCGCGCCTGGCTGACCGTTGACCACGACCTGCTCGTAGACGAGCCCGTCGAGCCGCTTGCTGAAACCCGCCAGCAGGCGGCCAACCTTTTCCCGGCCGAAGATCGGACGCGAGATGGCGAACCCGGGCGGAACCTTGCCGCCGCCATCACCGGTGAAGACGACGTCGGCCGCCAACATGTCAATGAATGACGGCAGATCCCCGTCCTCGCAGGCGGCGAAGAATCGCGTAGCCAGCTCATCGCGCCGGCGGCGGGAGGCCTCGAAGCGAGGCTTGCGCTCATTGACGCGCGCTCGGGCGCGGCTCACCAGCTGGCGGCAGGCCACCTCCGACTTGTCGACGACCGGGGCAATTTCCCCGTAGCCGTAGCCGAATACCTCGCGCAGCAGGAAGGCCGCACGTTCCACCGGCGACAGGGTTTCCAGCAACACCAGGAAGGCCATCGACAGCGAGTCGGCCGTTTCCGCATGCTCGGCCGCGTCCGGCATCGGCGCAGCCCCGATCACCGCATCACCGACCACGGGCTCGGGAAGCCACTCACCCACGTAGCTTTCGCGACGTCGCCGAGCCGAGCGCAGGACGTCGATACTCAAGCGGGTGGCGAGCGTCGTCGCATACGCCTCGGGTGAATGGATGTGCTCGCGTCCGGCGGCGACGTGCAGGCGCAGCAACGTTTCCTGCACGACGTCTTCGGCCTCGCTCACGCTGCCGAGCATCCGGTAAGCGACCGAAAAGACCAATGGCCGCAGGCTTTCGTACGTCTCCTCGAGTGGGGTCGACATCGTGTCACCTCCGAATTCAGGCAGCTACTGACAGGCCGGGTTGGATGACGGGCAGCCTCACATGGCGACGGCGGCGGCGCACGTAAGGGCCGGGGTGGCGGAACATCCATTGGGCACTGCCGAGCGTCGCGTTCTTGTAGCGGATCGCCGGCCACCCGGTGAGGATGCGGTTCTTCGGGGCCTCGTCGGCCGCCAGGAACTGCACCACGCCGCGCCGCCGGCCAATGCTGATGCATTCGTGGAAATACCTGTAACGAAACGCTTTTGGCTCGCGGCCGCCGAGCCTGGCCGCGATCGTGTCAGCGACCTGAGGGCCGGTGAATCCGCCCGTTCGGCACCCCATCGCCAGCTCGGCGCCCCATGCTCCGGAGGCGGCCGCTGCGTCACCGATCACGTACACGTCAGGATGGGAGAGCGAGCGGAGTGTCGGGTCGACCAGCGCACGGCCGGTGCCGTTCACGGCCAGCCCGCTGGCACGAGCGAGAATGGGCACCGCAAAACCTCCCGCCCAGATGCACGCATCGAATTCGACAGAGCCCGCATCGGTCATCAGCGCCCCCGCGGACACCTCGGTGACGCTCACGCCCGCACGCACCTGCACCCCGAGATCGTCGAACGCCCGGCCCAGATATGCCCGTGCTTTTCCCGACAGCCACGATCCAGGAGCGGCCCGGCTGACGAGTTCCACCTCCAGCGACGGGAATGCCTCGGCGAGCTCGCCGGCCGTCTCGATGCCGGTGAGCCCACCGCCGCAGACCACGACCCGCCCGCCCTCGTCAGCGATCTGGCGCAGCACCGAGCCCATCGCGCCTGCGGTCTGGAGGCTGCTGAGGCTGAGCGCATTGCTCGCCGCGCCAGGGACGGCAGCAGTGTCGATGTTGCTGCCGAGCGCATAGACGAGGGTGTCGTACGCGAGTTCGCGGCCCTCGCCCAGCGTGACGCGACGCCGGCGGAGGTCGAGACCCGTGACCGCGCCGACCTCCAACCGGACGCCGCTGTCCGCCAGCAGGCCGGCCAGCGGATGTCTCGCCACCTGCTGGCCCGTGGCGATCTGATGGAGCCGGGGCCGCTCGACGAAGTCCGGACCGGCGCTCACCAGCGTCACCGAAACCTCGTCAGGAAACACCCGGCGGGCGAGCCGCTGGGCGGCCGGCAGTCCCGCGTATCCGGCTCCGAGGACAACCACTCGATGAACCTTCTGCAGTGTCATGCCCCCTTCGACGCGGCAGCAGCGCGTGCTGTGACAGCGCTTCTGGCAGACGCTGCGGACGACCGGCGCAACCTTGCCCGCCGCTGCGACGTCTCACTCCCGACGCGAGGAGTGGACATGCGAAAGACCGTGGCTGTCGTGGCTGCCGGAACGGCGCTGCTCGGACTTGGGGTGGCGGGCGGCTGGGCCGCCGGTGCGAGCGGAAGCTCCGGCCGCGGCTCCCGGCCGTTGCAGGCGACCGGAGTCGACGCGGGGACGGCCACCAACGCCGGCTTCACCGGCTCGCTGGTCGCCTTCGACAGCTGCGGGGGGCTGCTGGACGCCCTGCACGCCCGCGCTCGCGACGTCGTCGGGCCGTACGGCTTCTCCTCGGGGGTCTATCCCGGAGGGGGCGTCGCGTACTCCGGCCTGGCGGAGAAGTCGCTGGGCACGCTGGCGCCGATCCCGCAGGCAGCGTCTTCGGCGGGCTCGTCGACCGATTCCTCGACGCTGACGCACTCGACCACCAATACCCAGGTCAAGGGCGTCGACGAGCCCGACCTCGCCAAGACCGACGGCCGCTACCTGATCAGCCTCGACGGGCAGCTGCTGCGCATCGTCGACGTCCGCACGGCCAAGCTGCGCGCGACCCTTGCGCTGCCCCAGCCAGGAAGCGAGCTGCTGCTGTCGGGTGACCGGGTCGTCGTGCTGTCCGGCGCCACCAGTGTCGGTGTCTACCCGGTAGCCAGTGGGGTCGAGGACTACGGGCCCGCCCGCTCCTACCTCGGCTACGCCAATACGGGCACCACCGCCGCCACGGTCATCGACATCAGCAACCCCGATGCTCCGAGCGTCACCCATCGCTGGACGTTCAACGCCGGCGAGCTGGCGGCCCGGGTCGTCAACGGAACCATCCGGCTGGTGCTGACGAGCTCGCCGCCGCAGGAGACGTGGGCCTCGCCGCGCGATGACACCGCCGCCGAAAAGACCCGCGCCACCAAGGTCAATCAGGAAATTGTCGACGCCACCCCGCTCGATTCCTGGATCCCCCGCTGGACCGGCGAGGACGGCCAGACGCATCAGATCAGCGCCTGCGACGCCGTCGCCACACCCGCCAAGCCCAGCAGCCTCAGCATGGTGACCGTCCTGTCCCTTGACCCCACGGCGAGCCGGCCCGGTGCCGGGACGTCGGTGCTGGGTGCCGGAAACGTCGCCTACGCCGAAGGCAAGCACCTGTTCGTCAGCGACACCGGGGCCTACCCGAACCAGTTCGTCACTGGCGCGCTGGTCCCGGTGCCGCAGCAACCCCAGAACCCGACGCTGCACCTGCTGGAGTTCGACCTCTCGAACCCGGCGCAGGCCCGCTACCTCGCCTCCGGGACCCTCACCGGCCAGCTGCACGACTCGTACGCACTCTCGGAGTACCAGGACAACCTGCGGGTCACGACAACGACGACAAACGCGAGCGGGAACACCAGCACCGCGATCTCCGTACTTGCGCGTCAGGGCGATCGGTTGGTGCAGATCGGCACCGTCGGCGGTCTGGGCACCGGCGAGCAGGTGTACGCGGTGCGCTATGTCGGCGACCGCGGCTACGTCGTCACCTTCCGGCAGATCGATCCGCTGCACGTCGTCGACCTGTCCGACCCCCGCAAACCGGTGCTGCGCGGCACTCTCACGATGCCCGGGTACTCGAGCCTGCTGCTGCCGCTGTCGGACCATCGCCTGCTGGGGATCGGTCGGGAGGTGCCGTCCGCGCCATCCGGGACGATCGTCGAACCCGGCGGCTTGCAGCTCTCGCTGTTCGACGTGAGCGACGCCGCCCACCCGCGGCTGCTGGATCGGCATGTGTTGTCGGACACGTATGCCGACGCGGTCAACGACCCGCACGCCGTGACGATCAGTCCCGACGGCAAGCTGGTGATCCTCCCGTCGACCAGCGGACCGCTCGCGATCGCCGTCTCCGCGACCCGGCTGAGCACGACAACCGGCACGTTCACCACGCCCTACAGCGTCCAGGACGAGCGCACCGTGATCGCCGGCGAGCGGCTCTTCGAAGTCGCCGACCGGGGCGTCGCCGTCCGCTCGCTGCCCGGACTGCACCAGACCGGCTGGATAGCCTTCTGACCCTTCCGAGCTCTTCCGATCCGCGCCACCTAGGATCGGGAGTCGTGCGCAAAGTCCTGATTGCTAACCGTGGAGAGATTGCGGTCCGGGTCGCCCGGGCTTGCCGAGACCACGGCCTTGCCTCCGTCGCCGTCTACGCCGATCCCGACCGGGACGCCCTTCACGTACGGGAGGCGGATGAGGCGTACGCGCTCAACGGCGGCACCGCACCTGAGACGTACCTGCGTATCGACAAGCTGATCGACATCGCCAAGCAGTCCGGCGCCGACGGCGTGCACCCCGGCTACGGCTTCCTCGCCGAGAACGCCGACTTCGCCGAGGCGGTCATCGCCGCCGGCCTCACCTGGATCGGCCCGCCGCCCGACGCGATCCGCAAGCTCGGCGACAAGACCGAAGCGCGTCACATCGCCTTGGCCGTCGGCGCGCCGATGGCTCCGGGAACTCCCAACCCGGTGAGCGGACCCGAGGAAGTCATCGCCTTCGCCGACGAGTACGGCCTTCCCATCGCCATCAAGGCGGCGTTCGGCGGTGGTGGCCGCGGGCTGAAGGTGGCCCGCGAGCGCGCCGAGATCACCGAGCTCTTCGACTCCGCCGTACGCGAGGCCGTCGCCGCATTCGGACGCGGCGAATGCTTCGTGGAGCGCTACCTCGACAAGCCCCGCCACGTCGAGACGCAGGTGCTTGCTGACACCGCCGGCAACGTGGTGGTCGTCAGCACGCGGGACTGCTCGCTGCAGCGCCGCTACCAGAAGCTGGTCGAGGAAGCACCGGCGCCGTTCCTCACCGAGGAGCAGACCAAGAGTCTTTACGACGCCAGCAAGGCGATCTGCAAGGAAGCCGGCTATGTCGGCGCGGGCACCTGCGAGTTCCTCATCGGCCAGGACGGCCTGGTGTCCTTCCTCGAGGTCAACACCCGCCTGCAGGTCGAGCACCCGGTCACCGAAGAGGTCACGGGTATCGACCTGGTGCGCTGGCAGTTCCGGATCGCCGACGGCGAGGAGCTGAACTTCGAGGATCCCGAGCCGCGCGGCCACGCGATCGAGTTCCGCATCAACGGCGAGGACCCCGGACGCGGCTTCCTGCCGGCGCCGGGCACCGTCACTCGCTTCACCCCGCCGCTCGGCCCGGGTGTGCGCACCGACACCGGCATCGAGACCGGCTCGGTCATCGGCGGCCAGTTCGACTCGCTGCTCGCGAAGATCATCGTCGTGGGCGCCAGCCGCACCGAGGCGATCGAGCGTTCGCGCCGCGCGCTGGATGAGCTGATCGTCGAGGGCATGCCGACGGCGCTGCCGTTCCACCAGGCCGTCGTACGCGACCCGGCCTTCGCCCCCGAAGATCCGCAGGCCGCGTTCACCGTGCACAACCGGTGGATCGAGACCGAGTTCGACAACCAGATCCCGCCGTTCACCGGTGGCACCGAGGCCGAGGAGGACACCGGCGAGCGCGAGCGGGTCGTCGTCGAGGTCGGCGGCAAGCGTCTGGAAGTGGTACTCCCCGCCGGCCTCGGGGCCGGGGTCGCCGCTCCTGCGGGTAAGGCCAAGAAGCCCTCCCATAAGCGCGCGGGCCACGGGCCGGCCGCGGCCTCCGGTGACTCCCTGACCAGCCCGATGCAGGGCACCATCGTGAAGGTGGCCGTCGCCGACGGCGACACCGTCGCGGAGGGAGACCTCATCGTGGTGCTCGAGGCCATGAAGATGGAGCAGCCGCTCACCGCACACAAGGGCGGCACCGTCAGCGGGTTGGCGGCCACCGTCGGCGCCACCGTGACCAGCGGAGCTGTGATCTGTGAGATCGCCGAGTGAGCCAGCTGGACCGTCTGTGCCGGAGCGCCCGCCCCTGACGGGACGCATTCACTACCTGATCGGCGGCCAGCTTCCCCCGTCGGCCCGCGACTGGGTCGTCGCCGACCTGACCGGTCCGGGGTGGCGTCACCGGCAGGCCCGGCGCCCGCTGCTGCTCATGCTTCCGTTCGCCGTCGCGTTCGCGATCCTGCCGGCCTCGCCGTCCGTCCGCGTCTCGATCCCGCTCGCGCTGCTGGTCTGCGCCATCGCCATGGGTTACGCGACCAGCGACACCTTCCGCAACCGTCGCCTCGACCAGTACGGCATCCCGCGCCCGAAGCCCGTCGAGGAAGACGAGGACGAGGACTTCGAGCCCCCCGCGCCCACCCGCCCCGCCCCTGACGGGAACGAGGACGAGGACGAGGACTGATCAACGCTGCGTTGATCTTGGTCAGTCGGCGGTGTAGTCCTCGTGGGGCATCAGCTGGCGGGCCGCTTCGGTGAGCGATCCCGACAGCGACGGGTAGATCGCGAACGTGTGGGCGAGCTGGTCGACGGTCAGCGAGTGCTGCACGGCCATCGACACCGGAAGGATCAGCTCGCTGGCACGTGGCGCGACGACGACCCCGCCCAGCACCGTGCCGACCCCGCGCCGGGCGAAGAACTTCACGAAGCCGTCGCGCAGGCCGCTCATCTTGGCTCGGGCATTGGTGGCCAGCGGCAGGGTGACGACGTCAGCGGCGACGCGTCCGAGCTCGACCTGCTGCTGGGTGACGCCGACCGTCGCGATCTCGGGGTCGGTGAAGACGTTCGCCGCCACCGTCATCAGGCGTAGCGGCGCCACCGCCTCGCCGAGCGCATGCCACATGGCGATGCGGCCCTGCATCGCGGCCACCGACGCCAGCGGCAGCACGCCGGTGCAGTCCCCCGCCGCATAGACCCCCGGCAGCGAGGTGCGCGAAACTTTGTCGACCTCGATGTGACCCGACGGGCGTAGCCGGACGCCGGCTTCGTGCAGGCCGAGTCCTGCCGTGTCGGGCACCGAGCCCACCGCGATCAGCGCATGGCTGCCCGACACCATCCGGCCATCGGTCAGCACGACGCCCACCCCGTTGTCCATGCGGCGCACCGACGCCGCCCGCGAACGCTCCAGGAGCATGACCCCCCGGCGGTGGAAGACCTCCTCGAGCACCTCGGCGGCATCCGCGTCCTCGCCGGGAAGGACCCGATCACGCGACGAGATCAGTGTGACCTCGGAGCCGAGGGCGCGGTAGGCCGACGCGAACTCCGCCCCCGTGACACCCGAGCCGATCACGATCAGATGCTCGGGCAGCTCGGAGAGGTCATAGAGCTGACGCCAGTCGAGAATGCGCTCGCCGTCCGGCTCGCTGCCCGGGATCACCCGCGGGGTCGCTCCGGTCGCCAGCAGGACCGCGTCAGCCTCGAACTGCTCCTCCGCGCTTTCACTCTTGCGCTGCACACTCACCAGACCGTGCGCGAGCAGCCGGCCGCGGCCGGCGATCACGTCGACACCCTCACGGATCAGGCGAGCCCGGATGTCGTCGGACTGGGCGGTGGCCAGCGCCTGGATCCGCTTGTTCAGGCGCTGCGCGTCGACCGGTGCCTGCGAGCAGGTCAGCCCCAGCGCATCCGCTCCGTCGACAGTGGTGCGCACCTCCGCCGTCGAGACGAGCGTCTTGGAGGGAACGCAGTCGGTCAGGACGCAGGCCCCGCCGATCCCGTCCCGCTCCACGAGCGTGACCTCGGCTCCCAGTTCGACGGCGACGAGCGCCGCCTCGTAGCCGGCCGGTCCTCCGCCAAGAATCGCGATGCGCACCCTCACAGTGTCTCAGCCGGGAAACAGGTTCGGACACCCACGATCTGTCACCGCAGCGACATCGCGGCTGGTTATGGTGCCCACGTGGCCCTCTACGCGGCGTACGGGAGCAATCTCGACCCCGACCAGATGCGCGAGCGTTGCCCGCACTCGCCGGTCGAGAGCGTCGGCTGGCTGAAGGGATGGCGGCTGACCTTCGGCGGCGAAGACGTCGGTTGGGACGGCGCGCTCGCCACCGTGGTGCAGGACCCCGATGGTGAGACGTACGTGATGCTTTATGACGTTTCTCCGTTGGATGAGAAGGTGCTCGACGAGTGGGAAGGCGCCGGTTCGAGCCGCGGCGGCATCTACGACAAGCTCCGGGTGCGCGTCTCGACCCTGGACGGCGACATGCTCGCGTGGACCTACGTGCTGGTGGCCTACGAGGGCGGGCTGCCCTCCTGCCACTACCTCGGGCTGATCGCGGAAGCGGCCGACAAGGCGGGGGCTCCCGCTGACTACGTCGCTGAAATCCGCGGCCGGGAGTGCAGCGGCGCCCCGCCCACTGACTGAATCAGGCCCGTAGCCCCTGCAGCGCAGCGGCCGTCAGCAGTCGCACCCCGACCCCGATGCAGCGCTCGTCGACGTCGAATCCGGGCTGGTGCAGGTCGAACGGCTGCGCCCCCGGCGCCCGCACGCCGAGTCGGGCCATCGCGCCGGGCACCTTCTCCAGGTACCAGCCGAAATCCTCGCCGCCCAGCGATTGCGTGGTGCTGACGCTCGCCTCAGGGCCGAGCGCACCGTCGGCCGCCGCGTTCAGCAGGGCGACGGCCCGGGCGTCGTTGACCACCGGCGGCACGCCGCGCTTGTGGTCGATCTCCAGCTGCGCGCCGTAGGGAGCGACGATCTCCTCCGCGACCCGGGCCAGCACGTCAGGAACGGTCGCCCAGGTGTCGCGGTCCAGCACCCGCACCGTCCCGCGGGCGATGGCCCATTGCGGGATGGCATTGGCCACTGAGCCGGCCTGCACCATCCCCCACACCAGGGTGACGGCGGCCCGCGGGTCGATGAGCCTCGTGAGGGCGGCCGGCAGGTCGGTGAGCAGCTGTCCCAGCGCGTAGATCAGGTCGACGGTGTTGTGCGGACGCGAGGTGTGGCCACCGGGTCCGCTCAGGCGCACCGTGACCATGTCGGACGCGGCGGTGATCGGGCCGGTGCGCAGACCGATCCGGCCGACCTCGAGCGTCGGATCGCAGTGCAGGGCCAGCGCGACATCGGCCTGGTCGACGAGTCCCGCCTCGATGACGTCGAGCGCCCCGCCCGGCATCACCTCTTCCGCCGGCTGAAACACCAGCCGGACGCGGCCGGGAAGGCCGTCGCGGCGGGCGATCTCGGACAGCGCGAGCCCGGCACCGAGCACGATCGCGGTGTGCACGTCGTGACCGCACGCGTGACAGACGCCGGCGTTCAGCGAGCGGTAGGAGACGTCCTTTGGATCATCCAGCGGCAGCGCATCAAGGTCGGCGCGCAGCAGCACCGTAGGCCCGGCTGAAGCGTCACCGATGTCGCACCAGAGTCCGCTGAACGGCAGGAGCTCCGGGTGCAGGCCCGCGGCCGTCAGCGCCTCGGCGACGACCCCGGTCGTGCGTTGCTCGCGCCTGCCGAGCTCAGGGTGGCGATGCAGGTCGCGCCGCAGCGCGATCAGCTCGCCTTCGTGTGCCGCGAGGAAGCCCGCGGCCGGATCGATGGTCACGACCCGGCTCCCGGGTGCCCGGCCCGCATCTCGGCGAGCAGGCTGTCGACGACGGCGCGCACGTCGCCGCCGTTGTCCGCCGCCACCTTGCGCTGACGCTCGTAGCTGGCCCCGGTTTCGAGGATTCCGAGCACGTCGTCGAGTTCGGAGGCGCAGCCGAGCCGCTCGGCGAGCGGGCGCAGGTCGTGCACCAGCTCGGCGATCGCCTCACGAAGCGGGCGCGTCGCCCCGTGCTCGTCGACGATCAGGTCGGCGGAGAGCCCGTGGCGCGCGGCCCGCCACTTGTTCTCGCGCTGGACCCAGGTGTGCGGGCGGGGCAACCGGTAGCCGCGGTCGAGCTGGGTGTTCAGCTGGTCGACGAGGCATTGCGCCAGGGCGGCGACCGCACCGACCTCCTGCAGGGTGGGGAGCCCGTCACAGATGCGCAGCTCGACGGTGCCGAAGCCCGGGTGAGGCCGGATGTCCCACCAGACCTCGCGGATCGTCTCGATCGTCCCGGACGCGACGAGCGTGCCCATCAGTTGCTCGAACTCGTCCCAGTCCGAGAGCTGGACGGGCAGCCCGGCCGTCGGCAGCCCCTCGAAGATCTTCGAGCGGGAGGAGGCGAGCCCGGTGTCGTCGCCCCTCCAGAACGGTGACGACGCCGAGAGCGCCAGGAAGTGCGGCACGTAGGAGGTCAGCGCGTTGACGATCGGAATCGCCTTGTCGGGGCTGCGGATCCCGACATGGACGTGAACGCCGAAGATCTGCAGCCGGCGCGCCAGCCACTGCATCTGCTCCATCAGCTTGTCGTAACGCGGGCTGGGGCTGACCGGCTGCCCGGCCCACTCGGTCATCGGATGGGTGCCGCTGCACATCACCCCGAGCCCCCGCTGCCCGGCCGCCGCGGTGACCTCAGCGAGGGTGGCGGCCAGGTCGGCTTTCGCCTCGGCGACCGTCATGCAGACGCCGGTGATGATCTCGACGGTCGACTCGAAGAGCTCGTGCTTGGCCTTCGGGTGCTCGGGCTCGGTTCCGCGCAACTCGGCCAGCAGGTCGCTGGCGGCGGGAGCGAGCTCTCGCGTCGCGGGATCGACGAGCTGCAGCTCCCATTCGACGCCCAGGCTGGTGCGGGGCGAGGAGTTGAACGGGATCCGCACTCTAGGAACAGTAGCGGCCCGACCTGCGATTCACCGTCCGTCCGCGCCCAGCGCCCGGGCCATCCGCTGAGCTTCCTTGAAAGCCCCGGACGGCAGCAGCAAGGCCGACGGACCTTTCGAACTGACCATGGCCATCACCACCAGGCTGCCCTCCATGAACGGCATTGACGCCTGAATGCGCCTGCGGTCCAAGGAAACGTCGAACCACCGGTCGGCCGCGTACGACTTCGGATTGCGCCGGCGCAGCACCAGCAAACGGCGGTTGGTCAGCACCACCCAGCGCCGGCCACCAAAGCGCATGCCCAGGAAACGCTCCAGGAACGCGACAACCCTGCCGGTGCCCGCCGGGTCGCGTAACGCACCGCGCAGCACCACCTCGGTGAACTCGCCCGTGTCGAGCGGGAGGGTCGGGGGCATGGCCGGCACCCCACGAGCCTGCCCTATCGTCGGCATCCCCGCCGCATCCCCACCTGTCGCGTAAGACCCAGCGTGCGCCCCAGCACGCTGTGAGCCTTACGCGACGGACCTGGTTCGACACCGGAACTGATTTTAGTTATCCTCAAGCAAGTAACTTCTTCTCCTCGTGTCTTCTCGCCGTGCTCCCGGAGGTTTCATGCGCAGGCGTGCGCGGCCCGACAGCGACTCTGCGGCTCCGTCGACCCCCGAGGCACTCGAGCGCGATCAGGGCGCCGCCTACAAGTGGATCGCCCTGTCGAACACGACGCTCGGCGTGCTGATGGTCACGATCAACGCCTCGATCCTGCTGATCGCGCTTCCCGACATCTTCAAGGGCATCAAGCTCGACCCGCTGAAGCCGCAGAACACCAGTTACCTGCTCTGGCTCATCATGGGATTCCTCGTGGTGACGGCCGTGCTGGTGGTGAGCTTCGGGCGCATCGGCGACATGTACGGCCGGGTCAGGATGTACAACCTCGGCTTCGCGATCTTCACCATCTTCTCGATCCTGCTGTCCGTCACGTGGATGACGGGACCGGCCGGGGCCTGGTGGCTGATCGTCATGCGAGTGTTGCAGGGCATCGGCGGCGCGTTCCTGTTCGCTAATTCCAGTGCCATCCTCACCGACGCTTTCCCGTCCCATCAGCGCGGCCTGGCGCTCGGGATCAACAACGTCGCGGGCATCGCGGGATCGTTCATCGGCCTGGTGATCGGCGGCCTGCTGGCCCCCGTCAACTGGCACCTGATCTTCCTGGTCTCCGTGCCGTTCGGGATCTTCGGGACCATCTGGGCCTACTTGAAGCTCAAGGACAACGGGGTACGCCAGAAGGCCACGATCGATTGGTGGGGCAACATCACCTTCGCTGTCGGCCTCATCGCGGTGCTCGTCGGGATCACGTACGGCATCCAGCCCTACGGCGGTCACACGATGGGCTGGACCAACCCCTATGTCCTGGCCGCCATCATCGGAGGCATCGTCGTCCTCGGTGTCTTCGTGGCCATCGAGCGCCGGGTCAGCGACCCGATGTTTCACCTGGAACTGTTCAAGATTCGGGCCTTCACCGCGGGCAACATCGCGAGCCTGCTGGCCGCGCTCGGCCGGGGTGGTCTGCAGTTCATCCTGATCATCTGGCTGCAGGGAATCTGGCTGCCGCTGCACGGCTACAGCTTTGAACGCACTCCGCTGTGGGCCGGGATCTACCTGCTGCCGTTGACGATCGGCTTCCTGCTCGCTGCGCCCATCTCGGGTTTCCTGTCCGACCGGTTCGGCGCCCGACCGTTCGCCACCGGCGGCATGGCCGTCGCGGCCTTGTCCTTCCTGCTGCTGCTGATGCTTCCGGTCAACTTCAGCTACTGGGCGTTCGCCGCCATCCTGGTGCTCGACGGCGTCGGCATGGGCATGTTCTCCTCGCCCAACCGGGCCGGGATCATGAACTCGATCCCGCCCCGCCAGCGCGGCGCCGGCTCGGGCATGGCGACCACGTTCCAGAACTCGGCGACGGTGCTCTCGATCGGCATCTTCTTCTCGCTGATGATCCTCGGGCTCGCCTCGACGCTGAGCGGCGCGCTGAGCCATGGCCTTACGGCACAAGGGGTTTCCGCGGCCGACGCGGCCCGCGTCTCCCACCTGCCTCCGGTCGCGACGCTCTTCGCGTCACTGCTCGGCTTCAACCCGATCCAGCAGTTGCTCGGCCCCTCGGTCCACCAGCTGAGCGCCGCGCACCAGCACTTCCTGACGGGTCGCTCGTTCTTCCCCAACCTCATCTCCGGACCGTTCCACCACGGGCTGCAGGTCGCGTTCATCTTCTCGGTGATCGCCTGCCTCATCGCGGGTTGGGCCTCCTGGCTACGCGGCGGGAAGTACCACTACGAGGACGGTGACGAGAGTGCCGAGACGCTCACCGGCGTCGGTTCCATGGACTCTCCCGAGCCGCTGGCGGAGCCGGAGTCGGTGAACTCCCCCTCCGGTGCCGGACGCGCCGCCGCAGCCAGCACTTGACCGTCCTTCTGACGTCCCAGGCGTAAGCAGACCAGCGCGGCGGCAAGGTTCGCCGCACCGGCCGTGATCCAGCCATGCTGGAAGACCGCGCGAGCCGCTGCCGGCGAGGCGGGCGTGCCGAGGATCGTCACCAGGATCGCCACGCCGAGTGCTGACGCGACCTGCCGGCTGGTGTTCACGATCGCCGAGCCGGTACCGAATCGCTCGGCGGGAAGTGCAGTGGACGCCGTGCTGATGAGAGTCGGCAGCGCGAGACCGACCCCGATGCCGGTCAGCAGCATGCTCGGCAGGAGGTCTGTCACGTAGTGCGGGGTCGTGCCGGCGGCCAGCACCCGCCAGAGCAGGCCCATGGCGAAGGCGACGTTGCCGGCGGCGGCGACGGCACCCGGGCCGAACCGGCGCACGAGAGGGCCGGCGCCGATCGCGAACGCCGGCACCATGGCCGGTCCGGGGGCGATGGCGAGGCCGGTGCGCAGCGCCGAATAGTGCCAAACCTCCTGACACCACAGCACATTTGACAGCAGCATGGCGGCGAAGCCGAGGCCGAAAAGGAAGACGGCGGCGGTGGCCGTGCCGTAGTTGGGGATCTTGAAGAGGCTGAGCTCGATCAGCGGGCGCTCGTGCGAGAAGCAGCGGGCGAGGAACCATCCGAGGGCGATGACCGACGCGGCGAACAGCGCGATCGTGCGCGCCGATCCCCAACCCCAGCCGGGTGCCTCGACCAGCGCTCCGGTGAGGGCGCCGATGCCGGCCGTCAGCAGGGCGGCGCCGAGCAGGTCGGGCAGCGGCTCGTCGGGCCGGGCCGCCGGGTGCGGGAGGACGACCCGGCCGGCGACGATGGCCGCCACCCCGACCGGGAGGTTGACCAGGAAAACCCATCGCCAGTCGGCCTGCACGAGCAGTCCCCCGGCCACCGGGCCGAGCGCCGCCGAGACGCCGCCGATCGCTGCCCAGCCGCGTACCGCCCCAGCGCGCTTGGCCGCCGGGGTCGCCGCGAGCAGCAGTGCGAGCGAAGTCGGGATGAGGGCAGCAGCACCGGCCGCCTGCAGCACCCGCGCCGCGACGAGGACGCCGAGGTTCGGAGCGGCCGCGCAGAGTGCGCTGGCAAGCGTGAAGACCGCGACGCCGGCCAGGAACACCCGGCGCTGGCCGATCCGGTCACCGAGCCGCCCGGCCGCGATCAGCAGCGCAGCGAAGGCAATCGCGTAGCCATTGAGAATCCACGAGAGCCGGGCGAGCGATCCACCGAAGTCGGTTCCGATGCTCGGCAGCGCCACGTTCACGATGAACAGGTCGAGATTCGACATGAAGATGGCCGCGGCAACGACGGCGAACACGACCCGGCTGCGCGGCGCAGAGTTTGATTCTCCAACTGACATGCTGGGGAGGCTAGCGCAAGTCGGTTTGAGATGGCAACCTAGTCGTATGGAGCGCAGTGGCATGGAACACGCCGGAGTGCAGCCGGACCGCCTACTCGACAACGGGAGCGCGCCGCTGCCGCGAGAGGCGCTCGCCGATCAGGACCTGCCGGGACGTCCCTGCCCGGTGGCCGCGTCGATGGCACTGATCGGCGAGAAGTGGTCGATGCTCGCGCTGAGGGAGGTCTTCCTCGGCAACCATCGCTTCAACGACATCGCCCGCAACACCGGCGCCCCGCGCGATCGCCTCGCCGCCCGGCTCCGCGCGCTGGAGGCCGCGGGGATCCTCGAGCGTCGCGAATACTCGAGCGCCCCGGCCCGCTACAGCTACCACCTGACGCCCGCCGGAAAAGCGCTCAGCCCGGTGATGCGCGCCCTGGTCACGTGGGGCAACACCTGGGCCGTCGAGACCCCGCGCATGGGACTTGCGCACCACGACCACGAGCTCGATCCGATCGAGGTCTGCCGCACCTGCGGCGAGCAGGTGGACTCACGCGACACGAAGGTTCGGGTCCTGGTCCCGGGCTGGGATACGGCCGGCCCCATCGAGGCTTCGGAGACTGGATAGCCTTCGCCGAGTGGCGCAGGCGGACGGGGCAGGTCTCCAACCAGTTCTCGACGCAGTCCTCGAGGCCGATGCCGTCGACTTCGTCCGCGCCCATCGCTTCCTGCTGCACGACGTCTCGCTCACCGTCCGGCCGGGCGAGCACTGGGTCCTGATCGGCCCCAACGGCGCCGGCAAGACGACGCTGCTGCGCCTGCTGGGTGCGCTCGAGCATCCGACGGCCGGGCAGGTTCGGGTCCTCGGTGGGGTGCTGGGCAAGGTCGACATGCGTCAGCTGCGGAGCGCCATCGGTCACGTCGACCCGCGCCATCCCTTGCAGTGGCCGCTGTCGGCGCGCGAAGTGGTGCTCTCCGGCGCCACCAATACCGTCGGCCTCCAGCAGCGGTGGAAGCCGAGCGCAGGACAGGCGCAGCAGGCGGACGACCTCATCGAGGTGCTGGGCATGTCGGCCCTGCGGGACGCGAGGTGGACGACGCTGTCCTCCGGCGAGCGCGGCCGGGCGCTCATCGCCCGCGCGCTCATGCCCGACCCGGCGCTGCTGCTGCTCGATGAGCCCGCCACCGGTCTCGACCTGGCGGCCCGCGAGCAGCTCCTCACTGGCCTGGACACCCTGCGCGCCAGCCATCCGCTGCTGGCGAGCGTGCTCGTCACCCATCACCTCGAGGAGATCCCGGCCAGCACCACCCACGCCCTGCTCCTGCGCGAGGGCAAGGTCTTTGCTCGGGGACCCGCCGCTGACGTCGTCACGAGCAAGCTCATCAGCGGCTGCTTCGACCATGCAGTGCGGATCGGACACGAGGACGGGCGCTGGACTGCCCGCGCCGTGCCAGGATCGAGGCATGAGCAGCGGCTTCGCGACTGACCCTCCGGACGCCGAGGCGTCTGCTGCTCGCCTCGCCGAGCTGACCGGGGTCGAGCGGCATGACATCGCGATCGTGCTCGGCTCGGGCTGGCAGCCGGCGGCGGATCTGCTGGGCGAGCCGGCTGCCGAATTCGACCTGCAGGAGCTCGGCGGCTTCCCGCCGATCCGGGTCTTCGGGCACAGCAGCGCGGTGCGCTCGATCGACGTCGGCGGCCGCCGGGTGCTGGCGTTCCTCGGCCGGGTACACGCGTATGAGGGCCACGACCTCTCGGTGGTGGTGCACGCCGTGCGAACCGCCTGCGCCGCCGGGGTGAAGGTCGTCGCCCTGACCAACGCTGCCGGGGGTCTGCGTGAGGGGCTCACGGTCGGGCAGCCGGTGCTGATCAACGACCACCTGAACCTGTCCGGACGCACCCCCCTCGTCGGGCCGCAGTTCATCGACCTCACCGAGTGCTACAGCAAGCGGCTGCGCGACCTGGCGCGCAGCGTCGACCCCACCCTCGCTGATGGCGTCTACGCGTACATGCCGGGCCCGCAGTTCGAGACCCCCGCCGAGATCCGCGCGCTGCAGACGCTCGGCGCCGACCTCGTCGGAATGTCGACCGTGTACGAGGCGATCGCCGCTCGCGCGGAGGGCGCCGAGGTGCTCGCCCTGTCACTGGTCACCAACCTGGCGGCGGGCCTGTCCGGAGACGCCCTCGAGCACGCCGACGTGCTGGCGGTCGGCCGGGCAGCGGCGCCCGGGATGGGCGCGCTGCTCGCCGAGGTCGTCCGCCGGCTGTGATGACCTCCGCACGATGAACACCACGCTCGCTGATCGGATACGCGAGTGGCTCGCCGGCGACCCGAATCCGGGCGATCGGGCGGAAGTGCAGGCCTTGGTCGACGGCGGTGACGAGGACGCGCTGGCCGAGCGCTTCGCGGGTCCGCTGACGTTCGGTACCGCTGGCCTGCGCGGGCCGATGCGTGCTGGGCCGAACGGGATGAACACCGCGGTGGTGCGGCGGGCCGCCGCCGGGCTTGCCGGTTACCTGCTGCGCACCGCGGGCGCCGGCCCGCACGTTGTCATCGGGTACGACGCCCGCCACCGCAGCCGGGACTTCGCCGTCGACAGCGCGCGGGTGATGGCCGGTCTGGGACTGCGCGTCGAACTGCTCGCGAAGGCGCTGCCGACCCCGGTGCTCGCCTACGCCGCGCGCGAGCGCCGGGCTGACGCCGGCGTCATGGTGACGGCGAGCCACAACCCCGCGCAGGACAACGGTTACAAGGTCTATCTCGGCGGCGCCCAGCTCGTGCCGCCGCAGGACGCGCTCATCGAAGCGGACATCGCCGCCGCTCCGCCCGCGTCAGGGCTGCTTCTTTCCGACGACTTCGTGAGGCTCGGGCCGCAGGTGCGCCGCGATTACCTCGCCGCCGTCACGAGCCTCTCGCTGGTGACCGATCGTGATGTGCGGATTGCCTACACCCCGCTGCACGGCGTCGGCGGCGCCGTCATGCGAGACGCCTTTGCTCAGGCCGGATTTGAGGCTCCCGAGGTCGTCGCTGAGCAAGCCGAACCCGACCCGGACTTCCCGACCGTCGCGTTCCCGAACCCCGAGGAACCTGGCGCCACCGACCTGCTGCTCGCGCTCGCCGAACGCACCGGCGCCGACATCGCGATCGCCAACGATCCGGACGCCGACCGCTGCGCAGTCGCGGTAGGCGGACGGCTGCTGACCGGCGACGAGCTCGGCCTGCTGCTCGCCGACCACATCCTCACCCGCCGACCGCGCCAGGGCCGCCCGCTCGTCGCGACCACCATCGTCTCCTCGTCGGCGCTGCAAGCCCTCGCCGCCGTCCGCGACGCCGATGCGACGACGACGCTGACCGGTTTCAAGTGGCTCGCCCGCGCCGGCGGACCCGAGCTGGTGTTCGCGTACGAGGAGGCGCTGGGCTACGCGGTAGGCCTGGATTTCGTACGCGACAAGGACGGCATCAGCGCGGCCCTCGCCGCCGCCGAACTGGCCGCACACCTCAAGCTTTCCGGACGGACGCTGATCGACCGGCTCGACGAATTAGCCTGCGAAATAGGGCTTTTCGCGACCTCACAGCTCTCGGTGCGGCACAGCGACCTGCGCGCGGGTGGCCGGGCGATCGAGTGGTTGCTCGCGTCGACACCGCCGGAACTCGGCGGGCTACGCGTTGTACGCGCTGAGGATTTGAGTCAACCCCGCGACGGCCTGCCACCGACCGAGGGGGTGCGTCTGCGGCTCGCCGGGGGTCGAGTGGTCGTTCGCCCGAGCGGCACCGAGCCGAAGCTCAAGGCCTACCTCGAAGTCGTGACGCCTGCCGAGGTCGTCGCCCGCGATGTGGCCGCCGCACGTGGGGGCGCCGCCGAGCAACTGCGCCGGATCGGCGACGACCTGCTGCCGCTGCTGGGCTGAACTGCATCCCTGAGCGATTTGCCGCGGATCAGACCGAGCCGAACTGCCGATCCCCGGCGTCGCCCAGGCCCGGGACGATGTACGCGTTCTCGTTCAGACGCTCATCGATCGACGCCGTGACCACCCGGACGTTGAGCCCGCTCTCGCGTAACCGTTCCAGCCCCTCCGGTGCCGCGAGCACGCAGACGACGATGACTTCGGCCGCCCCGCGATCGGAGAGCAGGCGTACGCAATGCATCAGCGAACCGCCCGTCGCGATCATGGGGTCCAGCACGATCGCGGTGCGTCCGGTGAGGTCGTCGGGGATCGATTCGAGGTAGGCCCGGGACTGGTGCGTCGTCTCGTCACGGGCCAGCCCCACGAAACCCATCTGCGCCTCGGGAAGCAGCGCCGCGGCAGCCGTGGCCATGCCGAGCCCGGCGCGCAGGACCGGGACGAGCAGCGGCGGGTCGGAGATCACCGCGCCTTCGGTCACCGTCAGGGGGGTACGCACGTCGATACGTTCGCGGTGCAGGTCACGGGTGGCTTCGTAGACCAGCATCGTCGCCAGATCGGACAGCGCGGCCCGGAAGACGGCCCGATCGTGGCGCTCGTCGCGCAGGATCGTCAGGCGCACTGCGGCCAGCGGGTGGTCCACGACGAGAACGTCCACGCCGGGAAGCCTGCCAGTCCTAGGGTTTGCGCGGGGCGAACGTGTCCATTGACTCACGGCGCTGCTGCTCGACCTCGTCGCGAAAAGGGCAGTCGGTGAGGTGGTCGTTCACGATTCCGCAGGCCTGCATCGACGCGTAAGCGGTCGTCGGTCCCACAAACGCAAACCCCAGCTTGCGCAGCCGTTTCGAGAGCTCCAACGCTTCCGGAGTGGTCGCCGGCAGCTCGCTGAGCACCGCCGGGCGTCGTGCCGTATCCGGCCCGGGCGCGTATCCCCAGAACATGTCGCGAAGCTCGGTGCCTGATTCGTGCAAGGCGAGGACGGCACGCGCGTTGGTGATGGTCGCCTCGATCTTGCGGCGGTGGCGAATGATCCGGGCATCCTGCAGCAGCCGGTCGACGTCCTGCGGCCGGAAAGCGGCCACCTTCTCGGGATCGAAGCCGGCGAACACCTCCCGGAAGGCGGGCCTCTTGTTCAGCACCGTCCGCCAGGACAGCCCCGACTGAAATCCTTCGAGGCACATCCGCTCGTAGAGTTCGCGCTCCCCCGTGACCGGACGGCCCCACTCCTGGTCGTGGTAGGCGGTCATCACCGGGTCGTCGCCGGTGAGCCAGCAGGGGCCACTCATGATTCGCGGGACATCAGCTCGGCGAAACCCGGCTTGATGACGTCATTGATGAGCACGAGACGCTCGTCGAACGGCAGGAACGCCGACTTCATCGCGTTCACCGTGAACCAGCGCAGCTGCTCCCAGCCGTAGTCGAAAGCCTCGGCCACCTTGTGCAGCTCCTCGGAGAGAATGACGTTGCTCATCAGGCGGTTGTCGGTGTTGACGGTGACCCGAAATCCCAGCCCGGCCAGCAGTCCGATGGGGTGTTCGGCGACCGATGCGCAGACGCCGGTGTTCACGTTGGACGTCGGGCACATCTCCAGCGGGACGCGGGTGTCGCGGACGTAGCCCGCCAGCTTGCCCAACGTCACGTCACCGTCGACGGAGATCTTGATGTCGTCGACGATGCGCACGCCGTGACCGAGCCGGTCGGCGTTGCACCACTGGATCGCTTCCCAGATCGACGGCAGCCCGAAGCCCTCGCCCGCGTGGATCGTGAAATGCCCGTTCTCGCGGGCCATCAGCTGAAACGCGTCGAGATGGCGGGTCGGCGGATGGCCTGCCTCGCGCCCGGCAATGTCGAAACCCGCCACGCCCTCGTCGCGATAGCGCACGGCCAGCTCCGCGATCTCCCGGGAGCGGGCCGCCGAACGCATCGCCGTCAGCAACACGCGCGCGGTGAGCGGCGTGCCATGGGTGCCCTGCCGGAAGCCTTCGAGGACGGCCTCGACGACCGTGGGCAGCTCGAGGGTGTCCACATGCAGCTCGGGGGCGAACCTCACCTCGGCGTAGACGATCCCGTCCGCTGCCAGATCCTCGGCGCATTCGCGGGCGACCCGCACCAGCGCCTCCTCGGTCTGCATGACCGCGACCGTGTGGGAGAACGCCTCGAGGTAGCGATCCAGCGACCCGGAGGCCGCTGCCGCGCCGTGGAACCATTCCGTCAACCGGGTGACATCCGTAGCGGGCAACCCTGAGTAACCGGTAAGTTGCGCCAATTCGGCAACTGTCCCCGGCCGTAAACCCCCGTCGAGATGATCGTGCAGGAGGACCTTCGGAGCCTCACGGATCAGCCGTGCGCTTGGAACCGCCACGTCGTGAACGCTATCTGCACAGGCTGCCGGCGTCATAGCCGCACACCGCCGGATCATGTGCCCATTCGCCAAACGTTTTGCTTGCTGGCACACCTAGAACCGACAGTTGTCAAATAGGCCCAACCGGGAAAGTACCGAGCAGGAGAGAGGGTGACCGTGGACGAGTTGCGCGCTTCCCAGGAGCGCTACCGCGCGCTGGTCGAGCTCTCACCTGACGCCATCGCCGTGATCCAGGACGGCCGCTTCGTCTTCGCCAACCAGCAAGCCCTGAGTCTGGTCGGCGCCCGGGACCTCGAGCAGTTGCAGGGCAAGCCGGCCATCGAGGTCGTGCCGCCGCCGGTGCGTACGCCGATGGTCAAGCGCTACGGCAGGCTCGCTGTCGACCAGCGCCTGCCCTATGTGGAAGGCCAGATGGTCCGCCTCGACGACCAGCGCACCATCCCGATCGAGACGGCAGCCGCCGGCATCGAGTACGAGGGGCGCCCGGCGATCATGGTGGTGGTGCGCGACGTCAGCGCGCGGCACGAGAGCGAGCAGGCCATGTGGGCCGCCGAGCAGCGCTTTTCCGCCGCATTCCACGAAGCGCCGATCGCCATGCTGCTCATCGACCCGATCGGGGTGGTGCTGGACGCCAACCCTGCCTTGGGCGAGCTGGTCGCCGACGATCCGCGCGCTCTGGTCGGACGCCAGAGCCTGCGCCTGGTGCACCGCGATGACCGCGACGCCGTCCGCACGCTGCTGCGCACGGTCGTGGAGAAGGATCAGGCGGTCGAGCCGAAGGAATGGCGGCTGGAACGCCTGAGCGGCGAGCAGGTGTGGGTGCAGGGATCCGTCGCGCCGCTGCCGGGCGAGCCGAAGATGCTCGTCCTGCATCTGATGGACATCACCGAGCGCCGCGCGACCGAGGCCCGGCTGTCCTACCGGGCGCTGCACGACCCACTGACCGGCCTGCCGAACCGCACGCTGCTGAAGGATCGGCTCGAGCAGGCGGTGCGGGCGGTGGTACGGGAAAGGGGCGGGGTCGCGGTGCTCTACCTGGACCTCGACGATTTCAAGGTGGTCAACGACACCCGCGGACACGCCGAGGGTGACCGGGTCCTCATTGAGGTGGCGAGGCGGCTACGCAGTGCCGTGCGGCCCGCTGACACGGTCGCTCGGCTGGGCGGCGACGAGTACGCGGTCGTCGCCGAAGGCCTTCCCGCTCCCGACGCGCTCGCCCTGGCTGATCGCGTACGCGATGCGCTGCGGCCACCGATCGGTGATCTGACGGTCGTCGCTTCCGTTGGAACGGCCCACAGCAGCGCCGTCGGCCTCGATGCTGACGCCCTGCTGCACGAGGCCGACGCCGACATGTATCGCGTGAAGCGCCGCTCCGGCGACTGAACCGGCTGCGGCCCGGGCGGTCTCTCACTGCCGGTCGTTACGATCCGGCTATGGCCGCCCGTTCTTCGCGACCCCGAGGGTCGCTGTATCGCGGCGGACAGGGGATGTGGTCGTGGGTGGCCCACCGCATCACCGGCGTGCTGGTCTTCTTCTTCCTGTTCGCTCACATCTTGGACACGGCGCTGCTGCGGGTCTCGCCGAACTCCTACGACCGGGTCGTCGACATCTACAAGAACCCGCTCGTCAACCTGCTGGAGCTCGGGCTCGTCGGCGCGGTGCTCTACCACGGCCTCAACGGGCTGCGGATCATGCTCATCGACTTCTGGTCGTCCGGCGCGAAGTACCAGAAGCAGATGCTCGCGGTCGTAGTCACGATCTGGGTCGCCGTGATGGTGCCCGGGGCGTATTTCATGCTCGAGCACGCCGCCAAGCAGCTGTTCGGAAGCGCCTGAGATGACGGACCTGCAGATCGAGGCGCCCCGCTCGCCCCGCGTGCGGCGGACCGCCGGCCGCGGCAACAATTTCGAGATGCAGGCCTGGATCTTCATGCGGATCAGCGGGATCGTGCTGATCGTTCTGGTCCTCGGCCACCTGCTGATCGTGAACATCCTCGACGGCGGCGTGCAGCGCATCAACTTCGGCTTCGTGGCCGGGCGTTACGCGTCGCCCTTCTGGCGGATCTGGGACCTGCTGATGCTGTGGCTCGCCGAGCTGCACGGCACCAACGGCTTGCGCACGATCATCAATGACTACGCCGAGCGCCCGCACACGCGCTTCTGGCTGAAGATGCTGCTCTACGCCTCCGCCGTGCTGGTCGTCGCGCTCGGCACCCTCGTCATCTTCACGTTCGACCCGACGCTCAACAGCTAACGCGACCGAGAGGCCTCCCGACACATGCAGCTGCACCGCTACGACGTCGTGGTCGTCGGCGCCGGCGCAGCGGGCCTTCGCGCTGCCCTCGAAGCCAGCACCAGCGCCCGCACAGCGGTGGTCAGCAAGCTGCACCCGACGCGTTCGATGACCGGCGCGGCGCAGGCCGGGATCAACGCGGCGCTTGACGACAGCTGGCAGCGCCACGCCCTCGACACGGTCACCGCCGGCGACTTCCTGGTCGATCAGATGGCCGCAGAGCTGATGTGCCGCGAGGCTCCTGATGCCGTACGCGGGCTGGAAAAGCTGGGCGTGCCCTTCAGCCGCACGGCCGACGGGCTGATCAACCAGCGCGCTTTTGGGCCGACGCGGCGGGCTGCCGTCGCCGGTGAGCTGACCGGCCATCACCTGCTGCAGACGCTGTACGCGCAATGCCTGCGCAGCGGTGTCGAGTTCTTCGACGAGTACTACGCCCTCGACCTGCTGATGCCCGGCGGCACGGATGCGCCAGTGGCCGGAATCGTCGGCTACGAACTGGCGACCGGTGAGTTGCACACCTTTTCGGCCCCCTCCGTCGTGCTCGCGACGGGCGGCTTCGGGCGCGTCTTTCGGACCACGTCCAACGGCCACAGCGCCACCGGCGACGCGCAAGCGCTGGCACTGCGAAGCGGATTTCCCTTGCAGGACATGGAGTTTTACCAATTCCATCCGACCGGGCTGCATCCGCTGGGGATCCTCTTGCCGGAAGCGGCCCGGGCCGAAGGCGCGCTTCTGCGCAGCGGCAACGGTGAGAGTTTCATGCAGCGTTACGCGCCCGAGGCGAAGGAGCTTGCACCGACCGATGTCGTCGCGCGCGCGATCGTCAATGAGCTACGCGAGGGCCGGGGTTGCGCGCCCGGCGGCGATCACGTCGTCCTCGACCTGACCCGAATACCCCGCGAACAATGGGGAAGTGCGACCGCGACGGTGGCCGCGCTCGCTCTGACCCAGCTCGGGGCCGACGCCAGCGAAGTGCCACTGCCCGTCCATCCGACAGCCCACTACGCGATGGGCGGCATCCCGACCACACCTGAAGGGCAGGTGCTCGGCGGCAGGGATCGGCCTGTTCCCGGGCTGTACGCGGCAGGCGAGGTCGCCTGCGTCTCGGTGCACGGCGCCAACCGGCTCACGGCCAACGCGTTGCTGGAGGCTGTCGTGTTCGGGCAGCGGGCCGGTGCCGAGGCCGCCGAGCACGCCCGGGCCAGCGGCCGACGGGTCGACCTTCCCGAGCAGCCCGATGCTCCGGCCGTCGCGCTGCTGCAAAGGCTGAGTACCGCCGGCGGAAGCGAGCGCTCGGCTCCGATCAGAGCGGCGCTGCAGCGGACCATGGACGCAAACGCGTCTGTCATCACAAGTGCCGACTCGCTCGCCCAGGGCGCCGAAGACGTCCGCGGCCTGAAGCAGCGCTACCAGAACATCGCCGTCACCGACCCGGGCCGGCGCTACAACACCGACCTGATGGAAGCGGTCGAGCTCGGTTTCCTGCTGGACGTGGCCGAGGTCCTCGTGGCCTCAGCAGCGGCCCGCCGGGAATCACGCGGGGCCCACTTCCGCACCGACTACCCGGCGCGCGACGACATCGGTTTCCTGCACCACACGCTGGCATCGCGCGCCGGACCCGATGAGCTCCAGTTGCGGACCAAGCCCGTGGACGTGACCCGCTACCCGCCGACGGAACGGAAGTACTAGGCCGTGCCCGAGCCCGTGATCCTGAAGATCCGCCGGTTCGATCCGGAGCGCGACAGCGAACCCCACTGGGAGCGCTACGAGGTGCCGGTGGAGCCGGGCGACCGCTTGCTCGATGCGTTGCACTGGGTGAAGTGGAACCTTGACGGATCGCTCGCCTTCCGCCGCTCCTGCGATCAGGGCTCGTGCGGCGACGACGTCATGCGGATCAACGGCGAGAACCGGCTGGCCTGCACGGCGCTGGTGAGGGATCTGGTCGAGGACCACGGCGCCGAGATCACCATCGAGCCGATCAAGGGACTCACCGCGTCAAAGGACCTGATCGTCGACATGGAGCCGTTCTTCGCTGCCTTCCGGGCGGTCGAGCCGTGGCTGGTGGGCGCCGGACGGGAGACCGCGGGCGAGCGTCCCCAATCCCCCGAGCAGGCCCGCCGTTTTGCCGATACGGCGAAGTGCAACCTGTGCGCCGCTTGCACCTCGGCGTGCCCGGTGTACTGGAATGACGCCGAGTACGTGGGGCCGGCCACGATCGTCGCCGCGCACCGTTTCATCTTCGACAGCCGCGACGCTATCGGCGAGCAGCGGCTGGAGGTCCTCAACGACCGCGAAGGGGTCTGGCGTTGCCGCACCACGTTCAACTGCACCGAGGCCTGCCCCCGCGGGATTCAGGTCACCCAGGCCGTCCAAGAGGTCAAGCGCTCGCTTCTTGCACGGCGAATATGACCCTGGATTTACCCTAGGGGCGGAAGCGGCCGACTTGGCCGGCGGGCCCGGAGAGTGCGAGGGCGGTGACGGTGCACCAGTCTGGTGAGGTCGTCGCGGGTTTTCGCATCGATCGGCTGATCGGCAGCGGCGGGATGGGCGAGGTCTATCTGGTCCACCACCCGCGCCTGCCGCGCCTCGACGCGCTCAAGCTGCTTCCGATGTCTGCCTCCTCGGACCACAGCTATCGCGAGCGTTTCCAGCGCGAGGCCGACCTCGCCGCCAGCCTGGACCACGACAACGTCGTCCCGGTCTACGACCGTGGTGAAGCCGACGGCCAGCTCTGGATCCACATGAAGTACGTGGCGGGCCAGGACGCTGCGGCGGCGCTGCGCACCGGCGGCCCTTTCTCGACCGCCCGGGCGCTGCATCTGGTCACCCGGGTCGCGTCAGCACTGGACGACGCGCACCGCCACGGCCTGCTGCACCGCGACGTGAAACCGGCCAACATCCTGCTCGGCACCCCCGCCGACCCCGGCGGGCCCGATCGCGTCTACCTCACCGACTTCGGGATCGCCAAGGGCGCGGGCGACGCCGCCGGGCTCACCCCGAGCGGCCACTTCGCCGCCAGCCTGGACTACGCCGCACCCGAGCAGATCCAGATGCAACCCCTCGACGGCCGGGCGGATCAGTACGCGCTCGGGTGCGTGCTCTTCCAATTGCTGACGGGGGTGGTCCCCTTCCCGGGCGACGGGGCCTGGGCCCGGATGAACGCGCATCTCTCAGCTCCGATTCCGCGGCTCGGCCAGCTGCGACCGGGCCTGCCGCTGGGTGTGCAAGCCGTACTCGACCGGGCGATGGCCAAGGACCCGAAGGACCGCTTCCCCTCGTGCGCGGCGATGGCGTCAGAACTGACCAGCGCGCTCGCCGTCTCACCCGCCCCACGCGGGGCTGCCCTTCCCGCTCCGCGGCCACCAGACCTGGCCGAGACCCCGCCTCCCGGATTCGCGTCGCCGACCCCGGTGCCTCCCATGCCGCCTCCCATGCTGCCTCCCGTACCGCCTCCCATGCCGTCGCCTGACGCCCCGACGGCGGCCGAGCCGCCGGTCCCGGTCCCGCTGAATCCGCCGGCGCAGTGGTGGCGCCACGTCGATCGCGCGGCGGGTGCCACCGGGGCGGCCGCGCTCGTGCTCGGTCTGCTGTCGCTCTTCCCCCCGACGAGCGCCCAATCCGGGTCACGCTTCGCCGGCGAGATCGCCACCGGCCACTTCGCCGCCGGTCAGCTTCCGACCCTGCTCCTGCTCGCGGCCGCCGTCGGCCTGCATCTGACCCGCGACGGGCACCGTTACCGGCCGCTGCTCTACGCGGTGGTGGCCGGCGCGGGCTTCTTCGCGCTCGCCGACAGCCTGCGGGTCTACGCCTTCACCCAGGCCAATCCGGGAGGCGCGTACGACACGGCCCTGTCGCGGTCGAACGGTTCCCTGCCGCGGGCAGCGGTCGCGCTAGCTGTCGTCCTGATCGCCATGGCCGGGGTCTTGAGGACGGCGCCGAGGCCGAAGCCGCGAGCCGGCCCGCACCTGCTGGCGGCCACCCTGCTCGCCGTGGTGGCGGTCATCCTCACGGCCGTAGCGGTCATCGTCGGCCCCGCGATCCAGGTCTCACGGCTGCACGAGATGTTGTACGGGGTGCCGCTGGCCCCGTCGGTCGTCGCGGCCGTGCTGCTCGCCGCCGGAGCAGTGAGTCGCCGGCTGCCGGTACTCGTCACGAGCGTCACGGTCAGCGCGTGCGCCTTCATCGCCGGGGCTGCCGCGCCCGATCCGTTGCACTACCCGCTGGCGATGGTGGCCGACTGCCTGCTCATTGCCGCGGCGGTGGTGCTGCTCCTGGCGAGCCGGCGCCCGGCCGACATCGATCTCCCGCCGCGCCCGCCCGAGCCGCCACGACCCGAGCAGCGGCCGCCGTTCGGATGGCCGCCGCACATCACGTCGAACTCGCCCCTGCGCCGTGTGGTGACGTCGTTGCGAGGTTCCGAACGCCGAACCCGGACGACGACCGGCGGTCGCTGACTTCCTCCCTCCGTGAGCGTCGGCGCCAATAAATGCGCTGACACACAAGCAGATTCGGCGTTGGCTTGGCTCCTGGAAATCTCGCGCGCCCTCACGGGGTTGACCCAGGAAGGACCGCTGTAGCCAGAGGGGAGCCTTGTGGTGATCGGCGTGCTCAAAGGAGCCAACCTCGGGGTGGCGTTCCTGCTCGAAGTGGTGGCCCTCATCGCGTTCGCGTTCTGGGGCTGGACGGTCGGGACGCACGACGTCACCCGGCTGCTGCTGATGATCGCGGTACCCGTCGCCGCCGCCTACGTGTGGGGCGCTTTCCTGTCACCCAAGCCCGAGTTCCAATTGCCCTTAGCCGTCGTCGCGTTCGCGCAGCTCGCCTTCTTCGTCCTGGCGGTTCTTGCGCTATGGGGCAGCGGACACCGGGTGGCGTCGCTGGTGACGGCGGCGGTGCTGGTGATCAACCGGGGGCTGCTCGCCGCGTGGCGGCAGTAGATGCGCGTGATCGGCATGCTCGGGGGCATGAGCTGGGAGAGCAGCGCCGAGTACTACCGGCTGGCCAATGAGCTCGTACGCGAGCGGCTCGGCGGCACCCATTCGGCGCGCTGCCTGCTCGCGTCCGTCGACTTCGCGGACATCGAAGCGCTCCAGGAACGCGGCGACTGGGACGAGGCAGCCCGACAGCTGGCGTCCCTGGCTCAGGGGCTGGAAGCCGGCGGCGCCGACCTCCTCGTGCTGTGCACCAACACGATGCACAAGGTCGCCGACGAGGTGCAGGCCGCGGTATCGATCCCGTTGCTGCACCTCGGTGACGTCACGGCACAAGCGGTCACCAAGGCGGGCCTCGACACGGTGGGATTACTCGGAACGGCGTACACCATGGAGCAGGCCTTCTACCGCGACCGGCTCGCGGATCACGGGCTCTGCGTGCTCGTCCCCGATGCGCCCGACCGCGCGCAGGTGCACCGGATCATCTACGACGAGCTGTGTCTCGGGGTGATCCGCGAGCCGTCGCGGCAGGTGTACCGGGAGATCATCGGCCGGCTCGTCGCGGCCGGCGCCCAAGGGATCGTGCTGGGTTGCACGGAGATCGAGCTACTGGTCGGTGCCTGCGACAGCCCGGTCCCGCTCTTCCCCACCACGCGGCTCCATGTCCAGGCAGCGGTCGACGCGGCGCTCGCCGAGTAGGCCTACGGCGAATCCGATCCGGGATGACCGAACCGGAACTCGCGGCCGGGGTGCCAGTAGCCGTCCCGGTCACGCTCGAAAAGGGCGAAGCCCTGCGCTTCGAATTCCGCCTCGTAGTCGGCCAGCGCCGTGAGAGCGAAGTCCAATTGGGGCTCCGGCAGATCATGCGCGACGGTTACATGCGGGTGATACGGGAAGTGCAGCTCCCGAGCGATGGGACCGGCACGGACGTCAGCCTGCACCTCGGCGCAGCCCTCGGCTCCCTCGACGACCACGACGAAGACCACCGGCGAGACGGGCCGGAAAGTGCCGGTGCCGAGCAGCCGAACGCGGAAGGGCTGGTGGGCGGCGGCGACCCCGGTGAGATGGTCGACGAACTTGGCGAGCACGTCACCGGCGGCGGCCGTCGGCGGCAGCAGGGTGATGTGCGGCGGGATCTTCTCCGCGGAGGGATCCCCGAGGCGGGCGCGCCAGGCGGCGAGCTCGCTGCCGTAGGGCTCGGGCAGCTCGATGGTGACGCCTACAGAGCGACCGGATTCGGGGCCGGACGCCGGGCCGCTCACGCCTGAGACCCAGGCACCGAGAACCCCACCCGCTCGTAGACCTCGGCCAGCAGCGGCGCCGCGATCGACCGCGCCCGCTGCGCCCCCTGCGTCAGCACGTCACCAAGATCGTCGGAGGCCAGCCACTTCTCGGTGCGCTCGCGCACGCCTGCGGCGAACTCCACGACCAGCTCGGCGACGTCCTTCTTCAGATCCCCGTAACCCCGGCCGGCGTAGGCCACGGCGAACTCCTCTCCGCTGACCCCCGTCAAAGCCCCCCCGATGGTGAGCAGGTTGGTCACCCCTGGCTTCTCCACTGGGTCGTACGCCACCTCCCGGCCGCTGTCGGTGACCGCACTGCGCACCTTCTTGCGCAGGCTCGCCGGCTCCTCGAGCAGGTTCAGCAGCCCAGCCGGTGACGCCGCCGACTTGCTCATCTGCTTGTCGGGATTGGCGAGGTCGAGCACCTTCGCCGTCGCCTTGGGAATGTAGGGCTCGGGGACGTCGAACACCCGACCAAAGCGGGTGTTGAAGCGTCCGGCCAGATCCCGGGTCAGCTCCAGGTGCTGTCGCTGATCCTCACCGACGGGCACGTACTTCGGCTTGTAGAGCAGGATGTCGGCGGCTTGCAGGATCGGGTACGTGAAAAGCCCGACCGTCGCGCCACCGAGTTCACCGCGCGCGCTCTTGTCCTTGAACTGGGTCATCCGGCTGGCTTCGCCGTAGCCCGTCAGGCAGTTGAGCACCCAGGTGAGCTGGGAATGCTCGGGGATGGCGCTCTGGACGAAGACGGTCGAGTGTGCGGGATCGACCCCGAGCGCCAGCAGCTGAGCCGCCGCTACGCGCACGCGGCGCCGGAGCAGATCGGGGTCATAGGCGACGGTGGTCGCGTGCTGGTCGGCGATGAAGTAGAACGTCTCGAACTCGTCCTGCATGGCGACCCACTGGCGCAGCGCACCCAGATAGTTCCCGAAGTGGAACGAGTCGGCCGTCGGTTGGATCCCGGACAGCACCCGCGGCTGCGCGACGGTCGTGGCCGCACTCATCACCCTCACACCCTCTCAGATCCGCCGGGCCCGGTTCTTGGCAGACTGCCAGGGGTGCCTCGCTCCGAACCGCGCCCGGGTGAGGCTACGCAAGCCGCCCGTCCAGGCACCCCGCGGCATGACTGGCATGACTGGTATGACCTCATCATCGTCGGCGCCGGCCCGGCCGGCAGCTCGGCCGCGCTGGCGGCCCTGCAAGCCAACCCGCAGGCGCGGGTGGCGCTCGTCGATGCCGCGAGTTTTCCACGCGACAAGGCCTGTGGCGACGGGATTGCGCCGCAGGCGTTGCACGTGCTCGAGGCACTCGGAGTGCCGGACGCGGCGCGCGGCTTCGAACCGGTCGGGCGGCTGCGGCTGCGCAGCCCGCTCGGACGTGAGGTGCTCGCCGAACCCCGGGAGCCCGCGTACTGCATCCCGCGCAAGGTCTTCGACGCCCGACTCGTCGACGCCGCCACCGCACGCGGCGCCGAGCTGATCCAGCGCCGGATCCGGACCCTGAACGTCACCGCTGACGGGGTCGAGCTGGCGCCCGACCTCAAGGCCAAAGTGGTGATCGCCGCCGACGGCGCGAATTCCGCGATCCGCCGGCTGCTGCACTTGCCGCCCAACCCACCCGACACGTGCGCGATCGCCATGCGCGGCTATGCCCGGGGGACGCCCGGACCGGACGGCCCACCCGAGCAACTGATCGAGATGGTCGCCGCCGGTTGGCCGGCCTACGCGTGGTCGTTCCCGATCGACGGCCCCGGGCATGCCGGCCGCGCGAACGTCGGCTTCGGGCTGCTGCGCTCGAGCCTGGCCGAGCGGCAGGGCGACGGGTCCGGACGCAGCGCGCTGGAAGGTCCGCTGGCCGCTCTCCTGCCCGGGCAGCCGGCCGATCCGCCGAGCCTGCGCGCGCACCCGCTGCCGCTGTCGACGTTTCGCCCTCGCCAGCCGGATGGACGCGTCTTGCTCGTCGGTGACGCCGCGTCCCTCATCAATCCCCTTACAGGAGAAGGGATTTACTACGCGGTCCTGTCCGGCAAGCTCGCCGGCGAAGTGGCGATGAACCCCGGCGGCGCGGCCGCGGGTGCCGCCTACCGGCGCCTGCTGCGTCGCGAGCTCGGGCTGCATCTCACGACCACGTCAGTGCTTTCGCGGCTCTCGCGATCCCCCGAGCTCTTCGATGCGGGCCTGGCTCTGGCCAGCCGTGACGCGGCCGCCATGGACGCCCTCGTCGAAGTCGGCCTCGGCCGCGGAACCCTGCCGCCGCTGCTCATGTTGCGGCTTTTGCGGCGTGCCTTCGCGCTGGGTGTGGCAGGTGGAGTAGGCCGTTTACTGCGAACGGCCGTATCTCAAGTTCATCCAACCGGGGGACGATTCGGGGGCCCGAAAAAGCAACGATCGATACATGTCCGCCACCGCATCACTCAACAGCTCCGACGCCGCGCCCGTTAGTGCCTCGGCAACGCTCCGCGAGGTCTTTAACGCCGCGCAAAATGGCGATTCCGGTGCCTTCAGCGAGATCTACCACCGCTGCGAGCCCCGGGTCCGTCGCCAGCTGACCGGCCGCGTGCCGAGCAGTCAGGTGGACGACCTCGTCAACGAGACCTTCCTGCGGGCCTGGCGCTCGCTCCAGCAGTTCCGCTGGCAGGGCACCGACCCGGTCGCGTGGGTGCTCGTCATCGCCCGCAACCTCGCCGCGGACTACTGGTCGCTGGCGCGCAACCGCCGCGAGCTCGCCGCCGAGGACCCGGCAATCTTCGCCCAGGTGGCCCCGCAGCGCGGCGCCGACGACATCGTCATCGACCTGGTCGAGGCCGAGCGTCTTCGTGACGCGCTTCGCACCCTTCCGCCGGCTCAGCGCCAGTGCCTCGAGCTGCGCTTCCTCGGGGAGCGTTCGGTCCGCGAGACCGCCGTCGCCATGGGTCGCCAGGACGCCGCCGTCCGCTCCCTGCAGCTGCGGGCACTCAAGTCGCTCGCCGGTGCTGCCGGCCGGGGCTGATCCTTCCTAGCCGTTACCCACGGAGGCTTCGCTCGCCGGCTCCGTGGCAGGCGCTTCGTCCTGCTCCGTCGCTGGTTCGGGGACCAGCGAGACCCGGAGCCGCTCGATACGCCGGCCGTCGAGCGCCCGCACCGTCAAGCGGACGCCATCGAGTTCCACCGCCTCGCCGACCGCCGGCAGATGCCCCAGCGACTTAAGGACATAACCCGCGGCGGTCTCATACGGTCCGTCGGGCAGCCGGATGCCGGTGGCCTCGTGGAACTCGTCGAGGTTGAGCAACGCGTCGACCTCGAGATCGCCGCCGACCACGAGACGGGTGGCGGAGACGGCCGGGTCGTACTCGTCGCGTATCTCACCCAGCAGTTCTTCGATCAGGTCTTCCAGCGTGATGATGCCGGCGATGCCGCCGTACTCGTCGGCGACCATTGCCAGGTGATGGCCCTCGCGGCGCAGCTGTGACAGTGCCGTCAGCACGCTCAGGCTGGAGGGGATGAACGTGACCGGCCGGGCGAGTTGGCCGACCGTGAGCCGGCTGCGCCCGGCGAGCGCGAGGTCGCGGATGTGCACGAATCCCACCACGTCGTCCACCGAGCCGCGCACGACCGGATAGCGCGAGTGCGGAAGCTCGCTGGTCTCCTCGAAGGCGCGGCCGACCTGCTGACCGGCGTCGAGGAAGGTCACTTCGGTACGGGGCACGAGGACCTCACGTACCAGCCGGGTGCTCGCTTCGAAGACCTCGTCGAGGATCTGGCGCTCCTCCACCCCGAGCGTCTCGTGCGCCGCGACGAGCCCCCGCAACTCCTCCTCGGAGATGGACTCCTTGCCGGCCGAGGGATCGCCGCCGAGCAGTTTGACGAGCCCGTTGGTGCAGGCCGACAGCAGCCAGATCACCGGACGCGACGCGCGCGCGATGAGGTCGAGAGTGGGGGCGAACGCCAGGCTGATGCGCTCGGTTCGCTGAAGTGCCAGGCGTTTTGGGGCGAGCTCGCCGACCACGAGGGTCACGAACGTGATGACGATGGTGACCCCGAGAAAGCCGAGCACGTTGGCCAGGCCCTTGCCCATGCCCGCATCGCGCAGCCCCGTGGCCGCTTGCTTGGACAGCGTCACGGCGCCGAATGCGCTGGAGAGCAGGGCCGTCAGCGTGACGCCGAGCTGGACCGCCGCCAGGAACCGGTTGGGGTTGGTGACGAGCTTGACGACCTTCTGCCCGCGCCGTCCACGCTCGGCGAGCGCCCGGGCCTGACCCTCGCGTAGCGACACCAGCGCCAGCTCAGCAGCGACGAACAAGCCCTCGACGAGCACCAGCGCAATGACGACCAGCACGTTGAGCCAGACGCTCATGAGCGCGCTCGAATCGGCCGAAACCGGCAGGCGTCCACCCGATCAGGGTAGGCGCAAGATCCCCTCAGATGAGACCGAGCTCGCGGACCGCGGCGCGTTCCTCGTCGAGTTCGTTCACCGACGCGTCGATACGCGAGCGCGAGAAGTCATTGATGTCGACTCCCTGGATGATCTCCCAGGCGCCGTTGGACGCCCGGCACGGGAACGACGAGATGAGTCCCTCGGGCACCCCGTACGACCCGTCGGACACCACCGACGAGGAGGTCCACTCGGTGCCGTTCACCCAGTCATAGACATGGTCGAGAGCCGCGTTGGCTGCCGAGGCGGCTGAGGACGAGCCGCGCGCCTCGATGATGGCCGCGCCGCGCTTGGCGACGGTCGGGATGAAGGTGTCGCGCAGCCACGCCTCGTCGACCTGCTCGGCAGCGGACTTGCCGCCCACCTCCGCGGTGTAGAGGTCGGGGTACTGGGTGGCCGAGTGGTTGCCCCAGATGGTCATCTTCTTGATCTCGGTGACCGGGACGGAGAGCTTGGCCGCGAGCTGGCTGAGCGCCCGGTTGTGGTCGAGCCGGGTCATCGCGGTGAAGCGGTCGGCCGGGACATCAGGCGCGTTCTGCTGGGCGATCAGCGCGTTGGTGTTCGCGGGATTTCCGACCACGAGCACCTTGATGTCAGACGCGGCGCCCTCGTTGATGGCCTTGCCCTGCGGGCCGAAGATCCCGCCGTTGGCCGAGAGCAGATCGCCGCGCTCCATCCCCGCAGTGCGAGGCCGCGCCCCCACCAGCAGCGCGACATTGGCACCGTCGAAAGCGGTCTTGGCGTCATCGGTGATGTCGATGCCGGAAACCAGCGGGAAGGCGCAATCGTCGAGCTCCATCGCGGTGCCCTCGGCAGCCTTCAGCGCCGGCGCGATCTCCAGCAGTGAGAGGCGCACCGGCACGTCGGGGCCCAGCAGGTGGCCCGCCGCAATACGGAAGAGCAACGCGTAGCCGATCTGCCCGGCAGCGCCGGTGACCGTGACCTTTACCGGAGTTTTCGCCATGTCCTGAGGCTACCGAAACGCCGGCACGCAGGGTCAATCGACCTTGACGCGAGGGGCGCGCTGCGAGGGAAGTTCGACGCCGCCCGCATCCAGCGCGACTTCCGCCGGTTGCGCGGGCGGCGGTTCGGCGTCCGTCGTTTCGAGGTGGCCGCCCCAGATATGGGCAACCATGCCGAAGCTCGGAGGCGGCTCACGGTGCGCCGTGACCGAATTCGACGTTTCGCGTGCTTCGTCGACCATTACGCCCCCAGCGGTAGCCACTTCCTGACTGCCGCCAAGGTAACGCGGTCCGAGAGCTTGAATATGAATTGGCGGAAAATAGCTGGCGCAGAATTCCCACGTCACCTGATATGCGGTGATTTCAGACGCACTCCATTGCCGGAATTCGATCAGTGGTGGGGTAGCGGCACCTGGAATGTCACCCCGAGGATGGCCGCGCCGAGCAGCGCCAGCGCCGCGACGTCGAACGGCCTGCTGCGCACCACGAGCAGGCCGAGACGGCTGGCCGGAAGCACGAGCCGCAGTACCGCGCCCCCGAGCAACGTCACGCCCATCAAACTGAGGCCCTGCTTCCAGTGGTCCTGCGCGACCAGCGCGAGACCGACCAGGACCCCGAGCAGCACCAGGCCGAGTGCGATCTCCCCGGCGCCCCTACGGCTGGGCATTGCCGCACGGTAGCGACGTCGTGGTTCCGCAGGTCTTGGGGTGCGGGCTGTAGTACTTGTCCAGCAGGGGAAGCAGCCATACGCGGTCAAGTCCCTCCGCGTAGGCAGGCGTCATGTGAATGCCGTCAGGGCGGATCACGGTGTTGACCAGACCTCCCGGCTTGTTCAGGTGGGAGGCGTAGTCGAGCAGCCGGACGTTCGGATGGCGCGCCACCACGTCGCGAAACATGGAATTCAGGACGTCGGTGCGCTCGGGAGCGTCACTGATCCATGGCAGATCCAGCTGGAACTTGAAGTACGGCGCGTCGGCCCAGGCGACCGGGGCGCCCGTCGCTGTCAGCTCCGATATCAGCGTGTCGTACGCGCTCTCCTGCTGCGCCCGGTAGGCCGGGTCAAGGAGGTTGTCCCAGTTGCCGTTCACGGTGCGCTGATCTGTTTCCTCCATTACGGAAAGGAAAACCAGGGACACATCCGGCTTGAATTTGGCGATTTCTGCCGGGAACGTCTTCTCCCAATACTTGCAAAGCGCAACATTCTGCCCGCTCTCCCCCGAGTAATTACGAATGAGATCGGTCGGGGTGATCGGGCATCCCGGCAAGCTCTTGTTCAGCACCTGTAGCGCTTGCGGGTGGGCGTTCTGGAAGGTCGTCAGCGCGTTGGCGATGACCTCCGAGGTGGAGTCGCCCGTGACCAAGACGCGCAACGGGCGGTCGGCAGCGTTAGTACGCGCCACCACCGTGCCCGGTTTGGCCTTCACGGCCGCCGGGATCTGCAGGCCGGTGCTGGCGCCGGCGAACCGTGACGGGCCCCGGGCCGGGTTGAAGACGCCCAGCGCGAGGGTGATGCAAGCGGCACCCGCGAGCGCCGTGGTCCATCCGCGCAGCATGGCCCGGCGGGTCGGAGCGAAGCGCCGCCGCTGGATCGGTGCCTCGAGGTAGCGGAAGGAGACGGCGGCCAGCAGCAGGCTGCTCGCGAGCTGGGCAAGCCCCAGCCAGGTGCCGTGCAACGGACCCCAGTGCTTGCCCGACAGCGCGAAGATCGGCCAGTGGTACAGGTAGGCGCCGTAGGAGATCTTCCCGACGTAGACCAGCGGGCGCACCGAACAGAGCCGGGCGATGCCGTTGGATCCCTCGAGCGCGCCGATGATCAGCGCTGCCGTGGCGAGCGCGATGAGGAACGCGCCCCCGTGCTGGTAGCTCGCTCCCCCGTTGCGGTAGGTCATCGCGCCGACGACGACGGTGGCCAGACCGGCGGCGGCCAGCAGCATCACCCCGAAACGCTGCAGGCCGGCAGGGCGCGGCACCGAGATTCGCCAGTAGTAGAGCGCCAGCGCCGCGATGACCCCGACCAGCAGCTCGGACATGCGGGCGTCGGTGCCGTAGTAGAAGCGGTTGAAGCTGCTGGCAACGGTCGCCTCGTGAGCAGACCACTCGAGTGCCGCCGACACGACCAGCGCGATCACCGCAACGCGGATCCGCCTCGGTAGCCGCAGCGCGAGGAAGACCACCACCGGGAAGACCAGGTAGAACTGCTCCTCGATCGCCAGCGACCAGAAATGGTTCAGCGGAGACGGGGCAGCGAACAGGTCGGCATAGCTGGTGCCGTGCACGAGAAAGCGCCAGTTGGCGACGTTGGCCAGCGCGGCGATCGCGTCACCCGGCACGGAGGCGTGCTGCTCGTGCGTCCCGAAGATGCTGGTGGCGATGACGACGCCAAGGATGCAGACGATGGCAGCCGGGGCCAGCCGGCGAACCCGGCGCTCGAAGAAGTCGGCTACGGCGAAGCTGCCCTTGCGACCCACTTCGCTCAGCGTCCGGGAGCAGATCAGGAAGCCGGAAAGGGTGAAGAAGACGGTCACCCCGACGAAGCCGCCGCGGAAGGGGCCGAGCCTGAAGTGGAAGAACATCACCAGCAGGACGGCGATGCCCCGCATGCCGTCCAACGCCGTGATGTGGCGGCGGACCGCCTCGGGATGCCCGCCCGAAGCGCCGGAATTGCCGTCCGGACGCGTCGCGGGCAGCGCTTGCTGCTCAGTCCGCGGCACATCCCGGGCGGTGATCGTCACGAGCGAAATTTATCCGTTGTTGATGAAAGGCCCAGGTTGATCGGGCGCGTGTTCGCCCACCGCAGGCCAGCGCCTAGTGGGCGAAGTGACGCGTCCCACTGAAGTACAGGGTGACGCCTGCTTCCTTGGCGGCGGCGATGACTTCCTCGTCCCGTACCGAGCCGCCCGGCTCGACGACGGCCTTGACGCCGGCGTTCGACAGCACCTCGAAACCGTCCGGGAACGGGAAGAAGGCGTCGCTCGCGGCGACGCTTCCAGCCGCCCGGTCCCCAGCGCGTGAGACGGCGAGACGGGCCGCGTCGACCCGGTTGACCTGGCCCATTCCCACGCCGACCGTGGCACCGGCCGTCGCCAGCAGGATCGCGTTGGACTTGGCGGCCCGGATCGCTCGCCAGGCGAAGGCGAGGTCGCGCATCATGGCGGCATCCGCAGGGTCGCCGGCCTGCAGCGTCCACGTCGCGGGGTCGTCGCCGGGCGCGTCGATGTGGTCGGCCTCCTGCATGAGCAGGCCTCCGGAGATCGGGCGCAGTTCGATGCTCGCTCCCGCGGCCGGCGGCGGGCATTCCAGCAGCCGGATCGAGGGCTTGCGCGAGAGCACCTCGAGCGCCCCCTCCTCATAACCGGGTGCGCAGACGACCTCGGTGAAAATCTCGGAAATCTGCTCGGCGGTCTTCAGGGTGACCGGCCGGTTGGTCGCGATGACCCCGCCGAACGCGCTGACCGGGTCGCAGGCGTGCGCCTTGCGGTGCGCCTCAGCCAGCGGGTCATCGGGGTCGGCGCCGATGGCGATGCCGCAGGGGTTGGCGTGCTTGATGATCGCCACGCAGGGCTCGGCGTGGTCGTACGCCGCGCGCCTCGCCGCATCCGTGTCGACGTAGTTGTTGTAGGACATCTCCTTGCCGTGGTGCTGCACGGCTTTCGCGATGCCTTCGGCGCCGGGACGCGCGTAGAGCGCCGCCCGCTGATGCGGGTTCTCGCCGTACCGGAGCACTCCGGAACGCGTCCAAGCGCCGCCGATCCACAGCGGGAAGCCCTCGTCCTGCGGCACCACGTCGTTGGCCAGCCAGGAGGCGACCGCGACGTCGTAGCTGGCGGTGTGGGCGAAGGCCTCGGCGGCCAGCCGCAGCCGCGAGGGCAGGTCGAAGCCGCCGCTTTCGAGCGCGGCAATGACATCCGGGTAGCGGCTGGGCGAGGTGACGACCGCGACGCTCTCGGCGTTCTTGGCCGCGGCGCGGATCATCGCCGGACCGCCGATGTCGATCTGCTCGACGACGTCGGCCTGCCCGGCACCCGAGGCGACCGTCTCCACGAAGGGATACAGGTTCACGATCACCAGCTGGAACGGGGCATAGCCGAGCTTCTCGAGCTGCTCGACGTGAGAGGGCTTGGACAGGTCGGCGAGCAGCCCCGCGTGCACGGCGGGGTGCAGCGTCTTCACGCGTCCGTCGAATGCCTCAGGGAAGCCGGTCACGTCGCTCACCGGGGTGACGGCGACGCCGGCGTCGGCCAGCACCTTCGCGGTGGAGCCGGTGCTGACGACCTCGACCCCGGCTTTGATCAACGCCGGAGCGAGAGCGTCGAGCCCGCGCTTGTCGTAGACGCTCACCAGGGCGCGCTTGACGGGGTGGAGCTGCTCACTCATGACAGAACCTCGTTCGGTTTGCGGCTGATTTCGCTGCACAGATCGCGGATGGTCTGCAGATACAGGACGCGTTCGGTCGCTTGGATCCGGGCGCGCAGGCTGTCCTCGTCGTCGCCGTCGACCACGGGCACGGCGGCCTGGGCGAGGATCGGCCCGGTGTCGACGCCCTCGTCCACCTCGTGGACGGTGCACCCGGTCACGCGCACGCCGTACGCCAGCGCGTCGCGGATCGCGTGGGCGCCGGGGAAGGCGGGCAGCAGCGAGGGGTGCGTGTTCACGATGCGAAACCGGCCGACGACGGAGGGGCCGAGCACCTTCATGTAGCCGGCGAGCACCACGAGATCGGGCTCGGCGGCAGCGATCTGCTCGGCCACGGCCGCGTCGAACGCCGGCCGGTCGGGCTGGTCTGCGAGCGCCACCATCCAGGTCGCGATGCCGGCCCGCTCGGCCCGGGTCTCGGCGAGAGTGCCGGGGCGATCGGTGCCGACCGCGACAACCCGGGCCGGGAAGTCGGGGGCGTGGCTCGCGTCGAGGATGGCCTGCAGCGTGCTGCCGGTTCCGGACGCCAGCACAACGAGGCGGGCGGGCACGGCGCCAGCCTAGTGGGCAAAGGGCAACTCGGCCGCTGCTCAGTCGGGCAGCTTGATGACCTTGGACTTGCGGCGAAGGCGCTTGGGGAGCCGAGGCCGGCGAACGAACCGGGGCAGGTGTGGCCGGCGGGGCAGGTGTGGCCGGCGGAGCAGCCGGCGCGAACGGCGCTGCGGCTCGACTTTGATCAGGCTGACGGTCGGCTTGGGCGCCTTCACGAGGTCGACCAGCGACGGAGTCTCGTCCGCGGACTCGTCGTCGAACCCCTCGCCCTGGCGCCGCAGCCGGTCGAGTCCCAGGCCGGTGCCGAGCCCGCGGCCGGCCGAAAGGACGACTCCCCCGACCCGGCGCGCCCGGCCGAAGCCCGGGATCCGGGGCCGCGGGATCGAGGTCAGCCGCAGCCGCCGCCATCCGCGGCTTCCGCCCTCGTCCTCAGAAGATCCGGCTGATGCCGCCGCTTCGGCCATCCTCAGCCGAACAGCACGCTGGCGATACCAGGTAAGTGACAGAGTCGCGAGTACCGCCGGAACGCCGATCTCGAGGCCGGCGGCGATGGCAGTCTGCCAGGCGGACGGCCCGACGGTTGCCAGCCGGCCGCGCGTGACCGGACCGCCTGAAAGCGCCGCGGCGATCAGGGCAAGCACCGCCATCGCCGCTGCGATCCCGGCGCCGAGCAGGAGCGCGACGGGCAGGCGCGGCGTGCGCGGCATGCGACGTACGGCGACCACCCCGCCGAGCACGCCCGCGGCAGGTGGGACCAGGAACAGCAGGTAGAACGGCCAGGGTGCCGGACCCGACGGCAGACCCGCCAGCATCGGCAGAGCCGGCACGTCGCCGAGGTGGACGCCGGTGGGACTCACCGTGGTCCCGGTGCCGATCGCGAACCCGGGCCCCAGCAGGTAGGACGCCGTCCACACCGTGACGTTGGGCGCCAGTGCGGCCTGCAACGTCAGCAAGCCGAACCCGCCGACGGCTCCGGCGCGGGCCGGGCGAGCCAGCGCGTCGACGTCGGAGATGTGCAGGAGCACCATCCCGGCGGCCAGCAGCGCGCAGACGGCGATCAGTCCTCCGGCCGCCACACCCAGGCCGGACGCGATGGCCCGCGGCGCGCTCGGCCGCGGCACCGCCATCGGCAGCTCTCGCGCAGCACCCACCGCTGCCGCCGCGAAGGACAGCACGAAGGCGCCGACGAATGCCGAGAGCACCGAGGGTTTCAGTCCGGCGCCACCGGCGGCCGCGGCGACGATCGTCGCGATCAACGCGTACGGAATTGCCACCGCCACCCCGCAGGTCAGCAGCGTCCGGCGGCGCGGGCCGGCTGGACGCACGCGGGCGACCGCGGCACCGGAGCGGGCGGCAAAGGCAAAGAAGAGGATCGAAAGGCCGAGCGGGATCAGGGCGGCAGAACCGGCCGGCAGGTGCAACCGTCCGCCGTTGCCCAGCAGCCAGAAGCCGGCGCCCGTACGCAGCGCCGCGGTGAGCGGAGCATCCGCCCGGGTCTCAGCGATCCAGCTCATCATCGCCACGGCTTCAACGACGAGCAGTCCTGCGGCGGCGGCACCGAGTGCACCACCGATGCCGATCAGCGCCCGTGAGCGCCGTCGATCCTCGGAGCGGGGCGGCGGCGCGGGCGGACCAGATCGGCGCGGCGTCCCAGGAGACCCGGTGCGGGGGGCGCCTCTGGAGCCAGAGGTCAGCAGGTCAGACATTGCCTTGCAGGCTTGCATGCCCTCGAGATCAGGCGGCGGTGAAACGCCGACGGCCCGGGTGGTGAAACCCGGGCCGTCGGATCAGATCGGTAGTGCGATCAGGCGGTGCGCTTCTGCCAGGGCATTTTCTCGCCGGCAGCCGTGACGCTGAGGTAGCCGAAGACGGCTTGCACGATCGCGATGATCAGACCCAGATAAGTTCCGAACTTCGTCCCGGCTTCACCACCGAACGACGGAAAAGTCAGCCAGCGCAGCAGAATGATGATCGCCGCAAGCGCGCTCACCGCAGCGGTGATGAACGTCCAGCTGACGACACCTCCACCGACGGCGGGCATCGAGCGACCACCAAAGACCCTCGCGGCCGTCACACCCGCAACGGCGATCAGCAAGATGATGGAGAACCACGCTCCGAAGCCGGCGTTCCAGCCGCTGGTGTTCGCTATCCCGGTGTGCTTCGCACCCCACCACGGCAGGAAGCTGTCGATGAACATGAGCACTCCCGCGCCCATCACAACCAGATCGTTGGTGCCGACATTGCGGCCGCCGATGACAGCCATGACCTTGTTACCTCCACCTATGGAGTCGCCGGCAGGCTGCCGTCGAT
>DATAZK010000060.1:0-2098 GCA_036272075.1 Frankiaceae bacterium
CCGAAGACCCCGGCGCATCGCCACCAACGACGCCCCCGGGACCGCATTGAGGAACACCTCGATACCCCGCATCAGATCCAACGCGTCATACGCCTTCGAGACCGTCCACGGAAGCGGCACGCCATCAAAGAAATCCAGCACCCCGAAGTCGACGGGCCAGCTGGGTCGCACATAGGTCGGCCACGCCCGCTCGAGGCGCCCGACAGCCACTGAAGCGTCTGCGTTCGCGCTCGCCTCAGGCGTCGGCTATGCGTTCCAGCAGCATGGTGGCCTGGTGAAGCAATGCTCGCTCGTCGGCGTCGAGTTCGCTGTCCAGCACTTCGGTCAGCCAGGTCTCGCGCCTTGCTCGCGTCCTCTGCAGGAGTTCGTGGCCCCCGGCCGTCAGCTCGATACAGGCTCGGCGTCCGTCGTTGGGATCGGGGCGACGGGAGACCAGGCCTGCCGCTTGGAGGTCGTTGACGGTTTGCGCCATCGATTGGGGCCGCATCTTTTCCGCCGTGGCGAGGTCACTGATGCTCGACGCGCCCTCTCGGTCCAGCCGGCCCAGCACGGCCATTCGCCCGACCGACGGACCGGGCTCGGCGCGCAGGCGGCGAATCACACGGCCGAGGGTTTCCCGAAGCTCATGAGCGAGGAGGGTCGTCGGGGGCTCCCGAACCGGCATCAGCGCCAGTCTAGAGCATGTTCGACAGGCAAACTGTACAGGCCACCTGTGTATCGTCTGTCTGCGAATGCACGCCGTGAGCCCTGACCGTTACAAGTGGGTCGCCCTTCTCAACGCGACCCTCGCCGTGCTGCTCGCGACCCTGGACGGCTCGATCACGATCATCGCGATGCCCGACATCTTTCGCGGTATCCACCTCGATCCGCTGGTCCCGGCCAACTCGTTCTATCTGCTGTGGATGATCCTCGGCTACCTGGTGGTGACCAGCGTCCTGATCGTCAGCCTGGGACGGCTGGGCGACATGGTCGGCCGCGTCAAGATCTACCGACTCGGCTTCGTCATCTACACCGTCGCGTCGCTGCTACTCGCCATCGACTGGCTGCAGGGCACCGGCGGGGCGCTGTTCCTGATCGGCATGCGGATCGTGCAGGGCATCGGCGGGGCGTGCCTGTTGGCCAACGCGGCGGCGATCATCACCGACGCATTCCCCGCCAACCAGCGCGGGATGGCACTGGGCATCAACAACATCGTCGGGGTCAGCGGCACCTTCATCGGCCTCGTCCTCGGCGGCATCCTCGCGCCGATCAACTGGCGACTGGTGTTCCTGATCTCCGTTCCTGTCGGGATCTTCGGAACCGTGTGGGCCTACCGCAGCCTGCGAGAGCTCAGCTCACCACGAGCCGCCCCGATCGACTGGTGGGGCAACATCACCTTCGCCCTGGGGTTGATCCTGATCATGACCGCCGTCACCTACGGCATCCGCCCCGCGGGCGGGCACGCCGTCGGCTGGGGCAGCCCGCGAGTGCTGGCCCTGCTCGGAGCCGGAGTCGTGTCCCTGGCCGCATTCGTCGGCGTCGAGCGCCGGTCGGCCGATCCGATGTTCCGGTTGCCGTTGTTTCGCATCCGCGCGTTCACGTTCGGGACCCTGTCGACGTTCCTGTCCTCAATCGCTCGTGGCGGTCTGATGTTCATCTTGATCATCTGGCTACAGGGCATCTGGCTGCCACAGCACGGCTACACATTCACCCAGACCCCTCTCTATGCCGGGATCTACATGCTGCCGTTGACGATCGGGATGCTGGTCGCCGGGCCGATCTCCGGCTTCCTCTCAGACCGCTTCGGAGCGCGACCCTTCGCTACCGCCGGGATGCTGCTCACCGCCTGCGGCTTTGGATTGCTGTGGCTGCTGCCTACGAACTTCTCCTACGTCTCGTTCGGCCTGATCCTGGCGCTCATTGGTGCCTCGATGGGCCTGTTCGCCTCACCCAACCGAGCGGCGGTGATGAACAGCCTCCCGCGCGCTGACCGCGGAGCGGGCGGCGCGATGAACCAGACCTTCCAGAACTCCGCCCAAGTCCTCTCGATCGGCGTCTTCTTCACCCTCATGATCATCGGTCTGGCGTCGACGCTGCCCCAGACCATGAGCGCCGGACT
>DATAZK010000061.1:0-17043 GCA_036272075.1 Frankiaceae bacterium
GACGACTTCCCGCAGCAGCTCGGTGAGTTGCTCGCGTTCTTCGACGGCAGCTGGCCGGAAGGCCATCCGTACCAGGCGATTACGGCCGTTCCCGGGCTCGGATACCGGCCTCCCGTATGGCTGCTCGGATCAAGTGGCTACAGCGCCCAGGTCGCCGGGCTGCTCGGGATGCCGTTCGCGTTCGCCCATCACTTCTCAGCGGTGAACACCCTCCCGGCCCTGGCGCTCTACCGCGATACGTTCCGGCCGAGCGCCGAGCTCAGCGAGCCGTACTCGATGATCGCCGCCTCCGTACTGGCCGCCGACACCGACGAGCAGGCCCGCTATCTCGCCGGGCCCGGCGGCCTGTCATTCCTGCGGTTGCGCAGCGGCCGGCCGGGTCGCTTCCCGAGCCCGGAGGAAGCGGCCGCCTATCCGTACACGCCGCAAGAGCGGGCCTTCGTCGACGACCGGTTGGATTCGCAGATCATCGGTGGCTCTGAAACGGTGCGACGCCAGATCGACGAGCTCGTCGCGTCCACGCAGATCAACGAGCTCATGATCACGACGATGACGTACGACACCGTCGACCGCTGGCACTCGTTCGACCTGGTGGCGCAGGCGTGCGGCTTGGTTCCCGAGCCAGTCGCCGCGGGGCTCGCGTAAGACCGGCAAATCAGCGGCCGGAGAGTTCGCGTCCCTCCGCGCTGTGCAATTGCCACGGGACGCTGGTCACCATCACGCCGGGCTGGAAGAGCAGCCGGGCCTTCAACCGCAGGGCGCTCTGGTTGTGCAGCAGGTTCTCCCACCAGTGACCGACCACGTACTCGGGGATGAAGACCGTCACCACATCGCGTTCGGATTCGCGTCGCACCGCACGGATGTAGTCCAGGATGGGCTTGGTCACCTCCCGGTAGGGCGAGTCGAGAACGCGTAGCGGCACCTCGATCCCCCGCCGCTGCCACTCTTCTTGCAGTGCCTTCACGTCTTCTGGGTCGACCCCGACTGTCACCGCCTCGATCGAATGTGGCCGCGTCGCCCGCGCATACGCCAGCGCCCGAAGCGTCGGCCAGTGCAGCTTGGAGACCAGCACCACCGCGTGATTACGCGACGGCAGCGTGGGTTTCGCGCTGGGAGCAGCCTGCAACTCGGCAGCGACGAGGTCGTAGTGCTTGCGGATGGCCTTCATCATCACGAAGAGCACGAGCATGCCGAGGATCGCGATCCAGGCTCCGTGCTCGACCTTGGTGATGACGACCACGACGAGCACCACGGCGGTGAAGACGGCGCCGGTCAGGTTGATGGCCCGCGAGCGCCTGATGCGGGCGGGCGTCAGCCGCGGGGCCCCATTGTGAACGGCCGTGTCGTCCTCGGGCACGCCGCCCTTCAGCAGCTTCGTCCAGTGCCGGACCATGCCGATCTGGCTGAGGGTGAAGGAGGTGAAAACGCCGATGATGTAAAGCTGGATCAGCCGATCGAGGTTGGCGTGGAAGCCCAGGATGAGCCCGATGGCGGCCGCCGACAGCAGCAGGACGCCGTTGCTGAAGACCAGCCGGTCGCCGCGGGTATGCAACTGGCGAGGCAGGAAACTGTGCTGGGCCAGGATCGAGGCGAGCACCGGGAAACCGTTGAACGCGGTATTCGCCGCCAGCACCAGGATCCCCGCGGTCACCACCTGGAAGTAACCGAACAGGAACGAGTGGCGCCCCCAGACGGCGCCGGCGAGCTGCGAGATCACCGAAGGCGAGCCTGACGCGTACGCGCGGGCGTGGATCTCGACCGCCAGAATCGTGATCCCGACGAACATGGTGACGGCGATGATGCCCATCGCGACCAGCGTGCGAGCAGCGTTCTGGCTCTTGGGCTTGCGAAACGACGGCACTCCGTTGCTGATCGCCTCGACACCGGTCAGCGCCGTACAGCCGGAGGCAAAAGCCCGTAGCGCAAGGAACAATGTGAATGCGCCGCCGACCTTCTCGGTGCGCGGCAGCACCTCGTGCGCGCTGACCGCCGGCTGCACGCCGTGCCCGAAGGCGGCCACCAGCCCGGCCGTGAGCAGCAGCAGGAAAACCCCGGCGATGAAGCCGTAGGTGGGGAGAGCGAAGAGCCGGCCGCTCTCCTTCACGCCGCGCAGATTGATGAGCGTGATGAGCACGACGAAAAGGACGGCGATCAGTTCGGTATGGCGCTGCAGCGACGTGACGGCCGACGTGATCGCGACCACGCCAGCGACGACCGAAACCGCCACGGTCATCACGTAGTCGACCAGCAGCGCGGCGGCGGCTCCGAGCGCAGGCGTCTGGCCGAGGTTGTCGAGGCTGACGACGAACGCCCCACCACCGCTGGGATACGCGTAGACGGTTTGCCGGTAGGACGCGACGACCACCACGAGCAGCAGCGCGACGACCGCCGCGATCGGCTTCGACAGGCTCAGGTAGGCCGCTCCTCCGAAGCCCGCGACAAGCAGGATCTCCTCGGTCGCGTAGGCCACCGAAGAAATGGGGTCGGAGCAGAAAATGGGTAAAGCGAGCCATTTAGGCAATAACGTGTCATTTAATTGGGTGCTGCGCAGAGGCCGACCGACAAGCACACGTTTGAGACCCGAAACCGCAGGTCGCGACACGGTGGACACAACATTCGACGCTATGGCATCAAAGTGTCCAGCGGGTATCAAGAGGATCTATAGATTCGCCCTGGCGGCGTAAAGGATTCGTCAAGATCGCTGATTTCAGACGCGTGCAGGAGTGCAGTGGAAAGGTGCCTCGCCCGTCCGGGCGCCTCCGCGCCCCTGCGACAGCACCGGTGGTTCTCCCGCTCGCCGCCGGTGGGCTGCTCGCCGTGGGCGCACTGGTCGCGCTGACGAAAGGCGGCGTGGGTCCGACCGCGCTGCTGGTCCTCACGTGCGTCATCGTCGCCGCGACGGCCGCGGTCGGCGATCCCGCGACTCTTGCCATGACGGTGCTCATCGCGGAGTTCACGGCGATCGGCTTCACCCGCCGGCCGTATGCGCAATTGCGCGGTGGGCCACTGGTCTGGCACGCCGGCATCACGCTCATCGCTGTGGCGGCAATCTCCTACGCGCTGGCGGCCATGACCCGCGGCGCCGGCCGGCGACGGAGCACACTGATGAGTGTGAACACGCGCGAGCGCCGGCGTGCACTCGTCGAGCTCGGGTCCGCCATCGGTGCCCGGCGGCGATGGACGGCGACCGGCTGCGCCGTTGCCGCCCTGCCGCTGCTGACCTTGGCGCTGGTCCATGTGCGCAAGGACCTCTCGCTCGCCGACGATCTGCTGCTGTACCTGCTGGTGGTCGTCGCCGTGTCGGTGGTGGGCGGGTTCTGGCCGGCCATCGTGACGGCGGCGGCCGCAGCCCTGTTGCTGAACTGGTTCCTCACCCCGCCGGTGCACACGCTCACGATCGACGAACCGCAGAACCTGCTGGCGCTGCTGCTGTTCATCGCGGTCGCGGTGAGCGTCAGCAGCATTGTCCACCTCGCGGCGCGGCGGGCAGCAGAAGCCCTGCGCAGCTCCGCGGATGCGGGCGCGCTCCTCGAACTGGCGCGCACGGTGCTCGGCGGCGCCGATACCCCGACCTCGGTACTGGCCCAGCTGACCTCCCGCGGTGCCACCCGCGCGGAACTCCTGGAGTGCGCGGCCGGGCGCTGGGTCGAGGTGGCGAGCAGCGGTATCTCCGCCGACGCCGTCAACCCCAGCGAGTCGGTGACGGTGCTGCCGCTGCGTCCCGATCTGCGCCTGCGCCTGACCGGTGAACCGCCGGTGATCAGCCGGCGGGTGCTCGAAGGCATCGGCGCCCAGGCGGCGGCGGCCCTCGATCGTGACCGGTTGCGCACCCAAGCGGCACAGGCCGAGGCGCTCGGCGAAGCCAATCGCGTACGCACCGCGCTGCTCACGGCGGTCAGCCATGACCTGCGCACGCCACTCGCGTCGATCAAGGCGGCGATCTCGAGCCTGCGACAGGACGATGTCAAATGGTCGGCCGAGGACGAGGAGACCTTGCTCGCCACCATCGAGGAGGGTTCCGACCGGCTCGAAGGTCTGATCAACAACCTGCTCGACATGAGCCGCGTGCACACCGGATCGTTGCAGCCCTTCCTGCGCCCGACCGCCCTCGATGAGGTCGTTCCACTCGCGCTGCGCGGGCTCGCGGATGCCGAGACCGTCGTCCTGGACCTGCCGGAATCACTGCCGCTCATCCAGACCGACGCGGGCCTGCTCGAACGGGTCGTGGCCAACCTCGTCGCCAATGCGCTGCGCTTCTCCCCCGCGAGTGAGCCCGTGGAGATCGTCGGCCGTGCCGAGGGGGATGACAACGTGTTCCTGTCGGTCATCGACCATGGTCCCGGCGTTCCGGCGATCGCCCGGGAGAAGATCTTCGAGCCTTTCCAACGGCTCGGCGACCGCTCGTCCGGCGCGGGGGTAGGGCTCGGGTTGGCGGTCGCGCGCGGCTTCACCGAGGCGATGGGCGGCACCTTGCGTGCGACGAGCACGCCCGGCGGCGGCCTGACGATGACAGTCGAATTCCCGGTCGGGCTGCGCGCCGAGACTGTGGTCGGTGCCCGCTAAGCCGGTGGTCCTGGTCGTCGACGACGACCCGGCGATCCTGCGCGCGCTGTCCATCACGCTCGCCGCCCGTGACTACCGGGTCGTCACCGCGGCGACCGGCGCCGATGGGCTTGCCGCCACGGCGCGAGAACGTCCCGAGGCGATCGTGCTCGATCTCGGGTTGCCGGACATGGATGGCAACGACGTCATCCGCGGGATCCGCGGGTGGACGAACACGCCCATCATCGTGCTGTCGGCGCGCGAGCAGGAGCCGCAGAAGGTCGCGGCCCTCGACAGCGGCGCCGACGACTACATCACCAAGCCGTTCGGCATGGATGAACTGCTGGCGCGCCTACGAGCGGCACTGCGCCGGGCCGTCCCCGCGCCCGATGAGCCGGTGGTCACCACCGATGACTTCACGGTCGACCTGGCCGCCAAACGCGTCACGCTCGCTGCCGGCAACGACGTCCGCCTGACCCCGACCGAATGGCAGCTGCTCGAATTGCTGGCGCGCCACAGCGGCCGGCTGCTGACCGGACGCCAGCTGCTCGCCGAGGTCTGGGGCCCGAAATACCAGACCGAAACGCACTACCTGCGCGTCTACATGGCGCAGCTGCGCCGAAAGCTCGAACCCGACCCGTCGCGTCCGCGCCACCTGCTCACGGAACCGGGAATCGGCTACCGCTTCGTCGTTTGAGCCGCTCGCCGCATCTGGGCATTCGTCACGGCAGCTTGACTCGCGCACCTGTCGGCAAGGGCACCGGTGAGCTGTCAGCTCGCTGACAGCGTGGGCACGGGCTGGCAACCGAGGATGAATGCAGCGGAACGAACCCCGGGCCGCCACCGGACAACAGCCGGACAGCAGCCACATGGAGACGACATGGACGAGCAGCCCCGCCCCGAGATCACCAGCTCTCACGACCGCGGATCGGCGTGGGCCGAGCTGGACGAGGCGTTCTTCCGGATCGTCGCCGACGTCTTCCCACACCACTTCTGCGCCGGCACGAGTGCGCTGCTCGCGTCCAACGACAGTGAGGACGCTGCTGACGCCGTTGACGCGGCCCCCGAGATCATCGTGATTCCCGAGGCCCGGCTGTCGCACGAGGACACCCTCGAGCTCATCAACCGCGAGATCGACCGCGAGCTGGAACTGCGCCGCGCCGCGATGCGTCGCCACCCCAGCCGGCGCCGCTTCTAACTGATCAGCTGACTGGTCAGCCCGTGGGAGCAGGCTCTCCGGGGATCGTGTAGAGCGCCTTCCACGGCGAACCTGACGGGTTCGTCAGTACTTCAGCCGGGTCGTCTCCCTGGGTGTAGTACTTCGCCTGGTAGCCGAGCCCGTCGCGGAGCACCTTCTGGCCCTGCTTGTAGGCCACGGTCGGCGACCACTTCGGGTAGGTGCCCGCCGCGAGCGTCGGGATGACCGGCGGGTGGTCGCTGGCCAGCACCGGCCCGACAACCTGCCACGGAGCGGCCGAGGAGTCCTGCGTGGCGGCGGCCGGATCGACCCCGGTGTTGTACCACTTGGCCTGGTAGACGTAGCCCTCACGAACGATCTTGTAGCCGCTCGGGTAGGACGCCAGCGGGTTCCAGATCGGGAACGGGACGTGGGCCGGGTCGTCCACGACGGTGTTGCCGTTCTCCCGCTGGGCCGGTGAGGCGCTGGCCGCGGGAGTGGGGACGTTCGGGCTGACGCTTCCGGTCAGCGAACCCAGCACCTTGCTGAACTCGAGCGAGGTCTGCGAGGTGCCGCTGCAGGTGTTGGAGTGCACGCCGATGCGGGCGAACTGGCTGCCGCACTGGCTGTCGCGGTTGAGCGACCACATCGAGACCCGGCCGAGGTGCTCGGCCCGGGCGAAGGACGCCACGCCCTTCGCATCCGACACGGTGACGATCTGGCCGGCCACGTCGTTCTGGCCGATCATGACGGTCGCGCCGATGCGGTTCCAGATCTGCGCGGAGGTCAGCTTCTCGGCCCGCAGCAGGCTGGTCAGCTGGCGGTGGGTGCCGTTGAGCGCGCCGGTGATCGCCGCGTACATCCCCTGCGGAGCTGTTGCATTCAGGGTGAAGTCCATCGCCATGACGTTCACGCCGGCGAGTGCGACGCCGTTGTCGAGCATGGCCTTCACGACATTCAGGGCGTCACTCTGCAGGCCGTCCGGCTCGACGGGCAGCGTCAGCCACACGTTGAGCGAAGACTTCGCGGCCCGCGCGGCCTTCTGCACTGATGCGATGGCCTGGGCCCGCCGGACGAGCGACGCCTGGTCACCCTGCGCGGCGCCCTCGATGTCGAGGTCGATGGTGGTCAGCGAGTAGCGCGAGATGACGCTTTGATACGCGGCAGCAAGCTTTGTCGCGTCGGTGCACGAGACGGCGAGCTCGTTGTTGGCCTGCCCGCCGAAGGAGACGACCGCGCTCGCGCCCTCGTTCTGCAACTGGGCGATGCGGCGGTCGAGGTTGAGCTGATCGGCAGCCCCGCTCAGGCTGTAGAACCCGCCCCACGACGGGCTGCACGAGGACTTGGGGTCGGCGACGACGAAGCCGAGGATGACCTGTCGCGCCGGGCTGACGGCCGGGTCCTGGAATTGCAGGGCCGGCGTCAGCGTCGTGTCGACGTAAGGCGCGAACCAGGCGGCGGACTCGTGGGCCGCGACGGCCGACTCCTTGGCTTTGGTACGCGAGTCGCGCACCCACCACCAGGTGCCCGCGGTCAGGGCGGCGATGACGATCAGCGCGATCAGGACGCGCAGCGGCGAGAGCCGGGTCTGCGGACCCTCCGGCTCCTGGGGATCGTCGAGGGCGGCTGAAGTTTCAGCGTGGGCAACGGGCACACCTGAATATCGGCGCTGACGCCGGTGGCTGGAGCGAGCGAAGTCACTGGAATGGGCGATTAGGTCACACACCTCGCATTTGGCGGTAAGGCTCCCCGCCAAACGCGCCGACCAACCATGGGTACGCCGCAGCCGGGCGTGGATGAGCTGGTGAGTTGCTGAAGGAGTCACGTGTTCGCAAGGAGCCCGAAGACCGGGACGTCACGGTCACGCGGCCGGCGCTCGCAGTGGGGCCGGGATAAGCGCGCCCTGCCGACCACATCGGTGGTTCCGCGCGTCACCGATCTGCGGGTGGCTGTCGGCCGCGCGCTGGTCGTCGGCACGGTGCTGGCCTGGCTCACCTACTTCGCCACCTGGCTGACCGACCAGTTCATCACCGGCGGGCACCACACGGCGCGGCTGCGCGTCGAGGCGGTCGTCTACCTCATCACCGTCACCATGCTGACCGGCTCGGCGCTCGCGTATCTCACCTGCCGGCTGGGCTTCTTCTACCGGGCCCGCGAGCACCGCCGGATGCCCCGCGCTGCGCTCGAGCACTTCTTCGCCCGCAAGGCCCCGTCGGTCACAGTGATCATCCCGTCCTACAAGGAGGACGTGCGCATCATCCGCACGACCGTCCTGTCGGCCGCCCTGCAGGACTACCCGTCGCTACGCGTCGTGCTGCTGATCGACGACCCGGCCGCCCCCACGCGTCAGAAGGACCGGCTGCTGCTGGAGCAGGCCCGCTCCGTCGCTCCCGATCTGCAGGATCTGCTCGACCCGCCGTGCACCCGGGCCACGGCGGCCATGGACGTCTTCGCCCTGCGCGGTTCCCAGGCTCAGCTCGAACTTGCCGACATGACGGCCGCCGCCGCCGAATACGACGCGGCTGCTGAGTGGATGACGGGCCTGGCGGAAACGACCGAGATCGTCGACCACACCGACGAGTTCTTCGTCGACCAGGTGCTGCGCAAGCTCGCGTCCGACTTCAGCGTGACCGCCGGAGCCCTGCGCGGCGCGGCGGCCGACGGGGTCGTCCTGCCGTGGAGCCGGCTGCTCGAGCTCTACCAGCGCCTCGCCTGGACCTTCAAGGCGGAGCTGTCCAGCTTCGAGCGCAAGCAGTACGTCTCCCTTTCGCACGAGTCCAACAAGGCCATGAACCTCAACAGCTACATCGGGCTCATGGGCGGGACCTACCGCGACGCCGTCACGGTGTCGGGACGCGAGCTGATCCCGGCCCGCAACGGCCATGGCGACCTCGAAATCCCCGAGCCGGACTACGTTCTCACCCTCGACGCGGACAGCGTCCTGCTTCCCGAATACTGCCTGCGGCTCGTGCATCTCATGGAGCAGAGCGAGCATGCCGACGTCGCCGTCGCGCAGACCCCGTACAGCGCGTTCCCCGGCTCCGGCACGCGCCTGGAGCGCATCGCCGGCGCCACCACCGATCTGCAGTACATCGCCCATCAGGGCATGACGTACTACGGCGCGACCTTCTGGGTCGGGGCCAACGCGGTGCTACGCAAGCGGGCGCTCGATGAGATCCGCGAGAGCACTTTCGTCGGCAGCTGGGAGATCCGGCGCTACATCCAGGACCGCACCGTCATCGAGGACACCGAGTCCACGATCGACATGCGCGCCAAGGGTTGGACGCTGCTGAACTACCCGGAGCGGCTGGCCTACAGCGCCACCCCGCCGGACTTCGGTTCGCTGTGCATCCAGCGCCGCCGCTGGGCCAACGGCGGGGTGCTGATCCTGCCGAAGCTGTGGCGCACGCGTAAGGCACGGGCGTCGCGCGGTGAGGTCAACCGGATCAGCGAGACGTTCATCCGCGTCAACTACATGGCGTCGGTGGCGTGGAGCTCGATCAGCCTGCTGCTGCTGCTCGCGTATCCCTTCGACAGCCAGCTGATCAGCCCGCTGCTCGGGCTCATCGCGTTGCCGTATTTCGCTGGTATGGCAAGTGATCTGCGCTACTGCGGCTACAAGCGGATCGACGTGCTGCGTATCTACGGGTTCAACCTGATCCTCATGCCGGTCAACCTCGCCGGCTTCCTGAACTCGCTCGTGCAGTCACTGACCGGGGAGAAGAGCGTCTTCGGGCGCACGCCGAAGGTGGCCAACCGGACCGTCCCGGACTTCATCTTCGTCATCTCGCCGTGGCTGCTGACCGGCCTGGCCGGCTGGACGCTGTGGCAGGACTGGACCTACCACCGCTGGATCAACTTCGGCTACGCGGTGCTGAACACGACGCTCGCGCTCTACGCCATCGTCGCCTTCGTCGGCCTCCGCAACTCGGTCGCCGACTTCCTGACGCACGGCAAGGCCTGGGTCTCGGTCCCGGTCGAGCCCAAGCAGAAGACCAAGTCCAAGCGTGCCCAGCGCATCGCCCGGCGGGAAGCGGCCGAGGTGTCGACGACCCCGCCGGCCGACTGGGCGACCATCCTGCACTTCGGCAACGACCCGGCCGCCTCCAGTCTTGGCGCACCACGACCGGCGGCCGCCGCTCCGTCGCTGCCCGCGCCGCGTACGCCGTCGAACTCGAACGTGCGCGGACGTCCCGCCCAGCGCTCGACCGAGCCCGAAGAGCCCGCGTTCCGCACGGTTTTCCAGCCGATCGTGGAGCTCGAGTCGGGTCACGTCGCCGGACGCGAGGCGCTCACCCGCTTCGACGACGGCGTCGCGCCGCACCAGCGCCTCGCGGAGGAATCCTCCCGCGGTGGCGGCCTGGAACTGGAGATCCTGCTGGCCCGCGCGAGCGTGCAGGCGGCGGCCGATTTCCCGAGCGCCGAGTTCCTGAACCTCAACGTTTCCTTGGCTTTGGTACGCGCCGGGCGGGCATTGAAGAGCATCGTCGAGCGCGCCATGCGTCCGGTCGTGCTCGAGCTCGACGCCCGGGCACTGACCGACCACGCCGCCGCCCTGCAGCTGCAGGCGGCTCTGCCCGAGGGAGCGCTGCTCGCGCTCTCTGGCGTGGAGCCGAACTACGACTGCCTGGCGCTGGTCCGCGACCTGCGTCCGGAATTCATCAAGCTCGAACGCGGCTGGGTGCGGGGCCTGCAGGACGACACCGCGCGCCAGTCGCTCGTGAGGGCGCTCGTCACGCTGGCCGACGAGGTGGGCTCGCAGCTCATCGCGGAGGGCGTCGAGACCGAGGCTGAGCTCGGGGTGCTGGCTGATCTGGGCGTCCTGCTGGGCCAGGGTTACCTGCTCGGGCGTCCGAAGGCGTCGGTTTCGGCCTGAGGGCAAGCTTGCAGGCACTGCCCACCACTACTCCGTCGAGGGTTCTCGCAGTCGAACTCCATTGGACTCGACGGGGTCGGCGGGCACGGTCGCCAAAGCGACCTCAATCCTGGCAATCGCGGCTTCCAGTCGTTCCAGTCGTCCGGGTAGATCTTCCCCCTCCGGCCCACCATCACTGGTGACGCGACGGACAAAGTAGGCGGCCACAGAGGCCGTGATCACTCCGAAGAAGCTGACCCCGGCGCTGATGAGCAAAAGAGCTATGAGCCGGCCGCCGACAGTCACGGGAAACCGGTCGCCGTAGCCGACGGTCGAGACGGTCGTGGCTGCCCACCAAAGCGCATCACCGTACGTGTGGATGTTGGCTTTCGGATCGTGGCGCTCGAACTCGAGGATGGCGACGCTGCAGGCAAGCGTCAACGTGCCGGCCAGCACGGAGACGTACATGACTGCGCGGGCCTGTAGCGACGCTTGAGCCTGACGATTGGAACGGCCCAGAATCAAGGCGAAGCGAACGAGTCGCGAGGCACGTGCCAACCGCAGCGGACGCAGCATCGGGAGCGCCACTAACGCCAGATCCAGCAGGTTGCCGCGGACAAACGCCGTCCGATTGGCGGAAATCCAGAGGCGAATGACGTAGTCCGCTACGAAGGCAGCCCAAATCGCGTAGTCGACAGCGCTGAGTACCGCGTTCTCGGCCGCCCCGGGACGTGCGACCTCAGGCACCACGAGGACCGGAATCAACAGCACCGACAGCAAAAGCAAAGGGAGCTCAGACCGGGAAACGTAACGGTCGTAGCGGGGCGTTCTCCAGCGTGCCGAGCGCTGAATGCGGCGAACCTTCCAGGTCGCGAGCGATGGCATTGGCCGAGACTGTCACTCCCCGATGCCCCTCGCCACAGACTCGGGCAGCCCGAAACATGCCCTAAACAAAGGCGAGCGCGATCCGGCGCTACTGCTGGGCCATCTGAGCCAACCGGGGGAGGAACGGGCGCTGGGAACCGAAGAGTTTCCCCTCGGCAACGTCGAGCGGATACCAGGCGACGCGGTCGACTTCGGGGAACTCGGCCCGCTTGCCCGAGCGCGGCGGCCACTCCATGTCGAACAGGTTGCTGTGCACCTCGAAGGGGCCGGGGTCCGCTTCCAACGCCCAGATGACGTTGACCTTCGAGCTGCTCTGCTTGACCTCGCCGAGCGGGACGGGATCGCCGGGTGGGACGGGGATGCCGAGCTCCTCGGAGAACTCGCGCCGGGCGGCGGCGAGCTCGTCCTCCCCGGCCTCGCACTCGCCCTTCGGGATCGTCCAGTGGGCGTCGTCCTTGCGGGCGAAGAGCGGGCCGCCGGGATGGGCGAGCAGCACCTCGATTCCACCGGCCGGCGAGCGACGCCACAGCAGGATTCCGGCGCTGCGCTTCACGGGCGGACGACCTCGCCGCGCTCCGCGGAGCGGCGGGCCGCATCCAGGACGCGCAACGTGGCGACGGCTTCCTCGGGCTTGACCGGCAACGGCCCGGCGAGGCGGAGGGCGTCACGTACCTCGCAGTAGAAGTCCTGATAGCGGCCCGGACCGCGGGCGACGTTGCGGCTCTCGTCACCGACGACGACCCGCCCCCACCGTTTCGGCGACTCCTTGCCCCACCCAGCGGCGGCCGGGTCACCGCCGGCACGCAGCGCATCCTCCTGGCAGTCCAGCCCCTCGACGACGTACGCGGCGCGCGAGCCCAGCACCCGCATCCGGGGCCCGAGGTGCGCGGCGACGGCGCTCATCCAGAGCGTGCTTCGCACCCCCGACGCGTGAGCCAGTTCGATGCAGGCGTCGTCCTCGACAGCCACCCCGGGACGCCGCCGATCCATGGTCGCGAACACCCTGGTCACCGGCCCGAAGAGCACCAGAGACTGATCCACCAGGTGGCTGCCCAGGTCGGCGAGGATGCCGCCGCCGTCGCCCGGGTCGCCCGACTCGCGCCAGCCCTGCTTGGGCTGCGGGCGCCACCGCTCGAAACGTGACTCGAACCGCCACACGTTGCCGAGATCCCCGTTGGCGATCAGGCGCTCCAGGGTCAGGAAATCACTGTCCCAGCGGCGGTTCTGGAAGACGGTGAGCAGCAATCCGGCGGCTCGGGCCCGCTCGACGATGCGCTCCGCCTCCGGGGCAGATCTGGCCAGCGGCTTGTCGACGACGACCGCAAGCCCGGCGTCGAGAGCCGCCATTGCCAGCGGCGCGTGGCTCGCGTTCGGCGTCGCGATCACGACGAGATCGAAGTCACTCGCGGCGCTGAAAACGTCCTCCGATTGCGGGAGGACGACGACGCCGGGGTAGCGCGCCTGTGCCCGGGCCGCTCGCTGCGCGTCCGAGGTCACGACCGCTGCCAACTGCAGGCCAGCGGCCGCGTGGATGAGGGGCGCGTGGAAGTGCTCGCCCGCGACGCCGTAGCCCAGCAACGCCACCCTCACCGCGCTCATGGGGTCAGCATCTCCCAGCCGACTCGCGGGTAAGCACAGGGCAACCACAGACACGCATGCGTACCGTCTTTGCTCAGACGCGAGCACCCGAACCAGGGAGAGCCATGGAGCCGGACGGGACACCGCCCGACGCGCCCACCAATCCTGCCGCCCGCCCCGTTGTGGCGGGGCGGCATCTCGGCGAGCCGGAAGCTTCCGCGTACCCAACACCTCCGCCGCCTCCGCCGCTGAGTGCGCCCCCCGAACCGTCCGGTCCCCAGTGGCCGCCGGGCGACCGCCCGCTACCCCCCGAACTCTCCCCGCGGGGCCCTCAGAAGGCCCCGCGCAAGAAGCGCCGTTTCGGCTGGTGGAAGCGCATCACGACGCTCGTGGTGATCCTCCTGCTGGTGGCGGTCGGCATCCTGTGGTCCTGGGACGCCGGGCTGCACCGCACCGACGCGCTGAAGTCCTACGCCGGCCGGGTCGGCAACACCGCGGGCACCAACTGGCTGATCGTCGGCTCCGACAGCCGCGCCGACCTCACCGAGGCGCAGAAGAAGGCGCTGGCCACCGGCGACGCGGCCGGCAGCCGTACCGACACGATCATGATCGTCCACACCGGCTCGAAGAAGACGACGCTGCTCTCACTCCCCCGCGACACCTACGTCCCGATCGACGGCCACGGGAAGAACAAGCTCAACGCCGCCTTCGCGTTCGGCGGCGCGAGCCTGCTGGTGCGCACCGTCGAGGAGGTCACCGGCCTGCACATCGACCACTACGCCGAGATCGGCTTCGGGGGCTTCGCGTCGATGGTCGACGCGGTGGGCGGGGTCCGCATCTGCGTCGACCAGGCGATCAGCGACGGCAACGCCGGCATCAACCTGCAAGCCGGGTGCCAGAAGCTGAACGGCGCCGAGGCGCTGGGTTACGTCCGTAGCCGCAAGTTCGCGACGGGCGACCTCGAACGCGTCCAGCACCAGCGCCAGTTCCTGTCGGCGCTGCTGTCGAAGGTGGCGAGCGCGGGCACGATCATCAACCCGTTCAAGTCCATCCCGCTCGGTTACGACGCCGTCGACGCGCTCACCGTCGACAAGGGCAGCCACATCTGGGACGTCGCCTCGCTCGGCCTGGCGCTGCGCGACGCGGGCGGCGGCAAGGGCTACACGCTCACCGTGCCGATCGCCGGCTTCGCCAACGAGGGCGCGGTGGGCAGCGTCGTCCTCTGGGACCGTACGAAGGCGCTGGAACTGTTCGCCGCCCTGAAGAACGACCAGCCCATCCCCGCGGCGCTGGTGCCCAAGTCCTAGCTCAGCAGGCTTACCGGGCGACGCCGGCGAACTGCTTGAGGACGGCGCGGGCGATGACCAGCTGCTGGATCTGGCTGGTGCCTTCGTAGATACGGAAGAGGCGCACGTCGCGGTAGAAGCGTTCGGCGGCGACCCCGTGCATGTAGCCGGCGCCGCCGTGCACCTGGACGGCGCGGTCGGCGATGCGGCCGACGGCCTCGCTCGCGAAGTACTTGGCACAGGCTGGGCCGAGCTTGGTGTCCTCACCGCTGTCGTACGCGCGGGCGGCTTCCAGCACGAGGGCGCGGCCGGCCATCAGATCGGTCTGGGAGTCGGCCAGCAGGCCCTGGATCAGCTGGTGCTGGGCGATCGGCTTGCCGCCCTGCACGCGCTCGGTCGCGAAGGCGACGGTCTCATCGACCAGGCGCTGGGAAAGGCCGACGCACAGAGCGGCGATGTGCAGGCGGCCGTGGGCGAGGCAGGCCATGGCGGTCGCGTAGCCGGTGCCCTCGGCGCCGATCAGCGTCTCGGGCCCGACCCTGACGTCGTCGAGGTAGACGTCGGCCGTCCAGGCGCCCGCCTGACCCATCTTGGAATCCTTCGCGCCAACCGTCACGCCCTTCGTTCCCGACGGCACCAGGAAGCACGAAATCCCTTTGGTGGCAGGCGCATCCGGGTTGGTACGGGCGAAGACCATGAAGACGTCGGCCACCGGCGCGTTGGTGATGTAGCGCTTGGCTCCGTTGATGACCCAGCCGTCGCCGTCGCGTACGGCCCGGGTCTTCAAGCCTGCAGGATCGGAACCCGCGTCGGTCTCGGTGAGCGCGAACGACGCCGTCCACTCCCCCGACGCCACCTTCGGCAGATACGCCGCCTTCTGCTCATCGGTCGCCGAGAGCATCAGCACGTGGCCGGCGATGCCGTTATTGGTGCCGAACATCGAACGAAACGATGGCGTGGTGTAGCCGAGCTCGAAGACCAGCCGCGCCTCCTGTTCCATCGACAAGCCGAGACCGCCGTACTCCTCCGGCAAGGCGAAGCCGAAAAGTCCCATCTCCGCAGCGGTTTTGCGCACCCGCTCGGGGATCTCGTCGCGCTCCTCGATCTCGGACTCGAGCGGCACGACCTCGTCGCGCACGTAGCGGCGCACCGCGACGCGGATGTCGTCGAACTCGCCTGAATCCATGCCCAACTCCTACTGTCGACTATCAAAAACACGTCCGCCGTAGATGGTGCAGCGTACGAGTTCACGGTGTGGCGCCGCCAGCAGCGTGGCCCACGGCACGTGCATCAGCACCAGGTCGGCAGGCGCTCCGATCACGATGCGGCGCGGCGGCCCGCCGGGATACGCCGGCGCCGCGAGGTACCCGCGCAGCGCCGGGAGGGCGTCGATGCGCTCGGCTGGACCCAGCACCTCGCCATCAGGAGTGCGGCGTTCGACCGCCGCCCGGATGACCGTCCACGGATCGGCGGGACCGTAGGGCGCATCGCTGGAACACGTGACCGCAACGCCCGCTGCCCGTAGCGAGGCGACCCGATACAGGTCATCGATTTCGGACGCGAGTTCGCGCCGGTAGCCGTCGCCCCGATCGGCGATGAACCCGGGTTGGGTGACAACCGTCAGGCCTAGGCGCGCGAGCTCGGCAACGCCGGCGGGATCGACGAGGCTCGCATGTTCGATGCGGTCGCGGGCGTAGACGCCCACCTCCTCGAGCACCGCGATGGTGACCGCGAGGGCCTCGCGGGTGACGCAATGAACCGCCACCGTCCGTCCGCGCTCACGCGCCTCCAGGACTCGCGCGCGCATCCAGTCGAGGTCCGGTGCCTGGTGATCGGGCGGGACAATCTTCAACGGTCCCAGGGTGATTCGCTCGCTCAGCGCGTCGGGACGTCCTCCGAGCAGCAGGATGCGCTGGGGTAGCCGACCGTCACCGACCGCCTCGGTCAGCAGCCGCTGGCTGCGCTCCGGCAGGTCTGGGGTCGCGTCGGTGACGGCCGTGATGCCGAACGAGGCGAGCTCGCGTCCGATGCGCGCCAGGTCGGGTGGCGGCCCGTCAGGTAGTCGCTCGGCCAGCCGGGCGTCCTCGCGCCAGAGCTCGCCGGACGGGGCATCGGCTTGCAGCCCGGTCGCGCGCAGGGCGGCCGAGTTCAGCAGCCAGAGCGCACCGCTGCGGTGCTGGATACGGACGGGAATCACCGGATGAAGCCGGTCGAGATCGGCGAGCGTCAGGCGTCCGCCCTGCTCGGCGTAGCCCACCGCGCGGACCCATCCGGTGCTGTCCGGCGTCGCGCTGGTGAGGGCCGCTTCCACCAACTCACGGTCAGGCGCGACAGCCGGCCGGAGGTCGAGCGAGTCGGCGGCCGCGGCCATCGCCAGCAGGTGCAGGTGATGGTCGGCGAGCCCGACCGACAGCGCCGCTCCCCCGCCGTCGAGCACCTGCTCGCCAGGCAGCCGGGTCAGCGCGCCGAGCTGAAGGACGTCCCGTGCGCGCAGCGCACGTCGATGCGGCGGCCGCCGAGCAGTTCGACGTCGCGGATCAGCAGCGCGCCGCTCATGTACGTGCCCGCGGGGCCAGCGCCGTCAAGCCGTCTGCCGGCTGGCTGTCAGTGGCGTCGAGGGTCGAGGCGACGACCGACACCATCGCCAGGTCGATCAGCCGCCCCCCGCCCGCATCGAGCGCACGCATCACGGCCACGGCACCAGCAAGGCCGGTGAGCGG
>DATAZK010000062.1:0-63616 GCA_036272075.1 Frankiaceae bacterium
AAACCCGGTTGGTCTAGCTCGCGGAGGGTTTCAGCAAGAATCACCTCAGATTGGGCTATCCGGGTGATCAAGCACACTTCTAGGCCATCCGGTCTAACCGGGGCACGGTCGGGCAGCTCCGCAGCGCGCAGCCGCGATCGCCGTTGTGCCGGCGTTGGATCAGGCATTCATTGTTTCGGGTATTCCAGGCTTCATTTTCATCCGGGTATTCGACTCGATCGACTAACGCTCCGCCGGCTTTCCCGAAGCTCGAGTGCCACTCCTGCGCGGCCCACCTGCACTACAGGTCGCCGCCATTCCGGGCACGCTCTGTGATGGATGCGCGAAATGAGAGGCGGCTGTCGACCGACATTGATTGCGGTCGATCATCACGGGCACAACGGACGCTAAAGCTCCACAGGGCTTCTCCTATGGCGCGTAGTTTTCCGCGAAACAGGTTGGCTGTGAATCTCCTGGGCTTGTGCTGCGGATAAGAGTCGGCTGCGTGACGTGACGCGAATAACAGGTGGGGATTTCTGCGGCAGCTGGTTCAGGTGCGTTTGCGCGGGGTGGCCTTGGCGGCCTTCTTGATCGGCTTCCGCTTGGCGGCCATCTGCTTGAGCATGTCGTCGTGGATGATGTCGATTCGCGAACGCGCCTCGGCGGCGACCAGCGAATTGCGGATGACGGTCAGCTGGTTGTCCTGGCGGCTCTCGCCGCCCGTGGACCAGTTGGTGCTGCCGGTGATCACGTCCAGCCCGTCGACGATGACCATCTTCAAGTGCATGATCGCGTTCTTCTCGCTGTGGCCGATCGCGATGCTGTTACCGATCTTGTCGTTGTGCCAGGACGCGAGGATCGCCGCCTCGGCTTTGCCCGCCGCCTGCGTGCTGTCGAGGCTGAGCTGGACGAAGACCTGCTCGGAGAGCAGCTTCTCCTGCAGGATCGTGTTCAGCCTCGGGTCGTCATAGCCGTACATCGCGACGACCAGGCTCTTGGTCGCGGAGTTCAGCAGGTCGACGAGTGCATCGGCCACCGCGTCGACCGGGCTGTAGAAGGTGCGCGGGCTGTCGGGATAGCCCGGCGCAAACGGGTCGGCCTTGTGCTTGTCCAGCTCCGAGAGGCTCGAAAGGGCCATGGCGGTCTCCGATCAACGGGTGGCGGACGCCATCCTCCCCGACACGTTTTCCCAGCGGGCAAACAGGTGGCTGTGATTTTGTGCGTCACAATGGGCACCGAACCGTCATCAACGGGTCGATCGTCAGGGAGAGAGATGGCCACCGAGACCACGAAGGGCGGCGGGCAGCGCAACAAGCCCAACGCCCGCGCCCGCGCCGCCGCACTGCGTGAGCAGCAGCGCAAGCAAGAGTCCCGCCGCAAGATGCTGACCATCGGCGGTATCACGACCGTCGTCCTCGCGGTGGTCGCGGTGATCGTCATCGTCGGGGTGGCCAAGGGCAACAAGAGCAACAAGGCCGATTCCTCGCTGCGGACTACGGCCTCACCGACGATCGTCAAGCAGCTCACGACCATCCCTGCGGCGACGTTCCAGGCGGTGGGCGCCGGCACCACGACGGGTGGTCCGACCAAGGTGAGCGGCACCCCCCTCACGGCGGGCGGCAAGCCGGTCTTCTTCTACTACGGCGCCGAGTACTGCCCCTTCTGCGCGACGGAGCGGTGGGCGGTCGTCACGGCGCTCGGTCGCTTCGGCACCTTCTCCAACCTGCAGCAGACCACTTCGGCCAGCCAGGACACCCCGGCGAGCATTCCGACCTTCAGCTTCTACGGGGCCAAGTTCACCAGCCAGTATCTGACCTTCCAGTCGGTGGAGACCTACACCAACCAGCAGTCCGGCAACTTCTACTCGACGCTGGAGACACCGACTGCGGCGCAGCAGGCTCTCGTGCAGAAGTACGACGGCTCGAACGGCAGCATTCCGTTCCTCGATTTCGGCAACAAGTACACGTCCTCCGGCGCCACGTATGACTATTCGGTGCTGCAGGGCAAGGCGCCGGACGAGATCGCCGCTGACATCCTGGATCCCACCTCTGCCACGAGCAAGGGCGTCCTGGGCGCTGCCAACTCGATCACCGCGGCGCTGTGCGAGATGACGAACGGCCAGCCTGGTTCGGTGTGCAACGCGCCGGAGATCAAGACGCTGCGGACGGCGCTGACCGCCAAGAAGTAGGCGGTCGGCGTCAGGCAGGCTGCGGAGCGGAGATCACCGCAGCCATGGCGTCGAGACGCTCGGGCACGGCCCGGTAGTACGCCCAGGTTCCGCGGCGGCTACGGGTGACCAGCCCGGCGTCGAGCAACACCTTCAGGTGGTGGCTGATCGTGGGCTGGCTCAAGCCGAACGGCTCGGTGAGCTCGCAGACGCAGGCCTCCGCGCCCTCGTGCGCCTGGATCAGCGAGAGCAGGCGCAGCCGGGTCGGATCGGCGATCGCCTTCAGGGTGGACGCGAGTTCGATGGCGTCCGCAGCCGTCAGCGGTACGCGCGTCAGCGGCGAGCAGCACACCGGGTCGTCAAGCTCGGCCATCTCCACATCCTCTCCTAGCAATCGATAGCCGTCTATTCAGCAGGCTTCAGCGTGCGGTCTCGAAGTAGCGACGCGGATTGGCTACGAGCATCGCGTCGATCTGCTCCTCGGTGACGCCGTGCTCACGCAGGTAGGGCAGCACGTCCTGCTCCAGGTGCAGGTAGTGCCACTGGGGCAGCAGCCCGATCACGTTCGGATCGATCCAGTCGATGTAGCACGACGCGTCGTGCGAGAGCACCATTCGCTCGGCGTACCCGCGGCGGCACATTTCCACCACGGTGTCGGCGCGGGCCTCGGCCGTGGTCGCGAGATTGATCCCGAAACGGTCCATCCCCAGGATGAAGCCGGCGTCAGCGAGCTCGCTCAGATGGTCGACGTCAGTGGAGTCGCCGCTGTGGCCGAGCACGATCCGGTCGGCGTGGACGCGTTCGGAGTCGCACATCACCCGCTTGACCTCGAGGCCGGTCCGGGTGTCCGGGTGGGTGTGGACGGTGATGGGCGCGTGGGTCTCGTGATGCGCCTCGGCGACCGCTCGCATGACCCGCTCCACCCCTTTGGTGAGGCCGGGCTCGTCGATCGCGCACTTGAGGAAGGCGGCCTTGACTCCGGTGCCGGCGATGCCGTCGCGGATGTCGCCGACGAACATGTCGATCATCGGGTCGTGCATGTCGACGCCGAGCGCCGGCCCGCGGTGGTGGAAGAAGAAGGGGACGTTCTCGTAGATGTAGCAGCCGGTCGCGACGATGATGTTCAGGTCCGGCACCTGCTCGGCCACCTGCTGGATGCGGGGGATGTAACGCCCGAGGCCGATGACAGTGGGGTCGACGATGGTCCGGACGCCGGTGGCCGCCAGCTCCGAGAGCTTGGCGACGGCATCGGCGACCCGGGCGTCCTCGTCGCCCCACTCCTCGGGGTAGTTCTGCTGGACATCCGGCGTGAGCACGAAGACGTGCTCGTGCATGTACGTCCGTCCCAGGTCGGCGGTGTCGATCCGGCCACGAACGCTCTGCAGGTCAGACATACCGCGCAGTCTGACCTACGCGGTCTATACGCGTCGCCAGATCAACCTGTGGACACGCAGGTGCTTGGGCAACGAGCGCAGGCCGGGGATGAAGGGCAAGAAGATGAAGGCCAGGCTGAGCACCATCATCAGACCCCAGACGAGGGCGTCGGCATTACCCGATGTCGAGAACGGCTTGACCTGGTACCAAAAGGTGTAGAGCCACATCCAGGGCTGGCCCGGGTAGCTGCCGGTCTCGTTCATCATTCCCCACTGATCGCCGCCGAGGTGCTCGGCGCGCGCCTGGTCCTCCAGGTAGGCGCCGTCGGCCAGTAGAAGCAGCGGCTTGGTCTCGTCGCCGTTGTAGAAGGTGTTCTTCGTGGTCAGCAGACCTTCGAGCCCGCCGGTGCCGGCGAGCGTCACGTAACTCGCGCCGAGCTTGGGCACCGGTCCGTAGTCGCCGGGCTTCGCCTTCCCGACAGCGCCGTCCGGTGCGGCCGCGATGGCGTCGGAGTAGTCCGAAGCCCACTTCGTCTGCTGATCGGCTGAAGCCTGGCTCCAGGTTTTCAGTGCAGCGGTGAGCGCCGGGTCATTCGGCACGCTTTGCAGCGGATCGATGACCAACTGATTGGCACTGTCCACCGGGATGCGGACGCCGCCCCACTTCTGGGTCGTCAGTCCCACAAGCTTCTGACCGACGTCGGCGTTGTTGTAGGGCGGCCCGTAGCTGGCGCTCGTGCTGGTGCCGGCGAGCTCGGAGACCGCCGTCGCGACGACGTCGTCCGGAGCGGCTTGGGCCCAGTTGGAGAGGCTGATCGCCTTGCGATCCGGTGACGACAGCAGCGCTGCCAGTCCACCGGTGAGCAGCCCGACCACAACGAGCGCGATCACGAATTCCTTGACCAGGTCGTACGGCCGGGTCGGGAAGAGGTGGGAGTCGGGCGTCCGGTCCCGGCTCATGACCGGCCCGCGGTCGCCGTCGGCTCGCTCAATGCGTCTGAGCGATGCTGGCCGGGCACGTGAGCGGGCGTCGCCTCAACGGCAGATTCGGGAGGCACCGCGTCGAACGGTGGAACGACCCCGTGGCGGCGGACCAGGATGATGTGCATCGCGACGAGTACCCCGACCACCAGCGGCAGCAGCATGACGTGCCACAGCAGCATCTGACCGGTGTCCAGGACGTTGAAGACCGCCCCGATGCCGACGGAGTTGAGCCCGTCCTTGGCCTGCGTCGAGATCCACTGCGAGTCGAAGTTCGACTGGGACAGGTAGCCGGTGAACGCGGTGCCGATCGAGCCCAGGAAGCAGACGGCGCCGGTGATCCAGGTCAGCGCGCGCTTGCCGCGCCAGGCCGCCATGAAGAACTTCCCCCAAAGGTGGATCACCATGAACATGAAGAACAGCTCCACGCTCCACAGGTGGGTGGAGTTGAAGAAGTGCCCGATCGACGACGTGTGCCACCACAGCGATCCCTTGAGTGCCAGCACGACGCCGGAGAACAGGACCCACACGAAGGCGGCCAGGCAGGCAACGCCGAACACGTAGATCCAGGAATTGACATACGCGGGCTGGCGGTCGGGAAGCAGCTGCCCGGCCGGAACGGTGCGGCTCAGCCGCGTCCGAAGCCGGACGGTCCAGCTGCCCGACGCGCCCCGCTCATGCGCGCTCATCGTCGTCCCTCGGCTGTTCGGCGTCGCGCCGACCGTGCGGGAACGGGATCACCAGAGCGAGCACGAACAGGACGATCATGGTGATGATCACGAGAAGATTGGCCAACGAAATCTGCACTACTCCCCAGTGCAGAAAGTGCCCCGGCCGCGAGAGCAGCCCGCTAGCGACATTCATGGAACCCAGCCTCCGATCAGATGGCGAGCCCCCTGTGTGTTTTCCGGTCCTCGTCAGGAAAGCCTGGGAGTGGGCTGAACGGCGCGGGGCTTAGGTCCCGACTGGGACCCTTTTGGTCCCCAACCGCACTTGCACGTGTAAGGGACGTGTCAGGTGGGTGGCAGACGAGAGATTGCCGACCAGAAACGTCGACTTGCGCACGGTTCTGGCGTGGACTCGCGTGCGTTTCTCGAAGTTTCGGTCGAACGGTCGGCGGGGCTAGCTGCTGTGCTCGACCGCGTTCCGCAGCGTGACGGCGTCGGGTCCGGGCGCCGCGGCCGTCCCGTAACTGAAGGTCATTCCGATGACGTCGGTGTCTTCGAACATGCAGACGCTCACGCTCTGGGCGTTCTGCACGACCGTGGCACATCGCATCTGACCGCCCAGCGGGCCCGCGTCGGCGTCCTTCCAGAAGATGACGTTGCCGATGTTCTCGTCCAGCGTGCGCAGCGACGTGCTCAGGTTGTGGGCCACCTGATCGGAGGTCTGCGAGTACTTCGCGACCATGACGAACGCGCTGGGGTTGTCCGGCGTCGCGCCGAAGAAGCCGATGAGATGTGGCTTCGGCACCGAGGTCGAGTTCATGATGCGCTGCAGCTCGTCGCTGGCAGGACTGTGGATCTGGGGCAAGCCGTCAATCTCGGACGGCATCTGGATCGTGGTGTGGGCCGAGACCCGCACCGGACCGCCGTGGTGCTGGTTCAGGAAGTAGACCGCACCTGCCGTGACCGCGACCGCGGCGATGGCCGCGGTGACCACACGACCGGAGATGCCGCTGCTCTTGCGCTTGAGGGGCGGCAGGTCGAGCCGCTGGGGCAGCGAGACGGCGTACTCCGAGCCGCGCGGTCCGGGGATGCCGCTGGGTGGTTCGGGGGTACGGGTCACCGTTTGCCCGGCCGGGAACTGGGCGCCTTGGAACTGGGCGCCTTGGAACTGGCCCGTCGGCTGGGGCGTCTCGAACCGGCCCGCGGACGGGGTCGCTTGAGCGGGACGTACCGGGGGTGCGGGGACCATCGAAGGCGGCGTCGGGGCCGCTGCTAGGGCGACGGGCGCGGCTGCGACAGCGGGTGTCTCAGCAGGTGCGACAGCAGGTGCGGCAGGGCTCGTCGCCGAAGTCCACCCTTGGCCATCCCAGTAGCGCAGGTCGGGCGAACCCGCCGGGTCCGGGTACCAGCCGGGGATGGAGGACACGAGCGCTGCATCGGCGTCCGGTGATCAGTTCTTGAGGTCGGTTGGCGGCGATCATGCTGGGGAAGGAGGCCGATCATGGCCACTCGCGACGCCCGAACCATGCTCGGTGACCTGGTAGGCCTGCCTTTCGCGCTCACCCGCTCGGCGCTGCTCGTCCCCGGTCTGGTCTCTGCGGCCTCGCGGATTCTCGACGACATCGCCGGGATCGTCGCGGCCACCGAAGAGTTGCTGGCGATGGTCAATACGACCCTTACCCGCATCGCGAAAACCGCCGACGCGGCTGCGGTGCTTCCGCATCGGGTAGCCAAAGTGATCGAGCAGACCGAGCACCTCCCGGGCCAGGCCGTGGTCGTGATCGAGCGTGCGGGCGGCGTCTTCGATCGGGCGACGCATCTGGTGACCGAGGTCGACGGCATGCCCGAGCAGCTGCGACCGCTGGTCGAGGCGCTGGCGGAGCTCGACCCGGGGGTCGCGACGCAGCTGGGCCGGCTGATCCCGACGATCGGTCCGTTGCTCACCCGGCTCGAGAACGAGGTCATCCCGAGCGTGGCTTCGCTGCAGGGACTCGTGCCCGTCGTCGAGCTCCTGCATCTGAATGTCGGCGAATTGCAGGCGGTGGTGGCCGAGGTCGGCAAGCTGATCGGCAGCATGCCGGGGGCGTCTCTGCTGCGCCGCCGGGCCGAGCGCGAGCAGCTCTGACCGGACGCGGGATCACGGCAGCTGCTCGTCGGGGCACTTCTGCAGCACCCGGGCGATGGCATCGCGCTCACCCGGGGTGACCCAGAGGTGGTAGCGCAGCTTCACGGCAACCTGACGGCTGACGTAGGGACACCGGAAGGACTTCTGCGGCGGGAGCCAGGTGGCGGCATCACCATCGCCCTTGTCCTGGTTGGCCGTGCCATCTACCGCGAGCAGCTCCAACGGGTCGTTGGCGAACGCCAGCCGGGTGGCGTCCGACCAGCTCTGCGCTCCCGTCTGCCAGGCATCGCTGAGCGCGACGACGTGGTCGATCTGGACCTTGGCCGCAGCCGACTTGCTGAACAGGATGCGCTGGCCGGTATACGGATCGGCCAGGATGCCGGCGACCACGACACAACCACGCGTCGACGAGCGCACCTGGATGTCGGTCAGATCGCGCCGCAGGACGTCATCGCGCGTGTCGCACCCGTTGTGATCGACATCGGTCCAGGCCTCGCCGAACCGGGTGCGCGCGTATCCAGTCTTGGGCGCCCTGCCTCTGACGGCGACCTCGCGAACGGCGGCCAGCGCCGAACCGGTCGGCGCCCTAGCGATGGCCTGCGCGGGGTCGGCGGGCGGGGAGCTTCCACCGGCCAGCAACACGCCGCCCACGACGCCGGCAACCAGCAACAGGGTGACCGAAACGGCACCCGACGTAACCGGCCGGCGTCGCGAACGGCGCCCGCGCCGAACCTGCTGACCGACGCCCACCAGCCCGCTCGCCGCCACCGCCAGCAGCACGGCGCCCGCTGCGATCCGGTAACTGATGGCGACCGCCCCTCATCGCGGGCAGCCGATGCGCCGACCCGGTGATCGGAACGTAGCCCGAGCCACCGACCAAATGGCCGTCGTCCACAGGTCAGGGGATGCGGACGCGTCCGGACGCCACCAGCGCCGTATGACCGGTCACCCGGACCCGGCTGATCTTGCCCTCCGACACCACGACGTCGCAGGCCAGCACCGACGGCCGGCCCATTTCGAAGCCCTGCCTGATGGTGTACGCGGTTGCCCCTTCCGCCGCGGCCAACCCCGAGGAGACCAGCCAGCCGGCGAACCCCAGCGAGGCCGATCCGGTCGCCGGGTCCTCCCCGCCGATGTCTGGGGCGAACATCCTGGCGCGCACCGCAATCGGCTGCCCGGGCTCGGTCTCGTCTTCCAGCGCGAAAAGGTGAAACCCGGTCACCACCGGCGACAGCGCGGCCATCGCCGCGAGATCGGGCTGCACCTTCTCCAGCGCGACGGCTTGCACGTTCAGATAGATGAAGGGGATGCCCGACCCGCCCCGGCGCGGTGGGTGCTCGCCCAGGTCGGATTCGGCCAAGCCCAGGGCGTCCAGCAGCGGCGCCGGATCGATCGGCTCGGACGAGGTCGGCAGTGGCCCGGTGAGCGTCACGGGTCCGCCCGACTCGGGGATCTGCAGGTGTATCAGTCCAGCCCCGCACTCCTGGACCACCTCGCCTGCGGGTACCCGCCCCAGCTGCCGCAGCGTCCAGGCGACGCCGACCGACGGGTGACCGGCGAAGGGCAGCTCCGAGGACGGCGTGAAGATCCGGGCGCGGTAGTGCGCCTGCGCAGTCGTGGGGGCCATCGGAAACACCGTCTCCGAGAGGTTGAACTCCACCGCGAGCGCCTGGCACTGCGCGGTCGTGAGGTCGTCGGCACCGAGGACGACGGCCAGCGGGTTGCCGGTGAACGGACGGCCCGCCTCAGGGGTGAACACGTCGACAAGCAGGTAGTCCAGGACTTCCGGTCCGGCCAGGTCGGCTGCGAGCGTCACTTCCACCCCTGCCAGTCTCGCGTGTCGGCGCCCCAGCGCGGGGCGACGACCGCCAGTAAAACCAGTAGCGCAACGATGAGCAATCCGACGATCATGGTTTCAGCGTGAACTGCACTGGACTTGCTTTAAAGTGCCAATTCAAAGAAACTGGCCTGCGTGAACACGGCCATTGGCAGCAGACAGCTCCGTCGGACCCTGAGTGGCTGGCAAGAAGAGGGCCACGGCCCCGCGTATCAGCGGCTGGCTGACATGGTTGCAGGCCACTTGGTGGACGGGCAGCTTCCGGTACGCGTCCGCCTGCCCAGCGAGCGTGATCTGGCCGCGGAGCTTGGCGTCAGCCGCACCACCGTCACCTCGGCGTATGAACGGCTACGCAGCGACGGCTTCCTCGTGAGCCGGCAGGGATCGGGCAGCTGGACGACGCTTCCCACCCAGCGGGCTGCCGGAATGCTGCCGCTGACCCCGGGCCAATCTCCATCGGAGACGCTGGACCTCGCCGTCGCGGCGCCCTGCCCGCCGCCGGCGATCCTGGAGGCGGCGACCGAAGCCGCGGCCCAGCGGCTGCCGAGCCAGCTGCTCGAGATGCGTACCTTCGCCGGCCACGGCTACCACCCGGCCGGCCTGCCAGAGCTTCGCAGCCGGATCGCGGAGCGTTTCACCGTCCGCGGGGCCGCCACCTCGCCCGAGCAGATCATGGTGACCAGCGGTGCGCAGGGTGCCCTGCACCTGCTGGCAAGTCGCCTGATCGGGCCAGGCGACGTGGTGCTCGTCGAGCAGCCCACCTATCCCAACGCGCTCGAGGCCTTCCGCCGCACCGGCGCGCGGCTCGTCCCGTTTCCGGTCACCGCGGATGGCTGGGACCTCGATCTGCTGGCCGAGACGCTCGCCTCCGTCCGCCCGCGCCTGGCCTACCTGCAGCCGGACTTCCAGAACCCCACCGGCGCGCTGATGGACGAGCGCGGCCGCGAGCAGATCGTGGCGGCCGCGCGGCGCAGCGGCACGCTTCTGCTGATCGACGAGACGCACGCCGAGCTCGATCTCGCCGGCCGGCAGATGCCGGGGCCGGTGGCCGGGCTCGAGCGCGACGCCCAGATCGTGACCGTCGGCTCGCTGTCCAAGGTCGTCTGGGGCGGTCTGCGCATCGGCTGGATCCGCAGCGCGCCGCGCCTGATCGCCGATCTCGTTTCCGAGCGCAGCGGGATCGACCTGGGCGGGCCCGTCCTCGATCACCTCATCGGCGCCGAGGTCCTCGAGCGGCTGCCGGGCATTCTCGACGCCCGCCGCGGCAGCCTTGCCGCCTCCCGTGACCTGATGCTCGACGCACTCGCCCGCCACCTGCCGGAATGGATCTGCCCGGCTCCCAACGGGGGTCTGTCGATCTGGGCCCGGCTCGACGGCCCGTATTCCAGCGACCTGGAAGCGGCAGCCGAGCGCCATCGGGTGCGGCTCGCGTCAGGGCCGCGGTTCGGCGTCGACGGAACGCTGGAGCGCTTCCTGCGGCTGCCCTACACGCTGCCGGCGGAGCAGCTGGAGACGGCGGTCACGCGTCTCGCAGCGGCCTACTCGAGCCTGTCGATCACCCGCCGGCCGGTGGCCTACACCCCGGTGTGCGCCTGACGGCTACCAGCCGAGGACTGCGGTCCCGTTCGTGGAATTGAGGTCTGAGACGGTGAGCAGGTCGGCGGCTTCGCTCAGGCTGAGCACCATGTGGCGACGCGAGACCTGATCGGACGGTTCGGTGCGAAACCCGCCGGGCTCGTAGCGTCCGAACTCCAGAGGCTGGCCAGGACGAAGCTGCCAGGACCCGGATTCACCCGGCGCCGCATGGGGCTGGGTGGCCCACCACGCCCCGTCTCGCTGGGCCACCAGGACCTGCAGGTCGGCTGCTGAGACGAGGTACTGCTTGGTCGCCGGGGACAACGAGAGGCTCACTTCACCGCCAGGCGGGAGGCGATAGGTGCCCGTCGCGCTCTGCTGCTGACCCAGCTCGCGGACGTCGAGCACCAGGATCGTCATGTCGTCCGGCTTGGCCCGGCCGAGATCGTCGGAATCTTCCTCGCTGCGGCTCCAGGCGCTGGCGACCGCATGCTCGGCCGCCTCTGGCGCGCTACCGGAGCCCGACAGGACTGCTTCCAGCTCAGCGGTGGTCAGGTTGTCGTGGATGCCGTCGGAATCCAGCACGAGCCGGTCGCCCGGGAGCAGATCGACCAGGTAGTGCCGGACGTCTTGCAGTCCGGAGCCGGTCAGAGCGTTGGCCAGCAGGTGGCGGTGGGCGAAAGCGGCCCGATCCATCGGATCGTCGAGGTCGGTCAGCTGCTGGGCGGCGTCCAACCGGTCCTGACGCGCCCTGGCCTCCATCGGGTCGGGTTCGCTGAGGTAGGAGTGGTCGAGCGTCACGGTTTGGAGCCGGCCGCCGTGCATGAGTTGGGCTCGGCTGTCGCCGAGGTTGGCGATGACGGCGACGAGCCGTGAAGTGTCCGCCGGGCGGCGGCAGATGAGGGCGATCGTCGCGGTGGTGGCGCTGGGAGAGGTTGCCGAGTTTTCCCGGCCGGCGTCGAGCGCCGCGACGGCGGCATCAGCGTCGGCCAGGGCGAGGTCGAGCAGGTTCTGGATCGCCTCGAGGTCACGGCAGCCCGGGAGCCCGGCCCGCACCCGGCGGTTGACGGCTTCGGCGGCGGCCGACGCGGCGGCTGCACCGTCTCCGTGCCCTCCCGCGCCGTCGAAGACGCCGTAGAGGGCAGCAGAAGGATCGACCAGGAGGCGGTCTTCGTCGCGATGGGACCGCCAGCTCATCCCGACGGTCAACCCGTCGGCGGCCGGCTCGATCGTCCGGAGCGGAAGCTCCAGTGAGACCGTGGTCATCGCGCCCTCCGGTGTCCGGGCTGTAGCCCCGACACTTTCTTTTTACCTCGCTGGCTTGCCTCGTAAGCGGAAAGTCGACTGTCTGGTTGCTGAGCGTTGGCTGTCGGCGCTCTGTGTGTGCGGGGTCAGGCGCACGCTCATGGTCTTCAGAACACCGATCGGCGGTTGTTGGTTGCCCGGGAGGAGCTGACAGAAATCGGACGCGACTCACAGGTGCTTGCTGCAGCAAACGCAGGCCGCAGCGGCGTAACCTGTTCGGAGTCGATGGCGTTCGCCGGGATCATCCCGCGCCGAGGACGCATTGGCGCGGCGCTCGCCACCTCACGGGGCAGCCGAGCAATGGCCCGAGCGGTCGTCGTGGTTTGTCTGGGCGTCGTAGGACGCCGGTGCGCCCCGGGTTGCTTCGCGCGCCGCACCTCGAAGGCATCAGAACAGGAGGAGCTCCGCCCCGATCATGGTTTCTTCAACATCAGGTCCGCCGCCCTCCCACCCTGGCAGGCCGAGCTTCACGCAGGTAGCTGCCAGCGCGCTCGCCGCCGTATCGGCAGCCCTCATCTCCTCGACGTTCGGCGTCGCCGGGACCTTGATCGGCGCCGCGATCGCGAGCGCCGTCGCGTCTATCGGGTCGACCCTGTACCTGGCGTCATTGCGCAGCACGAACGAGCGCCTGCGACGCATGGCCGTCGCCGCGCGTCGCACGGACTGGTCGGGAGGCGTCCCTACCCGGCCGGTCCCCGCTCCCACTTCGGATGCTGTGCATGAGCCGCAGTTGCCGTTCCCGTCCGCGCTCGGTGAGCCCGAGGCGCCGGCGCCCGAGCTGATCGACGGGCCTACCGGATGGAGCCGGCTGCGCTGGAGCAACCTGCGCCGCGGGTTGCCGACGCTGCGCCGCCGCTGGCTGGCGGTCGCCGGGCTGGCCGTGCTCGTCTTCGCGATCGCGATCGGAGTGCTGACCGCCGTCGGGGCGTCGACGAAGCAGTCGGCCTTTCCGCTCGGCGGCACCGGCGGTTCCGGAAAGTCACCCACGGCCCCTGCCAGCAGCCCGGCGAAGGCGACGGCCAGCCCGACCTCCACGCCGAGCGCAACTCCCAGCGCCACGACCTCGCCGACAGCTGCCGCCACGCCGACCGCTAGCCCGTCGACGGGTGCAAGCGCCTCACCGGGGCCCGGCGCGTCGAGCCCCGCGCCCTCACCCAGCGCCAGCCCCACCGTCGGCGCCACTGCCTCGCCCAGCCCTACCCCGGCAACCGTGCCGTAACACGATGGCCCTACCGTCACGGGATGGCAGCGGACCTGGGCGCCGCCTACTCCCCGGCACCACCTTCGGGACCGTCGGTGGGTGTTAACGCGGCGCAGCTCAGCCTCGGGGTCGAGGAGGAGTTTCACGTCGTCGATCTCGAGACGCGCCGGATTGCCCCCGTAGGGCCTCGGGTGCTCGAGGGACTGCCCGATAACTTCGGCGCTGAGCTGCAGAGATCCGTCGTGGAGACGAACTCCTCGGTCGTTCACACGCTGGATGATCTGCGACGCGATCTGGTCTCCGTCAGGCGCCAGCTGGGGAAAGCGGCGGAGCGCCACGGCGTCGGAGTGGTGGCGGCGGGCAGCGTCCCACTGGTGGATACGGCCGAGCTCGGCGTCACGTCCAACCCGCGTTACGCCCAGATGCTCGCCGACTACCAGCTGCTGGTCCGCGAGCAGGTGATCTGCGGCACGCAGGTGCACGTCGGAGTGCCCAGTCGGGACCGTGCCGTGGCGGTCGCCCGCCGCGTCTCCGCCGACCTGCCGGTGCTCCTGGCGCTCTCGGCAAGCTCGCCCTATTGGCTTGGTGATGACACCGGCTACGCCAGCTACCGCACGTTCGTCTGGTCGCGCTGGCCCACCAGCGGTCCCTTCCCGGAGGTCGACGGCGCGGCCGAGTACGACGAGCTGATCCGGGAGCTGATCGGCTCTTCCGTGATTACCGACGTCGGGATGATCTACTTCGACGTCCGCCCCTCGGCCCACGTCCCCACGATCGAACTACGGCTGTGCGACGCGACCCCGCGGGTCGATGACGTGCTGCTGCTCGCGGGCCTGTTCCGCGCGCTGGTGCTGCGCGCCGGGCAAGAGGAGGACGCGGGCCTGCCCCATCACCCCGTCGCCCCTTCACTCATCCGCGCGGCGATGTGGCGCGCTGCTCGCGCCGGCCTGGAAGGCGATCTGGTCGATCTGCGCGACCGCAAGCCGCTTCCGGTGCAGCAGGTGGTCCGCCGGCTGGTCGATGACCTGCGTCCGCAGTTGGAGGAGGCCGGCGACTGGGAGACGGTGCGTCAGCTCACCGACGAGGCGCTGCTCGGCGGCAGCTCCGCGGCGCGCCAGCGGGCCGCGTTCCGGGTTCGTGAGGAACTCACCGACGTCGTCGACCTGCTGCTGCTGGAAACCAGTGGAGCCGATCTCGACGCGCGTCCGGAGCCGACGGCTCACCTCACGCTCGCCGCGCGCTACGAATTGCGTAAGGGGGACGAGGCGATCCGGGCCAACCGGCGGCCCACCGCGGCGTTCGCTCCCGTGCTCGCGGCGCTCGAATCGATCTCCACCCCGCATCTCGAAGCGCGCGAGCGGGCCCGCGACCGCCACCAGACCGAGCGGGAAGTGACCTTCACGGTCGACGGGGAGACCCGCCCGTTCCCGATCGACCTCGTCCCACGGCTCATCGAGCAGTCGCAGTGGCGCCGGCTCGAACGCGGCCTGAAGCAGCGGGCGCTGGCGCTCGAGGCGTTCCTGCACGACGTCTACGGCCCGCGCAGTTGCGTGCGCGCCGGGCTGATTCCGGCGAGCATGCTCGACGCGGCGCCGGGTCTGCGTCCGAGCGGTGCGCTGGTGCCGATAAGTGCGGTGCGGGCCAACGTCATCGGCACCGACCTGGTGCGCGACACCAGTGGCGTCTGGCGTGTGCTGGAGGACAACCTGCGGGTGCCGTCCGGGCTCGCGTATGCCATGCACGCGCGGGATCTGCTCGCGACGGTCATGCCGGAGCTCACACCTCCGCCGGGCACCCTGGTCACCGAGGACGCGGCCAGTCACCTCGCGTGGGCGCTGCGCTCTGCCGCGGGGCGGCCGACGGGCGCCGTCCAGCTCGCGGTGCTGACCAGCGGGACCGGCGACTCCGCCTGGTGGGAACACAAGACGCTGGCCGCCCGGATGAATGCCGAGCTGGTTCAACCCAAGGACCTCGTGGTCACCGACGGCGGGGTCTACCGGCTCGAACACGGCCGCCGCTACCCGATCGACGTGCTCTACCGCCGCCTGGACGAGGACCTGCTCGACCACGTTCCCGGCGCCGACGGGCGGCCCCTCGGACGGCGGCTGCTCGCCGCGGTGCGGGCCGGAGGAGTCGCGCTCGCCAACGCTCCGGGCAATGGCGTGGGTGATGACAAGGCGATCTACGCGATGGTCCCGGAGTTCATCCGGCACTTCCTCGGCGAAGAGCCGTTGCTCGAGGGGGTCCCGACGTACGTGTGCGCCGATCCCATCGCGCTCGAGCAGGTACTGGACCGGATGGCCGAGCTGGTCCTCAAGCCGGTCGACGGTTACGGCGGCGCCGGCGTCACGATCGGCCCTGACGCGAGTGCTGCCGAGCTCGATGCGCTGCGCCAGCAGGTGCTGCTCGCGCCGTCGCGGTGGGTCGCCCAGGATCTGGTGAAGCTGTCGACGCATCCGACGCTTGTCGGCGGCGAGCTCACGCCGAGGAACGTCGATCTGCGCGCCTTCGTGGTGCTCAGCCGCGACCCGGAGCCAGGCGTCGCGCCGCATGCCGAGGTGCTGTCAGCGCCGCTGACCCGCGTCGCACCGTCCGGAAGCATGATCGTCAACTCATCGCGCGGCGGCGGGGCGAAAGACACCTGGCTGGTGCCATGACGCGGCCTGCCGCCGTGCGCGGATAACGGGGAGGGGCACGCGGGTGTGCGGGCTGTGCGGGGAATTCCGCTGGGACGGAACGGCGGCAGATACCGAGGCCGTCGGACGGATGCGGGATCCGCTTGCCCCGCGCGGGCCCAACGGCACCGGGATGTGGGCCCACGGACCGGCGGCGCTGGGCCATCGCCGGCTCTCCATCATCGACCTGTCCGAAGCCGGCGCCCAGCCGATGGTCGACTCCGATCTCGGGCTGACGGTCGCCTTCAACGGCTGCATCTACAACTATCCGGCGCTACGGTCTGAGCTGATCGCCGCCGGCTACCACTTCTTCTCCACCTCCGACACCGAGGTCGTGCTGAAGGCCTACCACCGTTGGGGAATTCGGTGCGTCGACCACTTCGCCGGCATGTTCGCCTTTGCCATCGTCGAGCGCGCTAGCGGGCGGCTGGTGCTGGCGCGCGACCGCCTCGGCATCAAGCCGCTGTATCTCGCCGAGTCACCGGGGCGGCTGCGCTTTGCCTCGACCCTGCCGGCTCTGGTGGCCGGCGGGGGGATCGACACCTCGCTGGATCCCGTGGCGCTGCACCACTATCTGAGCTTTCACTCGGTCGTCCCGGCGCCCCGCACGATCCTTGCGGGCGTACGCAAGCTGCCACCCGCGACCGTGCGGGTGGTCGAGGCCGACGGCCGGATGACCGACGAGGTCTACTGGTCGCCCTCGCACAGCCGCGATCCCGAACGCCTGTCGATGACGGCGAGTGAGTGGCAGGAGGAAGTCCTCGAGCGGCTGCGGGTTGCGGTGGCCCGGCGCATGGTGGCCGACGTCCCGGTGGGCGTGCTGCTGTCGGGCGGCATCGACTCCAGCCTCGTTGTCGCGTTGCTGGCGGGCGAGGGACAGACCGACCTGACGACGTTCAGCATCGGGTTCGAGGCGGCCGGCGGGGAGTCGGGCGACGAGTTCCACTACTCCGATCTCATCGCCCGTCACTTCGGTACGCGCCATCACCAGATCCGTATCCCGACGAGTGACGTGCTGCCCGCTGTCGAGCAGGCCATCGCCGCGATGAGCGAGCCGATGGTCAGCCACGACTGCGTGGCATTTTTCCTGCTGTCACGGGAGGTTTCGAAGACGGTTCGCGTCGTCCAGTCGGGCCAGGGGGCTGATGAGATCTTCGCCGGCTACGACTGGTACCCGCCGCTCGCGGGAGTCGCCCGGCAGGACGCGGCGCAGGCGTACGAACGGGTCTTCGTCGACCGGTCGGACGCGGCGCTGCGAGACCTGCTCAATCCTCAATGGCGGCTGGACAATGACCCGTCGCGGGCTTTCGTCGCCGCCCATTTCGACGCCCCGGGAGCGGAGACCGCACTCGACGCGGCACTGCGCCTGGACAGCCAGATCATGCTCGTCGACGATCCCGTCAAGCGGGTCGACAACATGACGATGGCCTGGGGTCTGGAGGCCCGGGTGCCGTTCCTGGACCACGAGGTCGTCGAACTGGCAGCGCTCTGCCCGCCCGAGCTCAAGCTCGCGGGCGGCGGCAAGGGCGTGCTCAAGGAGGCCAGCCGCAAGGTGCTACCGGCCGAGGTGATCGACCGCAAGAAGGGGTACTTCCCGGTGCCGGCGATCCGTCACCTCTCGGGCGCCCTCCTGGAACGCGTGAGTGACGCACTCAATTCGCAGGCGGCCCGCGATCGTGGGCTGTATCAGGCGGAGCCGATCCGACGCCTGCTCGCCGATCCGAACACCACCCGTACGACCCTGGGCTCCAACGAGCTCTGGCAGGTCGCGCTGCTCGAAATGTGGCTGCAGGAGCAGGGGGTGGGATGACGGTCCCGACAGCAGACTCGGTACCGGTCATCCAGACCGATTGGAGAGCGTGGGTAGGTGCCCCGGGAAGCTGGGCCGCCGAGCCCTCGCCCGACGGCACGCAGATCGTTTTCATCAGTGATAGCAACGGTTTCCCGCGCGCCTGGGTGAGCCGGCTGGACGGCTCGGGGATGGTGGCCCTGCAGACCGGGCGCGATCACGCCGAAGCGGTCTCCTGGTCGCCGGACGGGGAATGGATCGCCGTGCTGGGCGCTCCCGGCGGGGAGAGCACGCGTACCCGGGTCTGGGTGGTGCGTCCGGACGGGCGGGGAGCCCGCCGGGTCGCCGGGGTGCGCTCGGGCACCGCGGCCTTCGGCCCCTGGCTGCGTGAAGGCGCCGTGCTCCCGCTTTCCACGAGTGGCCGGCGGCCCGAGGAGACCTCGTCCACACTGCTCGACGTCCATACGGGTGTGAGCCGGCCCCTCGGATACGGCGACCCGTTCACCGTGCTCGATGTCCGCCACGACGGCGGAGCAGCGCTGGTGCGCGTCGGTGGCCGGGGCCGGCGCACGGTGCTGCGGATCAGCCTGCGCAATGGCAAGGTACGCAACCTGATCGCGCCCGGCACGTCGGACGGGGTCACCGATCAGGGCTCGTTCCTGCCCGACGGCCGGGTCCTGGTGCGGAGCAACCTTCGTCGTGATCGCTACGTTCTGATGCTTCTCGGCGTCGAAAAGAGCAGTAACCGCGGGACAATTCCGGAAGTGGTGGCCGTGCATCCGGGCGGCGAGCTGGACAGCTTCGCCGTGACGAACTGCGGAGAACGCGCAGCGCTGCTCTGGAATGTGCGGGGCCTCTCGGTGCTGGAGGTGATGCATCTGCCTTCGGGCCGAAGGCGAAGCGTGGCCGGTTGCCCGGAGCTCATCGACCGCGTGCGCTTCAGCGCCGACGGCAGCCGGCTCGTCGTCTCCGGGCAGGGCCCGCTTGCACCTCGTGGCCTGTGGCACTGCGATCCGCGCAGCAGCGAGCTGATGCTCGAGCCGATCCCGGTCGCCGGAGGCGCGCTGCCGGCGGGCGGGCAATTGATCGTCCCGGTGCGCGAAAGGTTCGTCACCGACGACGGGCTGACCATCGAGGGCTGGCTCTACCGGCCCGCGGGCGTCACCGGGCCCGTCCCCACGGTGATTCATCTGCACGGCGGCCCGGAAGCCCAGGAACGAATGGGTTTTGCGCCGCTCTTTCAGGCGATCGCGGCCGGCGGCATCGCGGTCTTCGCGCCGAATGTGCGCGGCTCCACCGGATACGGCCGGGCGTTCGAGCAGGCCGATGGCGGCGCTCTTCGTTTCGGTGCCATCAGCGACGTGGCCGCCTGCGCCTTGCATCTGCTGCGCACCGGCATCGCGAGTCATGGTCAGCTCGCCTGCATGGGCCGCTCCTACGGCGGCTATCTGACGCTCGCGGCGCTGACCTGGCATCCGGAGCTTTTCGCGGCGGGCGTTGACATTTGCGGGATGTCGGACCTGCTGACGTTCTTCGCCGACACCGAACCGTGGGTCGCGGCGGTCGCCACCACGAAGTACGGCGATCCGCTGACCGATGCTGCGCTGCTTGCCGAACTCTCGCCGCTACGCCGCTTTCAGCGGCTGCGCGCGCCGCTGCTCGTCGTGCATGGGGTGAACGATCGCAATGTCCCCGTCGGCGAATCGCGCCAAGCGGCAGCTGCTGCGCGGGAACGCGGCGTCGAGACGCAGCTGCTGCTCTTTCCCGATGAGGGACACGAAATCGCCCGGATCTCGGGGAAAGTACGGTTCGCCGCGGCCGTCATGGAGTTCCTGGCGCGTCACCTGGCACCTGCACCGGCGCCGCCAGTGGTTTCCGTCGCTGCGGTGACGTCATTGGCTTCCGGTGCACTGCAAGCCGGATGATGCTGGTGACCGCGGGCAGCAGCAAGAGCAGGAAGACGATCGGCCAGGCCCACTTGTCGCGGAACAGGAACGGTATGGCCGTGATCTGCAGCCACGAGCGCAGGTGATCGTCGAGCCACGGCAGCCAGGGCGCGGCCGCAAGCACGACCAGTCCCAGCGCCAGTACCGCGCCGACGATTCTCGGCACCGAACGCCACGTGGCGATGGCCACCACGAGCATTCCGGCGCCTAGCGCCGCGAGCCCTGGAAGCCCCAGCAGGAGCGAGTGACTGACGAGGGCCGCGATCCCCAGGATCATCAGCAACACCCCGGCCAGCAGGCTCATCCGGCGGTTGCCGTGGGTGGTGTCCGTCGCGACCCAGGCGGTGCGCGTGATGGTGCGCGCGATGGTGAAGGCGGGGGCCAGCGACGCAGGCGGTTTCTGGAAGGCAGTGAGCGCTGACGTGGTGACGGCAGCGCTCTTGGTGGCGGTACGAAGGAAGAGCGGCGTTGCCCGGTCGCGTTCCTCGGTCAGGGTCTCGTCGGGAATCGGGCAGTGTGCGAGCAGCGCTGGGAGGTGGGCGTCCTGGCCTGCCGCGGCCGCGTAGTCGGCGAGCCAACGGCGTTCGCCGGCGCTCACCGGATCCTCCCCGTTCTGTATCTGTGCCGCGACCGAGCGCAGCTCTTCCTTGGCGATGGAGAGTTGGATCGCTGCCGCGACGGCGAGCGAGAGCCGCGGAAGGCTTCCGGGGATGACGGTCTTGGCGTCGTTGAGGAACGACAGGTCCTTGAGCAGTTCGCCGCGCGTAGCGCTGATCGCCCCCTCGCCGCCCAGCGGGCCGAAGGCACTCTCCAATGCGGCCAGGAACGTCTCGGCGCGGTTCACTGACGGGGCCTGACCGGCTCCCTTCGAGAATTCGGTGATGTCGATGATCCGCCGTGGATCAAGCAGGATGTGGACGAGCCAACCGGCACCGTCGAGGCGACCCCACATCCAGTCGTTCGCCCGCCACGAGGCTTTGTAGAACGCGCCGAAGTGGTGCAACTGCAGGCCGGTCAGCTTGGTTTCGGCAGTCTGCCGGGCGGCGCCGGTGAGTTCGTTACGCGTGTCGGCGCTGATCTGGATGAGTTCCACCCGCTGATCCACCCGGTGGCCCGATGGTGAGAGCGCGCGCTCGGCGACGATGAGATCGAGCAGCCGGTCCAGCATCCGTCCCGCAGCGGAGTCCTCGCCCGTGAGCACGCCCTGCTGATCGAGGCCGAGGTAGTCCAGATACGTCGCGATCTGATGCCGCGCGTCGTTGCGCACCTTCTCCCACGACCCTTCGGGGGAGGCGGGAGCGAGCGTCGTCGCGGCCGCCAAGGTGCACAGCGTCGGAGCGACCCCCAGCACTGCCTCGGTCAGCTTCGTCCAGGAACTCTTCAATGTTTGCAGCAGGTTTTCATCCTCGGCACCGGTCAGCGTGCGTGCGATGGTCGCGGTGGCTGCCTCGAGCGTCGGCTGAGCCGGGTCCTTGATCGTCTTGCGGACCAGCGCCATCAGATCCGGCGGGTCCATGTCGCCCTGTTCGGCGTGCACCTTGGCGACGGCAGCGGCGAGGTCGCTGGTCTCCTTCTCCTGGGATGCCAGGGCAAACCCGGAGCGCAGCATGTCGAGCACCACCGCCTTGCCCGCGTTGAAGGCGGGTCGTCCGACTTGCGAGGCGCGGGTGGCCGCCGCGTCGGGCGTCGTGGGGTCTGGTCCGGCGGTGGGCCAGTCCTTGGTCATGGCGGCGATCGCCTCGGCGAGCAGTCTGGTGTGCAGGTCGTTGCCGCAGGCATCCTGCGCGGTCCATTCCGGACGCAGGCCCGGCTCGGCTCGAAGGCGGCGGATGATCTCGGTGGCGATCGGCTCCGCCAGCGACTCTCCCTGACGGGCCCGGTAGGCGCTCCACGTGCTCGCATCGGTCAGGCAGGCGGGCTTCAGCCGGGCGCCCAGCGACGCGAGCTGCAGCCTGGTGTCGAGCCGGGAATTGACGCGATCGTTGTGCTCGCGGATCGCCGTGAGGTCGGCGGCGATCGACTGATCCTGCGTCGCTGCCAGATCTTTGAGCAGTGAAGCCGCGAGCCCCAGCGGCTTGTCCTGCTCGTCGGGGGCGACCTTGGGAGCCGGCCCGCTCGTCGGAACGATGTACAGCAGCGCGCGCCGCACCTCTCGATCGGCGGCCCGCTCGAAGATGGTGTCGAGCAGCGGCCCGATCGGACGGTTGACGAGCAGCCCGCCGTCGGCGGCCCAGTGCGGCGCCGTCATCGTCGAGTACGGGCTCATGTCCGGATGCGAGGCATCGGTGTCGCGCTCGCCGCAAGGCAGGAACGCGGGTTCGAACGCGCCCGGGAAGGAGGCGCTGCTGCGCGCCGCCAGCGACAGGGCGGCCACCGCGTCCTTGTGATTGAGGTCCTGGGTGCGGAAGTGGAAAAGCCCATGATGGTCGGCGTCGTCGATGCTGGTGCCGTAATCGTCGGTGAAGCGGCTGAGCTCCGGCGAGAGCAGCGTGGTGGTGATGAAGACATCGGTGGGCCGCGGATCTTCGGTACTGGTCGAGTGCCCAAGGATCCCGCGGATGCCCGCCGAGAGCTGGCTCAGCAGCTGACCGTCCCCCTGCAGCAGCGACGGCGGATCGGGCTGCTTCGGATCGCGCAGCAGCGTCGTCAGCGAGCCGGCCTTGAGCCAGATCTCGCGCAACTCCGAGAGGTCTTTGCGCTGGGCATTGACCAGGCCCAGCAAGGCGGCGTTGATGCCGCCGGCACTGGTCCCCGACAGGACATCGACGCAGACCGTGACATCAAGGAGATTCAGCAGCTTGCGGTAGGCGTTCTGCACCGGATCGGGTGCCGGCCGGCGCCCGGCGACGCGGTCATCGCTGGCATGCACGAGGATGTCGATCTCGCGGGCGATGCCGCCCATCCAGACGGCGAGACTCACCCCGCCGGTCAGCGTGACGGCGAAACGGACCTCCTGGGTCAGCAAGGTGACCGGGGTGTCGGCTCTGACCGCTGTGACGGCTGGGGCGCTTTCGGCGTCGTCGGGCATGGGCTTCCGATCTGTCAGCGGTGCCGGGCCCCCGAGCCTTCGTGGTGAAACAACCGCGACCGGTCGCCTGCTGTCAATCGGTTGTCGCGGAGCCGACCTAGCATGTCGGGGTGCGGGCTCTCGAAGGAATCACGGTCGTCGCGGTCGAGCAGGCGGTGGCCGCCCCGCTCGCGACACGACATCTGGCCGATCTCGGTGCCCGGGTCATCAAGGTGGAACGCGTCGACGGCGGCGATTTCGCCCGTGACTACGACCACGCGGTGAAGGGGACGGGCGCGCACTTCGTGTGGCTCAACCGGTCGAAGGAGTCGATCGCCGTCGACCTGTCCAGCGAGGCCGGACGCGAGGTGCTCGGCAGGCTCGTCGACGACGCCGACGTCTTCCTGCAGAACCTGGCTCCCGGCGCCGCTGAGCGTCTCGGCTTGAGTTCCGCGGCGCTACGCGAGTCGCGCCCGCGCCTGATCACCGTCGACATGTCGGGCTACGGGACGGGCGGCCCGTACGCGCAGAAGAAGGCGTACGACATGCTCGTGCAGAGCGAGGCCGGGCTCATCGCCATGACCGGAACGCCCGAGGTGCCGTCCAAGACCGGGGTGGCTGCTGCCGACATCGCCGCGGGGCTCTATGCCTTTTCGGGGGTCCTGGCGGCGCTGGTGCGCCGGGGCAGCACCGGCCAGGGCGGGCATGTCGAGGTCAGCATGTTCGACGCGATTGTCGAGTGGATGGGCTATCCGCTGTACACGACGATGTACACCGGGGCGGCCCCGCCGCGCTCAGGACTCGGCCACGCCGCGATCGTCCCCTACGACGGATATCCGACGCTCGAGGGCGGGCGGCTGCTCATCGGGGTTCAGAACGACCGCGGCTGGGTCGCGCTCACCAGGGACGTCCTCGAAAGACCCGAGCTGGCCGAGGATCCGCGCTATGCGACGAACGTCGCCAGGGTCGCCCATCGAGGCGAAGTGGACGCGCTCGTCGCCGACGTGACGCGGACGCTTGCGGCCGAGGAGATCGTGGCGCGCCTCGACGCGGCGGGTATCCCCAACGCCGCTCTCAACGAGGTCGAGCAGGTGGCGAACCATCCGCAACTGCAGGCGCGCGACCGGTGGCGAGAGGTCGGCACGCCGGGCGGCCCGATCCGTGCGGTGCTGCCGCCCATCACGCTGGACGGTGAGCAGGCCCGGATGGACCCGATCCCCGCGCTCGGTGAGCACACCGACGAGATCCTGCGCGAGTTCGGCTACCCGGATGAGGCGATTGCCGAGTTGCGCGCGTCAGGCGCCGTCGGCTGAGACCGTCGCCGAACGGCGGGGGTGAAACACCCACGAGCGCAGCAGGACGAACCGCACCAGCGTGGCCAGCAGGTTGGCCGCAACGAGCACACCCACCTCGACTCCCCGGTGGGGATGCGCGGACGCCGCATGGACGATCGCCAGCGCCCCGCTCGTCAGCCCGAGCCCGATGCCGAAGACCACGAGGCCTTCGAACTGGCTGCGGGCGCGCTTGCCCGGACCGCGAAGCCCGAATGTGAGTCGGCGGTTGGCGGCCGTGTTGGCGATGGCGGTCAGCAGCAGCGCGGTGAGGTTGGCGCCCTGGGCCCCCAGCGAGGAACGTAGGAGCAGATAGAGCACGAGGTAGGCGAGCGTGCTCGCAATCCCGATCGCCGCGAACCGCACGGCCTGTCGCGACAGCGTGATCGGCACGCCTGGCACCTGCGCGGGGTGCGGCGCGCGTCCGAGCTGGGAGCGCAGATCGGCCAGCGGCAGCTTGCCGGACGCGAGCGCTCGACCGAGCCGGGCGACGCCGCGAAGGTCAGCCAGCGCGGTGGACACGATATCGACCCGGCTGTCGGGATCATCGACCCAGTCGACGGGCACCTCGTGGATGCGCATCCCCGACCGCTCGGCGAGCACCAGCAGTTCGGTGTCGAAGAACCATGCCGTGTCCTGCACGAGAGGCAGCAACTGGCGGGCGGCGTCGGCGCGGATGGCCTTGAAACCGCATTGGGCGTCGGTGAATCGGGCCCGCAGCGTCGTGCGCAGGATCAGGTTGTAGCAGCGCGAGATCACCTCGCGCTTGGCTCCCCGCACGACCCGCGACGAGGAGGTCAGCCGCGAGCCGATTGCGACATCGCTGTGACCGGTCAGCAGCGGAGCCACCAGCGGCAGCAGCGCGGCGAGATCAGTCGAAAGGTCGACGTCCATGTACGCCAGCACGGTCGCGCTGCTCACCGACCAGACCTCCCGCAGCGCCCGGCCGCGGCCTTTCTGATCGAGGTGGCGCGCCTGCACATGCGAGAAGCGCCGGCTGAGCTGCTGGGCCAGCTGCCAGGTGTCGTCAGTGCTCGCGTTGTCGGCGATGGTGATCTGGAACGAGAACGGGAAGTCGCCGTCGAGGTAGGCGTGGAGCCGCTCGACGGAGGCGACCAGACCCGCTGACTCGTTGTAGACCGGAACCACAATTTCCACTGCAACCGTTGGGGTTTGCGCGCGTGCGGCAGTCATCGGCAAGGGATCGCCGACGATTGACGGGGCGGGCGAGCCGATGGGCGACCCGTCCGCCCCGTCCGTCGACCCGTCGTACTCATCGGTCAAGGAGGCAGCAACCGAGTGACCGGCCGGCGTGTCAATGTGTGTCAAGGACATGCCATCACGTTCGGCTGCAGCGCTATCACTGGACTATGGCCGACCTGAGAGTTGGCTGGAGGAGTTGCGCAGCTGTTGCAGGCAGGTTTCGAACGCCTGCCGCAGCTGCGGATCGGTCGCCTGCTGGCGCAGCTGGTTCGCCGTACCGGTGAAGCCTTGCTGGCGCAGGCACGTCAGCAACTCCTGCCCGGTCGCGCCTCTCGCCGTGCCATTGCCGGTGCCCTGCCGGCCACCCGGACCGCCGAAATTCCCACCGGGAGCGCCGCCAGGCACGCCGCCCTGGGCGTTGCCCCCGCCCGGGAGATTGCCGCCGCCCCCGAAGTTGCCGTTGCCGATTGGCGTCCGGTTCGCGCTTGCGGCGGAGGAGCCCTCGGTCGTGCCGATGACGATCCCGCCGATCGCGAGGCCGGCCAGCACAGCCCCGGCCGCGACCAACCGGGTGCGCAGCCTTGAGCGGTCAGCGCTCGGAACCGCCGGGGTCAGCATCGCCACCGTCGAGACCGTCGCGACCGTCGGCTCGAGGGCTGCCGCCCCGGCGATCGCCGTCGCCAGCTCGGACAGTGAGGCGGCCGGACTCATCGCGTCGGGGGCCCGACCCCCCGGAAGGGGAGGGAGCTGGCTCGGGCGGTCGGGCGGCCCGACGACGAGCAGGCGCACCCCCGCCGGACGATGTGCCAGCTGGGTCAGCAGCTCGGTCTCGAAGACTGTGGCTACGCACAGGCTGCCGACAGCCAGCGCATCGAGAGCCGCCGGATCGTCGAGGGACGGCAACGAGAACAGCGCAAGATCGGAAGGGAGCGAAGCGGCCAGCTCGGTGCGGTCCGCGGGCAGCCCAGGGCTCAGCCAAACGAGTGTCACGCGCTCAGCATCGGCCGGGTGGCTGCGTCACGACTTCGAGTCTGCTGTGGACGAGCTGTGAGCAGGACCCTTGCCCCACAGCGAACTCACAGTTGGATTGCAGGGATGCGTAAGCGCTGCTGCCGACTGTATCCGTATGAGCGCGAGCGACCCGCGGGACGAACCGCTGAACTGGAACTACCCGCAGCAGTCGGCACCGGCCACGAATTCCACCGACGTTCTTGCCGGCAGCGATCAGAACACCAGCCCGCAGCCTTGGCCGGCTCCCGCTGCGCCCCGGTCCGCCTGGTCATCGGCGGCTTATCCGGAGGTGGGAAGCCCGGCTTACGGCGCGCCCTCCTACGAACCCCCGACCTATCCCACCGAACCCATCGGGCCGCTCGGGCCGTTCGGCGCACCTCCCGTGCCACCGCCTTATGACAGTGGCCCGCCGAAGCCGCCCGGTGCGCCATGGGGACGCCGGGTCGCGGCCGGCGCCGTGCTCGTCGCCGTCGCCATCGGCAGCGGGGTGACCGGAGCCGTCATCGCCGGCAACAACACCACCAAGACCGTGGTCTCCGCACAGTCGCCGGTGAACATCACCGGCTCGGCCTCCCCGAGCGAGACCCTGGCGAAGGTTGCCGCGGCCGTTCAGCCCAGCGTCGTCTCGATCACCGTTGACGCCGGCAATTCCGGCGATACCGGCTCGGGCGTCATCCTGCGTTCGGACGGCACGATCGTCACCAACAATCACGTCGTCGAGGCGGCGGCGGACGGCGCCGGCACCATCAGCGTGAAGTTCGCCGACGGGACTACCGCGGCGGCCACCATCGTCGGACGCGACCCCGACACCGACCTCGCCGTCATCAAGGCGACCGGCGTTTCGGGCAAGACCCCGGCGACCCTCGGTAGCACGAGCACGTTGCACGTCGGGGACACGGTGCTCGCGCTCGGCAGCCCGCTCGGGCTCGACGGATCGGTCAGCTCCGGCATCGTCTCCGCGCTGCACCGCACGGTCGCGCTCGGCAGCGAGACCGGCGGCGGCTCGGGCGCTTCGGTGAGTGACGCGATCCAGACCGACGCGGCCATCAACCCGGGCAACTCCGGCGGCCCGCTCGTCGACGAGCACGGCCACGTCATCGGGATCAACAGCGCGATCGCCAGCCTCGGCCAGAGTGCTGACGGCAGCCAGTCCGGCAGCATCGGCGTCGGCTTTGCCATTCCGGTCGACGAGGTCCGCTCGGTGGCCGACCAGCTGATCAAGGGCCAGACCCCGAAGCACGCGCTGCTGGGCGTCAACATCAGCGACGACCCCAACGGCGGTGCGCTCATCACCGCCATCTCCTCCGGCAGCGCCGCAGCCAAGAGCGGGCTGGCGGTCGGCGATGTCATCACCGAGGTCGGGCAGACCCCGACGGAGGACGGCAGCAGCCTGTCAGCAGCGATCCGGGCCCATAAGCCGGGCGATCAGCTGACCGTGCACTACCGCCGCGGCGGGGTGGCTCACACCACGACCGTCACTCTCGGGTCCGCCTGAGCCGTCTTTTCCGGCCGGGCCTGCTCTAACGTCGGGGCCGTGTCACTCGTCGGCCCCCGGTTGCCTGCCGCGACCGGTGCCGGGCTGATCGCTGTGCTGACGCTCGCCGCCTGCTCGAGCTCCCCGCGCGGCACGTCGGGGCCCGCCGGAGTCGGCGTGAAGGCGTCCGACACGGCGTGCCAGGTCGCCGACACCACGTTCGCCAGCGGCACCCAGACGTTCTCCATCTCCAACATGGGCAGCCAGGTGACCGAGTTCTTCGTCTACGCGCCCGGCGATCAGGTCGTCGGTGACGTGGAGAACATCGGCCCCAGCACGAGTAAGAAGCTGACCGTCACGCTGAAGCCGGGTGAGTATCAGCTGGCGTGCAAGCCGGGCGCGGGCGGCGCCGGTGTCCGGACCGCGATCGTCGTCAAGGCGCCTTCCGGTTCCGTGCAGAGCACCAGCCCGGAACTCGATGCAGCCGTCGCCAGCTACCGCACCTATGTGGTTGCCCAAGCGCGGCTGCTCCAGGCACGGTCGAAGCCCTTCATCGCGGCGGTCCAGGCAGACGACATCGCCAGGGCCAAGTCGCTGTACGCCGCCGCTCGCATCCCGTACGACACGATCGAGCCGATCGCCGCGTCCTTCGGAGACCTCGACCCGCGCATCGACGCGCGGATCGACGATGTCCAGGTCGGCCAGCAGTGGACCGGCTTCCATCGCCTCGAACACGACCTGTGGAAGGCGGGGGACGTTTCGGCCGACGGCCCTGTCGCCCGCCAACTGCAGGGCGACATCGCCAAGCTCGTCGATCTGGTTCAACGGGTCGACCTCAGCGCCGACGAGATCGCGAGCGGTACCAAGAGCCTGCTGGCCGAGGTCGCCGCTGTGAAGCTCGGCGGGGAGGAGGAGCGTTACAGCCGCCTCGACCTGGTGGACGTCGCCGCCAATGTGCAGGGTGCGCAGGAGGCCTACAACAGGCTCCGGTCGATCGTCGACGCGACGCAGCCCGATCTCATCGTGAAGCTGGACACTCGTTTTGCCACGCTGCAACAGGACCTGATGCCCTACCGGCGCGGTGCATCCTTCGTGTCCTACGACTCGCTCAGCAAGGCGGAGGTCCACTCGCTGCAGTCGGAGGTCGAGGCGCTCATCAGCCCGATGGGACAGCTGACCGCCGCCCTGCAGAAGGCCTGACCGCCCGCCCGAGGGGTCAGCCTGCCCGGTGCTCCTCGACGAGCCTGGCTTGCTCATCCAGGACCGGCAGCACGATGTCGCGGGGCGCGGATGGCAGCCGGAAGACGCACTCGGTGACGCCGAGCCCGGCGAAGTAGTCGAGCTTGCCGCGGTCGGGATGTGAGCCGAAGGGCACGATCTCGAGCTCGTTCGGGTCGCGTCCGGCGTCCTGTGCCGCTTGCCGCAGGACGGGGAGCGACTTGCCGAGCCCGGCGCCGCCGATCGGGATCCACCCCTGGCAGTACTCGACGATGTGCTGGAAGAGCTTGGGACCCGCGCCGCCGCCGAGCAGGATGGGGAGCGGCTGCTGTACGGGCTTCGGCCACGACCAGCTCGGCGAGAAGTTCACGAACTTGCCCTGGAAGCTCGCCTCCTCCTCTTCCCACAGGGCTCGCATCGCCAGCACCACCTCGCGGGCGTGCTCGCGGCGGGTGGCGTAGTCCACGCCGTGGTGGGCCATCTCGTCGACGTTCCAGCCGAATCCGGTGCCGAGCACGAAGCGTCCGCCGGACAGCTGATCCAGCGTCGCCAGCTCCTTTGCCGTGACGATCGGATCATGCTGGGCGGCGAGCGCGACGCCCGTGCCCAGGCGCAGCCGGGTGGTCACGGCTGCTGCCGCGGCAAGGCTGATGAACGGGTCGACGCTGCGCTTGTACTCCTCGGCCAGCACCTCATCGCCGGTCGGCGGTGGGGTCAGCCGGCTGGTCGGGATGTGGGTGTGCTCGGGCAGCCACACCGAGTCCAGGCCGCGCTCCTCGACGGCCTTGGCGAGCTCGACGATGCCGATCGCCTTGTCGGTGAGCATTACGGTGACGCCGTAGCGCATGGAAGTCAGCTCCAGTAGGTGCCGGCGAGCATGCGCTCGAGCGGCTCGCGGTTGAACAACAGCTCGTCCGGATCGTCCGGCATCGGCATCTCCCCGAAATGTACGGAACGAGAACCGGTGCGAAGGAAGACGATCGCGTACTGCAACGCCGAATACGCCGTGTAGAAATCCAGGTCCCGCGGCGTGTGTCCGGTGCGGGCTTCGTAGTACCCGGCGACCTCGTCGCGGCGCAGGAAGTCCGGCACTCCGGGCAGTTCGAAGACCGAAGACATGTCCTGGAAGATGGAGTGCGCGTAGATCAGCCAGCCGAGGTCGATCTCGCGCGGGCACACCGCCGCCATCTCCCAGTCGAGGACGGCGACCGGCTGGAAATCCTGGAAAAGCACATTGCCTACGCGGGAATCGCCCCACGACAGCACGGTGGGTCCGGGATCAGTCGGCCAGTGCTCCTCGAGCCAGGCGAAGCCGCGTTCGACCAGCGGGGAGCGAACGCCTGACGCGACGGTCCAGTCATACCAGGCGCGGGTACGGGCGACCTTTCGATGCAGCGGGGTCGCCCCGGCGGCCATCTCGGCAGGGGTGAAGAGGAAGCCGAAACGCCGTTCTGCGTCAGGGATGTCGTGCAGTTCGGCAAGGACGTCGACCACCGCGCGCTGCATGGCTTGGCGCTGCTCGGCACTCGCGTCGGCGAGCCAATTGTCGCCGAACGTGTAGGGCGGGTTGTCGGGCGGCGCGGCGCCTTCGATGCGGTCCATCAGGAAGAACGGCGTGCCGATCAGGCTGGTGTCCTCCTCGAGCCAGCGCACGTTGGGTACGGGAACCGACGTCAGCTCGCCGACGAGCCGGATCGCCTCGAACTGCCCGCGCATGTCGTAGGACGCAAAGACGGGCACGTCGCCCGGATGCGGCGCTATGCGGCACACCAGATCCTCGGTTCGCTGCTCGCCCCCGTCCGTCCAGGTGGCCGGGAACAGCACCGTCTCGCTGGACATCCCCGTCGCCGCGGAGGACGACAGCGCGGGAATTCTCGGGTCGGCGCCGGCGGGCAACTGCTTGGCGAGCCAGTCCTGCAGCGCCAGCCGAAGCACCTCGCGGTCACGGCTGGTCCGCCGGATTTCTGCGCCTCCAGGTTGCGGACCCGTCACGGGGCGACGGCGAAGAAGTCAGCGAACCCGTAGGGGCTGTAGCGGCCGATGAGCCCGTGCTCGAACAGGCCATAGCCCTCGTCGCCGTTGCAACGCGCCCGGGCCACATGGTCGAGCAGGCTGTACGGGATGCGTCCGGCGACCTCGGGGTCGTTGTAGTCCAGGTTCGATCCGTCGACCCAGCCGCGACCCTTCCAGGTGCCGTGCTGCCACTCCGGATCGGCGCCGTAGCCCGGCCCGCAGTTCAGCGAGATCCAGCCGAGCGAGTCGATCTCGATGTCGAGCGGCTTGCCGTCCGGCTCGGTCAGGTGGATGACCGCGTGCTCCGGGATACGGGTGCCCGAGCGGTACTTGATCTCGGTACGCGGCCAACCGAGCTGCTCGGGCTTGCGCCCCGACGAGGCCGGCCAGATACGGCTCGCCTCGTTGAGCGAGCGGTGACCGTCGGCGTCTTCCTGGACGATGATCACAATGGCGTAGTCGTCGAAGCGCAGCGGGACGTAGAGCCAGTACATGCCGTAGTCGGCGCCCTGTTCCGCGGCGAATCGGCCGGGCGTCTCGCCCTCGCCGACCGGACGGATGCCCCAGGAACGGTCACGGCTGCCGACCCACACGTCGGGTGAGACGGTGATCTGGCGTCCGTCGACCCGGATGACGCCCTCCCAGGTACCGACCTGGGCAAAGCGCTGCGCGTCGACGAAAGGACGCACCCCGCCCTGCAGGATGACGTGTCGGGGCTCGTCGACCGCGGGGTAGGAGCCCTGCCAGGTCAGGTCGAAGCCGATGCCCAGCTCGTCGGCATCACCGGTCAGACGGAGGGTGTTCAGCGGCTCGACGACCTCCTGGCGGTAGAACCCGACCTCCTGCACCAGGCGGTTGTCATCGAGGGCGTCGGAGGCCCTCACGGTGAACGACCGATCGCCGATGCGGATGGTGAAGTACGCATCTTTGACGCCCAGATTGGGGTACGCGCCGTACCCGGAAATGAAGAAGACCTCGCCGGTGCGGTCGTGACCGTTGAAGTAGCTGCGGTCGTAGAAGTTGCGATCGCTGGTGCCGACTCGAGCAAACGAGACGGGGTGCTGGTGCAGCGGAAACTCGTCCATCGGGACGGGCATCAGGAGCCTCCGAGCCGGCGGGCGGGGGCCGGCAAAGCTGGGAAAAAGGGGACGGCGGCGTGCGCCCGCGAACATGGAGCCGCCACGGCGGACACTTCCGTCAATCTGACGGGCCGTCAAGTCGCACACCGGGCCCGGCCGACACTCACACTGTCATCGGGGGGGAGTACTGCCGGTCAAGCGAATCGGGGGCCCATGCGAGTGCGCGAGCGACCCCGATGGCGTCCTGACGCCGTGGAATCAGGGATCATAGGACCGTGGTGATCTCGCTGGCGGATCGCGAGCGGCCGCGTGATCGTCCCCCGAAGCCCGAACTCCAGCTGAACCTGCTGGGCACCCTGGCGGCGACCTCGCTGGCGTTGCTGGCGTATTTCGCGGCCCTGCTCGCCCATCTCTCGCTGCCGGCCGGTTTCGCGATAGTCCTGCTTGCGGTCGCTCCGGCGTGTGCCATTCCCGCCACCGTGCTGATGGCGATCCGGGCCCGCGCCGAGCAGGACGAGGCGCTGCGTGCCGTCACTGCCGGGCTGGTGATCGTCTCCGTCGGGATGCTGTTGCAGCTGCTCGCGTTCCGGGCGCTCAGCCCCGGCGGCGGGATCTTCGCGACCTCGTCCGCCGGGAGCGCACTGCTCAACCTCACATGGCACCTGGCGTTGCCGGCCGGCGCGCTGGCCGCGACCCTCGGACGACCGCGAAGCTTGCGTCGCCGCCTTGGCCTGGTGTTCGGGATCGCGATCCTGCTGATCTTCGCCACGACGCTGCCCGGGTCCTGGGTCGTGGTGAACGACGACGGCAGCTACACCGCCGCGTATGTGGTCGCGTTGGTAGCGGTGATCCTTTTCACCATCGGGGTCGTCATGCGGTGGGTGCGGCGCAACGGGTTACGCCCGACGGCGACACGCGGCTGGATCACCATCGCGATGGTCCTGTCGGTCTACGACCTGATCCTCAACGCGCTCGGCCACCAGCGCTACAGCAGCATCTGGTGGGCGAGCCTCGGCATTCGCTCGGCGACGTACGCCGTCCTGCTGAGCGGCCTGCTCGTCAACACGGCGCTCCAGCTGCAACGCCTCGAGCGTTACGCGACCACCGAGCTCGATCGCGCCGAGGGCGAGGTCAATAGCTGGGCCGAGGTCACCGAGCGACTCCTGGCGGCGACCTCAGCGCTGTCCGCGGCGGTGACCGCCGACGATGTGGCCGTGCTCCTCACCGCTGCCGGTGCGGGCGCCGTCGAAGTCGACGATGCGGTCATCTACCAGCTGGAACGCGATGGCCCGCACCGGTTCCGGCTCATCGGCGGCCTGCGGGACGGCGGCCTCGGCCCAACGGCGGCCGACGTGCCCGGCCACCCGTACACCGATGTCCTGCGCACCCGCGTCCCGATCTTCCTCGAGAACGCAGCCCAGATCGCCAAGGCTTATCCGAACGGCACCGGACAGCCGTCGCTGCGCCCCCTGCAGTGCCTGGCGGCCCTTCCGCTGGTCGCCGGTGAGACGCCGGTCGGAGCGCTCGTTCTCACGGGCACCAGGCCGCGCGAATTCCGCCGGCTCGAGCAGGAGCTGCTCGGGGCGCTGGTGCGGGTCGGGGCCCAGGCGTTGCACCGCGCGCTGCTGTATGAGGAGCAGTCCTCGCTGTCGACCACGCTGCAGTCGGCGCTGCTCCCGCAAAGCCTTCCGACGCGTCTCGACGTCGACCTGGTCGGCCGCTATCTGCCCGCGACGGTGGGGGTCGACGTCGGCGGCGACTGGTATGACGTGCTCGAGCTCGGCGGCTCCAGCCTGCTGCTCGTCGTCGGCGACGTCATGGGCAAGGGCGTCCCGGCGGCCACCCTCATGGGGCAGATGCGAAGCGCCGTCCGCACCCTGGCGGCCGTCGATCCAGATCCCGCAGCCATCCTTTCCGGACTCGACCAGCTGGCCCGCGGATTCGCCCTGGACGACATCGTGACCCTGGTCATCGTCTCGCTCGACGTCGACACGGGTGCGGCCATCATCGCCAACGCCGGGCACCTCTCCCCGCTGGTCTTCGCGCCGGGTCTGGCCGGCGAGCTGGCGACGCCGGAGACCCGCACGTCGCCTCCGATCGGCGTCCCGGTCACCGGCCCGCGGGCGAGTTCCCAGCTGCGGCTGCCGCCCGGGTCAGGGCTGCTGCTGCTCACCGACGGTCTGGTGGAGGAGCGCGCCAACGATCTCGATGCGGCGCTCTCGGCGCTCACCCACCGCGCGGCGCGGCTGCTCGATGATCCCGAGGCTGACCTGGAGACGGTGGCCGACGCGCTCGTGCAACCTCGGGTGCATCGCGATGACGACGTGACGGTCCTGCTCGCCCGGCTGCGCTCCGGGCCGGTCGGACTGGCGCCTGCCAGCCCCGGCGCGCGCTGCTTGCTGCAGGTCCAGCTCGATCAGGACCCCGGAGGCGTGGCCACGGCCCGCCGGCTGGTGCGGGAGGCGGTCATGAGCGACGGCGACGAGCTGCCGGCCGAGCTCCTGGACTCGATCCTGCTCGTGACCAGCGAACTCGTGACCAACGGGCTGCGCCATGGGGAACCGCCGGTGCTGCTCACCGTGGACCGCAAAGGCCACCGGCTGCGGCTGACCGTGACCGACGGTGGTTCCAAGATCCCCCGTCCTCGGATGGCCGGCCCGGAATCGACCGGTGGCCGCGGATTGTTCCTTGTATCGGTGCTCTCCACCGCATGGAAGATCGAACCGCACGGAAACGAGCGGCTCGGAGCGGGTCAGGGCACCTCGGTCTGGGCGGAATTCGCCCTGTAGCTCGCGCTGTAAACAGCTCTCACGGGCACACTGGGGGAGCTGTCGGCTGACATCGGCTGATGAAAGGTCTGGGGTGCTCGCTTCCGTCGTCGAGTGGTTCGCTCGCCGCACCACCGCGGCGTCGAGCTATCCGCCCGCCGTGCTGGCGGCGCTCAAGGCCGCTCAGAGCGCCCGGGTCAGCGTCGTCCTGCCGGCCCGCAACGAGGCCGCCACGGTCGGCGCGATCGTCACCGAGCTGCGGCGCCTCACCGAATCCGGCCTCATCGACCAGATCCTCGTTGTCGACTCCGGTTCCAGCGACGCGACGGCTGCCGAGGCGTCCCGCGCGGGCGCCGAGGTGGTACGTCAGGACGAGGTCTTGCCGCAGCTCGGTGACCGGCCGGGCAAGGGCGAGGCACTGTGGAAGTCGATGGCCGCGGCGACCGGCGACCTGATCGTCTTCATCGACGCGGATCTGGTGGGTTTCAGCGCTGACTACGTGACCGGTCTGCTCGGCCCGCTGCTCACCGACCCTTCGGTTTCCTTCGTCAAGGGCACCTACGACCGTCCGCTGGCCATGGGCGGGACGGTCACCCCGACCGGCGGCGGGCGAGTGACGGAGCTGGTCGCACGGCCGTTGCTCAACCAGTTCTGGCCCGAGCTCGCCGGTTTCGTGCAGCCACTCGGCGGCGAGTACGCCGCCCGCCGCGCGGTGCTCGAGCGGGTGCCTTTCGCCGGGGGCTACGGGGTCGAGCTGGGCTTGCTCGTCGACATCTTCGAGCTGGTCGGACTCGACGCCATGGCCCAGGTCGATCTCGGCCGTCGCCAGCACCGCCACCAGACGGACGAGGCCCTTGCCGCCATGGCCGGCCAGGTGATGCTGACGGCCTGGGGACGGCTTGAGCGCCAGGGCCGCATCGTGGAGAGCGCCCCCCCGTCGACGACGCTGACCCAGTTCCGCCGCGACGAGTCGGGCCTGCGCTGGCTGACCTCCGAGACGGCCGTCGACGACCGGCCGCCGCTGGCACAGGTCCTCGAGTACGCCGACCGGCTCGCGCTCGGCAGCGAGTTGGGCCGGGGTGGCTGCTGACCGGCCTGCCTGACCTTCCGAGCCACCCGCAGCGTGGTACACCCGAGGGCATGCGCGAGCTATCGATGAGCGCCGTGGATCCGTCTGCGGGATCCTCGAACGAGCCGCGCCCGCCGGCAGGTTCGCCGGCACCGCCCGAGCCGCCGACCGTTCCGGCTGCAGTGAACCTCGCCCCGCCGGCTGCGCCCCCCTCGGCGCCCGCTCCTTCACCGGCTCCTTCACCGGCTCCTCCACCACGGCCAGCCTCGCCACCGCCCCAGTCCCGACGCCGGTGGCTGGGCTGGCTGCGGGTCGTTGCGCTCGTGATCGTGCTTCCTGTGGTGGCAGCGGGGATCGGCCTGCTGGTCGCCTGGATCGTGCACACGGTGCGCGGCAACCCCTCGACGGCGTCGGGCCAGGTAGCCCCGGCACCGACGACCTCGCCGGTCACGTCAGCGCCCCCCACAGTGCCGTCGACGGCGCCGCCCCGAGCGGTGGTGCCTGCCGACTGGGTCGCCGAGAGCGACCCCCCGGCCGGGCTCACCTTCCGCCACCCACCGGGCTGGATCCGCCGCACAGCGCTGCCGGAGATCCTGCGCTTCGCTCCCGTTTCCCCGGGTTCCACGACCCCCGGCGTGGAGGGCATCGGCGCCGGGATCGAGCCGGGTGCGGCACCGTCCCAGGCTCTGCAGCAGTTCGTGACTCGCGCCTACGGGACCCAGCCGCAATTGCAGCGCGGGCCCGTCACGGCCGTCGCCAGTGCGCGCGCTGGAGAGCTGCAAGAGGTGGTGACCTACGACAGGGGCGGCGTCCCCGTGCGGGTGGTCGTGCACGCGTTCGGCTCCGGCTCCAGCAGCGTGATCGTGCTGGCGCGGGCGGCGAGTGCTGGGCCCACCCGGGCGGCCGAGCTGGAGGCTGGCGTCGAGGCTTCGCTGCAGATCAGTGGTTGACGGGCGAGACCTTGACGCCGGCGTCCAGCGAGACGCTGTGCAGCGGCGTGACATTGGACATTTCCCGATCGTCGCGGCTGTCGCGTACCGAATCGCTGTAGGCCTCGAACGCCACTGAAGCGGCGTTGACCAAGCCGGTCACGCGATCGATCTGGCGGCTGACCCGGCGTTCCCCCGCAGGACCTGCGGCCAGCAACTCCGACAGGCAATTGTCGACCGCACGCTGCGCCCGCAGCCAGCCAAGGAGCAGTCGGGCCCGTTCGAGGGAGACCGGCTCGTGGGACTGCTCGGTCACATCAGCTCCTCGGACACCGCGCAGCCGGGGGGGTGGCCGCGCCCTCCACACTGCCCGTCCCAGCGGCCCCGCGCAGGCTTTCGGCCGGATCTGTGAGGAGCGCGGGAAAGGTGCGCTAACGGCGGCGTGCTGGCTAGCTTCGACAGGTGACCGCCGTGCTCTGGTTTCGACGTGATCTGCGGCTGTCCGACCACCCCGCGCTGCTGGCCGCCCGGGACTGCGCTGTGGAGGCCGCCGAGAGCGATTCGCCCGCAGTTGTGGGACTTTTCGTCCTCGATGAGACGCTGCGGCGACCCTCCGGAGCGGCCCGGCTGGCGTTTCTGTACCGGTGCCTGAGAGACCTCGATGACCAGCTCGACGGGCGCCTCGTGGTGCGTCGCGGCGACCCGGTCAACGTCGTACCCGCAGTGGCTCGGGAAGCCGGTGCACATACGGTTCACATCAGTGCTGATTACGGGCCCTACGGGGGCGAACGCGACCGGCGCGTGGAAGCCGCCCTCGAGTCCGACGGGCGCCGGCTGATACGCACCGGATCCCCTTACGCCGTGGCGCCGGGGCGGGTGCGCCGCGCCGACGGATCGCCGTATCGCGTCTTCACGCCGTACTCCCGCGCCTGGCGCGAGGCCGGGTGGCGAGCACCCGCGCTGCGGCCCCGCGAGGTTTCCTGGATGGCGCTTGACGGCACCGGCATCCCGAAAGATCCCGGACTCGGCGGCGTGGATCTGCTCCCGGCGGGGGAGGCAGCGGCGCGCGACCGGCTCACGTCGTTCCTCGGCGCCGTCGGGGGCTACGCCGACGGGAGGGACCGCCCGGCCGCCGAGGCCACATCACACCTGTCCGCCTACCTGAAGTACGGCTGCATCCACCCGCGAACGATCCTTGCCAAGCTTCCGGACAGCCCTGGCGCCAGGACCTTCCAGAACGAGCTGGCCTGGCGCGAGTTCTACGCCGACGTGCTCTGGCACCAACCGCAATCGGCCCGCGAGGACCTCACCGAGGCACTGGCCGGGCTCGACTACGAGGACGAGACCCAAGGCCGGGCGGCGGGCCACTTCGAGGCCTGGAAGCAGGGCAGGACCGGCTATCCGATCGTGGACGCGGGCATGCGCCAGTTACTCGCCGAAGGTTGGATGCACAACCGGGTCCGCATGATCGTCGCGTCCTTCCTGGTGAAAGATCTGCACATTTGGTGGCGGCCAGGCGCGCGGTGGTTCCTCGACAAACTGGTGGACGGGGATCTCGCGTCCAACAATCACGGCTGGCAGTGGGTCGCCGGCACCGGAACCGACGCGGCGCCGTATTTCCGCGTGTTCAACCCCGTGCTGCAAGGCGAGAAGTTCGACCCCGAAGGTGAGTACGTCCGGCGCTACGTATCGGAGTTGCGGGGGCTCACGGGCAAAGCGGTGCACTCGCCGTGGGCGGCTTCTGGTGGTCCTCCGCAGGGCTATCCGGCGCCGATCGTCGACCATGCGGCCGAGCGCAAGGACACACTCGCCCGCTACGAGCGGGCCCGTAGCCGCAGGCCCTGAAAGAAAATTGTGTCGGCTTTGAGACAAACGGCTCTCAGGGTTTTCACATCGTCGTCCGATGACACCGGGGACAAGAGGGCATCGGGGCCCAGTTCGCCGGGGGGGATCGCTGACATGAGCACCATTACGCGGGAATCCGTCCGTAATGCGCTGCCGCAGACCGGCCGCGGAGACGCGATCTTTGCCGCCGTGGCGATGGCCATCTGCCTGCTCGCGCTGATCCTCAAGGTGTCGGGTATCGCCTGAGCAGTGCCGTTGCGGGTACTCATGGGGAATGACCGGTCCCGCCAGTGCCCATCCCGGAGCCGGCTCCTGGGTGAAGAAAGGCGCCTCACTGCAGGAATTGGCGGCCGCGTTGGCCGATTGCCGGGGATGTGATCTTGCCGACAACGGCTCCCGTCCGGTCTTCGGCGACGGGCCTGAAAATGCCCGCGTGGCCATCGTCGGAGAGCAGCCCGGAGACATCGAGGAACGGCGCGGTCAGCCATTCGTAGGACCTGCCGGCAAGCTGCTGGACCGCGCTCTGGAAGCGGCGGCGATCGATCGGCGCCTGGTGTGGGTGACCAACAGCGTTCTGCACTTCAGATTCACCCAATCGGCCCCAGGAAAGCGCCGGATCCACCAAACGCCTGATTCTTACCAGGTCGCGGCCTGCAAACCATGGCTGGAAGCCCAGCTCAACCGGCTCAGACCGGAGTTGGTGATCGTCCTCGGTGCGACGGCCGCCAAGGCTCTGCTGGGTCCGTCGTTTCGGGTCACGAGGCAGCGGGGAACCCTTATCCCGGGACCGCCGGGCAGCGGCGCTCAGCTGATCGCGACCATTCACCCTTCTGCCGTCCTGCGGGGTGACGATTCCGAACGGGATGTGATGTTTGACGGGCTCGTCGCCGACCTGCGGGTCGCTGCAACAGTGCTGGGTAACCCGTCAAGGTGAAGGAAGTCACAGACTAAAGACCCGTGACGGATAGGGGTGGGGTCAGCTAGCCTCATCCGGTCGGGCGCACCGAACAGAGACGGAACATCAGCCGTCCAATGTCCGTTGTGTCAGGTGCCGTCTAGATCCGACCGGCCCAACTGTCCGTAACGATACCGCCCGATACAAGAAGTATTCCTGATCACCACTTGCCCCGAACTGTCTGAGAAGAGCCGCCACGTGACGCCCCCTACATTGACTTCTTCTTCCCCGAAGCGCCGCAGCCGCGCTGCTAGTGCAACTCACGGGCGCGGCGCGTCCGCTACGCCGCCGACCGCTGGTTCCTCGTCGTCCACTGCGGTCGACGAGGTCGAGGAACTGGAAGTTCAGCAAGTCGTCGACCTGGTCAACCGCGGACGCGAGTCCGGCGAGCTGACGCTTCGCGATCTTCGCGAAACGCTCGTTTCGGCTGACCTCGGGTCCGAGTTGCTGCCCGCCTTGGTCCGCCGCATGGCTGACGCCAAGGTCGACATCGTCGAGGACGAGCGCGACCCGCGTCCTGCCGGCCCGGCTGATTCCGGCTCCGGCACCGGAGACCTGGTTCGCCTGTACCTGCGCGAGATCGGCAAGGTCCCGCTGCTGAACGCTGAGCAGGAGGTCGATCTGTCCAAGCGCGTCGAGGCCGGCCTGTTCGCCGACTTCAAGCTCGCCAACGGTGGGCAGATGGCCCCCAGCCTCCGGCGCGATTTCAAGGCGCTGGTCCGCGATGGCCGGGCTGCCAAGCAGCAGCTCATCAGCGCCAACCTGCGTCTGGTCGTCTCGGTGGCCAAGAAGTACACCGGCCGCGGCATGACCCTGCTTGACCTGGTGCAGGAGGGCAACCTCGGCCTGATCCGCGCCGTCGAGAAGTTCGACTACGCCAAGGGCTACAAGTTCTCCACGTATGCCACCTGGTGGATCCGGCAGGCGATCGGCCGTGCGATGGCTGACCAGGCCCGCACCATCCGTATCCCCGTCCACCTCGTCGAGCAGCTGAACCGGCTGACCCGTCAGCAGCGCCAGCTGGTGACGAGCCTGGGCCGCGAGCCCACCGACGAGGAGCTGGCCGAGGCGCTCGACATCTCCGTCGAGCAGGTCGCTGACCTTCGCCGCATCAGCCAGGACACCGTCTCGCTCGAGACGGCGGTCGGCGATGACGGCGAGTCGGTCCTCGGTGACTTCATCGAAGATGCTGACGCGGTCGTCCCGTCCGACGCAGCAGCCTTCGGCGCGATGCAGGACGAGCTGCACGGCGTGCTGCACTCGCTGCCCGAGCGTGAGCGCGAGGTCATCCGGCTGCGCTACGGCCTGGTGGATGGTCGTCAGCACACGCTCGCTGAGGTCGGTTCCCGGCTGGGTCTGACCCGTGAGCGGATCCGCCAGATCGAGAAGGAGACCCTGCGCGAGTTGCGCTCGGGTTCGACTTCCCGCCGGCTCCGCGAGTATCTCGACTGAGTCCAGCCCGCTCGTAGACGTGCCCCGCTGCCCAGTGCAGCGGGGCACGTTGCGTTAGGGGGTCCCATTCCCGCGATCTAGGCACGGGGGTAGGGCCGAGGTTCGTCGTTCAGGCGGGGTTGGTAGCGCCGGAAGCTCGGCACCGCGGCTGCCAGCACCGCGACGCCGACCAGGACGGCGATGCCTCCGCTGACCACGGCGCCCTGCAGGCTGAACAGGGAGGCGGCCGCGCCGGATTCGAGGTCGCCGAGCCGGGGCCCGCCGCTGACCACGACGATGAAGACCCCCTGCAGCCGGCCGCGCATGGCGTCGGGCGTCGCGGTCTGCAGGATGACCCCTCGAAACACCGCGCTGATGGCGTCGGCCGCACCGGAGACCGTCAGCACGATGAGCGCCGGGACCAGCGAGTCGACCAGCCCGAATGCGACGACGGAGGCTCCCCAGGCTGCCACGGCGACCAGCACGGCCAGGCCCTGGCGGCGGATGCGGCTGAACCAGCCGCCGAAGACGGTGCCGATGAACCCGCCGGCGGCCAGCGCCGTGTACAGGTAGCCGACAGTGCGGGCCCCGCCGCCGAAGCGATGCGCCGCGAGGGCCGGGAAGAGCGCCCGCGGCATCCCGAAGATCATCGCCACCAGGTCGACGGCGAACGTCATCGTCACGACGGGTTGGGTACGCAGGAAGCGCAGCCCCTCCAGGACGCTGGCGTGTCCAGCCTTGGTGCCGCCCCCCTCGGGTGGGAGGGCGGGCAGTCGGAGCACCGCGATGAACGCGGCCGCGAAGCTGAGGGTGTCGATCCCGTACGTGATCCCGAGCCCGGGACCGGCGATCAGCAGCCCGGCAACCAGCGGCCCGACGGTGGTCGCCAGCGTCATGCCGGCGTAGCTCAGCGCGCCCGCGGCGGGCAGGTCGGCCACCGGCACCAGGCGCGGGATGATCGCCGACCGGGCCGGGCTGTCCACGCCCGCCAGCAAGGCCTGCGCGCCCGCCAGGACATACAGCACGGACACCGAATGCATGTGCATGGCCGCCTGGACCACGAGCAGGGTCGACGTCAGCGCCAAGCCGGTGGACGTCAGCATGGCGAGCTTGCGCCGGTCCATCGAATCGGCGATCGCCCCGCCGTAGAGCCCGCCGATCAGCAGCGGGACGAACGACACCAGACCGAGCAGCCCCACCGAGAACGAGCTTCCGGTGATCGCGAAGACCTGAACCGGCAACGCGACGACGGTCAGCTGGGTGCCGGACTGCGACACCACCTGCCCGATGAGCAGGCGCCGGTACGCCGGAGAACGCCGCGCCGGACCCAGATCGGTGAGGATCTTGGCATACCAGGGACGCCCCGACTTCCCTGCTGGTCCGGCAGATTTCGAGGCGCTCAGGGGCCGAGCCTTTCCCTGATCCACCGCGGCGGCACCCCGAGGCTGGAATGTTGCTCGGTCACCAGCAGGAAGCGCACCCGATCGTGCAGCCGGTCGGGGCGGCCCTGCCAGAACTCGACGCGCTCGGGCGAGAGCCGGTAGCCGCCCCAGTTCGGCGGCCGGTGGACGGGACGGTCGCCGAAGTGGGCGGTGACATCGGCGACCCGCTTGTCGAGTTCCGCGCGGCCACCGGCCAGCGGCTGGGACTGAGGGCTCGCCCACGCCGCCAGCTGCGCCCCACGGGGCCGGGCGGCGAAGATCGCGTCGGACTCCTCACTGGAGGTGCGAGTGACCTGACCCTCGGCGTGTACCTGCCGCTCCAGATCGACCCAGCTGAAGCAGATCCCCGCGTAGGGGTTGGTCGCGAGGTCGGCCGCCTTGCGCGACTCGTAGTTGGTGGCCCAGACGAAACCGGCGTCGTCCCAGGACTTCATCAGCAGCGTCCGGGCGCGTGGCCTGCCGCGCTCGTCTGCTGTGGCAAGAACGAAGGCCTGCGGTTGGTTAAGCGGCTGCGCAGCGGAAAACCATAGGTCGAATTGTTCTCGCCAGGTGGAGGCGACCGCTGAGTCGTCCAAATGAGCGGAGCCGTAGTCTCGGCGCAGGTGAGCGGTATCGGGCACGACACCTAGTCTGCCCATCGGCCGCCCCCGGAGTTGACGACAAGACGTACATACGGGACGACAGGAGTGCCAGATATGCCGGAAACGGTTTTCAAGCCGGGACTGGAAGGCGTCATCGCCTTCGAGTCGGAGATCGCCGAGCCCGACCGTGAAGGTGGCGCGTTGCGCTACCGCGGCGTCGACATCGAAGATCTCGTCGGCGCGTACTCCTTCGGCAACGTGTGGGGCCTGCTGGTCGACGGCAAATTCCGGCCCGGCCTGCCGCCGGCCGATCCGTATCCGGTGCCGGTGCATTCCGGTGACATCCGGGTCGACGTGCAGAGCGCGATCGCGATGATGGCCCCGGCCTGGGGCATGCAGCAGCTCATCGACGCGACCGACGACCAGGCGCGCAACGACCTCGCGCGGATCTCGGTGACGGCGATGTCCTTCGTCGGCCAGGCCGCCCGCGGGCTCGGGATGCCGATGGTGCCGCAGAGCGAGGTCGACAAGGCCGAGACCGTCGTCGAGCGGATGATGATCCGCTGGCGCGGCGAGCCCGACCCCAAGCACGTCCAGGCGGTCGACGCGTATTTCGTGAGCGCGGCCGAGCACGGTATGAACGCGTCGACCTTCACAGCTCGCGTCGTCGCCTCGACGGGCGCTGACGCGGCCGCCTGCGTCTCCTCGGCCATCGGCGCCCTGTCGGGCCCGCTGCACGGCGGCGCGCCTTCACGCGTGCTGAAGATGCTCGACGACGTCGAGCGCGAGGGCGACGCCAGGCGTTACGTGAAGAACCTGCTCGACTCCGGCCAGCGCCTCATGGGCTTCGGCCACCGCGTCTATCGGGCCGAGGACCCGCGCGCCCGAGTACTGCGCCGCACCGCCCGCGAGCTCGGCTCGCAGCGTTATGAGGTCGCCGAGGCACTTGAAGAGGCTGCCCTGGCCGAGCTGCACGAGCGCAAGCCTGACCGGGTGCTCGCCACCAACGTCGAGTTCTGGTCAGCGGTGGTGCTCGACTACGCCGAGGTGCCCGCCCACATGTTCACCTCGATGTTCACCTGCGCGCGTACCGCCGGGTGGAGCGCTCACGTCCTGGAGCAGAAGCGCACCGGACGGCTGATCCGCCCGTCCTCGCGCTACATCGGCCCCGGCCCGCGCAAGCCGTCGGAGGTCGCCGAGGGACCCGCCGATGCGGCCAACCTGGGCTGATGAGCGTCCGCTGGTACACGATCGTCATCGACGCCGTTGACCCCAAGGCGCTCGGCCGATGGTGGGCGCAGGCGCTGGACTGGAAGGTCACGTTCGAGGACGACGACGAGACCGATGTCGCGTCGGGCGTCGGGCCGGACGGCAAGGAGATCGAGCCGTTCCTGACCTTCGTCACCGTGACCGCGCCGAAGGCGAGCAAGAACCGGCTGCACATCGACCTCGCCCCGGACGATCGCGACGCGGAGGTCGAGCGGCTGCTCTCGCTCGGCGCCACCCGGGCTGACATCGGTCAGGGTGACGACGTCTCCTGGGTCGTGCTCGCCGATCCTGAGGGCAACGAGTTCTGCGTCCTGTCTGCCCGCTGAGACCCGAAACTCAGCGGCCGGCCGGCGCACCACTACATACCCTGGAGCCATGCCCGCGACGATCGAGATTCCTGCCGACCTCCTGCCCGAAGACGGCCGCTTCGGCTGCGGCCCGTCCAAGGTCCGGCCGGCTCAGGTCGACGCCTTGCACGCGACCGGACGCACGTTGCTCGGCACATCGCACCGGCAGAAGACGGTCAAGTCGCTCGTCGGACGCCTGCGCGCGGGTCTCGGGGATCTGTTCACCCTCCCTGACGGCTACGAGGTCGTGCTCGGCGTCGGCGGCGCCACCGCGTTCTGGGACATCGCCACTTTCGGTCTCGTGCGGGAGCGCTCGCAGCACGCGGTGCTCGGGGAGTTCTCCTCCAAGTTCGCCGCCTCGACCCGGGGGGCGCCCTTCCTTGGCGAGCCGAGCATCGTGGAAGCCAAGCCCGGGAGCGCCCCGACTTTCAGCGCCGAAGCGGGCATCGACGTCTACGGTCAGCCGCACAACGAGACCTCGACCGGCGTCGCGATGCCGGTACGCCGCGTGGCCGGCGCCGATGACGGCGCGCTGCTGCTCGTCGACGCGACGAGCGGGGCCGGCGGGCTGCCGGTCGACATCGCTGAGTGCGACACCTACTACTTCGCCCCGCAGAAATGCTTCGCCTCCGACGGTGGCCTCTGGGTCGCGCTGATGTCCCCGGCGGCCCTCGATCGGGCCGCCGAGATTGCCGCGTCGGACCGCTGGATCCCGCCCTTCTTCGACCTGCCGACGGCGATCGACAACAGCCGGCTGGATCAGACCTACAACACCCCGGCGCTCGCGACGATCTTCCTGTTCGCCGAGCAGGTGGCCTGGATGCTGGATCAGGGCGGGCTGAAGTGGTGCGTCTCGCGGACGACCGAATCGTCCTCGAAGCTGTACGGCTGGGCCGAGCGCTCGCCGCACGCGCAGCCGTTCGTCAGCGACCCGCAGCTGCGCTCGCTCGTCGTGGGGACGATCGACTTCGACGCGTCGATCGACGCGGCGGCCATCGCTGCGGCGCTTCGGTCCAATGGGATTCTCGACACCGAGCCCTACCGCAAGCTCGGCCGAAACCAGCTGCGGGTAGGCATGTTTCCAGCCGTCGAGCCCAGCGACATCGACGCGTTGACGGCCTGCATCGACTACGTGATCGACCGCCTCTAAGGCCTGGCATTCGCGGCGGTGCGGCGCGCCGCCGGCGCCGCTGGGTGACCTGATCACCTCTGGCGTGCACGATGTGCTCATGCACGTCCCCGAGCTGCGCACGGCGAGCCGCCGGGCTGACCGCGCCGCGGCCGCCCAGTGGCGCGAGGAGCGCCGGGTGATGCGCGAGGAGGGACGCGAGGACGGCTGGGCCTTGCCGCTGCAGCTGGCGCTGGTGACCGACGGCAGCGATCGCGGGCTCGCCGAGATGGCGCGGGCGGGGGGAGCCGACGTCATAGGGTTGCTCGCCCCCGAGGCGTTGGAGTCACTCGTCTGGGCAGCGGAGGCGCAGGCCGATCACGGCTACAGCGCCCTTGACGCGCTTGCCGCCGATGCCGTCGACGCCGCTTGCCTCGACCTGCCGCTCGCCGAGTCCTGCCGGGTCGCGAACCTCTTGCTCGAAGACGGCGTGAGCGTCGTGCTGGCGCGCGCCGAGCTGCCGGAGCGGGCGACGGTGCGTGCCCTCTTGGAAGCAGCGGGGGTCGGCGGGTCCTCCGCCGTCCTGGCGCTGCGCACCCGCGGCTGGCGCTCGCTGGCCGACGCCGCACGGCTGCTTTCTGACATCGGCCCGCTGTCCCAGCTGACGATCTTGGGTTGGCCGGCGGGCCGCGCGGCGCGGGCCGAGCTGTGCGACGTGGTGCTTCGGCTGTGCGGAGACGTCGTCGCCGTCTGTGCCAGCGCGTCGGCGATGCCCGCCCACGAGCTCGCCCCGACGGCCCCGGTCACCCTGTCGCTGCTGACCTCCGGCGGGGCGACGGTCGTCGCCAATGAGTCTCCCAAGGCGGCGTTCTCGCAGGCTCAGCTGACGCTCGTGGGGCGCGAAGGGCGTCTCGTGGTCGGCCAGCGATCGCTGCAGATCTCCGACCGCCGAGGTGTGCGCAACATCGCCGTCGCCGCGCCGGCCGACCCCATCCGCGTCGCGACCGAGGGGCTTCGTGACGACCTCGCCGGGCACCCGAGCTCGGCGGCCGGCCTGGGCGATGTGCTGGCCGTCGCCAGGATCATGGAGCTCGCCGCCATCTCCTACGACTCCGACACCTGGGTCGAGGCCTAGCCACTCCCCGCGACGCGCCACGCCCCGACGCCGGCCACCGGCCTGGGGGTGGGTGTGGGATCGGTGGGGGTGCTGGGCTCAGGCGCCGGCGAGGCGGTCCAGCACCGGGATCACCCGGGAAAGCGCGTCGAGATCGTCGGGCGGGAGCTCGCCGAGGCGGGCGCTGAGCCACTCATCGCGCCGGCGGCGGTCGGCAGCGAGCAGCTGGCGTCCGTCCTCGGTGATGGCGACCAGAACCTGACGCTTGTCGCCCGGCCGGCTGCTGCGATCGATGAGCCCGGCCTTGGAGAGCCGGCCGACGACGCGGGTCATCGATGGTGGCGCCACCTTCTCGCGGGCGGCGAGTTCACCGAGTGGCAGCGGACCGTGCCGATCCAGGGTCGCCAGCGCGGCGAGGTGGGTGGCTGACAGGCCGACGTCGTCGCGCTCCTGGCGCATCCGTCGGGACAGGCGCATCACCGAAATCCGCAGCGATGCGGAAAGCCCGGGCTCGGGCGGCGTACTCACGCCCCCAACGTAGACGGCCGCCGACGCGATTTGCGGGCATTCTGGCGGGGTGAGCAGCCCGCCCGTGACGCCGAAGCCTGCGGCGCCGCCCAGGGGCGGACGCGGCGGCTATCGCCGCGTCTTCGGCGTGGGCGAGTTCCGGGTGCTCTTCGCGGCGGCGTCCATTTCGATGCCGGGCAACATCATCGCCGGGCTGGCCGTCTCGGTGCTGCTCTACAGGCGTACCGGATCAGCGTTTCTGGCGGCGTCGGCGCTCGCCCTGGAGTTCCTGCCCTACCTGGCCGGGGTCGCGCTCTCGGCTCTCGCCGACCGGTTGCCTCCCCGCGCAGGCATGGTCGGCGCCAGCCTGATCAGCGCGGCTTTCGCGGGGACGATGGCCATCCCGCGGCTGCCGATTCCGGTGCTGCTGCTGATGATTGTCGGCATCGGAACGGTGGCGCCGTTCTTCACTGGCCTGCGCACCGCCGTACTGACCGAGGTGCTGCCCGGCCCGTCCTACATGCTCGGCGTGAGTCTCATGGGAATGGTCGCCCAGCTCTCCCAGGTGGGCGGCTACGCGGTCGGCGGCTTGTTGCTGGCGGTCATCACCCCGAGTCAGGCGCTTCTGTTCGACGCGGGGACGTTCCTGGCGGCGGCCGCACTGCTGCGCTTCGGCAGCCCGCGCCGACCACCGCGAGCCACCTCGACCGGTCGCGGCGCCTTCCGGGATTCGCTCGCGGTGGTGCCGATGCTGCGCGAGCAGCGAGCGCTTCGCCGTGTGCTGCTGCTCAGCACCCTGGCGCCCATGCTCGCGGTGATTCCCGAAGCCGTCGCGAACCCCTACGTCGCCCAGCACGGCGGTTCCTCGGGCCACGGCGCGCTCGGGGTCGGGCTGTACCTCGCGGCGATTCCGGTCGGCACCGTGATCGGCGACGTGCTGGCGGTTCAATTGCTGACGCACATGGGCCGGCTGAGGCTGGTGCGTCCGATGGTGGTGGCGTCGTTCGTGCCCGGACTGCTCTTCGCGCTCTCGCCGGGGATGCCCTTTGCCCTGGCGCTGCTGGTGCTGACCGGCAGCGCCTCCGTCTGGACCATGGGTCTGGGCCAGCTGAGGGTCGAGCTTTCGCCTCCCGACATGCTCGGGCGCGTGATCACGCTGTCGACGTCACTGCAGATGGTGACCCAGGGGATCGGCTTCGCGGTCGGCGGCGCGATGGCTGACGGGCTGCCCGCGGCCGACGTGATCGTCATCGGATCCATCGCCGGCCTGCTGACGTCTGCGGTCCTCGCGCGCCGACCACTAGCGTCGCCGTCATGACCCGCAAGCCCGATCCGCCGCCGCTCCCGTATGACGGGGTGCTGACGGTGACGATCGGTACCGGGGTCTGGCTGGCGGCGCTGGTCGTGCTGCTGCCGTTCTGGTCGCACTTGCGACGCGACGGACACCTGTGGTGGATCGCCACGGCTGCGGTCGGATTCGGCCTGGGATTGCTGGGGATCGCGTACTGCCGGCGCCGCTCGGCCTCGCTGCGGCGGCAGGGACGCAACGTCGGCGAAGGCTGACTCAGCCGTCCAGATCGGCCTCGGCCTCGAGGGCCTGGCGAAGCTGCGGTTCGCGTAGTGCCGCGGCTATCGCGTGACGCTCGCCCCACCGTCCCCCTGTCCAGGCCAGCGATCGGGCCTGTGCATCTGGGGTGCCGTCGTGACGCGTCCCGAACCAGGAGACCCGTTGCGCAACCCCGTCGGCGTCCCTCACGGTCAGCGGCGAATCGCTGAGCACCTCGAAGTCGGCGAGGCTGCTCGCGAGGGCGGTTCCCAGCATCCGGGCGACGGCCGGGGCATGCTCGGCAGGGACCCGTACGGGGGCCCGATTTCCCAGCAATTGCAGCAGATCCGGGCGGTCCACGACCGCCGCGCGGTCGGCCGGAACCACACCCGCGGGAGTGCGTACGAACTCGGGCGGCTCCTCGTCCGCCGGGAACGGTTCGAGGGCGGTGCACACGGCGAGATAGAGCGCGCGTGCCTGCCTCCAGCTCAGCTCGCGTCGGGCGTCCCCGATGCGGTCGAGGACGTCGTAGAGCTCCACCGGATCGTGCAGCTGAGCGACGCTCTCGCGCACCCCGAGGGCGGAGAGAAACGCGGGGTCGAGGCCGTCTGGCGCGGGGTCGTAGAGCGCCTCCAGCTCGCCCGGCAGCGCGGTCTGCGTCGGGGTCAGCCCGCCCGGCAGGACCGGATGGGTGCGCAACCACCAGCGCGTGTAGGGCGAGGCGAGCACGTCGGCGCGCAGCTGCGAGTCGGCGAGCACGGTGAGCGCTTCCGGCCAGCGGACGAGTTCGAGGTCGCGTACTGCCCGAAAGTCCGCCAGCACCGGACCGGCGTCGGCGGATTCCCCGAGCTCGCTCACCCACCGGTCGGAGCCGTCGAGTTCGAGCAGCACCGGGTCGTCGGGATCGACCATCACCTCCTCGGCGCGTAGCACGCTGAACGTGTCGAGCACCCCGGCGGCGGTCAGCACGGCTGCGTCATACGCGCCGGCCACGTCCGCCGCGAGCTCACCGAACGGCGCATCCGGACGCACGACTCGCGCCAGCGCACCGCCCGGCAAGAGCAGCTCACCGGCGGGCCAGAGGTCGCCGTCGGCCCCGGGCAGCAGGAGGCGTTCCGCCAGGTCTGCAGGCACGCCCTCGAAGGCCGGTGCAAGCGCGGCGACCAGCGCCAGCGCAGCGGTGTACGGCACGTCGTCCTCGGTCACGGCGGGATCGGCGAGCAGGGTGGCAGGGTCGGCGTCGACCGCACCGAGCCCCCGCAGCAGCTCACCCGCCGCTCCGGAGCTGACGGCGGGATCCGCGAGCCGCAGCGAGAGCTCGGCCAGTGCCGACGCGTCGAGTCCCGGCCCGGGCAGCAGGACCCCGCGCGGGCCGGTGACGGTGCGGCCGTCGGCCAGCGGAACCGGCAACGCGGCCAGCGCGTCACGGTCGGTCACCGGTTGCAGCGCCGGATACAACGCCGCCCACCATTCGGGAGGTCTCGCGAGGCCGGCGAGCAGGGTCACGAGTTCGCCCGCGCCGAGCTCTCCGACCCCGAGCACGCGACGCGCGGCGGCCCAGCGCGGACCGTTGTAGCGCACCGGAAGCAGCGCCGGCAGGTCATCGCCGAGGATCTCGGTGACGGGATCGCTGGCCGACCCGAGGTCGAGCACCAGCGCGTCGGCTCCGCGCAGCTCGCCGGGCAGCATCCGGGCCTGCGGCAAAGCCTCGCGAAGGGCGTCGCAGATGGATGCGTCGACCGGTCCGGCCGGTAGGCCGGTCGGGACGAGCCGCAAGTCGCCGGTGCGTTCGGCCAGCGCCGTGAGGGCGGCCGCGACCTCCGCCAGCATCGCGTCGGCAAGCGGTCCGGGAACGATGCGTCGCCGGCCGGGGTCGACCGGCACCGTCGCGACCACGAAGGCGGGCAGCGAGAGCGGTTCGTCGGTCGGTTGCGGCGCCCGCAGCACGCGGGGGACGCGCTCGGGCCACTCACCCTCCGGAAGCAGGACGCGCACCTCGAACGTGTCGCGGCGTTGCTCCTCGACGCCGCGGGTCGCCAGCAGTCGGGGGTCGACGCGTCCTACCCGCGACGCGCCGGTCCAGCGCTCGCCGTCCAGCACCGCGTCGGCGCCGCCCCAGCGGCAGGTGAAGGTGCGTTCGGAGCGCTGGCCGGGCAGCTCGATCCGGACGGTCACTTCCGCGAGCGCCGGCAGTACGAGCAGCAGGGTCGGATCGAGGTCCTCCAGCAAGCGGACCGCGAGGGGGAGCGCTCCCTCGTCGAGCGGCAGCCGGACCAGCGTGTCGAAGCCGTCCGGAATCCGTACTTCATCGCTCGGATAGGGCAGGCGCAGCACAGGCACCTGGCCGTCGCGCTCGGACAGCTCCTGAGCGAGGCTGGGGATCGCGGCAACCGTCTCCCGCGTGAGGGCTCGCGACCACCGGACCCCGCCGTTACGGCTGATCAGCTCTGGAGCCGCACTCACGCTGAGCGTCGCAGCGAACCCGACCCCGAAGTGCCCGACCGTGCCCGCGGTGCGTTTGGCCGAAGCTCGCAGGGTGGACGCCGAGGACACTCCCGCAGCCGTCAGCGCGGCGCCGGTGTTGGCAACCTCCAGCGTTCCCTCGGTCAGCCGGATCAGCACTCGGCCACCGGCGTCACACGCATCAGCAGCGTTCTGCAGCAGCTCGACGATCAGCCGGTCGCGATAGGCGCCGAGGGCGGCGTCCTCCTCGGCGTTCGCGTCCTCACGAAATCGTGCGGGGGACGCGGCCCATCCGTCGAGGACCGCCTTGCGCAGCGCGGCAGTACCGAACGGATCGGGCTCAGGAGTGACCGTAAGGCTCCCCGTCGGTCCCCGCGACGGCCTCGGCGCGGTCGACGGCGCCAGGATCGTGGACGATCACCGGCTCTTCTTCGACGGCCACGGGCTCAGCCACCGGTTCGGCTTCCAGCGACTCCATCGCGTCGTCGTCGAACGGCACGGGCTGCGGGTGGGCCGACGGGAGCACCAAAGCTTCCGAGTGCGCTCCGCAACCATGATCGTCGGCGACGACCGACGCGTCATCGGGGGCGAACTCGTTGGTGCAGACCCCGAAGAGCTGCCCCAATCCGCCCACCAGCCGGATGTAGAAACCGCAGGTGGCGCACTGGGCGGGCGCCGAGCGGCTGATCGCGGCCGAGGGTCCCGGCTCGCCCTCATACCAACGGGTCGCCGCCTGCTCGCGACCGTCGAAGGACAGGACCCGGGGACGGCCCAGGCCGAGCTCGAAGTACGGCAGATCGTCGGAGAGCTCTTCGACATCGGCCATCCGCAGCACGAGGCGCGGGTCGTCGGCGGCCGTCGGCAGCAGATCGCCGACCCCGAGGTCACCGGCCTGGATGCGATCGGACCAGGGCACCCAGTCGGGGGCGAGCATCGCCTCATCGCCCGGCAGCAGCACCACCTCATCGACCGTGACGAGCTTGGCCCGCGGCGCTCGGGTGACGACGACGGCCCAGTACCAGCCCCGGTAGGCCGGGATCCGGCAGGCGAATCGATGCACGACCAGGCGGTCGTCCTCACCGGAGAACCCGAGCGCATCCCCGACGAAGGCCGCCGAACCCGCTTCCTCGACGGCGGCGTCATACGCCAGGTCACTCGCGGCAGCGCACGCCGCGTCAGCCACCTTGCTTCGTGCCCGTACGGCGGTCATGTCAGAAGGCTCCGGGTTGGCGCATGCTGAGAAGGGGAGTGCACACAGGAAAGGACGCCACGATCACATCGTGCCCGAAAAGGGCCGTCCACAGATAGCTGAAGTTGTTCGACCGGCAGGCACGGGCAGGAGAGACTGGGTCCATGGGAGTGCGCGGCACGCTCGACGGCAGCGTCGGCCGGTTGCGCCGCGCTGCCCGCGCGGGTGGGGCCGATCAGTCCGGGCTGGCGCCGCTGCTGGAGCTGACCTTCTTCAGCTCAGCCGGGGATGCGCTCGTGACGGTGGCTCTGGCCGGGTCGCAGTTCCTGTCGGTCCAGCCAGGCGAAGCGCGTACCAAGGTGGCCCTCTACCTGCTGGTGACCATGGCCCCGTTCGCGCTGCTGGCGCCGGTCATCGGCCCCGCGCTCGACCGTTTCCCGAATGGTCGTCGGGTGGCGCTGGGGCTCACCATGCTGGCGCGGGCGGGCCTGGCGATCGTGCTGGCCCGCCACATCAACTCGCTCTACCTGTATCCGCTGGCTCTGGGCCTGCTGGTGCTCTCCCGCGCCTTCGGCGTCGCCCGTAGCGCCGTGGTCCCGCGGGTGCTTCCCGAAGGTTCGACCCTGGTCAAGGTCAACAGCCGGGTGACCCTCACGGGGGTGCTCGGCGGCCTCGTCGTCGCTCCGATCGGTTTCGGCATCGCCAAGCTGGTCGGGTATCCGTGGATGCTGCGGGTCGGTGCCGCGGTCTTCGTCGCCGGCCTGTTCCTGGCCTGGGGATTGCCGTCGATCGTCGACAGCGCCGCCGGCGAGAAGAAGGCGCCGTCGGTGGCCGGGGCTGCGGTCACCCCCAGCGAAGGCGGTCGGGTGCACCGGATCCTCGGTGAGCTGCCGGCCGCCCTGCGCAGCGCGGCCGCGCTGCGCGCGCTTGTCGGTTTCCTCACACTCTTCCTGGCCTTCCGGGCCCGCGAGGACGGCCTGGGCCTGTCGGGGATCGCCATCCTGGGCCTGGCGGCAGGCGTCGGGAGCGCGGTCGGTGTCTTCATCGGCGGCCGCCTGAAGCAGTCCAAGCCCGAGACCCTGCTGGTGATCGGCCTGATTTGCGCGACTGTCGCGTGCCTGGCCGGCGCCACCCTCTACAACGTCGTCACCGCCATGCTCGCTGCGCTCATCACCACGATGTCGGGCTCGATGAGCAAGCTCGGTCTCGATGCCGTCATCCAGCGTGACGTCGCCGAGGACGTTCGCAACTCGGCCTTTGCGCGTTCGGAGACGGCGTTGCAGCTTTCCTGGGTGGCCGGGGGTGCGTTCGGGCTGCTGCCGATGCCGGGCTGGCTGGGCTTCGCTTTCGCCTCGGCATTCGTCGTCCTCGCCCTCGTCACCGAAACGACGTCGTTGCGCCGGGCGCGCGAGTACCGCCGCACCCACCGGTCTGAGGGCGGCGGCCGGATGGCCCCCCAGCAGCTTGACCGCATGGGCGGCCTGTCCCAGTAGGCCGCGTTACGGTGATGACGTGGGCCGGCGGCGAGTGTGGGGCGTGCTGGCGCCGCTGGTGGCTGTCGGCGTGCTCGCCGCCTGCCAGCAGCCGACTCCCGGCGTGACCCTGCAATCTGGCTCGCGGGTCGTCCGCTCGTCCGCCACCCTGTACGTCAGGGACGGCAAGCAGGAGACCGGCTCGCGGTCGGTGAAGGCGCTCGCGGTGCACCCGGGTGCGCTGGTGAACATCGACGTCGACCGGTCCCTTTCCAAGAAGGGCTGGTCCGTCCACATCACGACCGGAAGCGACAACAGCAGCACCCTGGATTCCGCAGTCTTTCGCGGCCAGCAGCATTTCTCGTTCAGCGTGGGCAGCGACAACACCGACGTGGTGATTTCCGAGCAAGGCACCGGTAGCACGCCGGCCGGGCTGTGGGCGTTCACGCTCCAGCCCACCCTCCAGTGACCCCGGGCGGGCTGCTCGTGGTGACGGCCGTGAATGCCGAGCGTGACGCGATTGCCAAGGGCCTCGGAGCCGGCGAGCAGTTGTCCGTCGGTCCTTACGAGGCCCTACGCGGGAGGGGCGTGACGATCGTCGCCGGCGGGGTCGGGCCCGCTGCGGCGGCCGCTGCTACGGCCACCGCCCTGAGCCTTTCCCCGAGTGCATACGCGCTCGCCGTCAGCGCCGGGATCGCCGGTGGGTTCGCGGGCCGGGTCGCCGTGGGTGATGTGGTTGAGGCGACCCTGATCGTGGCCGCGGATCTCGGGGCCGATTCACCGGATGGTTTCCTGACGCTGGACGCGTTGGGATTCGGTAGCGGTGAAATCGTCGCCGAGCCGCTCGGGATCGGAGGCGCACGGCGAGGACCCGTGCTCACCGTTTCGACGGTCACCGGAAGTGAGGCGCGGGCCACCGAACTGGCGGCGCGCGGTGGTTATGCGGAGGCGATGGAGGGGTTCGGAGTGGCTGAAGCTGCGTCACGTCGCGGTGTGCCCGTCGCGGAACTACGGGCGATTTCCAACCAGGTGGGGCTGCGTGCAGCGGCCGCCTGGGACATCCCGGGAGCGCTCGCTGCGCTGAGCAGTGCGGCGCGCGAGCTGTCAGGAGTGCTGTCGTGAGCGAGCCACTGGAGCTGGCCTTCTCGCCCTGCCCCAACGACACTTTTGCCTTTCACGCCTGGGTCGCCGGGCAGGTTCCGGACGCCCCGCCGGTGAAGGTCTCCTACGCCGACATCGACGTGCTGAACGGCTGGGCGGCGGCCGGTCGCGGTGACGTCATCAAGGTTTCCTACGCCGCCCTCCCGCCGCTGCTCGCCGACTACGCGTTGCTCCCGGCCGGCGGCGCCCTCGGGCGCGGCTGCGGCCCGCTCGTGGTGACCGCCGGACGCGATTCGCTGGCCGGAGCCACGGTCGCGATCCCCGGCCGGCAGACCACCGCCTACGTGCTCTTCCGGCTCTGGGCGCAGGACCAGGGCGTCGCCGAGGTCGTGGTCCTGCCGTTCGAGAAGATCATGCCGGCGGTGGCCGAGGGGTCGGTCGACGCCGGGCTGATCATCCACGAGTCGCGCTTCACCTACCCCTCCTTCGGCCTCTCGGCGATCGTCGATCTCGGCGACTGGTGGGAGGGCGATACGGGGTTGCCGATCCCGCTCGGCGCCATCCTGGCTCGGCGCAGCTTCGGGTCCGAGCAGATCAGCCGGCTCGGGTCCGTCATCCGGGCCAGCGTCGAAGCGGCCTGGGCCGATCCCGCCGCGTCACGCGCGTACGTACTCGAGCATTCGCAGGAGATGGCGCCCGAGGTCGTTGACCAGCACATCGCGTTGTACGTGAACTCCTTCACCGCCGATCTCGGCGACGAGGGCTACGCGGCCATCGAGGGCCTGCTGGATCGGGCGGCGGCCGCCGGGCTCACCGGTGCGCTGACCGGCCCGCTGCGATGAGCGGGAGATAGGCGCGTGACGGGAGTTTCGGTACGTCCGCTGGAGGTGGGCGACGATCTCGCCGCGGGCTGGAAGCTGACGAAGGTCGCGTTCGGCTTCCAGAGCGGCGACCCGAGCACGATGCCTGATGCGTCGACCATGCCGGAGGGGCGCATCGTCTACGGCGCCTTCGACGCTGCCGGGCGGCTGACGGGCACGCTCCACGACGTCTGCCACGAGCAGTGGTGGGGCGGGCGCCGGGTCGCGGCCTCCGACATCTCCGCGGTCGCCGTCCTGCCGGAGGCGCGCGGCACCGGCACCGCCCGGGCGATGCTCAAGGCGGCGCTGGAAGGCGCTCACGAGAGGGGCGCGGCGGTCAGCGCGCTGTACCCGACTGCCGGTGCGGTCTACAGCGCGAGCGGCTGGGCGTTCGCGGGCCAGTTGCGCACCCTCGAGCTGCCGACCGCGTTGCTCGCCACGGTGCCGGCGTTGAAGCTCAATGGCGGACGCTCACTGACCCTGCGGCCCGCCGATCCGGGCGGGGCCGACCAGCCGGCAGTGTGCGATCTGTACAACCGGGTCGCCCGTCCGCGGGAGGGCTTGCTCACCCGCAGCGGCGTCTCCTTCGCCGAGGAGAGCTGGCCCCGCGGGATTGACGGCATGACGCTGGCGTTCGACGAGGACACGCTGGTCGGCTACGCCAGCTGGATGCGCGGCACCGGCTACCGCGCCGCAGCGGTGCTGGAGGTGCCCGATCTGCTGGCGGTCACGACCGAGGCAGCGCGCGAGCTGCTCGCCGTGCTGGCGGGCTGGCGCAGCGTGACCCCCACGGTGCGGCTGCGGCCGCTCGAGTTCGACCCGATCACCCCGCTGCTGCCGTGGGAGTCCGCCGCCAAACTCGACGCCCGCCCGTGGATGCACCGGCCGGTCGACGTGGCCCGGGCGCTCTCGAGTCGCGGCTGGCCGCTGAGCCGCCGCGGTCGCGTGACGTTTCACCTGCATGATCCGGTCGCGTCATGGAACGACGGCGCCTGGCAGTTCGACGTCGCCGACGGCCATGGCGAGCTCGTACGCACCGGGACCCATCCGGAGCTGCGGCTGCACGTGGCGGGCTTCGCGATGCTCTACTGCGGGATCGCGACGCCGACCATGCTCGCCGAAGCCGGGCTGCTGCACGGCCCGGATTCGTCCATCAACGGACTGGAGCTGATCCGTCCCAAGTCGGCGGCGCAGCTGCTGGACTACTTCTAGGGCTCGCTTCTAGGGGCCTAGGCTTCGAGCTCGTCGGCGACGGCGTGCACGACCTTCGCGACCTTCTGCGCCACCCGCTTGTCGGGGTGCTTGCCGCGGCGCAGATCGAGCTGCACGGTGTCGAGCAGCTGGATCATGTCTTCGATCATCCCGTGCAGCTCCTGGGGATCGCGCCGCTGCGTGGTCGCGAGCCGCGGAGGCGCGCTGAGCAGCTGGACGGAAAGTGCTTGCTCTCCGCGGCGACCTTCCGCGACCCCGAACTCGACCTTCTCGCCCGGCTTCAGCGCGGTCGTGCCTGCCGGGAGCGCGGCTTTGTGGACGAAGACGTCTCCGCCGTCGTCTCGGCTGAGGAAGCCGAAGCCTCTTTCAGGATCGAACCATTTGACGCGACCGGTGGGCACCGTAGACCTAATTTCCTCGTGCAGCAGGGGGCATCCGCGGGGCGGAGCAGTGACCTTCCTGGACAGGATATTCGCCGATCGCGGGTCGTGCCCGGGTTACAAACCGGACGCCGGGGCACGGCTTCTGACGAAGATCGCGCCAACCGAGCAGAAGTCACGCTGGAGGACCACTTATGAGTCAGCAGGATTCGGACCTGGATTTTCATTCGAAGGACGCCGAGGGTGAGGCGCACGGCGCGAGCGCGACCGCCGACGAGAGCGTCACGCAGGGTCAGGCCGACGAGATCAACCCGGATGACGAGAAGGCCGCGGAGGGCCTGACGGTCAGCGAGAAAGACGCGGCGGCCTACCGCGAGAGCATGGAGCGCGGCGCGGCCCAGCAGGGCGAGGGAGCCCCCGAGGTCTGAGCAGGACTGGCGGCCAGGTTCTAGCCGCGCTGGGTTGTCGGTTCGGCGAGCAGTTCGTTCATCGAGCCGCTGCGGAAGCCGCGCGGGTCGACCTCGACCCGTTCGAAACCCGTCACCGACGCGAGCAGATCGGGACGCGACGCGAGCGTGGCCACCTGGGCGGCGTCCACCTCGACCCGTGCGACGTCGCCCAGGTCCCGCACCCGCAGGTCCTGCACTGCGAGACCGGCGCCCGCGAGGGCCGTCCGCAAGCCGGCTTCGGCAGCCTCGACTCGCGCCAGCCGATGCGGCGTGATGGCGATGCCGTACGCGATCCGGCTGGAAAGGCAGGCCGCCGCAGGCTTGTCGGCGGTCACCAGCCCCCACTCCCGGCTGGCGGCGCGTACTTGCGCCTTGGTGAGCTCGGCGTCGCGCAGCGGGGTGGCGGCACCGCGTTCGTGGGCAGCACGGATCCCGGGGCGGAAGCCGGCGATCGCGTCATCGGCGTTCGTTCCGGTGGCGACGTGAGCCAGCCCGAGCCGCTCGGCGACCGGACCGACGACGTCCAGCAGTTCGGCCTTGCAGAAATAACAGCGGTCGCCCGCATTGGCCCGGTAGCCGGTGCGGTCCATCTCATGGGTGTCGACGAAGACGTGCCGGACTCCGAGCCCGGCTGAGAACGTCGCCGCGGCCGCCCGCTCGACTTGCGGGAGCGAGGGCGAGACCGCCGTCGCTGCTGCCACCCGCTCAGAACCCAGCGCCCGCAGGGCCGCCGCGAGCAGGAAGGCGGAGTCGGCGCCGCCGGAGAACGCCACCAGGACCGAGCCGAGCTCGCGCAGCTGACCGTCCAGCGCCTGCAGCCTGTCGGCGAGGAACGGGTCGGTTTCCACAGGGTCAGCGTACGAGCAGGCGGTCAGCTCCCCGCCGCGACTAACCTTGACCGGATGAGCGAATCGGCCGGCGACACCGAGGCGGAGCTTTCGCCGGCGTCGTTCGCCGAGGCGCTTGCCGCGATGCCCGACGACGCGCTCGCGGCGCTGCTGCGCCAGCGTCCCGACGCCGCGGTGCCGCCGCCCGCCGACTTCGACGTGCTCGCCAGCCGGCTGTCGTCCCAGCACAGCGTCTCCCGCGTCGCCGAGACGGTCGACCAGTTCGTCCTTGACGTGCTGGAAGCGTTGGTCCTGGGGTCCGCCGACGAGGACGAGCTCGCGTCCTTCTGCCAGGTGCCGATCGCCGACATCCGGCGCGCCACCGGGATTGCCGTGACTCTCGGGATGGCGTGGCGCGACGGCGAGGGTCAGCTGAACGTCCTGAAGGGTGTGCGCTCGGCGGTGGGGGAGTACCCGCTGGGGCTCGGACGGCCTTTCGCCAAGCTGCTCGCCGAGGTACCGCAGAACGTCCGGGCACAGATTCGCGACGATCTGGGCCTGTCGCCGCAGGAGACGGCGACGAAGGAGCTGAATGCGTACTACTCCGACTCCGAGGCCGTCGCGGTCCTGCTCGACGAGCTCCCCGACGGCCAGCGCGCGATTCTGGCTCAGCTCGCGTCAGGCCCGCCGGTAGGCGAGGTCGAGGGCCGGCTGCGATTCGCGAGCCTGGAGGAGTCCGAAACCGGGATCGAGCGGCTGCTCGCGCGCGGGCTGCTGATTGCGGTCGCGTCGGACGCGGTCGAGCTTCCCCGCGAGGTCGGGCTCGCGCTGCGCGGCGATCGGCCCGCCGGAGTGCTGTCGCCCCACCCTCCGGCGATCGCGGGACGCGCCGTGGCGGTCAAGGAGATCGACGGTGGAGGTGCCTCGGCGGCCTTGGATGCGCTCCGCCTGTTCGAGGCGCTCCTCGAGCGCTGGGACGATGCGCCTCCCTCGCTCACCCGTGCCGGCGGCCTCCCCGTACGCGAGCTGCGCGCTGCCGCCAAAGCACTCGGGGTGGAGCAGGACGTCATCGCCCTGATCGTGCAGACGGTCGCCGCGGCCTCGCTCGCCGGACGCACCGCCGGGGTCGATCCGGTGATGGTGCCGACCGAGCGCTACGACCGGTGGCGTGATGCCCCGATGGCCGAGCGGTGGGCGCTGCTCGCGTCGGCCTGGGCGGGGATGGATCAGCTCCCCGGTCTGGCCGTGCACGATGACGGCACGAAGGCTGCCGCGCTGCTCACGTACGACATGGTCCGCCCCGGAGCCGGCGAGCTGCGCCGCGACGTGCTGGCCGCGCTCGCCGCCGCCGGCAAGGGCCACGCGCCGGACCTGGCTCGCCTTCCCGCCTGGCTGAGCTGGCGCGTCCCGACCCGCAGCGGGCGCTACATCGATCAGGTCTGCGCCTGGACCATCAAGGAGGCCCAGTTCCTCGGCGTGACGGGGCGAGGAGCGCTGACGTCAGCCGGCCGGGTGCTGCTCGACTCCCCGCACGCGGCAGCCGCCCGAGCCGCCGACGAGATCGAAGCGCGGGCCTATCGCGAGGACATCGCGACGGTGCTCGCCCCGTCCCTCCCGGCCCCGATCGAGCACGTGCTGATCCAGGCCGACCTGACGGCCGTGGCGCCGGGGCCGCTGCTGCCGCACATCGCCCGCGAGCTGGGACTGCTCGCCGACGTGGAGTCGGCCGGTGCCGCCACCGTCTACCGGTTCTCCGAAGCCAGCCTTCGGCGGGCGTTCGACGCCGGCCGCACGGCGGTGGAGCTGCACCAGCTGATCGAGCGCCTGGCCCGCGGATCGATTCCGCAGGGCCTGACCTACCTGATCGACGACATCGCCCGCCGCCACGGGAGGTTGCGTACCGGCTCCGCGGCGGGCTACTTGCGCTCGGAAGATCCAGCGCTGCTGGCCGAGGTCGTCGCCAACAAGCGCACCGCCTCAGCGGCCCTCGTGCTGATCGCCCCGACGGTGGCCGTGAGCCCGCTGGAGCCCGCGCAGATTCTCGCGGTCCTGCGCACCGCGGGATACGCGCCGGCGGGAGACGCGGGCCGCGGCGGGGGGATCAGCCTGGAGCGGTCGGGAGGGCGGCGGGTGCCTGTCGCTGCCGCGCGTAACCAGTCGGTCGGCTGGTCGGCGGGCACCAGCCTGCCTGACAGCCACGTCACCCAGACGATTGCCATGCTGCGCCGGGTGGCGGCGCTGCGCCGTCCGGGCCGCACGCGTCAGGCCGCCGAGCCCGACGGCAGCCTCACTGTCGGCTCCCCCGAGGCGATCTCCAACCTGCTGCGCGACGCGGCGGCGGAGTCCTCCGCCGTCTGGATCTCCTACGTGAACGCCGAGGGCCGCCACAGCCGCCGGACGGTCTACCCGACGCTGGTCAGCGGGGGATTCCTGATCGGACTTGACGACGAGAGCGGCGAACGGCGGACATTTGCCATCAGCCGGATCCGGGAAGCTGCGCCCGCCTGACGACCCGTCAGCTTTCTTCGCGCTTTGTTACCGCTCGGTAACGCACGAGGCCTACCGTATGAACATGAGGGTCCAGGAAACGTCGGTCATCGTGCATGGCCACCGCCGCGCGTTCACCATCGCCGGGGACGGGCCGCCCCTCCTGCTGCTGCACGGCATCGGTTCTGACCGGACCACTTGGCGTCCCGTACTGCCTGCTCTTGCCCGGCAGTTCACCGTCATCGCCCCCGACATGCTCGGCCACGGTGATTCCGCCAAGCCACGGGCGGATTACAGCATCGGCGGCTTCGCCAACGGCATGCGTGACCTGCTCGGCGTGCTCGGCATGGAGCGCGCGACGGTTGTCGGGCACAGCTTCGGCGGCGGGGTCGCGATGCAGTTCGCCTACCAGTTCCCGGAGCGCACCGAGCGTGTCGTGCTGGAAGCCAGCGGCGGCCTGGGCCGCGAGGTGACCCCGTTGCTGCGCGCCCTGACGCTGCCGGGCGCCCGCCAGTTGCTCGCGGTGCTCGACTCGATTCCGGGCCGGGTGCCGGTACGGATGGTCGAGGAGTTCGCCCGCCGGCTGCCGGCCGGGCCCTTCGCGTCGGACATCGGCGAGGTCGCCAAGGTCGTCGAGAGCTTCCAGGGGCGGGCGGCGCGGACGGCATTCCTGCACGTGCTCAGCCACGTCATCGACTGGCGCGGGCAGATCGTCACCATGCGCGACCGGGCCTATCTCGCCCAGGGCATGCCGATCATGGTCATCTGGGGCGACGGCGACACCGTCCTGCCCTTCGCTCACGCCACCGCGGCCGTCGAGTCGATGCCGGACGCCCGGCTGGTCACGGTGAAGGGCGTCGGGCACTTCCCCCACGTCGAGCGGCCCGCCGAATTCAGCCGGGCGGTCGTGGATTTCGTGAAGACGACGGCGCCCAGCTCCTACGACCCGCACCAGTGGCGAACGCTGCTCAAGCGGGGTGCCCGCCCGCTCATGTCGGTGCCCGGCGAGCTCGAGCCGGCGGCCATCGGTTAGCCGGCCGCGAAGCCCGACCGGTAAACGCGACGTGACGTCGCGCGCGCCAGCTTGACCAGCCCTGCCGCGCCTGCCTACCGTTGACCTGACGCTGCGGGAGAGACCTCGAAGCCGGCGGGCAACCGCCGGGAATCGGGGCGCCGAAGGGGCAACCTCCCCGGAAACTCTCAGGCAAACGGACCGCAGCTTCCGGTGCAACCTCTGAAGGCGCACGGCCGCCGCACAGAGGGGGACGGTGGGCGCCCGCTGCGTCCAGCAGATCCGCTCCGGAGGCTTCATGACTGGATTGGCCGGTCGCGCTTTTACCGATCGACACATCGGGCCCGATTCCGCTGAAGCCGCCGCGATGCTCGAGCGGCTGGGCTTCTCCGACATCGAAGGACTCCTCGCTGCCGCGCTGCCGGCCGGGATCGCCAGCGAGCACCTGCCGGAGCTACCGGACGCGGCCTCCGAGGCCCAGGTGCTGGCCGAGCTCCGCGCACTTGCTGATCGCAACCAGCTCGTCCGCCCGCTCATCGGCACCGGTTACTCACCCGCCTACACCCCGAGCGTCCTGCTGCGCGGAGTGCTCGAGAGTCCCGCCTGGTACACCGCCTACACGCCTTACCAGCCGGAGATCAGCCAGGGCCGGCTCGAAGCGCTGCTGACCTTCCAGACCATGGTCACCGACCTCACCGCGCTCGATGTCGCGAATGCCAGCCTGCTGGACGAAGGCACCGCGGCTGCCGAGGCGATGGCGTTTGCGCGTCGGGTCGTTCGCGGCACAGCGGAGACGTTCGTCATCGACGCCGACTGCCATCCCCAGACGATCGATGTCGTCTCCACCCGCGCGGCCGCCGCGGGTGTGAAAGCCGTCGTGACCGACCTGGCCGATCCGAACCTCGATCTGGCCGGTGTCTTCGGGGTTCTGACGCAGTACCCGGGCACATCGGGTCACGTCGCCGACCTCGCGCCGCTCGCGTCCAAGGTGCATGGCGCGGGCGCCCTTCTCGTCGTCGCGGCGGATCTGCTGGCACTCACCCTGCTGACCCCGCCCGGCGAGGCCGGAGCTGACGTCGCGGTCGGCAGCACGCAGCGCTTCGGGCTGCCGTTGTGGTTCGGTGGCCCGCACGCCGCGTACATGGCCGTGCGCTCCGAGCACCAGCGTCAGCTCCCTGGCCGTCTCGTCGGCACCAGCATCGACAGCGCCGGACGCCCTGCGCTGCGCCTCGCGCTGCAGACCCGCGAGCAGCACATCCGCCGGGAGAAGGCGACCAGCAACATCTGCACCGCTCA
>DATAZK010000063.1:0-4617 GCA_036272075.1 Frankiaceae bacterium
AAGCCGGTCGATCCGCTGGCGCTGGTCGGCGCCTGGAACGTGCTCACCCCTTCGGGCAAACCGACTGGTGACTACCTGCGTATCGGTGATGATCTGGAGCTCTCTCCCCCGTGCGGCGTGCTGCTCGGCAGCTGGTCCGCCAACGCGAGGGGCGTGTTTGTCGCTGACACCAATGGCGGGTCGAGCGCCTGCTTCACGGCGGCCAACGGCCGGGGTCGTGCTCCTTCCTGGCTCACTTCCGCGGTCACCTTTTCGATCGAAGGCTCGACGCGGGCCTTGCTTGACGAGTCCGGCCACGTCATGGTCCGCCTGTCGCCCGGACGCGGGCTCTACCGCGCACCGGACCTGACGCGTCTACGCGCCCGGTTGGCCACGGCACCGCCGCTCACCAAGGAGCAGGCACCGGTAACGGCCAAGACGATTCTGGGCCGCTGGGAGCCGATCCCGCCTCCCGGGACTTTGCTGCGCCCAGGGCAAACCCAGCCACCGCCCTCCTTCGTCACTTTCGCGGCTGACGGTTCGTGGTCGGGCTCGGACGGCTGCAACGCGCAGGGTGGGCGCTATCGCGTAGGCCAGTCGGGCGCCCTCGTGGTCACGGCCGGGCCGAGCACCCTCATCGGCTGCGTCGGTTTCCCGGTCGGCGCATGGATGAGCCAGGTCCGCCAGGCCGGCCATGAAGGCCCCGGGCTCACCCTGCTGGACGGGCGAGGCCACGAGGTGGCGCAGCTCTTTCGCGCCTGACCGGGCTTGCGATGACTTCGCGCTGGCCAGAGCGTCATACGAAGGATGAGCGGTGACGGGGCGGCGGGGGTTGTCGTCGTACAGGTGCACGGGCCGGTCAGCCGCGCCCGCGCAGACCGTCTGTACGAGCGGCTGGAAGCCCGGTTCACCGAGCGTGACCCGGTGTGCGTCGTCTGCCGGGTGGCGGGCTTCGCGGATCTGAGCGTGCTCGACGTTCTTGCCCGGATCGCGCTGATGGCGACGCGGCGGCACGCGGCCGTGCGCGTCACGTCGACGTGCGGCGACCTTCAGGGATTGCTGGCGCTCACCGGACTGGCGAGCGTCATCAAGGTGGAGTCAGAGTGCGGCGGGCAGCCCGAAGCGTGCGAAGAGCGCGGTGTCGAGGAAGTGGTGGATGTGGACGATCTTCCCGCCTGAGGACTCGACCACCTGCAACGACCACGGCAGCCAGCCGCCCTCCGGGTTGACCCGGTACTGGCCGTAGGCCGGCATCCCATTGGCCTTCCCGTTGCCAGGAGCCGGCACCAGGCGAGAGCCCTTGCAGCCGATCCCCCACCCCGTGTACCAGCCCGCTACGTCTTCCCGGCCCTTCAGCCAGAGCGCCAGCGGCGGCATGGAGATGCTCGCGTCTTCGTGCAGCAGCGAGACCAGGCCGGGGATGTCGTAGGCCTCGAAGGCCTTGACGTAACGATCGAGCAGCTCGCTGTCGGCCGCCGACAGTGGCTCGGCGCGGTCGGTGTCGGACCGCTCGCTGGCACCGAGCGTGGCCCGGGCCCGCTGCAAGGCACTGTTGACGGAGGCGACGGTGGTGTCGAGCAGCTCGGCCACCTCGGACGCCTGCCAGCACAGCACCTCCCGCAGGATCAGCACCGCGCGCTGGCGCGGGGGCAATGCCTGCAGCGCAGCGACGAACGCGAGCCGCACGGTGTCCTGGAAGACCGCTCGCTGGGCCGGGTCGCCGTCGAGCGGGATCACGTCACCGTCGGGCATCGGCTCGATCCACGTGGCCTCAGGCAGCGGGTCACCAGGCGCGGTGGACGACGGGACCGGGCTCGACAGGTCCATCGGCAGCGCCCGACGTTCGCGGCTGCGAAGGGTGTCCAGGCAGACGTTGGTCGTGATCCGGTAGAGCCAGGAACGCAGTGACGAGCGCCCCTCGAACTTGTCGAGGTTCTGCCAGGCCTTCACCAGGGCCTCCTGGACGGCATCATCGGCGTCGAACGCCGAACCCAGCATCCGGTAGCAGTATCCCCGCAGTTCAGTGCGGTACTGCTCGAGCTCAGCGATGGACCTGTCGGTAACTGCCAGGCTCATTCAGCTACGCCTCTCATCGATCGCGTCCGAACCCATCTCGAGGGACAAGCGCCAGGGTTTCACAGCTTCCCCACTTGGGCCTACCCCATTTACCGGTAGACGTCCCGCGGTCGGCGAACTCATCGGTGAGCCGGCCCCATCCCCCGCCACTGCTCTCGAGCACGCCGATCTGGTGGAAATTCGGGCTCTGCAGCCACCATTTCGGCGTGCTCGGGCGATGCGACAATGACGTCGGACGGCGATGCCCGTTCGGAGACGGGGGTTACGCGTGCGCCAGCCGCGCCTTGCCGAGCTGGTCGCCGGGCAGCTACGCGAGCGGATCGTCGACGGCACGCTTCCGGACGGCGGTCACCTGCCGCCGCTGGACCGGCTCGTCGAGGAGTTCAACGTCAGCCCCCCGTCGATACGCGAAGCGCTGCGAATCCTCGAGAACGAAAGGCTGATCACGGTGCGGCGCGGCAGCGTCGGAGGCGCCGAGGTCCACCGCCCCAAGCCCGACGCGGCCGCGTACATGCTGGGCCTGGTGCTGCAGGCCTCAGAGACGCCGGCGGCCGACCTTGCGCAGGCGCTGACCCAACTCGTGACGGTCTGCTCCGGGATGTGTGCGCGGCGCAAGGATCGGGCCAGGTCGGTCGTCCCCGCGCTGCGCCGGGCGATCAGCGAATCCCTCGCCAACATCGACGATGCGGCCCCGATGGAACGCTGGGCACGCCAGTTCCACAGCGACATTATTGACGGCTGCGGCAACGCGACGCTCATCCTGGTCGCCGGTGCGCTGGAGCGGCTCTGGGCCACCCAGAGCGAAGCCTGGACCTACCGGGTGACGCATGCCCACGAGGCGCCGGGGTCGCGGCTGCGCGAGCAGGGTCTGCACGAGCACATCGCGATTGCCGACGCCATCGAGGCGGGCGACGCCGAGCTCGCCGAGAAGTTGCTGCGCGAGCACGTCGGCAACCCGGAGATCTACCAGGTGCGCAAGCGCGGCGCCCGGGTACGCGCGACGGACGTCTCCTGGAAAACCCAGACGACCTAAGGGTTTTCGCCGCCGTCAGATCGCGGCGACAGCCTGCTCGCAGGCGGTACCGACGAAGAAGTCCTTGTTCGCCGCGGTGTGCAGCGATACCGGGTTCTCGAACGTGAACGCCCGGAAATCGGCGGCGTCGATGACCTTGTCGGTCACCAGCTCGAAGGCTTCGACCAGGACCTCGTTCATGACCGGGGCGTCCCAGTGGGAGATGTCGGTGCCGAGGATGGGACGCAGCCGGACCGGCCGGTGCTTGATGGTCGTGCCGGTGGCCCAGCCGACGAGCGGGTCGTCGGCCTCGCAGCCGAAGTACATGCGCTCGCTGAAGACGGCGATGATGTCGGCGACCGACTGGAAGCCGGCCGCGGCGAAATCGTCGAGGTGTTCGGGCCGGCCGGGGGTACGTGAGAAGTGCTCGCGCAGCCGGTCGAGATTGCTACGGACCGCGTCGTCGCCGTACTCGCCAATGGTTGCCAGCAACGCCTCGACGTCGAGGATCGCAGGGTCAAGGCTGGTGATCGCCTCGGCGTTGCGCTTGTCCCAGTGCCCGATGAGGTCGGCCAGCAGGCTGACCGCCCACGCGACCCCGCCCTCGAGGAACCCGAAGCGCAGGGTGGGGAAGCGGGTGAAAACCCCTCCCATCACTAGGGATTTGGCAAGCTCGTAGTGGCTGACCGCGAGGCCACCGATGTGGTTGAACGAGTAGTTGGTGATGGAGCGCGTGCTGCGGTGCGACTGCAGGCTGCTGTGGGTCACGGGGGTGATCCCGAGCTCCACGCACGCGGCCCAGAACGGGTCGTAATCGTAGGCACTGTCGAGGCCGAACGTGTCCAGCCGGTACGCCTGATCGCGCGGATCGTCGGTGAGTTTGCGGATCGCGTGGCCGGCGATGACGACCGACTTGAACCCCAACTCCTCGACGGCGTAGCGCAGCTCGCCGACGGCCTCCTGCGGGGTGTTCATCGGGATGAGCGCGGCAGACGACAGCCGGTCGGAGTACGGCGTGAAAAGCCTTGAGGTGTAACGGTTCAGGGCGCGCAGGACGGGTGCCCGCAGCTCGTCGTCGCGGCCGTCGAGCATCCCGAGCGACCACGACGGGTAGGCCAGCATGTAGTCGATGCCGAACTCATCCAGCCGCTCATACATCAACCGCGGGACGTGGGCGGTGGCCCGGTCGTAGCTGTCGGACACGGGATTGCCCCACCACGAGGGCATGGCGCGCCAGGCCCGGACGATGTCGGGTGTCGTCCGGTCGGCGGGAAAGACGGCGGTGTCGAGCATTTGCGAGGTGCTGGCAAGGAATCTCTCGCGTAGCGCCGCCCCGCCGGACTCCTCGAGATGGGCGATGATCTCATCGTTCACCATCGGTCCGAGTTCCATGAAGTGGCCGTCGGCGTCAACGATGGGGTGAGCGAGCTCGCGCCGGATTTGCGCCGCGGTCAACGAGTGGGTCAGAGCGTGCGTCATGTGGGTCTCCCATCAGGGCCGTACGTGAGGCTCGCCAGATATTCGATCAGGACGGCGTACTGCTGGCCGCC
>DATAZK010000064.1:0-10238 GCA_036272075.1 Frankiaceae bacterium
AGAAGGCCCACCACAAGAAGCCTTCCGTCACCCACAGTTCGACCACTACCACGGCGACCACCGCGGTGACCACTGCGGCGCCGGTCGTGACGACGGCCGCGCCCGTCACCCACGTCGCTCCCGTGACGACCACCACAACGAGATCGACGACCAGTCGGACGCCGCCCGTGACGACGACGCACACCACGACGGCGTCGAAGACGACGACGACCAAGACGAGCAAGACGACGACGACCACGACGAGCACTTCGCAGGGTTACTGAGACTGCGCGACGTGGGTGACGTCCCGGTCCGGCTCGTTGGGCCTTCCGTCGGTCTGGTGCTTGTCAGACCAATGACGATGTACACCGCCGGCAGATCGCGTGGCGAGCCCAAGGCGACCTGATCCTAACCGGGTTTGTGGACGTGGGAAACGAGATAGCGGTTTCTCGACACCGCCGCCGCGCGCTTCGTCGCGCGCCCCTCCGTCAGACCGCCCGCGACTCAGCGCCGGTCTCGCCGTTACCAGACCCCGCCGCGCGGAATGCATCTGGGCGTACGGGCGAGGCCGCTGAGAGCGCCTGGATGGCTCCCTTGGCGTCCAGGTCGGCCCCGTAGACAGGGGTGCCCGGCTGTTGGCGCCAGGATTCGGCCAGCATGCCGCCGTCGACCGGGTCGAAGCCGAGCTCATCGACGAGGTCAAAGACGATCTGCTTACCGGCTGCGTCGTCGCCGGCGACCGGAAGCGCGATGCGCCCGGCACTGCCGTGCGGCAGCCCGCCCTCGAGCAGGTGCTTCCAGAAGATCCCGTTGAACACCTTGAAGACCGGAACCCCGAGCTGTTCGGAGACCCACACGCTCTCGGGCGTGCCGGTCTCGATCGCCGCGATCAGGCCGTCGCGCTCGCGCGGGTAGTAGTTGTTGGTCTCGATGACCGGCGCGCCCGGCTTCGCGTCAGCGACGATGCCGGGGGCGAGATCGACAACGTTCTTCTGCGGGATGCTGACGATGACGACGTCGGCGTCGGTGGCGGCGTCGCGCGCCCACACCGCGGTCGCGCCGGTCTCAGCGGCCAGGTCGGCCAAGGTCTCAGGAGCGCGAGAGTTCGACACCCGCACGGCGTGACCGAGCGCCGCAAGCCGACGGGTCAGCGACCCGCCGATGTGTCCGGCTCCGATGATTCCGATGTCCATGACACCTCCGGTCGTCGACAGCAGGCTGACCCGGTCGGCCGCGGGCTTCTCAGGCGCTCAGTGCGGCGCCGGCCGCAGCCAGCTGATGACTGTCGCTGCTGTCACCGGGCGCCGACCACAGCGCGTCATCACCGAGGGCACGTCGCTCGGCGCGCCCAGCGTCGACCAGTTCGAGCAGGGCGGCCTCTGCGGCGGTCCGGTCCGGCCGGTCGTTCCCCCGTGCCATGATGGCCGCGACCTCCTGGGTGGTCAGGCCGAGGTCGAAGTACTCCAACAGCGGGCCTGGATCCTCCGGCGGCGCTTGGCGCTCCAGGCTCGGATCAAGGTTGGCGATCACCACGTCGTAGGCTTCGACCGGCTGGAAGCCTCCCGCTTCCAGACGGCGGCCATCACGAGTCTCGAACACCAGGGACGGCGCGGTGTAGCGGACGGCGCCGTCGCTGTTTCCAGCCTTGCCCTGGAGCTCGGTCGCCGAGCCCGCTGCCGTACGGGTCTGCGCCTTGTCCTGTTCGTACTCGGTCAGCACGGCGGGATCGTCGATGAGGCTGACGATCCGGTCGGCGTCGACCCCGGACACGCCGGCGAGCACCTCGCGCATCTGCTCGTCGTCGTCGAACAGCAGGCCAGTGTTGAAGTTGGCCAGTTGCAGAGTGCGAAAGACGCGCCACTCGCTGCCGGGCCATTCCCGGCGGGCGGCGATCACTGCCCGGCAGGCGCGCGATGACGCGCTCAGCCGCGACTTGGGTTTCGCAGCGAACGGCATGCCGTACCGATCGCGGAACATCAACTGGCTGCTGGCCATACGCAGCGGCGTGAATCCATGCTCCGCGTACCGGGAGGTGTCCTCACTGAGCCCGACCAGCACCAGACGCCAGTCCAGCTGTTCCTTATAGCGCCACTCGAGCACCCGGAGCGCGGGATTCTCGGAGTATCCCCACGGACACGCGGGATCGCTGAACAACGTGACTGAGATCGAACGGTTGATGACTCAAGGTTATCAACGCGAGGCGGCGCGGCTCCGGGAGGGGCGCGGCAGTGCGAAGTGGTCGCGCAGCGTGTGCCCGGTGTACTCGCCGGTGCGCAGACCGCGGCGCTCGAGGATGGGGGCGACCTCCCGCACGAACGTCGTGAGCTCGTCGGGGAGCAGGTGGGGCATGAGCGTGAACCCGTCGCAGGCTCCGCCCAGGTACCAGTCGGCCATCAGCTCCGCGATCTGCTCGGGGGTACCGACGAAGTCCAGTCCGCCCGGCAGCGCCGAGAGCTGCGCGGCGACCGCCCGGAAGGTCGTCGGCTCGCGGCTCGCGAGCTTGTAGATGGATGCCCCAAAGCTCGTCTTGGGCGCCACCTCCAGCAATTCCGGGGGAAAGGGGGCGTCGGGGTCGATCGTCCGGAAGTCCAGGCCAGCGAGATTGGCGAGATTGCGCCAGCGGAACTCACTGCTGGCGGCATCCTCGAGGGCTTGGCGGCGAGCGCGCGCCTCGGCCTCGGTTGACCCGAGCACGAACGAGAGCCCGGGCAGCACCGCAACCTGATCGGGGTCTCGCCCTGCGGCCACAGCCTGCTCGCGCAGCCTGGTGCGAAATTCCCGGCCAGAGGGGAGGTCGCTCAGGGGAGTGAAGACGCCGTCGGCGTATTTGGCCGCAAGCCCGACCCCCGGCGGGGAGGACCCGGCCTGGGCCAGGAACGGGTGACCCTGCGGCGAGCGGGGAAAGGGGAGATAGGAGGCGACGTGAAACCAGCGGCCGTCAAAACGGGGCGGGTGCAGCTTGTCTGGATCTGCCCACATGCCGGTCACCTTGTCGCCGACGAACGCGTCGTCCTCCCATGCGTCCCACAGCGCCAGGACGACCTCCACGAACTCGTCGGCACGCGCATAGCGCTCCTCGCGGGGCGGATGGGGCAGCTCACCGAAATTGGCCGCCGCCGCCGGTTCGACGGTGGTGACGATGTTCCAGCCCGCCCGGCCGCGGCTGATGATGTCCAGCGTGGCGAAGCGGCGAGCCAGGTCCCACGGTGAGGAGTAGGTCGTCGACGCGGTCGCAATTAGGCCCACCTGCTCGGTCGCCATTGCCACGGCGGTCAACAACTGGACCGGGTCGATGAACGATCGAGGCAGGTATTCGGAGCGGAACTCCGCCTCGCCAGGACTGTCAGGCAGGAAGATCGTCTCGATCGCCGCCTCCTCTGCGATCCGCGCCAGCCGGACATACCACCCGACGTCCAGGACGACGGCGGGGTCGACGTCCGAGACCTTCCACGCCGATTCGTGGTACCCGGAGTTGCGCAGATAGGCGTTGAGACGCAGTTGGCCGTCGCGTTGGCTGTTCATCGTCCTCACGCTAGCCCGACCCCTCGTTGCGCTCGTCTGAATCGGCCCTCCGGGGTCGCGCCGTGGCCACCTGCGGTTGACGACGGGCGTGCGCGAGACGACCGGCCGCGGCTGCACCCAGCGGTGCACCGGGTTCAACGCGCTTGACTTTCGCTGAGTAAATCCGGTTGGATCAGCCACGGGGCTGGATCCGAGCAGGAGGATGGCGCACTTGAAGGTCAGTCCGTTCAAGCCCTGGACGCGGATTGCCGGCTTGGGCAAGGGGCTTCGTGGGTCAGGAATCCCTGGAGCCCTTGCGCTCGCGTGCGCTGTGGCGTTGCCGTCGTGCGGTGGGTCAAGCCAAGGCGGGCACGGGGGATCCGGCGGAGGGACGTCGATCGGGGCGGCGGTGATCGCGTTCGTGGCTCCTCGCGACGGCGCCGACGCGGTCATCGGTACGCAGCTCGAGCAGTTCGCCCAGACGGTGCAGAGTCGGGTGCTCGGCGACTGCATGACCAGCGATGGTTTTGCGGCGCCGACGCTCCCGACGGTGGGGCCGCCGACGGATCTGGGCAATGCGCAGTTCCCCAACCTGCCCGTGATCGAGGCGACCCACGACCTCGGGCTGTTCACCGGCGGCGGACCCTTCTTTGACACACAGAGCGGCATGAGCGCCCCCGAGCGCAAGGCGTGGCAGGTGCGGATCGGTCGTTGCTTCAGGACGACGCAGCGGCAGAACGTGCTGTTCGGCTCACCAAAGCTGGGACCGCTGACCTCCCACTGGTTCACCATCGTCAGCCAGATCACGGGCTCCAGCCAGATCAGGAAGCTGAGCAAGAAGGCGGCGAAATGCAGCGCCGCTCACGGGGTGCCGGCGACATCGGTGCAGAGCCTGTACGGCCGGCTGCAGTCGAAGCTGGGACCGATCTCCTCGTCCAGCGCGAACAGTGCGAAGGTGCAGGCACTGCAGGCGAAGGGAGCAACCATCCTGGCGGCGTGCTGGAGCAAGGTGATCGACACCACCGCGGCGCTGCTCAACGATCGCCGCGCGACCTATCTCGCCCAGAACGCCACCGCCGTCGCGGCGCTGCAGAGCCAGATCAACGAGCGAGTGGCCTCGCTCGAGCGGCGCTACGGGATCAAGCTGACCGTGGTGGGGTCGTGAGCGACGAACGCCGACCGCTGGTCCCGCGGCTGGGCCGGGGGCGCGATGGAGATCGCGGTACACCGGTACGCGGTCGCGGCGGACGCGTCGTCGGCGCGGTGCTGGCCTTGACGGTGGCCGTCGGTGTGGCTGCCTTCCTGATCGGCAAGGGGGTGTCGACGCCGGGTCAACAGGCGGCACGGGCACGGGCTCCCAAAGGGTCGGTTCTGACCGCGCCAGTGCTGCGAACGCATGCGCGGACCACCGTGGTGCTGCGAGGGACCTTGACCGACGGCGGGGCGATCTCCGTCGGGGCTCCGGGCGATCTGTCGGGGGACCTGGCGGTGGTGACGGCGGTGTCAACCGCGCGCGGCGCGCGAGTGAACGACGGAAGCCTGATCGGTGCGGTCGCGGGCCGGCCCGTGTTCGTGATGCGCGGCCAGATCCCGGCCTATTCGACGATGAGCTACGGCAGCACCGGCATCGAGGTCAGCGAGCTGCAGGCCGGTCTCGAGTCGGCTGGGCTGTCGGTCGGACTGGATACGTCGGGGACCTACGGCGCCGGGACGGCGGCCGCGGTCGCCGACCTGTATGACCGCGTGGGGTTCTCGCCGCAGACGGCGGTGGCCATTGTCAAGACGACGAGTGGCAAGCACAAGACCCGGCCCGAACGCTTTGCCACGGTCTCGTTGGGCGAGGTGCTGTTGACGCCGTCTCTGCCGGTGACCGTCGTGTCGGTGGCGCATCTGGGACAGACGATCGCCAGCGGCAAGCCGCTGGCCAAGCTCGGATCGGGGCGCCTGTCCTTTCAGGCCACAACCGACCTGAACACGGCGAGCCTGCTGAGGGTTGGTGCGACCGGCCGGGCGACGTCTGATCTGAGCAAAGGCTCGTTCGCGATCAGGCTCAGTGCGAAGAAGCCTGGTTTCGTGCCCGGTTCCGGCCCAGGCTCGAAGCTGACGTTGACGCCGCGGAATCCGGCCGCGGCGGCGCGCTACGTGGGAGAGAACATGGCGTTGCACATCCGCACCGGTCAGGCCGGCGGCGTGCAGTGGGTCGTGCCGGTGTCAGCCGTGGTCACCAACGCCTCCGGCGCGTCGTCGGTCACGATCGTGCACGGTTCGCGGCAGGTATCGGTCCCCGTCCGTGCTGGGCTGGCGTACGCGGGCCACGAGGTGGTACGGCCGATGGCCGGTGGTCTGAGCGTCGGCGAACAGGTCGTGATCGGGCTCGGCGGCTCGGGATGAGCCTCGCGGCGGCATCCGACCAGCGAGAGCTGCTGACGTTGACCGGGGTGGGCCGGACGTATCCGGGGTCGCCGCCGGTGCCGGCGTTGCGTGAGGCGACGTTCTCGGTCCTGGCGGGCGAGGTGCTGGGGATCATTGGGCGATCGGGCTCGGGCAAGTCCACGCTCTTGAACCTGCTGGGCTTGCTCGACCTGCCCACCGAGGGTGACTACCGCGTTGGGGGCCAGCGCGTCAGAGCGTTGACCGACGGCGAGCAGACCGCGCTGAGGGCCCGGTTCTTCGGCTTCGTCTTCCAGCAGTCGTTCCTGCTGCCATCGCTCAGCGCGCAGGAGAACGTCGAGTTGGGACTGCGACCGCGACGGCTCGCGCCCGGGGAGCGGCGGAAGCGCGCGATCGAGGCGCTCGCGCTCGTCGGGCTATCGCACCGGCGGCGTTTTCTACCGGGCCATATGTCCGGCGGGGAATGCCAGAGGGTGGCCATCGCCCGGGCGCTGGCGCAGCAGCCGCGCGTGCTGCTGTGCGATGAGCCGACCGGCAACCTCGACGAGCGCACCAGCAGCGAGGTGCTCCAGTTACTCATCGAGAAGCAGGCGCCCGATGTGGCCCTGGTGATGGTCACCCACGACATGGGCATCGCGCGGACGCTGCCGCGGCTGCTCAGCGTTCGCGATGGGCTGGTGTCCGAGGGCGCGGGCGCGTTCCTCGATGCGGAGTCGCTGCCCGGCGGCGAGCCACCATGAACGGTCTGCGCTCGGCCGTCGTCGAGGCCGTCACGTCGATCGTGCGCCATCCGGTACGGACCCTGTTGTGCGCCGTCGGGACGGTCGTTGCGGTGGGCGCGTTCACCGCCACCAACGGGCTGACCGAGAGCGCTTCGAATGCCGTCTCGACATCGTTTAACGAGCTTCGCGCGACGACGGTCGAGTTTCAGGGCCCGTCGTCGCTCTCAGAGGCCGACGTGGCGCGGTTGGCCAGGCTCCGAGGGGTGACGCACGCGGGGCTGGTCTGGGATGTCGACCAACAGCAGCCGCTACCGGTGGGCGTGGGCCCGACCGCGAGCGTGCCCTCGGGGACGCGGTTGTCGGTCACCGCGATGTCACCGTCGGCGCTGGCGGCGATCGGGGCTGTGAGGTCGTCGGGCCGGTTCTATGACACCGGCGCGGATATGCATCATCAAATGGTCGCGCTGCTCGGCTCTGCCGCGGCATCACAGCTGGGGATCAGCTCGTCCTTGGGCGACCCGGCAATCCAGGTGTCCGGGGTCGTGCTCACGGTGGTCGGCGTCGTGTCCAGCTCCCAGCAGGAGTCCCAGGCCCTCCTTGGCGTGATCGTCCCGCCCTACGTGGCCGAGGTGATCGCCGGCCACCGCGATCCGCGACGAGTGATCGCGCGCACCACGCCCGGCGCCGCGCAGCTGATCGGCCGCGAAGGTCGCGCCGAGCTCGACCCAGACCAGCCCCGCCAGGTCGCCGCCGAGGTGCCTCCCAACCCAGCGACCCTTCGCTCCCAGGTCCAGGCGTCGCTCTCGACCCTGTTGACCGTACTGAGCCTCGCCGGCCTCGGAATCGGCTTCTTGTCCATCGCGGCGGTCACCATCATGTCGGTGGCGCAGCGCCGGTCAGAGATCGGGCTGCGCCGCGCGGTGGGCTACGGACGGCTGGAGATCGCGCGGCTCATCGTGCTCGAAACGGCTGGAGTGGGCATGCTCGGCGGGGTTCTCGGGACCTCCATCGGCGTTCTCGCCACGGCTGCGATCGCCTCTGGCAATCACTGGACGCCGGTGATGAACACCACGCTGGTCATCGTCGCCCCGTTCCTCGGCGTCGCCGTGGGCGTGCTGGCCGGCTCCTACCCGGCAATCCGCGCGGCCAGGATCACGCCCATGGCGGCGCTGCGCTCCTGAGCCGGTTGCGCGTTCTCGACCTCCGCGGCGGCTCGACGCGCCGGTTGACGGGCGGACGTCGCTCTGGCACGGTTCGAGCATGCCCGGGACCGGTGGATCGAGGGCCGCGCAGTGGGTGTAGAAGCCGGCGAGGCGGCGAAAGAGGCTGCTCCCGCACCGGCGCCCGCCACGGCGAAGACCGCTGCCACCGCGAATTCGCACGCTGGTCTCTCAGCGCGCATGCCGCCGCGGGTCGCTCCCGCAAACGTGATCGCGCTCCAGCATGGCGTCGGCAACCGGACCGTCAGCCGCCTCGTCGCCGGCTCGGCCCGGACTGGCCGGCCTGCCGCCGCGCCGCGGACCCTGGCGCGCGACACGACGACGGCGCCGGGGCCGCTGCCCGACGGGATCAAGTGCAAATCGTGCAGCGACGATCAGGCCGGCCAGATCGGTGCCGCGCACCAGCGCGGGAAGGTGATTGCCCGCAATGCGATCGCGAAGCTCAACGCGTATGACGGCAACTCGCCCGCTGAGGTCCGTGACGCGCTCAACCATCATTTCCACACCAGCAGCGTCAACGCGGCGCGGCTGGTCGCGAGTGCGCTTCTGCAAGTGACCAGAGAGGTATCCGGCACGAGTTACGTGTGCCACAGCAAGCCCAACGGATCCACCGAGGCGATGGCACTCTGGTGCCTGCCGTGGACTGACATCCGGGTCTATCCGCTGTTCTACAGCAACCCCGACGTCAACTACCGCGGCTCGACCCTCCTCCACGAGTGGATGCACCGATACCACTGCGATCTGGACCTGGGGTACGAGTGGGAGCCCGACTACACCAGCCACGGCAGCACCCGGCAGTTCTTCAACGCGGATTCCTACGCGATGCTCGCGTATGACATCGGCAAGCCCGTGATCGGCGACTTCGACGCTCCCCACCCGGACTCGGGCGCTGCCTGACCCTTCGCGGCGTCGCGGCCGATCGAGTCGCTGCAGGGGGCGATTCCGGCTAACCGAGGCGCGTATGGCGAGCCGGACGGCCCGCGAGCGGGGATAAGAAGTCCGTAAGCCGGGGAAGAACCGCTGGCCTGCGGCATCGACGTAAGGGGGGACACCCAACTCAGTCCAGGCAAGGAGATCCCACTATGACCCTGAAAACGACGCGCCGCCTGGGTGCTATCACCCTGCTGATCGTCGGCGCCGTACACCTGCAGCAGTACTTTGGCGATGACTACTCGGTCCTGCCGACGATCGGGCCGCTGTTCTTGTTGAACGCGATCGGAGCCGGGCTCGTGGCGATCGGTCTGCTCGCACCGATCGAGCGGATGCTGGGAGACCGCCGGGCCGATCTGGCGGCCGGTCTGCTCAGCGTGGTTGGGCTGGCGATCGCGGTGGGTTCGCTGGTTGCGCTGTTCATCGCCGAAAGCCAGCCGCTATTCGGCTTTATGGAGACCGGCTATGACACGCCGATTCTGATTGCGATCGTCGCCGAGGCACTGACCGCCGCCCTGCTTGCCCCGGTGGCCGTCAGGAACCTCCAGGGGGCTGCCTCCGGCGATCGCCCGTCGCGTTCGCCGCGCGCGCTGAGCTCATAGGCGGCAGCGGGGGCGCGCGAGGCCGAGCGCGCGCCCCCGGCTGCGGCCATCGGCGCGGGCGGGAGAGAATCCCGGCGTCGCGCTGTTCTCCCTGCCACCGGGCTGCGATGAGTTTCGCTGCTGTCGGCCGTTTGACGGTTTGCTGAATCGCAAACGTCAACAGAGGAGCAGCGACGATGTCTTTGGCGATCGTGAACAAGACGGTGCTGGTGACCGGGGCCAATCGTGGCCTGGGACAGGCGTTGGTCGACGAAGCCCTGAAAAGGGGCGCGAAGCGGGTGTACGCCGCGTCGCGCCGACCGATGGAGGTATCGGATCAGCGCGTCACACCGTTGATATTGGATGTGACCGCGCCGGAGCAGATCCAGGAGGCCGTCGATCGGGTCCAGTCTCTTGACGTCCTCGTCAACAATGCGGGTGTCTCGGTCGCGGATGACTTGAGCGATCGGTCCGCGTTTGAGCAGCACCTTGCGGTCAACCTGTACGGGACCCTGGATGTCACCCGGGCGTTCCTGCCGTCGCTGACCCGCAGCGGCGGAGCCGTCGTCAATATCGTGTCGCTCGGCGCCGTTGCCGCGGTGCCGGTGCTCCCGGCGTATTCGGTGTCCAAGGCGGCGTCGCTGTCGCTCACTCAGTCGCTGCGGGCGCTGCTGGCGGGCCGGGGGGTCAGCGTCTACGCGGTCATGCCCGGTCCGATCGATACGGACATGGTCCGGGGGCTGGACATCCCGAAGACGTCCGCGGAGGATGTGGCGCGAGGCACGCTGGACGGAGTGGAGCGGGGTGAGGAGGAGATCTTCCCCGACCTGATGTCGCGGTCGCTGGCAGACGGTTGGCGTGCGGGTGTCGCGAAGCAGCTCGAGCGCCAGAACGCGGCACTGGTGCCCGCCGAG
>DATAZK010000065.1:0-21462 GCA_036272075.1 Frankiaceae bacterium
GTGACCATGTCGGCGATGCCGCCGTTGCTGATCCACTGCTTGCGCCCGGTGATCCGGTAGCTGACGACGTGGCCGTCCTCCTCCACCGGGACGGCCTTGGTCTTCAGGGCGCCGAGGTCGCTCCCGGCCTCCGGCTCCGTCGCGCCGTAGGCGAGCAGCGTGCCCTCCTCGGCGATCTGGGTGAGCCACTTCTTCTTCTGGTCCGGCGTTGCCCCGACGACGATCGGATCGCTGCCGAGGAACGTGGCGAGCACGCTCGTCGCGACGCCGAGGTCGATGCGGGCCATGGCCTCGCAGACCCGGTAGACGTCGAACGTGCCGCCGCCCATCCCGCCGTACTCCTCCGGGATGAACAGCAGCTGCACCCCGAGCTCATCGCCACACATCGCCCGCACCATGTCGACGGGACATTCGTCCTCGTGGTCGAGCTGGAGCTGGCGCTCGACCGGGAGCTGACGCTCGGCGAACTCGCGAATGGCATCGAGTGTCGCGTCGAGGATGTCGGCGTCGAGACCGAGCATGAGGGCCTCCAATGGGCGGGCTAGAGCGGGCCCGTCAAGCGTGTCTCGGATCACGCGTCCGGAGGGAGGGCACAACGTCCCGAATCAAGCCGTCATCGGCCCTACGCCGACCAGAGAAGGCGGTGTCGAAAACGGCAGAGCGCGGCAGCGAGGGTCTACTCGCCGGACAGGCTCCGCAGGTTCACGACGATGGCCTCCTGCGTGCTCCGCGCCAGGACGACCACCGCTTCCTCATCGCTCGACGGGTTCTCTTCACGGTGCGGCACGAAAGGCGGCACGTAGACGTAGTCGCCGGGCTGGGTGCGGATCCGCCGCTCGACCCCGTCCTCGAGGAAGACGAACTCGGGATGGCCGGACAGGACGAAGATCGCGCTCTCGCTCTCGCCGTGGTGATGATCGGCCGACCGGGTGCCTGCGGCCACGTGACTCTCGCCCATCCAGAGACCGTCGGCACCCGCCGAGCTCCCGGAGATGGCTTCGAGCCGCTGCATCCCGCTGCTCTGCCCGGCGGGGACGGTGAGCTCCGACTTCGGGATGTGGACGAGCTTCGGCGCGCTGTCATCCGGACTGCCCGCGCCTTGCGTCATGGCCATCACCTCCGGCGGCAGGCTACCGCGCCGCCGAAGGGCAACCAGCCGACCCCCAGAGCCGGGCGGAGGACCGAATTTCCGGAAATATCTTTCGTCAGTTTGGGCCGTTCGGGCCAAATCAATATCAAGCGACTCCCAATTCACCCGATGCAGACCCCCGCTCGGGTCCGTTCAGATCAAGATCGCCGCGCCCGATTCCGAGGCTGCGGAGGTGATCTGCTACTCGCCTGCCGTCAGGTCGGGCATGTCCCGTGGCAGCAGGCCGGTGCTGGCCGCGCCGTCGACCATGAGCAACTTGCCGGTGACGAACGAGGAGGCGTCGCTCACCAGGTACAGGGCCGCGTTCGCGATGTCCTGCGGCAAGCCGTTTCGCCGCATCGCGGTCTGCGAGATCATGTGCTCGCGCACCTCGGGTCCGAATTGTTCGAGCCAGCCGCGTAGCGCATCCGTCTCGATCGCCCCGGGCAGCACGGCGTTCACCCGGATCCGCGGCGAGAGCTCGGCGGCCATCAGGCGCGTCAACTGGCCCTCGGCGGACTTGGTGAGGCTGTGGGTGAACTGCCCCCGCACCGCCAGCTCGCCCACCACCGAGCCGATGTTCAGGATCGAGCCGTCCCCGCGGCGCAGCAGGTGCGGCACCGCAAGCCGGCTCAGCTCGAACGGGACGAGGACGTTGAAATGAAACGACTTCGCGAGCTGGTCCACGGTCGTCTTCAGGAACGGCCGCGAGACCGAGCCGCCCGCATTGTTGACCAGGATGTCGAGCCCACCGAGCTCGGACGCGGTGTGATCGACCAGCCGGCCCAGGAATTCGAGGTCGTTGACGTCACCGGGAAGCACGAGTGCCCGCTGCCCCCGCTCGCGGACGGCCGCGGCGACCGCTTCGAGATCGTCGGCCGTGCGGGACGTGAGCGCGACGTCAGCTCCCGCCTCCGCGAACGTGGTCGCGATCGCCGCGCCGATGCCCTTCCCGGCGCCGGTGATCAGCGCGACACGCCCCGTCAGGCGGAACTGCTCGGCCAGTGCGACTGGTCCCGTGGAGGACGTCATCGCCTACCGCCTGCGCCGAAGCCGCTTGTTGGTCAACGCGGGCGAATCCCAGCCCGCGTCAGCCCGGTTGATCGTGCTGCCCGGCGGGACGATCTCGTCGATGCGGTCGAGCACGTCGGCGGCGAGCTTGTTGTCGACCGCGCCCAGCTGCGATTCCAGCTGCTCCATCGTGCGCGGGCCGATGATCGGCGACGTCACCGCCGGGTGCGCCAGCACGAATCCCAGCGCCATGTCGATCATCGTGATGCCGGCGTCTTCGGCGAGCAGCGCCAGCTTCTCGACCGCTTCGAGCTTGGCCTGGTTCTCGGGGCTGGTGAGGTCGTAACGCAGCGGGATCAGCCGCGAGCGATTGGACTTGGGCGCGTCCTGACCCTTGCGGAACCGTCCGGTCAGCCAGCCGCCGGCCAGTGGGCTCCACGGGATGACCCCGATCCCGTACTTCTCACACACCGGGAGCACCTCGGCCTCGACCGCCCGTACCAGGATCGAGTACGGGGGTTGCTCGCAGACGAAGCGCTCGCGCCCGCGACGTTCGGCGACCCATTGCGCCTCGACGATCTGCGAGGCTGGGTACGTCGAATGGCCGAAGTAGCGGATCTTGCCGGCCCGTACGAGATCGGTGAGAGCGCCGAGAATCTCATCGATATCGGCCGTGGGATCGGGTCGGTGGACCTGGTAGAGATCTATCCAATCCGTGCCCAACCGGCGCAAACTGTTCTCGACCTCCATCGTGAGCCAGCGCCTGGAGCTGCCGGTGAAGTTCGGATCGTCGCCCATCGGGGCGTACGCCTTGGTGGCGAGCACGACGTGCTCGCGCCGGCCGCCGCGCAGCGCCTTCCCGACGATCTCCTCGGATTCCCCCGCCGAATACACGTCAGCGGTGTCGATGAAGTTGATGCCGGCGTCCAACGCCCGATGGATGATGCGCACCGACTCCTCATGGTCCGGATTGCCCCACTGGCCGAACATCATCGCTCCGAGGCAGAGCGGACTGACCTTGACGCCGGTGCGGCCCAACGTGCGCATCTTCATATCGCTTGCTTACTCCAAGGAGGTTCTAAGGTGACGAGCCACCCCGGAAGCGGGCTTCACGACTGAATCAGCGCTCCATCCGGGAGCGCTCACGTTATTCATGGCCGGACTGTGGCGTCCGCGAACGTAACCGACATACTGCTGAGGGTGACAAATGCAGGGAGAGGAGGGTCGGAACGTGGCCGGAGAGCGTCCAGCGGTGCCCTCCATGGCGCCGCCGGAGCAGCCTCGCGCGCCCTCTGAGGCCCCCTTGGGCGTCCCGGCAGGCTTTCCCTCCACGGCAACCCGCGGGCCCTCCAGCGGTCCGCGGCAGCACCTGACGCGACCCGGCCCGCCCGACGCCCGCACTGCGCCGCCTGCCCGCCGCGTGCCGATGCTCTCGCTGCTGCGCAACCTCGAGTTCCGCACCCTCATCATCACGCAGTTCTTCTCCTTGGCCGGCGATCAGCTGGCCCGGGTTGCCCTCTCGGTCCTGGTCTTCAACCGGACCGATTCGGCACTGCAAGCCGCGATCGCTTACGCGCTGACGTTCGTGCCGGCGGCGATCGGAGGTCCCCTCCTCGCGGGGCTGGCCGACCGGCGGCCCCGGCGGTCGGTCATGATCGCGTCCGACCTCGTTCGGGCGCCCTTGATCGGCCTCATCGCAATCCCGTCGATACCGCTGCCGTTGGCGCTGGTTCTGCTGGGGTTCGCCGGGCTCTTCGAAGCGCCCTTCGAGGCGGCGCGCGGCGCCCTGCTGCCCGACGTGCTATCGGGCGAGCGGTATCCCGCCGGCTACGCCTTTTCCCAGATTCTGGTGCAGGCCGCCCAGGTCGGCGGGTTCGGGCTGGCCGGGCTGCTGCTGATCGCGCTGTCCCCCTCCGTGCTGCTGATTGTCGACGCATCGACCTTCGTGGTGTCGGCGATCCTCGTCGCCCGCGGGGTGCGGGCCCGGCCCGCCGCCGCCGTCACCGATACTCACCAGCGCCGCTGGTGGTCACACGCCATGAGCGATCTGCGCCTGTCGGTGCGGCTGGTTCTTGGCAAGCCGGGGCTCCGCTCGCTTGCGCTTTTGGCCTGGGCCTCGTCGACGTTCGTCATCAGCTTCGAGGCACTCGGCGCGCCACTGGCGCGGGCCACCCACTCACACGCTTGGGCCGTCGGCGTGCTTCTCGCCGCCCAGCCCGCCGGGACGGTCGTCGGGGCGCTGCTCGCGACGAGGGTGCCGGCGGCGCGGCGTCAGAGCGCCATGGAACTGCTGGCCCTGCTCTCGCTCGCCCCGCTGCTGCTCGGGCTGGGAAAGCCCCCGCTCCCGGTGCTGGTCGGTATCGGGCTGCTCTCCGGACTGGGCCTGGCGTTCAACGTGCTGGCCAGCACCGCATTCGTGGCCAGGGTGGCACCCGAAGTCCGCGGCCGGGCACTCGGCCTCGTGGGCACCGGAATGCTGGTCGGGCAGGGACTCGGAGTGCTCGCCGCCGGCTGGCTCGCCACCGCGATCGATCCGCGGCTGGCCTTCGGCTGGATGGGTGTGCTGGGCTTTGCTGCGGTCGTTTTCGCGCTGATCGACGGTGCCCGCGGGAGGCGCCCTCACCCTGGCTGATCCGGTGTGAGAACATTCGGCGCAAAGGTCCCGGCTACGGTCCGTAACACGGCACGTTGAGGCCGCTTTCAGCGGGCCTTCAGATTCCGGGCAGCCGGAAGCTCCCGACCATTCATCCAGTCGGGTGGTTTTAGCTAGCGCATGGGCGTGTCGTCCCCAAATGTCGCGTTTGCGATCGCGACATTGAGTGAGCGTTGCTTCGCAGCGGGTCGTTTAACCCGTTAAGTAACCAAGTAGCACTCGTGCCGGGTGCCGAGGTGGAAGAGGGGGTGCCACAATGCGTAGTCCTCGGTGGTAGTCAGGTCCTTTCTCTCTTGGCCAAGGCCGGGCACTCGGTGCTGCAACACCGTGGGTTCCGGCCTTCGTCATGTCCGAAGCCTGAAGCTTGATGGTTCTCGTTCGTCCGGCGCCGGCCAAAACTGAAGCAGTTCCCGGTTGCACCACACTCGCGGCCCATAGGGAGTACTCCGAACAGCCCATTGGGCAGGGACCTTTGCGTTCCGAAAGATCAAACTGTGAGTGCGATGGCGGACGGGGAAGCCGTCTGCGAGGAGACTTCGCCCGCCGCCGATGCAGCAGTTCCACCGGCCGCGGCGCCGATTCGCCGTACCCGCTTCGCGCCCATCGACCGGCTGATCGCCGTCACCTCTGTACTGGGGCTTCTGGCCGTCTGCGGCGCAGTAGTGCAGTGGTCTTCCATGGGGTGGACGCTCCCGGTGGCCGCCGTCGCCGTGAACCTCGTGCTGGCGCTGGGTTGCGAGCTCGCTGAAGTCCAGGTCGCCCTGGGTGCCCGCCGCTTCGGCCTGGCCTGGGGCGAGACCAGCCTCATCATCGGGCTGGCCTTCGTGCCTCTTCCCCTGCTGGTCCTGATGAAGACCCTGGCGATCTTCGTCGAGCACCGCTACCGCCGGCGCGACTGGCGACGCACCTTGTTCAACACCCTGAACACCCCGCTGACGGTCTATGCCGCCGCCGGGGCCTTTCTGCTCATGGTCCGCCCCTTCGGCATCAAGGTGGGCTCCCCCGCCAGCTGGCCGGCTCTGGCGATCACCGGACTCGTCGCCACCATCCTGCTGAGCTGCTGGGTCGCCGGAGCGGTCTCGGCAACGGGCGGTGGCCGCTGGCTCCCCGTCGCGCGCTCGACAGCGTTCGGCTACCTCGCGAATTCCGGCTGCAACATCGCGGTGAGCCTGCTGTGCCTCGCGGCCTGGCGCTACAGCCGCGCCAGCCTCCTTGCCCTCCCGCTGCTTTTCATTCTCGTCTGGCAGGCGAACGACCGGCAGATGCACAAGGGCACCGAGCGCGACGCCCTTCGCCGCCTCGCCGCGGCGAGCGCGTCGATGCCGGCGCTGTCGCTGGTGGAAATGACCGATGAGGTACGCCGGCGGGCCGCGGATCTGTTCGGCGCCCGCAGCGTCCAGCTTCGGCTCTCGGAGCCTTCGGCCCAGCGACTGATCGCTCAGGTCGAACCGAGCGTCGAGGAGAGCGGGGTCGTGGTCGAGCTCATCGGCCGCAAGGGCAGCCTCGGTTTCCTCGCCCTCGACGTCGCTCAGTCCGGCCGGCTGACCCGGCAGGAGCGCGACGTGCTGGTCACGTTCGCCAATACGACGGCAGCCGCCCTCGAGACCGTGCTCGCCCACGCCGAGCAGCTGCACACCGCCCAGCACGACAGCCTGACGGGTCTGCCCAACCGCGCGCTGCTGGCCGAGAACGCCGAGCGCACGCTGGCCATCGCGGCGGCCTCCGGCAACCGGTGCGCGCTGATCCTGCTGGACCTGAACGGCTTCAAGAACGTCAATGACACGCTCGGCCACGCGGCGGGCGACCAGCTGCTGGTCGAGATCGGCAGCCGGCTCGCGTCCTCGGTGCGCCTCAGCGACTGCGTCGCCCGGCTCGGCGGCGACGAGTTCGTCGTCCTGCTTGATCGCCTCGAAGGCGAGGTGGACGCCGGCCGGCTGGCAGCGACCCTCGTCGAGCGCGTCAGCGTGCCGGTCACCATCGACGGGCTGCGGCTGGCCGTCGAGGCCAGCGCCGGCGTCGCGATCTACCCCGACGACGGGACGAGCATCGACAGCCTGCTGCGCTGCGCCGACGTCGCCATGTATGACGCCAAGCGCCGCGGCGACAGCGTCGTGCACTATGACCCCTCGCAGGACCTGGCGAGTCCCGAACGCCTCGGCCTGCTCGCGGACCTGCAGAGCGCGCTCGACGCGGACGACCAGCTGCACCTGCACTTCCAGCCGCAGCTCGACCTTCGCACCGGACTGCCGGGCAACGTCGAGGCCCTGGTGCGCTGGAGGCATCCGACGCGCGGCAACCTGTCGCCCGCCGAATTCGTCCCCGTCATCGAGCACAGCGCGCTGATCGGCCCCTTCACGGCGAAGGTGCTCGAAGAAGCCGTGCGCTGCTGCGTCAACTGGCAATCCGACGCCTCGCTGCACGGCGTCGGCGTAGCGGTGAACCTGTCAGCCCGCAACCTCATGCACCGTGACCTTCCGGACGAGGTCGCCCGCATCCTGGCCCGCCACGGGCTTCCGGCCCGCAAGCTGGTGCTGGAGATCACCGAGACCGCGGCGATGAACGACACCGAAATCTGCGAGTCCGTCCTGGCCCGCCTGCGCGACCTCGGAGTCCGGCTGTCGGTGGACGACTTCGGCACCGGCTACGCCAGCCTCACGTTCCTGCGCCGCATCGACGTCGCCGAGGTCAAGCTCGACCGGGCGTTCGTCGCCGACATGCTCGAGGACGAAGCCGCCGCCACCATCGTCGGCGCCACGGTCGCGCTCGCGCACGGGCTGGGCCTGACCGTCGTCGCAGAAGGCGTCGAGACGTCCGAGCAGCTCGCCGCTCTCCACCTGGCCGGCTGTGACCTGGCACAGGGCTTCTTCCTCTCCAAGCCGGTGCCCGCGGACCTGCTCGCCGAGCGGGCGGATTCGGCGGTCGCGAAGGCCGCCGCGGAGGGCGTCATCGATCGGGTCTCACGCCAGCCGCACGCCCCTCGCCTGCCCATCCCGGCCCGAAGCGCTCCGCTCACCCGCGACCTGACACGCTGAGTCCCCCCTCGCGTGAGTGAGCCGGGTCACGCCGGGTAGGCCGATGCTCATGGCCCACAACAAGGACGAAAGCCCGGAAACCGGCGCCAGTACCGAGGCCAGTGAGCCCGGCCGCGATCCCGCAAAGCCCATGTCCGACGCGCAGCGCACCTACCTCGATCCGCTCGCCGCGAGCCAGAACGAGGAGGTCAGGGACGACATGACCGAAGCCGAGGCCGCCGGGACGATCGATCGGCTGCAGGAGAATGCGGTCCACGTCTACTGACGGCCCCCGAGGGTGCTCATCGTGCAGGCGAGGGGCTAATCTGTAGCAACCGACCGTCAGACCCGAAGGAGACGCCGTGGCCCGCGGAGCATTCGCCGCCGTCATGCTCGGGTTGACGATCGCGTTCTTCCTGATCGGCCAGTCGGTCCAGAGCGGGGGCCGGCTGATCCTCTCGCAGAGCTTCTACATGCTGGCGGCGTTCTTCGCCGCGATGCTCGTGGTGACGATCCTGCCGGGCCGCAGCACCCCGCCCGACAAGTAGAGCTGCTCAGCTGCCGGCAAAGCCCTGCAGCAGCTCGTCCACTTCCTGGGTCGCGTACCAGAGCAGTTCGTGATCAGCGGCCTCCTCGGCGGCGAACTCGTCCGACGGATCCACCGCGGCCGCCTGCACGGCCGGCGCCGCACTCTCGTCATCCACGTGCACGGCGGCGACTCGGGCGAAGGCGACGGGCTGGGTGACCGCGACCCGCCCACGGGTGGCTCGCGTGTCGTCTTCGGCGATCGAAAGCGCCGCAGGGTCGACGTCAGCTGCAACGACCACGCGCCGCCGGACGGCGCCCGGATCGGCACTGATGAGAGCGACGCTCGCCGCCGCGGCGAGGCTCAGCGCGATGTACTCGAGCTCCTCGGTATCGCCGCTGGCGTACCACTCGCGCATGCCCGGAGTGACAGCGAAGCCGCTTCCCGCGGCCAGCTCACGCGGGCCCGCCGGAGCGAGCGCCTCGGCGAGCAGGTTGAGCGTGGTGGGCAGATAGACCCTCATGGGTCCTGATCATCCCGCGGCGGGAAGGCCCTCATGCTTGACGGGCGCAGCAGCGGCCCGCAGGGAACGCGCAGATGTGCGAACCGAGGTCTCGAACACCTCGACCCGCCGGCGCGGATCCATCATGTTGGCCCCGATGACCTCGAGGTCCTCCGGTCCCGGCGCCAGCATGGTCACCGACGTGCCCACCGCCCGAAGCTTCTGCGCCTCACGAAGCAGCCGGCGCGTCGTCGCGCGGCGCAGCTGACGCTCGATGCGGGCCAGCGCGGAGGACGGGCAGTCGAGCTCGAAGGAGGCCATCGGCGCGAGGACGTAGACCTCGTCCAGATGCTGGCGGGCCAGCAGATCAGCCGAGGTGGCCGAGCAGGTGCCGCCGTCGATGTAGCGACGGCCGTCGATGACCATCGGCTGATACCAGGCGGGGATGGCACACGAGGCCATCACCGCCTCTGAGACGGTGGCCTCAGGCGCCCCGTCGGTGCCGAAGACGGTGCGGCGTCCGGTCTCGAAATCCGTGGCGACGATCCACAACTGGGGGCTGGTCGGCCACGGCGGCTCCGTGCCGTCGGGACCCTGAACCAGCTTGCCGAGCGGTTCGAGCGAGCCGCGTCCCACCGGCAGCATCGCTGAGAGCGCAGCTGCGGGAGGGATCCGATGGGGGCGACGGGCCGTGGCCGCCAGGAGCCGGCGAGAGCCGATGGTCCCCCAGCGCGGGCTCGGGGGCAGCGGGCCGGCGGCGTCGTAGTCGTAGTCGACCGCGGGATCGCCGGGAGCACTCGTACCGCGCTGGTGGCGGGCCAGCGCCTCGGTATCCACTCCGCGGGCGATGAAGCTGGCGAGCACCGAGCCGGCGCTCGTACCGACCACGACCTCTGCGGAAGCGGCCTCGAAACCGGCCTCGTCGACCAGGGCGCTGAGCGCTCCCATGGTCCACGCTGCGCCGAGCACGCCGCCCGCACCGAGAACGATGCCGCGACGTGGTTCAGCCACGAACGGATCCGAGAAAGTGACCTGTGGGGAGGTCTCCGGGGAAGAGCGACACAACGTCGATGGTCACACAGGAATTGGGCATTTGCGCATGTGAGGAGCATCACGCCGGTAACCAGCCGTTCACCTCCCGGACAACTGACGCAGCGTTACCCTCCGGGGACGCGGGCCCGGCGGCGGCGTCCGCGCCTTCGTCTCAACGCGCGTCTCGGGCCTGGTTCGGGACGGTTCGCCGTCGGCCGCAGTGCCTCAGCGAGTTCTGCGCAGGCGGCCACGAGGCTCGACCCGGGCGCCGCTTCCGACAGCAGCTGACCGCGGCCGTGCGCAGCATCGGCAGCAGCAACATCCAGCGGGAGCGCGGCGAAGACGGGGACCGAGAGGTGCCGCGCGAGAGCCTGCTCGACCTGGCGGCGGGGATCTCCCGGCAGCAGACCATCCCGGAGCCGATTGGCCACGACGAGCACGCGAGCGCCGGATTTCGGATCGCCTTCGAGCGCTGCAGTTTCGAACACAGCGGTGAGGCGGGGCAGCTCACGGATCAGTCGCGAGATCCCTACCGGGTCGGCGCTCCCGATCGCAAGCACGCGATCAGCGGCCTTGAGCGAGACCAGGGTCGCGGCATTGCGACGCGGAGCGGCCGTGTCATACGCGAGTTCCTCGTCTTCCTCGAGGCTGAATCCGCAGTCCACGATGACGACGTCGGCCAGCCAGCGACTGAGCGAGAGCACCACTTCGAGGGCTGACGCGCGTAGCTCGGGCCACCTGCGGGGATCCCCGAGCCCGGTCAGCACCCTGACATCCGCGCCCACGGTCCGGCAGCATTCGGCGAGCCGAGCCACATCGAGGATGCCGGCGTTGGCAGCTCGACACGCTGCCGCCAGTCCGGGGGCCTCGTCCAGCAACCCCGTGAGGGTCGCGACCGACCCGCCGTACGGATCCGCGTCGATCAGCAGGGCCGAGACCCCGCGCCGGGCGAACGCGTCAGCAAGACCAAGGGCGACGGTGCTGCGCCCGGGCGCGCCCGCGGGGCCCCACACCGCTAGCACGGTGCCAGGACCGGTCGGATCCGCAGCCGCCGGCTCCCAACTGCTCGCGGAAGCGGAACGCGGCGCGGCCATCGAGGCGAGGCCCGGACCGGCGACGGCCGCGGCCCGCAGCGCGCCGGCAACCTGCTCCGGCGCTGCCCCGGCGGCGACCACGAACCCCGCGCCGAGCTGATGGAGCAGCCGCTCCCCCGGCTCATCGGGCGCCAGCCCGACGATGACCAGCCCGCACGACGCCAGCTGCGCGAGCGCGTCACGGTCCAGGCCCCGCAGGTCAGCGCTGACGAGAGCGGCCCGCGCCGTCCCCGCTGCGGCGGCCGCGAGCAACTCCACCAGATCGACGCACCGTCGCACCACGTGGATGCCGAGGTCGGGATCGGCGAATCCAGCGACCAGCACCGCCTCGACAGAGGGCGCCGCGACCGCGGTCAGGACGGTCAGCGGCCCGCCGTCGGGTCCCTCGTCGAAGGCCGTCGAACCGGCCGGCTGGTCAGCCATTTCAGCTGCTCCCGAAACCATCGATGCTGGACGGTCCGCGATCGCCGCCCGTGTCGGACGCAACGCCATCGACGCGCACCACATCCACCCGGCCGGACTGGCTGGCCGCGACAGCGGTGATCGCCTCGCCCGGAGCCACGCGCAACTGCACCGACGTGTCGCCCGAGCTCATGACGTCCTCGGCGACGAACTCCGCACCGGTCAGCACCCGGAGCTCACGCCCGTTGGAGGTGGCAGCCGTGCCGGCCGCACCGCCGGCGGTCTTAGAAAGGACGTAGACATCGACCCGATCCCCCGCGGCCAACTCCGGCAGCCTTCCCGAACGCACGACCACCGCCACGATGCGGCTGTCAGCCTTGGCGGCGGAGCTCAGCACTGCGGCCGGTAGCAACTCGCCCGCTGCCACGGGCGAGGTCAGCGTCTTTCCGATCAGAGGCCCCGGGTCGGAGGCGAAGTAGCGGCCGGCCGACGATGCCGGAAGGTGAGCTTGGACCGCGCGCAGATCGGAGGCCACCAGTACGTGCCCGGCGGGCAGCGAGCGCGTGACACCGAGCCATCCCGTCGTATGGGACGCGGTCCCGATCAGGCGGGCACCGAGCACGACCGACGCGAGGATGAGCAGCACACCTGTCATGAGTTTCGCGTCACGCCAGCGCGGACGCTGCACCCGTCGACCTACCGGTGATTGCGTAGCGTGACCGGATTCGCCCGTTTCGCGGACCGTGCCGGCCCGTGTGAGCACCTGGGACATCGCGCTCCTTTTCCGTCATTGCAGGGGTTTTCAGCGATGCCGGGACTTCGGGGGCCGCACCGGGTGCTGCTACGCACTGTAACCGCTGGAGCGGTCGGTGCTCGCTTGTCCACAGGTCCACGCAAATTGACTTCAGCGAAGGCATACTTGCGTCAACAGAAGCGAGGGATGAGCAACCGATGGAACAGCGGTTTCTGCAGCTGAGCGACGTGGCCGAGATCCTCAATATCTCCGCAAGCCAGACCTATGCCCTGGTGCGCAACAACGATTTGCGCGCCATCAAGATCGGCGGCCGTGGCCAGTGGCGGGTCGAGCGCAGCGAACTCGAGGCCTACATCGAGCGCGCCTACTCCGAGACCGAGGCGTTCATCCGAGCCAATCCCCTGGGTCGCGGCGAGCCGACCCCCACCGACTGACGCCCAGCCCGAGCTGCCATGCGGGATCGCTCAGCTTCGCCGCAAGAGGGCGATGGCGGTAAGCGGAATCGTCACGCCCCCACCCGCCGGCTGACCGCCTTCGACCGCCTCGAGCACGACGTGATCAGCCGCGACGCGGGCCAGACGGCCGTGCCGGATCTGGCCGTTGAGCAGCGATATGGCCACGGCGGAGCGGTCACGGGCGATCCTTCTCAGCGGGAGTCGAAGCCCGAGCCGCGCGCCGACCTTCCCCTCCCACCCCGGCTCCGCCGACGCGGGCCCGAGTCCCTCGACCCATTGGACGCCGCCGAGGGGGACGAGACACTCCGACGAACCCTGCTGGGACAGCAGCACCCAGTCGGCGCCCAGCGACAGCACTGATCCGGCAACCACCTCGCCGCCCGGCACTCCCAATCGAATCGACCGTCCCGCATCTGCCAGAAGCGGCTGCAGCCGATCGATCAGCCGGAGCCGGCCGAATTCGGAGCGAGTGCGATCCGCGACCTCACTGCGTCGTTCAGCCTCCGCATCGGCCTCGACCTCGGCTTCCAGGTCGGCAAACAGCGCATCCCACCTCATGGGCCACCCCTTCCGCTCGTCCACAGGTCACTGTACGGAGTTGACCCACCGGTAACCGCCCTGTACACAGGCAAACATAAGCAAACGAAGGTTACGGGGAGTTAAATGAGGCAATGGCGAGCCGGCGGGCTGTTGGTGGGCTGCGGGGCATTCCTGATTGCGACTACGGCCTGGGCGCCGCGATTGCCCGCCCCTGGTTGGACGGCCTGGTGCTCTTGGCTGAAGGCCGATCCGCAGTGCGCGCTGGCGGTGCTGGCCGGCGGCGTCGGATGGCTGCTTGCGGCCTGGCTCTTCCTGGTGACGGTCCTGGCCCTCCTTGCCTCCACGGCACACCTCGCCGGCCGCGCCGCCGAGCTGCTCACTCCCCGGTTCGCGCGAGGCCTGCTGACCGTGCTACTCGGGACGGCGCTGGCGGCAGGGAGCGCCGCTCCTGCCCTGGCGGGCGGGCCGCCGTCAGCGGTGGCATCCACCAGCCAGCCAGCGTTGGCGCCGGTTCCTGCGCCGGTGCTCGCCCCGCCTGAGCTTCCAGCGCTGCTCGATCTCGACCGCCCCGGTGTGAGTCCACCCAGACCCGTCGCGATCCCTCGCCCAGCACGCGAACCCGCCGCGCAACGGACCTATGAGGTGAAAGCCGGTGACACCCTCTGGGCGCTCGCCGCTGACCGCCTCCCCGCAGGCACCTCGGCCGAGCGGATCACCCGCGGCTGGCAGGAGTGGTACCTGGCCAATCGGCAGGAGATCGGCACCGACCCCGGCTTCCTGCTGGTGGGCGAATCGCTGCAGGTCCCGTCATGACCGCCGGTCAGCTGGCACGCTTTCCCGGTCTGCCGCCGGCGCGTGGGGCCTGGCAGACCGACGGGACGCTCGCGCTGAAGACGGATGCGCCGCTTCGGAGCGACCCCTGGATCGTCGATCCGGCACCCGACACGTCCGACACATCCGCGAGGGCCGCGGTGATGGTGACCCGCGCTTTGCTGGAGGTGCTTTCCGGGTTACGCCCGGCGAGCCAGCTGTCGCGGTGGACGAGCGTCTCACTTCAGGAAGATCTCGAAAGACGCGCTCCCCGCCGCCCAACCGGTCGCCGTCAACACCTCCTGCGGATACGGCTCAGCGAGCCCTCCCCAGGAGTCGCCGAGGTCTGCGCGCTCACCAAGGACGTCACCCGCGGGCGCATCCGCGTCATGGCGCTACGCCTGGAGCGGCGGGGTCAGCAGTGGATCGTCACCCGGCTGCAGGCCGGGTGAGCTCGGGTTGTTTCGAATCTCAGGTCGTGGATCGCCGCGCCGGATCCCCGTGGCAGCGCTTGTACTTGCGTCCCGAGCCGCACGGGCAGGGATCGTTGCGGCCGGGCTTGCCACCCGTCGCATCGACGACCCCGTCACCGAGGTCGGTCCCGCCTTGCGCAGAGACCGTCGCGCCATCGCCGTCCACGCTGGGCGCCGTGTAGGTCAGGGCTTGCGGGCGCGATCCTCCATCGAGCCCCTTCGCCAGCGGTGCACGCGGGGCAGGCTGGGGCGCCGGAGCAGCAGCGGGGCTGTCGGTGCCTTCGTCGTCACTGATCCAGTCCCCGACCATCACCGGGGCCGCCGGCTCAGCCTCGACCTCGCCGGTCGGCTCCTCGACCATCTGAACCTCGACGTTGAACAGGAAGCCGACCGACTCCTCCTTGATCGCGTCCATCATCGAGCCGAACATGTCGAAGCCCTCGCGCTGATACTCGACCAGCGGATCGCGCTGACCCATGGCGCGCAGGCCAATGCCCTCCTGCAGGTAGTCCATCTCATACAGGTGCTCGCGCCACTTGCGGTCCAGCACCGAGAGCACGACCCGGCGCTCGAGCTCGCGCAGCACGGGGGTGCCGTCGGGGGCCTCGCCGAGGCTGGCCTCGCGGCGGTCGTAGGCCTCGGCGGCATCCTCGAGCAGGTCCTCGATGAGACCTTCGCCCGTCAGCCCTTCGCGGGCGCCCGCAGCCGGAACCTCGACCCCTACGGGGTACAGGGTGCCGAGCGCGGTCCAGAGCTGATCGAGATCCCATTCCTCGGGATAGCCCTCCGATGTCGCGGCCGTCACGTAGCCGGAGACCGTATCGGAGAGGAAGTGGCGGGCCTGCTCGTGCAGGTCCTCACCTTCGAGCACGCGCCGGCGCTCGCCGTAGATGACCATGCGCTGCTTGTTCAGCACCTCGTCGTACTTCAGGACGTTCTTGCGGATCTCGAAGTTCTGCTGCTCGACCTGCGTCTGCGCCGAACGGATGGCCCGGGTGACGAGCTTGGACTCGATGGGAATGTCGTCCGGGATCTGCAAGCGGTTCATGATCGACTCGACCGCGTTGGCGTTGAACAGGCGCATGAGGTCATCGCCGAGCGAGAGGTAGAAGCGCGACTCCCCCGGGTCACCCTGGCGGCCGGAACGACCCCGCAGCTGGTTGTCGATGCGGCGCGATTCGTGACGTTCGGTGCCCAGTACGTACAGGCCGCCGAGCTCGACGACCTCCTCGTGCTCGGCAAGAACTTCCTTGCGCTTGCTGTCGAGCTCGTCGGTCCAGGCGCTTTCGTACTCCTCCGGCGTCTCGACCGGCGAGAGCCCGCGCTGGCGCAGCTCATGGTCAGCCAGGAATTCCGGGTTGCCGCCGAGCATGATGTCGGTTCCGCGGCCGGCCATGTTCGTCGCGACGGTCACCGCCTTGAGACGGCCCGCCTGCGCGACGATCAGCGCCTCGCGATCATGCTGCTTGGCGTTCAGGACCTCGTGCTTCACGCCCCGCTTGGTCAGCAGCTGCGAGAGGTACTCGCTCTTCTGCACGCTCGTGGTGCCGACCAGCACGGGCTGACCCGCTTCGAAGCGCTCCGCAATGTCCTCGACGACCGCGTCGAACTTCGACTCCTCGGTCTTGTAGACGACGTCGGGCTTGTCCTCGCGAACCATCGGCTGGTTGGTCGGGATGGGCACGACGCCCAGCTTGTAGATCTGGCTGAACTCGGAGGCCTCGGTCATGGCCGTACCGGTCATTCCGGAGAGCTTGTCGTAGAGGCGGAAGTAGTTCTGCAGCGTGATGGTCGCCAGCGTCTGGTTCTCCTGCTTGATCTCGACGCTTTCCTTCGCCTCGATCGCCTGGTGCAGGCCCTCGCTGTAGCGGCGTCCCTGCAGCACGCGGCCGGTGAACTCGTCGACGATGAGCACCTCGCCGGAGGAGACGATGTAGTCCTTGTCGCGCTTGTAGAGCTCCTTGACCTTCAGGGAGTTGTTCAGGTAGCCCACGAGCGGGGTGTTGATCGACTCGTAGAGGTTGTCGATACCGAGCTGGTCCTCGACCTTCTCCACGCCCGCCTCGGTGATCGCGACAGTCCGCTTGCTTTCGTCGACCTCGTAGTCGTCGTCCTTCTTCAGCATCGGTGCGATGCGGGCGAACTCCATGTACCAGCGGGTCGGCTGGTCGGCCGGGCCGCTGATGATCAGCGGGGTGCGGGCCTCGTCGATCAGGATCGAGTCGACCTCGTCGACGACCGCGAAACCGTGGCCGCGCTGAACGGTTTCTTCAAGCGACCACGACATGTTGTCGCGCAGGTAGTCGAAACCGAACTCGTTGTTGGTGCCGTAGGTGATGTCGCAGTCGTAGGCGGGCTTGCGCTGGTCGGGGGCCATGGCCGGGTGGATGACCCCGACCGTGAGGCCGAGGAAACGGTGAACTCGGCCCATGGTCTCCGCGTCGCGCTGGGCGAGGTAGTCGTTGACCGTCACGATGTGGACGCCCTTGCCGGCCAGGGCGTTCAGGTAGGCCGGCAGGGTCGAGACGAGGGTCTTGCCCTCGCCGGTCTTCATCTCGGCGATGTTGCCCAGGTGCAGGGCCGCGCCGCCCATCAGCTGGACGTGGAAGTGGCGCTGGCCCAGCGTGCGGCGGCTCGCCTCGCGGACGGTCGCGAACGCTTCAGGAAGCAGGTCATCGAGTGTTTCGCCGTCTTCCAGACGCTTCCTGAACTCTGCCGTCATCGCGCGCAACTCGTCGTCCGAGAGCGCCTCGAAGTCGGGCTCGATCTCATCGACGGTGTCGGCGAGCGCCTTGAGTTTGCGCAGGATGCGACCTTCGCCGGCGCGAAGCATCTTCTGCAGGACCACGTGGACTCGCTTCCGATATCAGACCTGGTGAGATCGATGGTAGGCGTGCAACGGATAACCGGGTGGCTGGCACGCGACCGGCCCGACACGATATCGGTGTGCAGCCCTACACCCTTACCGCTTCGCCGTGGCACATTCGCCCGTGGCGGCACTCCGACGTCGAGCAGCTCACGGTCATCTGCCAGGACCCACTCATCCAACGCTGGACCGCCGCGGTTCCGATCCCCTACACCCGCGCCGACGCCGAATTCCTGGTCCTCGAGCTCTCGCCGAAGGGTTGGGCCGAGGGCAATGAACTCTTCTGGGCCATCGCAGACCCGTCCACCGATGAGCTGCTCGGAGCCATCAGCCTGCGCATCCGTCACGGCAACGGCGGCGACATCGGCTACTGGCTCGCCCCGGCGGGTCGCGGGCGCGGGGTGGCGACCCGCGCGGTCGCCGAGGTGTGCCGCGAGGGATTTCGGCTGGGGATGCAGGTCATCCACTGGGAGGCCATCGAGGGAAACGAGGCCTCGAGGCGAGTCGCGGAGCGGGTGGGCTTCGCGGTCACCGGCCCCCTGCGACGGCTGCTGTTCCAGCGCGGCGACTGGGTGGACGGGTGGGTTGGCACGCTCCTGCCCGATGATCTCCCGATCCCGCGCCCCGTCCTGCTCACGGACGGTGTCGTCACGCTACGGGCGCCGCGCGGGGAGGACCTGGCGGCGCTGCCCGACCTGGTCGATGAGCAGGTGCTGGCCTGGACCGGCGTACCCGGACGCTCGCCGGCCGAGCTCGGTCCGTGGCTCGACGTGGCGCGCCGGCCCGACCGGCCACCCGCCGCGCGCTTCGCGATCACCGCCGAACACTCCGGTGAGCTGCTCGGATTCCTACGGCTCAGCCAGGAACCGATGGCCGCCTCGACCACGGTGGGCTGGTGGGTCGGCGCTCCGGCACGCGGCCAGGGGTTCGCGTATCGAGCGGTGCGGCTCGCGATGGAGTGGGCGGTCAGCCAGGGAGCCCATCGTTTCGCCGCCGGCATTTTCGACGGCAACGCGGCGTCGGTGGCCCTCGCCGAGCGGCTCGGCATGCGCTCGGAGGGGCTGCGGCGCAGCTACTGGCCACCTCGCAACCCCGGCGAACCGCGTCGTGACACCTGGCTCTACAGCCTGGTTCCAAGTGACCCGGGATGGCCGACAGTCGCGCAGTCCCCCGGTTAGCCCCGAGCTTTGTGACGCGAGCGGCTGGGTGCGCTCAAAAGCCCCGCCGCCCGATCGACCGCCACCTGGGTCACCGCGGCGTAGGTGGCCCCGTCGACGAGCGTGACGTCGTGATCACCCGCGATCTCCAGGACCTCGGCACGCAACGCCCGCGCGAGCGCTCGCTGCTTGGCGGGAAGCACCAGCCGATCCTGCGTCGTCACGCAGACGACCGCCGGGATCCGCAGCTCTTTCGCCCATGGCCGGCTGTCGAACAGCGAGAGCGCCCGCCCCGCGTCGATCAGCGATCGCCCCAACCCACGTTGGATCTCCGCCTCCAGCCACGGCCTGATCGGCTCGAGGTGCGGCGACGCCTTGACCGCCTGGTCGATCACGCGCTCGACGACCCCGTCGCCGCTGCTGACCCGCAGCCCCACCTCGGCGACGCTCAGGAACCGCCATTTGCTGCGGTCGGCCAGCGTGGCACGCCACTCCAGCGCCGTCGCCTGCGACACGAGAGCGGAGATCAGGCCCGGATGGCGGCGCGCCAGCAGCAGGGCGATGGGCCCGCCCATCGAGTAGCCGAGCGCGATGGTGCGGCCCGGGGCCACACCGAGCACTCCCAGAAGCGCGGCGGCATCGTCGGCGCAGTCCTCGAGCGAGAACAGTTCGGTGCTGCGCATGCCCCGGCCGTGACCGCGATGGTCGAGCGCGATCACCCGGTAGGAGCGGGCCAGCTGCTCATAGATGGTGAAGAAATTCAGGTCGGCGCCGACGGTCCAGCCGTGCAGGAGCAGCAGCGTCGGGGTATCTGGGCCCTCGCGCGGGCCCGAGTCGCGGACGAAGACCTCCCCGCGCTCGGGGAGCAGCACGATCCGTCCGGGCAACATCGTCGGCGGCACGGGCGCAGAGGGCGGGTGGTCGACCCCGCGGACAAAGCCGACGGCCATCCCGGCTTGCTTGCGCAGCACCGGCGAGCGGCTGACGGCGACGCCCGCCACCCCGGCCGCCGTCGCTGCCAGGGCGCCGGCCGCTGCAATCGCGCCGCGCCGGCGTCGAGGAGCCACGTCAGGTGATTTCGAGCAGCTTTTCCCGCACCGCGTAAACCACCGCTTCCATGCGGGAGTGCAGTTGAAGCTTCTCGAGGATGTTGCGGATGTGGTTTTTCACCGTGTTCTCGCTGATGAAGAGCTTCTTCGCGATATCCCGGTTGTTCATGCCTTTGGCGACGAGTTTCAGCACTTCCATCTCACGGTCGGTGAGGCGGGGCGTAGGAACCTGCTGGCGCTCGTCGTCCTTGCGCACCATGGTGGCGAACTCGGTGAGCAGCTTGGAGGCCATCGACGGGCTGATCAGGCTCTGCCCGTTGTAGACGGCGCGCACCGCGCTTGCGACCTCCTCGATCGAGATCTCTTTCAGCAGGTAGCCCATCGCGCCGGCCTTGATCGCGTCGTAGAGGTCGCCTTCCTCGTCGCTGATCGTCAGCATGATGATCTTGGTGCTGGGCACCGCATCCTTGATCGCTGTGGTGGCGTCGATGCCCCCGCGCTTGGGCATCCGCACGTCCATCAGCACGATGTCGGGCGTGGTCTCGGCGGCGACTTTCAGCGCTTCGGCCCCATCGCTGGCCTCACCGACAACCTCGATGTCGGTCTCGGCTCCGAGCACCATCTGCAGGCCCCGGCGGAAAAGCGCATGGTCATCGACGACGAGGACCCTGATCGGCTCAGGACCAGTCGGCGAAGTCTGCTGCTCCGTCACGACGCACCTCCCCGACCCTGCGGCCGTAGCTCAGCGCGCAGGACTTGTGCCCAGCCCGCCGGTAAAGCACCTGATGGTGACGTATCGGCCACTCCCCCACCGTCAAAAGGGATCATGTCACATGGCCTGCTTGAGCGGCTGAACGGAGCTGACGCCCTCCATTTGGGCCATATCCGCAGCCGCTCCGCATGGTGCGCCCCCCGGGCGCTACCCGGCGGCCTCCTCACCGGTGCGAAGGCGAAGCACGCCATAGGTGTAGCCGCGGCGCCGGTAGACGACGCTCGGGAGGCCGTTCTCTGCGTCGCAGAACAGGTAGAAGTCGTGGCCCACCAGTTCCATCCGGTGCAACGCGTCGTCGAGTGACATCGGGGTGGCGTCGTGCGCCTTCTCCCGGACGACGAGCGGCCCGGCGGCCATGACGACACCGTCCTCGACGGGACCGCCGTTCTGATGCGCCAGCTCTTCGGCCTCTGCTGCAGGCTCTGGCGCGGCGAGGGGCTCGGCAAGGTCGGTCCCCGGCTCCGGATCCGGCCGGGCCGCGCCGCGCACCTGCGAGGCGTGGCCGTGGTGCTGCTGGTGGCGGGTTCGCCGGCGGTCGGCGGCCCGGCGCAGGCGCTCCTCGAGCTTGGCGACGGCGATGTCGAGCGCACCGTACGGGTCCTGCGCAGCCGCCTCGGCCCGAACCACCGGGCCCTTCGAGCGCAGCGTCAGTTCGACCCGGTCGCAGGAGCCTGCGAGGCGTGGATTGGACTCGTGGCAGATCTCGACGTCGACGCGGTACGCCTTCGAATCGAGCCTTTCCAGCCGTCCGAGCTTGTCTTTCACGTGTTCCCGAAAGCGTTCGGTCACCTCGGTACGGCGACCTTTCACAACGATGTCGAGACGCTCGATCTGATCAACGCGCTCGGTTCGGTCCACATGTCCTCCTCTCGCCGTCGCGCCTGACGCCGGATGGTGCTGCTCGGGTCAGGTCACCTGCGGCGGTCTCATCGGCAAGCCGGCCGGGCGGGCCACATTGATCGCTGTGCCAACCCGGTCTGGTCACGTTAGCCGGTCTTGCCCCGACTTGGCAGGGCCGACCTTCCCCCATCGTCGGGACGAAGGACCGCAGCCACGACGACCGCGTTGTGCGTTCGCAGCCCACCCGCCCGCAATGCACGTGCCGCCTCCGCCATCGTGGACCCTGAGGTCAGGACATCGTCGACCAGGATCAGCCGGGGAGAATGGGCGGCGACTCGCCGGCCGGCCCCCGACCGCAGCCCCAGCGAGCCGGCCACATTGCGCGC
>DATAZK010000066.1:0-37968 GCA_036272075.1 Frankiaceae bacterium
GTCGCCGTCCTTGACGAATCCCAGCGGGATCACCATGTCGATCTCGGCGGCGCCGCCTTCGATGGCGTCAGCCGTTTCGCGCAGCAGTGACCCCAGACGCATCGCACCGAGGGGAAATCCGACGACGGCGCACACCTCCACCGCGCTGGTCGACAAGCAACCCGCCGCCGCGGCGACCCACAGGCCGTTCACGCAGACGGTTCGGGTCTGAAGCTCCCCCGCCTCGGCGCACAACGCCTCGATCTGCGCGCGCGTCGCCTCCGGCTTGAGCAAGGTGTGGTCCACCAAAGAACAAAGCTCACGAACGTCTATCTCGGCACTCCTACTTGCTCGGCTACTTACTCGGCAGTGATTGCGGTAACCCGAACCAGGGCAGCACGCCGGCCTCGAAGCGGATAAGCGAGCTGACCCGGTCACCGGAGAGCGTAAGCGCGACGAAGCCGGTGACGTGGCGGGTCCCGTCGGGGGCCAGGACATAAAGGCCGAACGCCGGCTGTGAATTGGCGCGCGTAGGCACCAGGGCGAACCTGCGGCCCGAGCCGAAGAGCGGCTCGAAGAACCGGCCCACCGGCTCGCGCCCCTCGTATTCGAGAGCTATGGGCGGCATCGACATGAAGACGTCGTCGGTGAAAAGGTCGATGAGCGCGGGCAGATCCGCCGCTTCGTAGGCCTTGACGAACCGCGCGACGATCGCCTCTTCCGAGCGTGAGTACCGAGCAGGAGGCGCTTCCCGGCCGGCCGCGGGCAGCCGGCTCTGCAGGCTCGCGCGGGCCCGCTTCAGCGCGCTGTTCACCGATTCGACGGTGGCGTCGAGCATCTCGGCGGCTTCGCTCGCCCGGAAACCGAGCACGTCGCGTAACACCAGCACGGCGAGCTGGCGCGGCGGCAAGAGTTGTAGCGCCGTGACGAAGGCGAGCGAGATGGATTCGGTCTGCTCGTAACGTGCCTCGGGCCCAAGCGGAACATCCACGGCCCCGTCGAGCAGCGCGTCAGGAAAGGGCTCGAGCCACGGGACTTCTCCGAGCCGGCTCGGCTCGGGCGGCTCGACGTTGGGCACCTCCCACGCCTTGGCGGGGCGCCTGCTGGCGGCGCGAATGGTGTCCAGGCAACGGTTGGTGGCGATGCGATACAGCCAGGTGCGGATGGACGCGCGGCCCTGGAAACCGGCAAGTCCCTGCCAGGCCGACAGCAAGGTGTCCTGGAGGGCATCCTCGGCGTCCTGCAGGGATCCGAGCATCCGGTAGCAATGCACCTGCAACTCCCGGCGATGCGGCTCGGTCAGCGCGCGGAACGCATCGGCGTCGCCCGCCCGCGCCCTGCTGATCAGGTCGGTCGATACCACCTGCTCGCCACCTCACTCATTTCACATCGCCCGTCTCGGCTGCCACGTCCATCGTCGTATGGACGCCGGCTGAGCGCGGAACTGGGCGCGGTGATTGCGCCCAGTTTCCGTTGCTGGGAGCGCCTTCATGGGTGGTTGTTCATCCCACCAACGAAAGGCAATCCCATGGGAAAGATCGTGATCAGCACGAACGTCTCACTCGACGGCGTCGGCCAGGATCCGGGCGGCGACGAGGGTTTCCGGCACGGCGGCTGGTTCGCCGAGTACGGCGCATCGGACCTCGAGCCCTGGGCCACGTTCATGTTCCAGGAGACCCTGCGCATCGACGCGCTCCTGCTGGGCCGGCGCACCGATGAGTGGTTCGCATCCCGGTGGCTGTCGCGCACCGATGAGTGGGCGAAGGCCCTCAACCTCCTGCCCAAGTACGTCGTTTCAGCGACTCTCGAGGAGCCGATGTGGTCGAACGCGACCGTCCTTCGCGGTGATGCGGTGAAGGAGGCGGCGAAGCTGAAGCAGGAGATCGATGGCGACATCGTCGTCTACGGCAGCTATCAGCTCGGACGCGCCCTGCTCGAGGCCGACCTCGTCGACGAGCTGCGGCTGTTCGTCTTCCCGGTCGTGCTCGGCGACGGCGAGCACGTCTTGGGCAAGACCAGCGACAAGCTCCCGCTGCGTCTGGTGAAGACCCAGACCATCGGTAAGAGCCTCACGTACCTCAACTACGAGATCGTGCGGGGCGCCTGACGCTCAGACCGTCGCCGGCTGACCCTTCGCCGCCGCCTCGGCGGCAGCCGCTGCCTTCCTGGCCTTGCGCTTGCTCATCCAGCGCATGACGGGCCCGACCAGGAGAATGAAGACCGCCGCCGAAATCAGGCCGTTCTTGAGCGGCGTGTTCGGCGGCTTGTAGGGCTCCAGGAGCGCCACCAGCACCCCGTAGATCACGGCGTAGGTCAGCAGCTTGGCGTACCAGGGGAGAGCTTGAAACTTCACGCCCCGATTGTGCCCTAGCGAGGCGGGAAAACGCGGGGCCGGGTCAGTGCGGGTACTGCGCGCAGGAGATCACGGCATTGTTGAACGCCTGGCCGGAACCGAGTGGATCGCTCGCATCACCTGGAAAGCTCGACGACGGGTCGGTATCGGGAAACCCCAGGTTGGTGGGATCGTTTTGCGCCGTCTGCGCCTGCGCGATGCATTGCAGATAGGCCGTGTTGTCGATGCTGTGGCGGTGGGTGGTCTGTGCCGTCGCGAACCTCAGCAGCCCGACGGCGACGGCAAGGATGACGGCGAGGCCACTGACCGTCTGCTTCTTGTTGGGCCGAAACGACCGCGAAGGCAGCTTCGCGATCGCCTCGCGAAACTCTTCCGCGCGCTCAGGCTCTGGCTCTGTCATCGACCGTGCACCCCCGAATGCTCAGCGATTCAGCAGAACACAGCCGGGGCGTTGATGTGGCCGATCCGGCAACCGGACGCGTCAGGCCTCGCGCAGGGAGCCGTCGAGGTTGTGCACGGTCAGCTTCCAGTCGGCGATGAGGTCGAGGCTGACGGTGATGCGGGCGGTGATGTCCGGCGAGCAGTCGCACAGGGCCATCACACCCTCGACCATCTCCTCCATCGACTCGATCTGCTCGGGCTTCAACGTGCCACCGACGAGTTCCGCCGCGCCTTCGCTGAGCACAGCAGCTCGCGGCTCTACGGTGTTGACCCGGATCCCCGTGCCGTAGAGCTCCGCGCCCAGGCCGTTGGTGATGCGGTTCAGGGCGGCCTTGGAAGCGCCGTACACCGAAATCGTGGAACCCTGCGAGCCGAGATTGAACGGCGGACCGGAGGTCAGCTTCGCGCTCCCCGACCCCACATTGATGATCCAGCCTTCGCCGGCCGCCTGCATGTCGGGGATGACGTCCTGGGCGAGATCGAGGGTGGCGAGCACGTTCGCCTCGAACAGGATCCGGGCCCGCTTCAGCTTGAATTGCGCCAGCGGCGCGTACATCGCGGCGGCGGCATTGTTGACCAGGATCTCCACCGGACCACCCAGGAATTCCACGGCTTCGGGCACGACCCGGGCCCGGTCGGCTTCGGAGGTGAGATCGGCGACGACGACGCCTACCTTGGTGCCGTACTTCGACAGGCGGCTCTCCGTTTCACGAAGGCTCCCGGCAAGGTGGTCGTGCTTGTCGAGGGTGCGTGCGGTGATGACGATGTCGGCGCCCTCGGCGGCGAGCCGCTCGGCGATGCCGGCCCCGATACCGCGACTCGCGCCCGTGACGAGCGCGCGGCGCCCGGCGAACCTACCGGCCATGTTGGTCCTCCTCCGTTTCAGGCAACCTATTCGCCACACCCTGGAGCGCTTGATAGCAGGCGGCGGCGACCTCGTCCGGCGTGCCGGCCAGGTTGAACACCTCGACCTCGAGAGGCACTCCGGGGAGCGCCCTGACGATGTGGGCCGACCACGCGCCCGGTAGCCGCCGGTCGCTCATGCACTCATCACGCAAGCCCAGCGGGCCCCGCTCGGACTCGGGTGCCGGGTCCGACAGCTGCAGCGCGTGCACCAGATCTGCGTGGGCGGGATCGAGCTTTCCCCGTTCGGGGCCCCGGACAAGGTGCCAGGAGTCCAGCGTGATGCCGCCGTTGGCGCACCCGGCGAGGCGCACGATCTGCGCGGCGGCGGCTACGGTCGCGATCCCTGACCACGCGAAGGGTTCGATGTCGACGTCCACCCCGGCGGGCGCGGCGAGCTCGCAGGCACGGGCGAAATGCTCCGCTGCCATTGCAGGATCCGGTGCCTGCCCGAGCGTCTCGAGCACGGTGACGGAGCGGGCTCGGCACTCGGCGGCAATCTCCACGGCGCGTTCGAACGCGATGCCGGGCTGGCCCGGCAGCCACGCCGTGGCGCCGTCGACCTCGGCCACGCCGAGCCCGAGTTCCCCGAGCCTGGAAGCCAAGCCGGGCTCGTACTCACGCGTATAGACGGAGATGGCGTCGAAGCCTGCCCGCGCCGCAGCCGCGGCCTTCTCCAGCAGGGGCAATTGCGAGCCGAGGGTGCCGCTGCACAGGATCACGCGCGCTCACGCACGTCGAGCCAGGCTCCCGATTGCGTGCTCGATGCACGTATCGCATCAGCGACGCGCTGAGTTTGCAGGGCATCAGCGAAGGCCGGTGTAGCCGGACCCGACGGATCGATCGGCCGTCCCTCGATCACGTCGCGCAGCCGCTCGGCCAGCCGCGTGTAGCCCGGCAGCTCGAGCCAGGTGAAAACCTCGCGCGGGTCGGTCGACGCTGCCGGTGGTGCGGGCAGGATCAGGTCGGCGGGGACCTCGGCCACGCGGTCGCCGGTGGCGTCAGCGAGTCGCACTCCCCCGTCCTCGAGCCAGACGGTTCCGGCGTCACCCACCACGCGGCACAGCCGTAGCCCGGGGCCCTGGGACCCGGCGCAGTGCTGCATGGTCGCGAGGCAGCCGGAGGCGAAGCGCAGGCTCGCGGTGTACGTGTCCTCGGCCCCGCCGCGGCTGATCGGCGAGACGTGCCCGAGCTGGCCACTCACCGCGTCGACCTCACCGAACCATGACCGGAAGCGGTCGATGACGTGCACGCCCGCCGCGTTGAGGATGCCGCCGCCGCGGCCGGTGTCGAGCCACCAATCGGCGTTGAACGTCTGCGGCAGGCCGTTCGCGACGAGGCCTGAGTGCTGCACGAAAGTGGCCACCTGCGGCGTGCCGATCACCCCGTCGCGGATCAGCCGGCCGGCCAGCGCTTCGTCCGTCGCCCAACGAAACTCGCAACCCACCAGGGCCACAGTGCCGGCAGCAGCGGCAGCCTCGACCATCTTCTGCGCGTCGGGAGTCGACAGCGCGAAGGGCTTTTCGCAGAGGACGTGAGCGCCTGCAGCCAGCGCTGTCAGCACCGGCTCGACGTGGGAATCGGGCGGGGTGGCGACCGTGACCACGAAGGGTTCCTCGACCAGTTCGAGGGCCGCGGCCAGATCCGTCACGCCGTGCGGAACTTCCAGCTCCTGCGCGCGGGCAGCGGTACGAGCCGCATCACGGCCGACGAGCGCAACCACCTCGAACCCCGCCGCGCGCAGCGCCGGAACATGCACGCGGCCGCCGAAAGCAGTACCCACCACGACCGCCTGCACGAAACCTCCCCCTGCTGCGATTGGATCGTTCGACGGCACCGCGCTACTCACGACGATGCCCAGAAGTGTCGCAGGCGGGTTGTCACCCGTACCGAGCAGGCAGGGAGAGAGGACTGACGTGCAGGACTTCCAGAACAAGGTCGCCGTCATCACCGGTACGGCGAACCCCCAGGGGATCGGGCTCGCGATCGCGCGGCGCCTCGCCGGCGCCGGGTGCAAGGTCGTGCTCGCCGACCTCGACGGCGACGGCGCGCAGGCCCGGGCAGCGGAGCTGAGCACGGACGGCGCGAGCGCCATCGCGGTGCAAACAGACATGGGCGATCACGCTTCGGTCGTCGCGCTGGCCGATTCCACCTATGACCGTTTCGGCGCCGCTCACATCGTCGTGCTGAACCACGTGGCGCCCACCGGTGGCCCGGGGCACGGGCTGCTCAACCCCGATCCGGCCGCGTGGGAGTTGCACGCCCGAGTCAACCTGCTGGGCACGGTCTACGGCATCAAAGCCTTTGTCCCGCAGATGATTGCCGGCGGCGAACACTGCCACGTGCTGGCAACGACGTCCGGTGCGGGCGGCACCGGCACCATGTACGGCAACGGTCCGTACGCCGTCACGAAAGCTGCGATCGTCAGCGTCATGCAGTGCCTGTACGGCCAGCTTCGCGATGCCGGTGCCGACGTCGTCGCGTCGCTCATCTTTCCCGGCGTCACCAACGTGCGCGGGGCCGAACGCACCCAGCAGACTCTGGCCTTCATGCGGGCGAACGGCTTGCCCGCCACGTTCACCGAACCCGAGGAGGTCGCCGAGACGGCCATGGACGCGATCCGGCGAGAGTCGTTCTGGGCGCGCCAAAGCGTCGACGATCCGGCTCATCGCGAGACGGTCGAGTGGGAGGCGCAGATCTATCGCACCCAGGCCGAGGCCAACATCGCCCGCGCCCAGCCCGACGCCTACCTCTGGGGCCCGGCGAGCAATCTGCTCGGCCCGTAAGGCAGGCCGTCAGGCTCCTTGCCGGCTGAAGGGGCTCGAGCCGTGGCGGGACATCCAGTACGCAAGCTCCGCAGCGGGAAGCGGCTTGGAGAGGAAGAACCCTTGCACGCTGGGGCAGCCGAGCTCGCCCAATTGTTCCCAGACCTCCCAGGTCTCCACGCCCTCCGCGACGACATCGAGAGCAAGGTTGCTGGCCAGCAACAGGCTGGAACGCACGATCGCGGCATCACTCGCGTCCGACGCCATGTTCGTCACGAAGGACTTGTCAATCTTGATCTCATGGACCGGGAGCCTCTTGAGATAGGTCATCGAGGAGTACCCGGTGCCGAAGTCATCGATCGCCAGCCGGATCCCGTCAGCCTCGAGTTCCCTCAGCACCGCAAGCGCTTTCTCCGGGTCGCTCATGACCGCGCTCTCGGTCAGTTCAAGTTCGAGCCGCTCGGCAGGGACACCGGTCTCGGCCAGCAGGTTGACGACGCCCTCGGGGAGCCCGACGTCGAGCAGGCAGCGCGCGGAAAGGTTCACGGCAACCCGCAGGAACAGTCCCTCGTCGGCCCACAGACGGTTCTGCTCCAGCGCCTTGCGAAGGATGCACCACGTCAGCGGCCGGATCATGCCGGTGCTCTCGGCGAGGGGGATGAATTCGCTCGGCGGCAACAGGCCGAGTTGCGGGTGCTGCCAGCGCACGAGCGCTTCGACGCCCCTGACCTCGCCGGAGGGCAGGCTCGCTTTCGGCTGGTAGTGCAGGACAAGTTGGTCGGGACTGTCGAGTGCGCGGCGCAGGTCTCCGAGCAAAGACAGCCGGCCGGCGCTGTTTTCGGCCAGTTCCGGGGCGTAGACCGTGACGCCGAGACTGTCGCGCTTGGCGACGTACATGGCGATGTCGGCGTGCTGCATCAGGTGGTCGAAACCGTCCCCGTGCTCCGGTGTGATCGCGACGCCCATCGAACAGCCCACATCCACCACAGTTCCATCGATCGTGAAGTGCTGCTGAAGCGCCGTGGTCAGCTTGTCGGCCACCTCGAGCGCATGCCCCGGCGCGGGAAGGTCCGGCAGCAGGACGGCAAACTCGTCGCCGCCGAGACGGGCGACGGTGTCCGCTTCACGCAGCCGCTCACGTAGCCGAGGGCCGATGCACTTGAGCAAGCTGTCACCGTAGGGATGGCCGAGCGTGTCGTTGATTTCCTTGAACCGATCGAGGTCCAGCACGATCAGGGCCACCCGGCTCCCGCTTCGCTGGCTCGCCCTGATCGCCTGCTCCACGCGGTCGCGCAGGAGCGCCCGGTTGGGCAGCCCGGTGAGCGAGTCATGGGTCGCCAGATAGGCGTTCGCCTTGGACTGGCGGGTGAGCGCGCGCGAGGCCCCCAAGACCAGGCGGAACAGCACCGCCCAGAACGCGAGCAAGCCGGCCGCGAGCATGCCCACCGTGACGCGGATATCGCTCGCCGCTTGACGTTCGGAGGGCCCGAGAGTTGCCCAGGCGCGGATCACCACGATGACGGGGGTCGTCGGTGACAACCGAAACGGACGCTCCAGCCGAAGCAGGTCGCCGGACGTGCGCAGCAGCCTTCGCTCCACGGGCGTCAGCGCTGCCGAATCCGACTGATGCAAGGTCTTCAATTGCGTCACGCCGGCGAAGGCGGCTCGCAAGGCGTCATCGTTGGCAATCGTGGTGCCGATCGCGTCGGCCGACGCGGAGCCGATGACGGTGCCGTTCGACATGACCGCTTCGACCGCTACGCAATCGCCGTTGCGGACAAGTTCGGTCGCGGCAGCGCTGATCACGCGACTCTGGTCGCGCGCACCCTGCGCGACGGCACCAGAACTGCTGGCCGGTGCCACGCTGGAAAGGATGATGCTGCTGGTGAGGCCGATGGCACTCGACGTCGACTTCTTGAGGTCACGCAGGCTGCGCTGGGAGATCGTCCGGTCGATGCGCAGGGCGAGGATCAGACAAAGACCGGCGGCCAGCAGCAGGCTCACCACACCGAAGGTCGCCACCAGCGAAACCTTGCGGCCGCGCCTGTTCACTCCATGCATGGCGCAGCCACCCGAGTCCTCACCGTAAGTGAATCGGCGCCGGGAAACGCGACTGCATTCCGAATGGCCGAGGACCTTCGTCCCGGGCCGGTGCCGGGTAGGTAGCCTCGCCACGAGAAAGGCGGAACCCCCTTGAGCGCAAGTGTCCTACGCGAAGAGCACTCCCCCAGCGATGCACCCCGGATGACCCGCACGCGAGTCGTCATCGCCGGGCTCGGTGACAGCGGATTGCTCACGGCCATCAATCTGGCCAAGCACGCCGGACGCCTTGAGATTGTGGGTATCTCGACGAAACCCGAGCTTGTCAGCGGCCAGGAACTCGGGCTGCGCATCTCGCGGCCGGAGCGCTGGGCGCGGGACTACCGCGTCGGCTTCGACCGCTACCGGCGCCTTGCCGGCGTGCGCACCGTTCACGGTCAGCTCACCGGTCTCGACGTTGAAGGCAGCACCGTCGGCGTCAAGCTCGCCGATGGCACGCAGGTCGCGGAGCCCTACGACGTGCTGGTGATCTCGACCGGCGTCACCAACGGTTTCTGGCGGCAGCCCCACCTGCAGTCCTCCGACGAGGTGGCGGCCAGCATCCAGGCCACTCACGACACGCTCGCCAAGGCGGCCCGCGTCGCCATCGTCGGCGGCGGCGCCGCGGCAGTGAGCAGCGCCTTCAACGTCGCCACCCGCTGGCCGGAAAAGAAGGTCGAGCTCTACTTCCCGCACGACCGCGCCCTCGTCAATCACCACCCGCAGGTCTGGGGCCAAGTAAAGCGCCGCCTCGAAGCTGCTGGGGTCGGCCTGCACGGCGGGCACCGCGCGGTGATCCCCGACGGCTTCGCCTGCGACGCCATCACCAGTGAGCCCGTCGAGTTCAGCACCGGCCAAGCACCCGCCGAGGCGGACGCCGTGCTGTGGGCGACCGGAAGTGTCACGCCCAACAGCGCCTGGCTCCCGCCGGAACTTCTCAACGACGACGGCTTCGTCACCGTGACGCCGACACTCCAGCTGCCCGGCCATCCACACCTGTTCGCGATCGGCGATGTCGCGGCCACCGACCGGCTGCGCTCCTCGGCGCGCAACTTCACCCATGTCCTGCTGACGGCCAACATTCTCGCCGAGCTCGCAGGCAAGCCGCTGAAGCCGTTCAAGGCGCCGCGTTCGCGCTGGGGTTCGGTGTTCGGGCCACAGCACAACGGCCTGCAGGTCTTCGCCCGCAATGGCCGCACGTTTCGCGAGCCGCGCTGGTTCGTGGAGCGGGTGCAGCAGCCGCTGATCGTGGAACGCGGCATCTACAAGGGCATGCGGCGCCGAACGACCACCTGATCCGCGCAAGCCCACCCTGACGCAGAATTGGTCGCCACCCAGACCTCACGAACCACGAGCGCCAGGCGTCTACCAACGTGATTGTCAAACAGCCCTTCGAGACCGTCGTGGAGACGCATGCCGCCACGGTGCTACGCGTCTGCCGCGCGATCCTCGGGCCCGCTGACGCCGACGACGCCTGGTCGGAAACCTTCCTCTCCGCGATGAAGGCCTACCCGCAACTCCCACCGGGCGCCAACGTCGAGGCCTGGCTCGTCACGATCGCGCACCGCAAGGCCCTCGATGTCACCAGAGCCGCCAAGCGTCGCCCGACCCCCTCCGCCGCGCTTCCCGAAGTGCCCGTCCATCCACCTGACGGGCCCGATCCAGAGCTGGCTGAAGCGCTCGCGCAGCTGCCGGCCAAGCAGAAACAAGCCGTCGCCTACCACTACCTGGCAGGCCTCGCCTACAGCGAAGTCGCCGCCATCGTCGGCGGCAGCACCGAGGCCGCGCGACGTGCCGCGGCCGACGGCATCGCGTCATTGCGACGCACCTATCCCGGTGTCACCAGCAAGAGAGAAGCCCCATGATGAACGCCAACACTGACCTGTCCGCCGACCTCGCGCGCGCCTACGACGCCGCGCCCTCACACCTGCACGCGCTGCGCACCCGGCTCGCGGCATCCGCCGACAACGAAGGCATCCTCGACGTCGCCTACCGCACCGTCGACAGCCCCGTCGGCCCGCTGCTGCTCGCCGCCACCGACGCCGGGCTCCTGCGGGTGGCCTACGCCGCCGAGAATCACGATGGCGTGCTGCAGACCCTGGCTGAGAAGGTCAGCCCCCGCATCCTGAAAGCGCCGGCCCGGCTGGACAACGTCGCCCGGGAGCTCGAGGAATACTTCGCCGGCCAACGGCGGGCGTTCGACCTTGCCCTCGACTGGCGGCTGTCCGGCGGATTTCGCAGCATCGTGCTGCACCAACTCCCCGGCATCGGCTACGGGGAGACCGCCAGCTACTCCACCGTCGCCGGGCTGGCCGGCAGCCCGAAGGCCGTCCGAGCCGTGGGAACCGCCTGCGCCACCAACCCGCTCCCGGTCATCGTCCCGTGCCATCGGGTCGTGAAGGCCGACGGAAGCCTCGGCGGATATCTCGGCGGGATCGAGGCCAAGCGCACCCTGCTCACCCTGGAGGCGGCCGCGTGAAGAATCGCGTCGAAAACGCCAACTGGGCAAGCATTTTCACTGAGCTCGACGCGTATGGATGCGCCCTGATCGGGCCGCTGCTCAGCCCCGATCAGGCCGCGGGCATCGCGGCGCTCTACCCGGACGTCGAGCGCTTCCGCTCCACCGTCGACATGGCCCGCCATCGTTTCGGCGAAGGCGAGTACCGGTATTTCGCCGAGCCTCCGCCGGCCGTCGTCGAATTGAAGCAGGCGCTCTACCCCAAGCTGCTGCCGATCGCCCGGGACTGGTGGACCCGGCTCGGACGCGAAGCGCCGTGGCCGGAAAGCCTCGATGAGTGGCTGCAGAAATGTCACGAGGCCGGGCAGCCGAAGTCCACGGCCATCCTGCTCAAATACGGCGAGGGGGATTGGAACGCGCTGCATCGCGACCTGTACGGGGATCTCGTCTTTCCGCTGCAGGTGGTCATCAACCTCAGCATCCCGGAGGTCGACCACACCGGCGGCGAGTTCCTGCTCTACGAGCAACGCCCGCGCGCCCAATCGCGCGGCACCGCCATCGCGATCCCGCATGGCCACGGACTCGTCTTCACCACCCGGGATCGGCCGGTGCGCTCTGCGCGCGGCTGGTCGGCAGCACCCGTCCGGCACGGGGTCTCGGTGATCCGATCCGGGCAGCGACTCACCCTTGGCCTCGTGTTCCACGACGCGGCGTGAACCGCAGCGAACCTTTATTGATTGGCGGCAGCAGACCTGCCGAGCGAAAATGGACCGTGGGTCCTGACACCGGATTTCGGGAAGGGAAGATGCATCAGCTCAGCCTGTTCGAGGCCGCGCCACCGAGCGTCGAGCCGACGAGCGGCGTCCGGCGTATCGCTCTCGACGCGGGTTCCTGGCTCGAGCATCATCCGGGTTGGATGACGGAGACCGAAGACCTGTTCGCTGAGCTCATGCACGACGCCGGCTGGGAGCAGCGCACCAGGTGGATGTTCGACCGCCGGGTCACCGAGCCACGATTGACCGCCGAATACCCCGACGCCGCCGAGGCACCGCGTTCGCTTCAGGGCATTGCCGAGCGGCTGTCGGATTGCTTTGGCACGCGCTACGACAAGCTGTGGGTGAACCTGTACCGCAGCCACCGCGACAGCACCAGCTGGCACGGTGATCACATCGGCAAGATCCAGCCGCAGAGCATCGTGCCGGTGCTGAGTTTGGGTGCTACCAGAAGGTTCCTCATTCGCCCCAAGGACGGCGGCGCCAGCGTGAGTTTGCAGCCGGCAAGCGGCGACCTGATCGTCATGGGTGGCCGTGCTCAGGTCGATTGGCGTCACAGCGTCCCGAAGCAGGCAACCCCCGCCGGACCCCGTATCAGCATCAACTTTGCCCCACGGTGGTGACCGGATGGCTGTGAGCCCGGCTCGTAATCGCGTGACCCCCACGGGTGACATCGAGGCGATCCCGCTCCGCGGCGCGTGGACCGGTAACCGCGGCATCCTGCATCGCGAGAGGGAGATCGTCCGCTATCACGCCAGCGATCTCTGGATCACCTGCGCGCTCGAGTTCCGGGGACGGTGGCGCCAGCAATGGCAGCCTCACCGCTACACGCACCTGTTCTTCCACGACGAGGCAGTCTCGTTCGCCGCCGGGCACCGCCCGTGCGCCGAATGCCGTCGCGAGGCCTACAACGCCTACCGCAGCGGGTGGTCGGCTGAACTCCGCGTGGCCGCGCCCTCGGCCCAGCAGATCAACCGGCAGTTGCATCACGAACGCCTCCTTCGCGGCACCCACCACCGGCGATACCACGAGATGGCGCTGCCGGAGCTACCCGATGCCACCTTCATCCTGGTCGGGCAGGCGCCGCACGTTGTCATCGGAGAGCACCTCGTCGAGTGGAGTCGAGAGGGGTACGGGAGCCGGCGGCCGCGACCGAAGGGCGGCACGGCCACCGTGATCACCCCGCCCTCGACGGTGGCCGTCTTGCGGGCCGGATATCCCGTCCAGATCGATGTATCCGCCAAGATGGCGGTATGACCGACGAGACCTCCGGCGCCCACACCCTTGCTGACACCGTCGCGTACGGAGCGCACCCGCAGCAGAACGCGGAGGTGACGCTCCCCGACGCGAGCGCTTTCCCGGCCCCTTTGGTGCTGCTGTTTCACGGCGGCTTCTGGCGCGAGCAGTGGAACCGCGACCATCTCCAGCCGTTCGCCGCAGCCCTGGCAGAACGCGGCTATGTCGTGGCAAATATCGAGTACCGGCGGGTCGGCGGTGACGGCGGCTGGCCCAACACCCTGACCGATGCCGCGACCGCCACCGACCGTCTTCCCGACCTCATCGAGGCGCTGCGGCCCGGAAGCGTCAGACGGGATGCAGTGGTGACGATCGGGCATTCCGCCGGAGGTCATCTGGCACTCTGGACGGCACTGCGTTCGCTGACTCCTGAGGGGTCGCCGGGGTGGGTCGCAGAACCTCCGGCGCTCGCCGGTGCCATCTCACTCGCCGGCGCGGTCGACCTCACAGAGGCGCACCGGTTGGGCGAAGGCGCGGGTGCGGTCAGCCAGTTCCTCGGCGGTGGCCCGGACGAGGTTCCCGATCGCTACGCGGCTGCCGACCCGGCGCTCATCGGCGTCCCGCCCCTTCCTGTGGTCCTCATCCATGGGGAGAAGGACGACGTGCTGCACGTGGAAATGTCGCGTGATTACGCCTCTCGCCTCGGCGCCAGAATGGTCGAGCTCGAAGGCGGCAGCCACATGGACATGGTCGACCACGAATCCGCGGCCTGGCCGCTCCTGCTGGACGCTCTCAGCGGGATCGTCGGACCCGCCTGACCGGGCCTGCGCAGACGGCGGGGTTTACAACCTGCTCGACGGTCGTATTCTTCTCCTCGGTTCGGATAAGAGCCGGGCGCGAGAAGGCCGCCCCAAGGTAGTGGTCGATGGGGCTGGCACATGACCTCTTCGCCAGGGAGCGATTCCACAGACCGCGAGCCGGCCGAGCCGCACCTGCGCAGCGTCGACGAGGCGCTGGACGGATTCGCCAGCGACAGGTTGCTCGCGGAGCTCGCGCGGGCGCACGGCCAGGTCAGCCGCGCCGAGCCGGCCCGGGTGTACACGATCAAACTGACCCTGAGCGGGCAATTCGCTCAGCTGCGGCTCAGCGGGGAGCTTGACGCTGCTGCGGCACCTGAACTGACGCGCACGCTCGAGGGGCTGGACCGCATTCCTGTCACGACCGTCCATGTGGACATGACCGGGGTGAGATTCCTGGACTCCAGCGGGATACGCCCGCTGGTGGAGGCGGAGCGGCGGCGCCGAGACCTCGGCCAGCCTCCGTTCTTGATCGGCGGAATCAGCCGGCGCGCCCGACGGCTGTTCGTCGTGTCGGGGCTTGGCCGTGGGCATCGTCTCGACATCGACGGCTGGGACGCCGTGCTGTCCAGAGGTGCCGCGAAACGGGTATGAAGGCGGGCGTGAACCTCGACCAACGAGTCAAAGACCTGCTCGACGGGCGCTGCTTCGCCGTGCTCGCCACCCTCAATGCCGACGGGACGCCGCAGACGTCCGTGATCTGGGCCGCGCGCGATGAAGACGTCCTGATCTTCACCACCCACGACAGGCGTCTGAAGGCACGCAACCTGGCCCGCGACCCGCGGGCATCCGTCACCCTCTTCGCGCGCGACGATCCGTACACCACCGCCAACATCGGCGGAACCGTAGAGCTTGTCGACGATCCCGACAGCAGCCTGTCGGTGGAGCTGACCCGGCGCTACCTCGACCAGGACCCGCCGCCGGACCCGCCCGGCTCCCACCGGCTCATCGGACGGATGACCGCCGACAAGATCAGCGGATTCGCCGCTTGAACGGCACGCCGGCCGGCGGCTAGGGAACCAACCGCGCGGCGCCCCTGTCGGCCGACTGAGCCAGGGCGGCGTACGCCCGCAGCGCCGCCGAGACGGGACGCTCGCGCTTGAGCGGCTCCCAGCCCAGCTCGTCGCGTTCGGCCCGCCGGGCGGCGAGCACGGCGTCGTCGACCATCAGTTGGATCGAGCGGGTAGCGATGTCGATCCTGATGATGTCGCCGTCCTCGACGAGGCCGATGGTGCCGCCGCGCGCGGCTTCGGGTGACACGTGGCCGATCGACAGCCCGCTCGTCCCGCCGGAGAAGCGGCCGTCGGTGATCAGCGCGCACTTGGCACCGAGGCCGCGACCCTTGAGAAAGCTGGTGGGATAGAGCATTTCCTGCATGCCCGGCCCGCCCTTGGGTCCTTCGTAGCGGACCACGACGACGTCGCCCGCCACGATCGTCCCCGCGAGGATGGCCGTCACCGCGTCGTCCTGGCTCTCGGTGACCTTGGCCGGCCCCTCGAAGGAGAGCTGCCCGTCCGCCACTCCCGCGGTCTTCACGACGCAGCCGTCCTCTGCCAGGTTGCCGTAGAGCACGGCCAGGCCGCCGTCGGCGCTGTAGGCGTGGGCGATGTCGCGCACGCAGCCCTCCGCCGGATCGGTGTCCAACGACTCCCAGGTGGCGGTAGAGCTGAACGCCTCTGTCGTGCGGACGCCACCGGGAGCCGCCGAAAACAGCTGCAGCGCCTGCTCTTTCGGCTCGAAACCACGAACATCCCACGCCGCGAGCCACGAGTCGATGTCGCCGGAGTGGACCGTATGGACGCCGCGTTCGAGCAGTCCCCCGCGATCGAGTTCGGCAAGGATCGCCGGGATCCCGCCGGCCCGGTGAACGTCCTCCATGTGGTAGCGCGGGGTGCTGGGCGCGACCTTGCAGATGCACGGCGTCGAGCGCGAGAGCCGGTCGATGTCGGCCAGGTCGAAGTCGACCTCACCCTCGATGGCCGCTGCCAGCAGGTGCAGCACGGTGTTGGTCGATCCGCCCATCGCGATGTCGAGCCGCATGGCATTGGTGAACGCCTCACGCGTCGCGATCGAACGCGGCAGGACCGACTCGTCGTCCTCGCCGTAGTAGCGCCGGCACAGGTCGACGATGATCCGTCCCGCCTCGAGGAAAAGGCCTTTGCGTGCCGCCGACGTCGCCAGGGTGGAACCGTTTCCGGGCAAGGACAATCCGAGCGCCTCGGTCAGGCAGTTCATCGAGTTCGCCGTGAACATGCCGGAGCAGGAACCACACGTCGGGCAGGCGGAACGCTCGATGTCGGCGAGGTCGTCATCGGACACGGACTCATCCGCTGACGCGGTCATCGCCGAGATGAGATCGAGCTTGGGACGGGCCACGCCGTCGCGCACGATCGCTTTGCCCGCCTCCATCGCCCCGCCGGAGACGAAGACCGTGGGGATGTTCAGGCGCATGGCCGCGATCAGCATGCCGGGGGTGATCTTGTCGCAGTTCGAGATGCACACCAGGGCATCCGCCTGGTGGGCCTGCACCATGTATTCGACGGAGTCGGCGATCAGTTCGCGGCTCGGCAGGCTGTAGAGCATCCCGCCGTGTCCCATCGCGATGCCGTCGTCCACGGCGATCGTGTTGAACTCCCGCCCGACGCCTCCCGCGACCGCGATCTCATCGGCGACCAACTTGCCGAGGTCGCGCAGGTGCACATGACCCGGAACGAACTGCGTGAAGCTGTTCGCCACAGCGATGATCGGCTTGCCGAAATCGTCGTCGGTCATTCCTGTCGCGCGCCACAGCGCGCGGGCTCCGGCCATGTTGCGGCCGTTGGTGGTGGTCCGGGAACGCAGCTCGGGCACGGCATGTCCTCATCTCTGGTGGCTCCCCGAGCCTACGAGGGCGACTACGAGGGCGCGAATACTGCCGTCGAATGATCGATCAGGATTCAAGAAGCGCGCGCAGGGCCCGCCCGCCTACCGTCACCACCATGAAAACGATGACATGCCAGCAGTTGGGCGGACCCTGCGATCACTCCCACCACGCCAACACCGCGGACGAGGCCATCAAGCTCCAGGACGCCCACTTGCGCAAGATCGTCGCCGACGGCGATCAGACGCACGCAAGCGCGCTCAAGGACATGAAGGGCCGCTGGAAGCATCCCGTCGCCGGGATGGGGTGGTACCGCACCGCCAAGCGCGACTTCGCCGCCCTGCCGCAAGAGTGATCGAGGCGCGCTAGCGCACCCGGTCGTTCGCTGCCATCTGGGCCTCGCGCAGGTCCGCGTGCATGTCCCACGGAGCGCTCGACATCGGGTGCCCGGTCTCGAGCAGGGACTTGAGGTTGGCGCAAACGGTGGGCCATCCCACGGAGACGGCTTCGCGGGCTGCGTCGTCTGCCAGGTTCTGGTGAGTCACCGTGAGGCGCACGATCTCGTGGAATGGCTCGATGTCGAAGGTCACCCTCGAGGGCCCGTTCGGCGAGGACGAGCCCGGGGAATCGAACGTCACCGCAAGCCGACGCGGAGGAATGGAATCGAGGACGGTGCCGATGACGTCGGCGATGTTCGACCCGTCAACGCGCCGGTGCTCCCAGGGTGAGCCCTGGCGCCAATCGGAGACATTGGAATGGCCCCAGTACTGGGCGGTCAGGTCCGCATCTGTCAGCGCGTTCCAGACCTGCTCGGGCGAAGCTTCGATGTAGGTGACGTAGACGTACTCAGGGACCCGACTGGCGGGATGGTTGGGCTGGCTGCCCATGGCGTCCTCCTCGGCTCGTTGTTTGATTCCGCTCAGCGTGCGCAGGCGAAGCGATTCGAAGCGGTCGATCCAGCGCTCCTGGATCTCCCACAGCGGCACCGGGTTCAGGTAGTGCAACTTCTGCCGGCCACGCCGGACCGTCGTGATGAGGTTCGCGGCCTCGAGCAGGTCGAGATGCTGCGTCGCCGATTGCCTTGCCATGTTCAAGGGCTCGCAGATCTCCCCGAGCATGAGGCCGTTGCGCTCACGAAGCATGTCCAGCATCGACCGCCTCGTCGGATCGGCGAGAGCCTTGAAGACCCGGTCGTCATCGCCCACGACACACATTATGCAGGTATATGCCTGCCTATTGCAAGGCGCCTACTGGTCAGCCTCCTGGCGTCGATACGTGCGCAACGGTTGCGAGACGTCGCTGGCGGTGCTGACCCGAGGCCGATCAGGCGGAACGGCTTCCAACGGCTCGCAGGGTTTGAGCGTCGCCAATGACCGCCGTGCCAGGTCCTGATAGACCCGCACGCCGCGTGCCTTCCAGGTGAGCGTGGTCTCGTCGAGTTCACGTATCACCTTGGCCGGATTGCCGGCAGCCAGTGAGCGCGCCGGCACCTCGAACTCCGCCGGCACGAAACTGTTGGCAGCGATCAGCGCGTGCTCTCCGACGACGACTCCGTCCATGAGGACGGAGTTCATTCCGATCATGGCGAGCGATCCCACGGTGCAGCCATGAAGGATCGCCCCGTGACCCACGTGGCTCTGCGGGTGAAGAGTGCAATCGGCACCGGGAAATGAGTGCAGCACGCACCCATCCTGGACATTGGAACCGGCGCCGATCGTGATGCGGCCGAAGTCGCCGCGCAGGCTCGCAAAAGGGCCGACGTAGCAGCCTTCCTCGACGATGACATCGCCGATGAGCGACGCCTGGGGATGCACGAAGGCGGCCGGGTCGATGACCGGAACGACACCGTCGATCTCATAGGTGGCCATGCCAGGTGTCTACACGGGTCGCGATATACCAAAGGCATGCGCAATGGAATCGGTGCCATCGACCTCATGATCGGCTTCCCGTCAGCTGACGCCCGCTCGCACTACGCGAACCTGCGCGCACTGGCGAAGGACGCCGCGAGCCAGAACATGGAATTTCCGGCGGAGTACATGTTCAAGGAGGTCCCCAACTACCTGCCCGAGGGCGCCGATCCGATCGAGGTGACGCTGCAGGAGATGGACGCGTGCGGCGTCGCCAAAGGCATGGTCGGCAGTCCCTACGGCGAGTTGCACGAGCGGGCCTTACGCGAACATCCCGACCGCTTCTTCGCCAGCATCGGGGTCGACCCCAACGACATCACTGGGGCGGTGCGAAAGATCCGCCAGGCCAAGGACGATGCCGACGTCAAGGCGGTGACGACGTTTCCGGCCGGCTGCAACCCGCAGGTGCCGGTCAACGACCGGCGCTACTACCCCGTCTACCAGACGTGCATCGACCTCGACATCCCCATCGTCTCCAACGCCGGTGTACCCGGTCCGCGCGTGCCGATGGCCTGCCAGCAGGTCGAGCTCTTCGACGACGTCTGCTACGACTTCCCCGAGCTGCGCATCGTGATGCGCCACGGCGCCGAACCATGGACCGAGCTGGCCATGAAGCTGATGCTCAAATGGCCTGGTCTGTACTACATGCCTTCGGCCTTCGCGCCCAAGTACTACCCGGAAGCGATCCTCAAGTACGCGAACAGCCGCGGCGCCGACAAGGTGATGTATGCCGGTTACTACCCGATGGGATTGTCGCTGCGGCGCATCCACGACGAGATGCAGAACGTCCCGTTGAAGGACGAGGTCTGGCCGAAATTCCTTCGCGACAATGCCGTGAAGGTCTTCAAACTCGACGCCTGAATGCTCAGGGGACCGCGATCAGCCGGCCCGACGGGTGCTCGCCGCGGTCGATGAGTTCGAGGTGCTCGGGGACGCTGTCCAGGCCGATGTGGGTCGACTCGACGTGCAGCTTTCCCGCTGCGGCCAGCGCCACGACCGCCTCCAGCTCCCACGGCTCGCCGGAATAGGTGGTCTGCACGATCGTCTCGAACGGCACCGTGATCATCGAGAACGGGTACGTGCCCATGGCGGCACCCACACAGATGATTTTCCCGAGCCGGGCTGCGGAAGCGGCCGCAAGCGCAAGCGTCTGATCGTTGCCGACCAGATCGAGCACCAGGGACGCGCCTTCCAAGCCCATCGACTTGATCTGGGCGGCGGCATCGTCATCGGGATCCAGCACGACGTCGGCACCCAGTTCGGCGGCGAATGCCCGCTTCCGCGGGTCTTTCTCGACCGCGACGATGGTGGCGGAGGTCATCGCCCGCAGGAGCTGGAGCGCCATGTGACCGAGCCCGCCGATGCCGATCACGGCGACGACGTTGCCCGGCTCGAGCCACGGCATCGAGGTACGGATGGCGTGATACGGCGTGAGGGCAGCATCATCGAGCGGTCCGGCGTTCACCGGGTCAATCGCGTCGGGCAGCGCGACCAGGGCCCGCGCGGGGGCCTTGATGAACTCCGCCATGCCGCCATCGTGACCCTGTCCGGCGCCCCGCGACGGGGCGATCTGCGGGCACATGCGCTCCGCGCCGCGGCGGCACATCGCGCAGATGCCGCAGCCGAACTCGGCATGCACGATCACAGGCTCCCCGGTGTCGACGCGCCACCCGGCCGTCTCGTGGCCGATCGTCATGCCGTCGGAGCGGCCGAAAGCCTGTGGATGCTGGGAAATCATGCAGTCGGAGTGACACAGCCCGGCGCCCGCCACCTTGACCAGGACCTCCCCCGGCCCGGGCTCGGGGGTCGGGACGTCCTGCACCCTGAGCCCGTCGGGGAAAGCCTGGACCGCCTTCACAGCATTTCCGCAGGAGTACTTGCCGCGTATCCGCTCACCAGGTGCCTCGCTTTCCGTCCCTGACCCGTCGTCGGCCTCAGCATCCACTAGCCGGTTTTGTGCTTGCCGCGCAGGCATGACGCTCGCAGGATTGCAGGCATGGAAGAAACCACCGTCTCCATCGAGGAGACCATCGCCGGCCTGCCCGGGCCATGGCAGCCGCGTGACCTCGTCCACGCCAATGACACCGTCGTACGAGTAGCCCGCTTCGAGGGCGAGTTCCCGTGGCACACGCACGAGGAGGACGAGGTTTTCCTGTGCTGGGACGGCAGTTTCCGCGTCGAAATGGAGGGCCGGGAGCCGGCCACGCTCCAGCGCGGCGACTTGTACGTGGTGCCGCGCGGCACTCGTCACCGCCCCGTCGCCGACCAGGTGGCCCATGGCCTGATGGTCGAGCGTCCCGAGACGAAGCAATACGGCAACTGAGGTCGGGCGCCGGGGAAGGTGACGGACGCCGACCACCTCACGGGAGGACTAGCGGCCGGCGCCTTGTTCTTCGACGAGGCGCTTGATGTGGGCAAGCGTCTCCTCGATGCCGCGCTGGATCTCGGCGGCTGCATCCGAGGCATGAGTGCTGTGGATGTGGACTTCGACATCGCAGGCGTCGCCATTGCTGCGGATGTCGAGGAACCCGCCGTACGGGTTGTCGCCTTCAGAGCCCCATTCGAGATGCTGCGTGTCACGGTCGACCTTGAACCAGGCATCTCCTTCGACCTGCTTGCCGCTGGGGATGCTGGCCGTGGTGTGGACCTCGTCCCCGTCGCCGGGCTTGGCTGAGGTCATTCGGTCGAAGTAGCGCGGAAGGTTGCTCACGTCGGACAGGTAGTCGAACAGTGCCTGCTTGGAGGCGTTCACCGTCGTTGTGCCTTTGAAGTCACCCATACCGGAGCGCTACCCCGCCCTCCCCTGACAAACCACCCCGGCGTTCGGAGGTCAGGTGCTGACCCGGGCGGTGATCAGCCACGTCTGCAGGTCACCGCGTTCCAGAAGGCGGGCGATCCGACGCTCCTGCTCCTGCGCCAGCCGCCAATCCGGCCGATCGCCATAGCGTTCGGCGAGCACCTCATCGATGCGTGAGACCTTGCGCTGCCATTGGTCATCAGCAGTGTCGATCTTGCCCGCTTCGATGCGATCGCTCACGGTGAAGCCGGCGGCGGCCAGCCCGGTCAGGAGCGACGCGTCAGTGGGAAAGTCATTGCCTTCAGGTGCATCGGTCAGCTCCGCTGCCGCTTGCACCAGAACCAGCAGCCCGAGCCGTCCCTGGCGGGTGAGAACGCGGCGCAGTTCGTTCAGCAGGCCCGATTTCTCCGCCGTGGTGCAGAGCACTCCAAGACACCAGGCGGCGTCAAAAGTCCCGTCAGGGAAAGGCAGCGATTGCGACCAGGCGCTCACGGTCTCGAGGGAGAACATGGTGCGGGCTGCCTGGCAGGCTCCGATCATCGGCTCCGCGAGCACAGGGACCAGGCCGGGCAGATACGTCCGCGAAAGCCAGGCGGACGGGCCGCCGAGCCCGGCTCCGGCGTCGAGGAACCGGTCGATCGGGCTCAGCCGAAGTCGGTCCGCGATCCAGCGCAGCCACGCTGGGTGGGCGCTTCCCCGGCAGGCAGCGGGGATCGCGTATTCGGGTCCCAGCCGGCTCACGACCTCATGCGTCCAGCAAGCAAGAGTGTCAAATTCTGCAGTGAGGGGAGACGCGGTCTGCTCGGTCATAGCCCGAGCACCGCACGGCCGACCGTGGCTTTGATTCGTGCGGCGGCGAGTTCGCCGGCAGCTGAGGCGAGGCCGGAGATGTTGACTCCGACGACGCCGGGAACCGCCAGTACCTGACGGGCTTCAGCGACCGCGGCGTCGATTCCGGCCCGGACCGGGTCACCGTCGGACAGGACCCGTGAGACGGCGCCGGCATCCAGATGCAGACCCGGAAATGCCTGCAGGACAGCGGCCGATCGAGCGTCGGTATAGACGGCGACGCCTGCGACGAAGGGAAGGGTGACCCCCTCCGAACGCGCATCCGCGATGAATCTCGCCAGCCGTTCGGGGGTGCTCACGTGATTGAGGAAGCAGACGCGGGCGCCTGCTCGCTGCTTTTGGAGCAGGCGGTAGGGACGGATGTGCTCGGGTGGGGCTTGCGGGCTCTCGGCGACCGCGACGCTCAGCCCGATCTGCGCGGCACTCGCACTCAGCCGGCTGCTGTCGAGATCAAAGACTGACGTCACCCCAGGTCTGACACCGACCCCGCGGCCGTCACCCGTGACGCACAGGACGCCTTCGCCGCCCAGCACAGAAAGCGCGGCGAGCTCCTGCTCCAGCACGATGCGGTTGCGATCGCGGCAGGTCAGCGTCACCCAGCTGGCGAGGCCGAGTTCACGGATCATCGGCATCAACATCGCCGGCGGAAAGTCGGGTCTGTTGTTGTGCTCGCCGATCAGCACCGCGTCGCAGGAGCCTTCGAGCGCGGCGCACACTTCAGCGATCGAGGACACGTCGTAGGGACGCACGGTGAAGTCGGTGAGCACGACCGGTCGTCGCTGAGCGAGGTCGAGAAAGGACTGCCGAGACTGAGTTTCCTGACCCAGGCCGCCGCCGTCCATCGCACGGGCAACCTTCCGCCCTGCTGTGAAGGCTCCTTCCGGCGACCACGCGACCGGCGCCCGATTGGTGAACGGGCAGGCGAAGGCGCCCATCTCGCAAGACAGGTCGGGGCGCACACCTCCACACGGGCCGTAGACCATGCGCTTCGGACAGCCCGGTTCGGCAAGAGGCCGGTCGGGACCATCCGAAGGCATGGCTGTCAGACCACGTACGTGCGTTGTCCTGATCGCAGGCGACACGTGAATCCGCTCCCAGCCCCGTCGATCGCACGTGGTGACTGCCCGACACCCGCAAATCCAAACGGCGGCCACCGATGAGCGGCGAACCTTTGGCGCGGATGTGCAAGGCGCCGCTCACCGGGTACACGTGGTCCACTCCGGCGTCCGGCCGGGCCCGTCCCGAAAGGAAGCACGATGAACATTCTCTGGGCCATCATCGCCGGCCTGGTCATCGGCCTGCTGGCAAAGCTCGTGGTGCGGGGGCGGCAGCCGATCCCCCTGTGGTTGACGATCGTCATCGGGATCATCGGCGCCATCATCGGCAACTACATCGCCTCGGCCATCCACGTGCGGCACACGTCCGGCATCGATTGGATCCGCCACATCCTTCAGGTCGCCGCCGCTGCCGTGCTCATCGTCGTGGTCTCGCCCTTCTGGGCCAGCCGGAGCAGTCGCCGGATGCGCGTCTGACAGCGAGCGGACGCGGCCGCCGGGTCCCGCTAGAGTGCCCCCACCAGTTCGCCTCACCGCGGAGGTGCCCAGTGGGATCGAAGTACCGGTATCCATTCCCGCCGAATCCTGACGGCTGGTACTTCCTGGCGCAGTCAGCAGCGCTCGGAGCCGGCGACGTGCTGCCGTTGCACTACTTCGGGCGCGACCTGGTGCTCTATCGCACCGACGGCGGCCGTGCGGTACTCGTTGACGCGCATTGCCCGCACATGGGAGCCCACCTGGGATACGGCGGGAAGACCGACGGCGAGGGCATCCGCTGCCCCTTCCATCACTGGTGTTTCAACGCCGACGGCCAGTGCGTCGAGGTCCCGTACGCCGCGGTGCCCGGAAGGCCACCCAAGGTCGCCCTCTCCACCTGGCTGGTTCGTGAACACAGCGGGCTGATCATGACCTGGTGCAGTGACACCGGCCAGGCTCCGACGTGGGATCCCCCGCTGCGGCCCGAGTTCGGTTCCGAGGGCTGGATCGGCTATGAGACCGCCGGCTGGACCATCCGCATGCACACCCAAGAGCTCGCCGAGAACATCCCCGACACGGCGCACTTCACCTACATCCACGAAGTCGGACCGCAGATGCGCGCCGAGTACGAGATCACCGAGCACGTCTACCGGCAACGCTCGCTCGTCGTGATCGACGGTGTCGCGACCGAGTTCACCACCCAGGAAGCCAGCGGCCTCGGCCTGGTCTGGCTGCACACGCAGTCGGGCATGTGGTTCCTCACGGCCACCACTCCGATCGACGACGAGTACGTCGAACTGCGATTGCTCTTCCTCGTACCGGACCCGATCGGCGACGGCGTGGTTTCAGACCATGCTCAGGCGATGATCGACGCCACCGTCGAGAACACCTCGCGCGACGTACCGATCTGGGAGCACAAGGTCTACGTCGAACGCGCGCCGCTGGTTTCCGACGACGGCCCGATCCGGGCGCTGCGCACCTGGGCGCGGCAGTTCTATCCCGAACCGGCCGGCAGTCCCTGACCACCGCCAGGGACGCTCCATGCCGCCCGCCAAGTGAGCGTGCCGTCGCCACTTCTTTGCCCTGCTTGCCATGCCACGGAACGGGTAGGGGCCTCAAAGTCGAGACGCCGAAGGAGACGCGATGGCGACCGAAAAGCAGAAGGAAACGGCCCGGGAGAATCTGAAGCACGCCCGTCAGGCGCAGAGCGAACGCGCACATGGCAAGGACGTTCCCCGCCGGAGTCAGGGAATGAGCACCGCGGAAAAGGACCGGGTATCAGAGGAAGAGTTCGCATTCCCGGAAGAGCGCAAGGAGCCCCTCACCGACGCCCGCCATGTGCGCAACGCGATCGCCCGCTTCGATCAGGTCGAGGGGGTCAGCGACGCCGAGCGCGACAAGGCTTGGAAGCGGATCCTCTCGGCAGCCAAACGCCATGACGTCGAGGTGTCGGAGTCGAGTTGGCGAGAGCTGTTCAAGGGTGGAAAAGCCCGTAAGCGCTGAGCCGCGCCGCCCGGCGGCCACAGGATTCGCCGGAGCTGATTACTTGATGGCCTCACCGGCTGCGAGGCGACCGCTCAGGAATCGCTGGACGACGCTCTTGGCGTCCGGGAGCGCGATCTCGGACGATGACATGCGCTGCAAGAGCGAGATCAGCAGCAGCGGCGCCAGGAGCGCTTGGACGGCGAAGTCGGTCGGCTCCGCGACCATCTGCCCGGTCTGCTGGTAGCTGGCGAAGATCTCCCCGAGGCGTGACAAGAGGCCCAGGGGCGCCGCGATGAGGGCCGCCACGTCGGGGTTTCGGGCGCCCTCGAGCAGCAGCGTGCCCACCAATCCGTCGCGGTGTTGATGGAGCTGGGAGTAGTACTCCACCACCTGGATCAGATCGGCCTCCAGATCACCGCTCACGGTGAGCGCGCCCTTCGTCAGCTTCGGGATGTCCGCGTGGATCGCGGCGAGGATGAGCTGGCGTTTGTCGCCGAAACGGCGAAACAGCGTGGCCTCGTTCACGCCCGCTGATTCGGCGATCCGCCGGGTCGTAGCCCCCGCGTAGCCCCGCTGAGCCAGCACAGTCAGCGCGGCGTCGAACATCCGTTCATCGGTGACGGGTTCTGACACGAGTCCTCCTATTGCCGCGGGACGCCGCTTTGCCGCGTCATCCAGAAATGTACAAGCAACCACTTGCTTGCACGCGGGAAGCGCCTTAACGTGTCGTACGTGCAAGCACTTGCTTGCTTGCTCACAACAGCGTCTCCTCCCTCCCCTCCCCGACGAAAGGTCCACCCATGAAGACCTTCTTCAAGAAGCATTTCCGCTGGATCGCTATCGCCTCCGTGGGCGTGATCGTGCTGGCAGGAGGCGCCTTCTACTGGATGTTGAGCGGCACCTCGGCTGCGCCGCTCGCGCTCCAGGCCAGCGCGGCGCTGCCGCAATCCGCGTCGGGTACTGATGTCAGCGGGCACTGGACGGTCGTCCCCGGTCTCGCCGGCGAGGCGACCACGGCCGGCTACCGGGTGAAGGAAAAGGTCGCCGGCGGTATCGCGACCGACACCGCAACCGGACGAACCGGCGCTGTGACGGGCTCCGTGACGGTGGTGGGCAAGCAGGTGACCGCCGCGACTTTCACCGTCAACATGACGACGCTGAAGAGCGACAAGAGCCTGCGCGACAGCGTGCTCAAGACCGTCGGAATCCAGACCACCAGATATCCGACGGCAGGGTTCACCCTGACCAGCCCGATCACGCTGCCCACCATCGCGCCCGGCAAGATCTACCAGCTGGACGCGCACGGAACCCTTCGCCTGCACGGGGTCTCCAAGGCGGTCTCCCTCAGCCTCCAGTACAAGCAGACCGAGACCGGATTTGTCGTCCTGGCCGACCTGCCGATCATCATGGCCGACTACGCCATCAAGGCCCCGAGCATCGGCGGCGTCGTCTCCGTCGACCACCACGGGTCGTTCGAGCTACTCGTGAACCTGGCGAAATGACGCTCGGATCTCGGCCGGAAGGGCTGACTGGCGGACCATCCCGGTGAGCGGGTCGATGTCGGCCTCGGCGCTCGTGAGGTCGGAGACGTTGGGCGCCGACCATCCGTGCGGAATCGCCACCACTCCAGCGGGTATCCGGTCATCGGCTCGCACGACTCCCGTCACCACCCGGCCCGCCACCCGCACCTCGACCTCGGTCCCGTCACCACCGAGTTCGGCGGCACGCGAGGGGGCGACCATCACCGCGGTGTCGGTCAATTCGCGCAGCTGCGAGTTCATGGTCCCGAGCTGGCGATGAGCAATCAGTTGAAGCTGTTCCCGCGGCGTCGGTTCCGCTTCGGTCAGGGCCGCCAACTGCCTCACCAGCGGCTCCGGGGCAAGCCGCCACCGGCCGTCCGGCAGGAGGCGGTGCACCCATCCGAAGACGGCTCCGCTGTGCACGACTCCGCGGCGGGCGCCGAAAACCGCATCGCCGCCGCCGCGGCTGCGCTCGGCGAGGGGACGCAGCAGCGACTCGTCGGTGGCTGTCTCCGACGTCTGCCCGCGACCGAGGACGTCGAGGCCGAGGCGCTCGCCGAGGGCACCGAACATTCGCCAGATCGGCCAGCGTTCGGCGACCGGCGCCACGATCGCCGGAGTGAATTGCGTAGCCACCGCAAGCTGATACCCATCGAGCAGCAAAGGCAGATCGGCCCGTTCGAGAGCGCCGACCGCCGGCAGGAGGTGCGTCGCGAGTTCGGTGGTCTCGGTCGGTAGAACGTCAACGACCGCCAGTGTTTCCAGCGACGCCAGGGCCGCCCGGGTGCGGGCCGCGTCAGGGAACGCCGTCGCCGGATTGCCACCGACGACGAACAGGGTCCGCACGTTCCCGGCCTCGATCTCGCTCAGCAGCGCCGCGCACGGCCATTCGTCGAAGCGGCGCGGCAGCTCCGGCCGGCTCGGCGGGCCGGCGCCGGGCGTCCCGTCAGACGACGCGAGAGTTCTCGTATCGAGCTGAAGCAGGTAGCCCGGGTTGAACCACATGCCGCCCGGCTCGTCGTAGGAGTCCGTCACCACGTGCAGCGCCCAGAGCAGCCACTCGGCGACGTTGGCCGCGGCGCTCATGGAGACGCCGGTCCCGGTCAGCGCGCTGACCCGCCCATGCCGCCGGACGGCCGCCACGAGATCGTCGAGATCCTCCAGCGGGATACCCGTTCCGTCAGACGTGATCTCAGGGCTGAGCGGCTCGAGCGCGGCGCGAAGCTCGTCGACGCCCGTGGCCCGAGCCTGTAAGGCTTCGTCGTCACTCGTACCGGTCCCGGGAAGCAGCGCGCGGACGAGGTGGGCCAGGACGAGCCAGTCACTTCCCGGCCGCGGCGCCAGGTGCCGGTCAGCGACCCGAGCCGTTTCCGTCCGGCGCGGGTCGAGCACCCAGAGTTCGCCGCCGCGAGCACGGTGACTGCGCAGCCGTCGCAACGGCGAGGGCATCGCGTTCGAGTGGCCGTGAGAGACGACCGGGTTGCTGCCGATCAACACCAGCAGCGTGGAACGCTCGTGGTCCCAGACGGGGGTGAGGCCCGACCACCCGCCGACGAGTTCAGCGACCAGTGGCTTGGACGGCGTGTCGATCGTCGTCGCGGTGTACTTCTGCTGCGATCCCAGGACGCGCAGGAAACGCTCCGCCGTCCGGCGGCCGGCGCTGTCGAACGCGGAGCCGCTCGCCAGGTACATCGCGATCCCGTTCGGACCGTGCCCCTCGAGCGTTTCCTGCACCCGGCGGGCGAGGTCGTCGAGCATGGTTTCCCAGCCGACCTCATGGCCTTCAATCGTCGGCCGATCCAGACGCCGGGGATCGTGGTGGAAGGCCGGCAGCGCACGTCCTTTCTGGCACGTGTAGCCCTGGGAGAGTGGATGCTCGGCGTCCCCGCGCACCCGCACGACGCGATCGCCCTCGAGCGTCACGAGGATGCCGCACATGGCGTTGCAGATCCGGCAGAAGCTCGGCTGCTCCACCCGCTCCCCTGCCACCCGGCCATCATCCACCAGCTCACCAGCTGGCAGGACACAGCCGGCGCCCGGGGACGCCGCCGGCTCGGAATCCTCGGCGACGAGACGGAAGGTCTGCGGCGCGCTCGAGCGGCGGTGGATGCCGTCGCCCGCGGGCGGGGCGTCTCCATGGCGCAGATTGCGCTGGCCTGGGTGCTCGCCCAACCCGCCGTCACGTCGGCCATCGTGGGTCCGAGCAAGCTGTCGCAGTTGGATGACAATCTGCTCGCCGCAGACCTCGCCCTTGAGCCCGACGAGTTACGCGACCTGGGTGCCGCGACCCTGCCTCAGCCGATCTACCCGAGCTCCATGGATCGCAGCATGGGATTCCCGGAACCAGGAGAACCCATCACCGGGTGACGTCGTCGGGCGAGAGATGCGGTGCGGTCAGGCGGGCGGTCGCGGCGCCGTCGACGGGCAGGGCTACTCCAGATACGAACGCCGACAGGTGGCTGGCCAGAAAGAGCGCCACTCCCGCGATATCTTCAGGAGTACCAAGCCTTTTCATCGGTATCTGCGCGGCGTAGTACTCGAGGTCGGGCGCGAAGCGCTCGAAGGCCGGGGTGCGAATCGGGCCCGGGCAAATGGCATTGGCGCGTATGCCGTACCGCCCGTTCTCCACGGCCGTGCTCCTCGTCAGCTGCAGGACTCCGGCCTTGGCGATGCCGTAGCTCGTTCGCTGCCGCGAGGCGGCGAAAGCCGCGACGGACGCCGTATTGATGATCGAACCGCCGCCCTGCTGGATCATGTGCGGGAGCACCGCCCGGGTGCCGTGCAGCGCGCCGAGCAGGTTGACTCCCACCATCTCCAGCAGCGTGTCGTCACTGAGGTCCGCCACGGAGTCGGGGACACCGTAGCCCGCATTGTTGTGCATGACGTCGATGCGTCCCCACGTCCGCGTCGCGACGTCGACCGCCTCGCGCACCGCCTCGATCTGCGCGACGTCTCCGGCCACGGCGATAGCCTCCGCGCCCGCCCCGACGATCGCGTCGGCGGTCGCGGCCGCCGTCCGCTCATCGATGTCGTTGACGACCAGACGCGCGCCTTCCGCGGCGAAGCGGAGCGCGCAGGCCCGCCCGATACCGCTGCCCGCGCCGGTCACGACGGCGACGCGTCCGGCGAGCAACCCGCTCACAAGCTCCGGCCACCCGACGCGTCCGCAGCGTTAGCCGGGCCGGAAGTCGGTTGGTACTCGGCGGCCAGCAGCGCGATGTCGTCCGCCGGCTCCGATCCCATGGCCAGCCGCAGCGCCGCAAGTATGGCGTCGAGGCCGGAATCGAGCTCGTGATCCGCGATGGGCTGGGCGATTTGCGTCCAGTCGACGAAACGGCCGTCGGACGCCCGTGACTCGATCACCCCGTCGGTGTAGAGCAGAACGCGGTCCCCGGGGGAGAGCCGGCCACGCGTCACTTCGGGCATCGCCCCCAGACCGAGGGGGAGGGCGTGGTCCAGCCTCAGTTGCCGGACGAGGCCTTCGCTGGCGATGAAAGCCGGCGGGTGGCCGCAGCAAACGACGCTGTAGCTGCCGTCGTCGGCTATCTCGGCGATCGACGCGGTGACGAAGTCTTCCTCTCCCAGGTAAGGCCTGATCCTGCGGTCGATGTGCTGCGCAACATCACCGAGATCGGCGATGTCGACGGCGGCCGCCCGGAATTCGCCGAGGACAATCGTGGCGGTGCGCACCGCAGCGAGCCCCTTGCCACGCACATCACCGATCAGCAAGCGGACGGCTTCAGGTCGCTGGACGACCTCGTAAAGGTCGCCCCCCACGCGAGCCTCGGCGGCGGCACTGACGTAGCGGGCCGCGAGCAGCAGGGAGCCGAGCCGGCGCGGTGGCGGCGCCAGGATCGCTCGCTGGGCCGCATCGGCGACGCGGGTCACCCGAGCGAGGCGACCCGACTGGGCACGGAATCGTTCGGCGGTTTCGAGAGCCATTGCGGCTCGCCGGGCGACGTCCTCGACGAAGGGAACGTCGGCCTGCGCGTAATGGCGTCCCGACTCGGCATAGATGAGCGTCACGACGCCGATGACTCCGCTGCGTCCGGTGAGCGGCACGAGCATGACACTGGACATGCCGACGTTGCGGATGATTTCCAGCTGTTCGGCATCCGTCGCCACCAATTCCAGCAGGCGCGGCGGAACCGTTGGGAACACAACGCTTTTTCCGGTTCGCGCGACGACGGCGCTGCCGTTCGGCTCGTCCAGCCTCGTCGGATAGCGGTCCCCCACGGCCCGTGCCGCCTCGACCTTCATCCGATCCGCATGCTGGATGGCAGCGGCTCTCAGCTCGCCGTCCTCCACCAGTTGCACCACGCACCAGTCCGCCAGCCGCGGCACCAGCAGATTGGTGACGGCATCAAGCGTGCCCTGGAGGTCGAGGGACCCGGAGAGCGCGACGGAGGCGTCGGCAAGAAAGGACAGCCGGTCGTTTGCCGCCATGGCCCGCTCCATGGCAAGCGCGCGCTCCATCGCTTGCGCGAGAGCGTCCGCCAGGGCGCCGACGAACTCGACCTGGGCCCTCTCGTCGACGTCGCCGCCCCCCGGAAACGACAGGCTGAGCAGCCCCAGCGTCCGCTCACCGATCGTCAGCGGGACGAGATGCAAGCTGCGCTCGGCGAGGTGGATGCGTACCAGCTCAGGAAAACGTCGCCGGATCTGCTCGACGTTGCGCAGCACGATCGGCTGTCCCGTGCGCACCGCCACCGACCCGGGGAGGTCGGCATCGATCGAGAACTCCTGATATCTCGGGACGAGCGCCGGGTCGCCGCCGCGAACTGCCACCGACCGCAGGACACGGTCATCGGTCAGCAGGAAGACCCGCGCGGTGTCGACCCCCAGGAACTCGAAGGCATGGTTCACGACGGTGCTTGCAACGTCGGTGACGCTGGTCGCCTTGGTCAGATCGCCGGTGACCTTCTGCAGCAACTGCAGCTTTTCCCAGGTGTCTTCCAATGTCGACAGCCGCTCCACCTCGCGCGCCAGCGCGCTGGGAAACGGCTCCGGCGGCGGCGTCCGCTCACCCTTGGCAGCCGCGCGTAGTTGGTCCACCAGCGCTTGGATGTACCAGCGACGAAAGATCTGGTGGGGGCGAGGAGCGGCCAGCGTCAGCAATCGGGCCGCACGCGCGTATCCATCGGCCTCATCCAGCGCTGAAAGATATTGCTCGCCGGCATCGGCGGCACTCAACGGCAGGTTCAGCACGAGATCGGTGACCAGATCACCGCGGGCCGACGCAGCAAACGCCTGCCTTTTGATCTCTGACCGTGCTTCCGAAAAGCTGAAAATGACGTTCGTGACCAGGTCGGCCATTGCGGCAGGCAGGCTCACGCCCGAGGTTGTCTCCTGGGCTTTGGCGAGGGTGAGCTCGCGTACCAGATTCTCGGTATGGCCCTTCGCTGCCAGCAGCAGGCTTGTCGGTACCGAACCGAGGCGCACCTCGAATCGGTTTTCCGCGAGCCCCTCACTGGACCAATAGGCCAGCAGGTCATCGACGTCCATCTCAGGACCCGCTTCGGCGCCGAAGGTCGACCCCGTGTCCGCCACCTGTGCCCAGACGACCTTGCCGCCCGCGGGAGTGGGACTCACTCCCCAGCCGCTTGCCAGTGCCGACACGAGCGACAGGCCGCGTCCGGTCATCGACTCGCCGCTGAATGCCGTTGGGACGGGAAGGGTGTGACCGTTGTCCTCCACCTCTAAGCGCACGAGCCGGTCCAGCCGGATCACCCGAAGGACCACTGGCGGCCGACCGTGGAAAACGGCGTTCGTGACCAGCTCGGTGGTCAGCAACTGAAGGTCGTCAACCACGTCCGGAGGAAGATCGTCCAGCACCGCCGCCGCGAATTGTCGCGCGGCGGGAACGGCATCGACGGCGGCCTCGACCACCAGCTCGGAAGTCCGCGACATCTCACCTCCAGCACGCCTCGGGTACTCCCAAATGATCAGTATGACGACATTTGGTCAGGAACCCGAGTCAGACTTGCGTGAAGGGGATGCGGAGCTGGTCGTGACACGGCCTAGGCCAGGAATGACGGGAACCCAAATGCTGCCACCAGCGCCGGGTCCCCGAACGACGTCACCTTGCTGATACCCGCCTCGACCACGGTCAACACGGTCACGCCGTAGGACCGGTGGACACCGGTCGCGTCACGCAGGTATCCCGCGATCGCGGGCTGGCCGTTGGCGCGCGTCGCGTACATACGCCAGGTCCCGGGCGCACCCAGGACCTGCGCGCGCAGGAAAGGAACGCATGTCTGGCGTCCCGCGAACCAGCTGCGCATCGGGGTCGCCTCAAGCGTGACGTCCTCGATGAGCAACCGTTCAAGCTCGCCGGCATCCGCGTTTTCAAAGGCGGCGATGTACCGGTCGAGTAGCTCCCTCGCACGCGGCTCGTCCGGCTCGCAGATCCGCTCGTCGTCGGGGGCGCGATCGCGCAGCGTCGCCCGGGCGCGCTGCAGCGAACTCTTGACCGACGCCGTGGTGGTGTCGAGCATCGCCGCGACGTCCCGGGCCGGAAACGCCAGCACCTCCCGCAGCACCAGCACGGCGCGCTGCTGGGCCGGCAGATGCTGCAGGCCGGCGATCAGCGCAAGCCGCACCCCCTCCCGCTCGGCGACGATCGCCGCCGGATCGCCGCCGTCAGTCCCCGACGTCAGCACCCGCTCGTCCGGAACCGGCTGCAGCCAGCTGACGCCTGCCGTCACCGGTTCGGCCGGCGCTCCGGGATCGCGTTCGGGCGCGCCGAGTCCCGACGGCAGCAGCCGGCGGCGCCGGTCGGCCAGCGCTGACAGGCAGCAATTCGTCGCGATCTGATACAGCCACGTCCGCACCGACGAGCGGCCCTCGAACCCCGCGTAGGACCGCCAGGCACGCAGAAAGGTCTCCTGCACGAGGTCCTCGGCGTCCGGCACCGAACCGAGCATCCGGTAGCAGTGCGCGAACAGCTCGCGCCGGTAGCGCTCGGTCTCCGCGGCGAACGTGGCGGTATCAGCCATTCATCAGACCGACCGTCCGAGGAACGCGGCGAGACGATCAGCCGGAGCTGCCCCTGCGGGAGCCGGCTGTTCCGGCCCGAAAACGGCGACGCCGTCCGGCCCGCGATAAGCGTCAGTAATGGCCATCGAAGCCTGCGCGAGCAAGACCTCCGCCAGATCGGGGTCCAGACCCGCGGTCGGCCGCCCGATCGCTCGTGCCAGATCCCAGGCGTGCGCGAGCTGATCGGTCGCGGCGAACCCGAGCAGTACCGCACCAGGAAATTCGCCCATCTCCGTCTGCACCAACCGTTGCATCGCACCCTCAGCGCTGAACGCGGCACGTGCGATACGGATGCTCTCCTCGTACGCCGCTGCGTAGTCGCCGGCCGCGTAGTCCGGCGCAGGGTCCTGGTCCGTGCCTTCGAGCACGGCCACCCACCACCGCGGCGTTCCGATGAAGTGGTTGATCAGCGCGTGCACGTCCCACGACGCGCACGGCGTCGGAGCCGACATCTGCTCGGCCCGCACCAGCCGTAGCACCTCCATCGTGCTGCTCGCCGCCCGATCCAGCGCCGCCGTCACTACCTCGGTCGTTCCCTCTGCCGTCATCGCTTCCGCTCCCTGTTCGAGTTCTCACGTCTCCCAGGTAGACCGACGCGGGCAGAAAAGGAATCGGTCCGGTTGCACAGTTTCCACAGACGTAGGACTCAGACGTAAGGCCGGGGGCCAAATCGCCCCCACGCGATGAAGACCGCGATCGCCAGATAGACCACGTTCACCATGACGAACTTGACCTGCCCCAGCCTGCCGTGAGTGATCATCGCGCCGACCATGAGCAGGACCCAGCAGACGGCGGTCACCGGCACCATGACGGGTGCGAAGTTGAGCACGGCGGGCAGGATGAGGCCGAGCGCCGCCAGCAGCTCGAGCACCCCGAGTCCCTTCACGAAGCCGGCGCCCGCTTCCGCGACCCATTCCCCTCCGCCCTGTGCGGCAAGTTTCTGTTTCGGCACGAAGGCCTTGCTGGCGCCGCCGACAAGGGCGACCGCGGCCAACAAACCGGTGGTGATCCAAAGGGTGACGTTCATGGCCCGCTCCTCTGCGTGCTGGAGTGCCGTGCTTCAGCACTCGACAGACACCAGACGCTCGCGACCCCGAACGTTGTGACAGCGCAGCCGTGTGACGTGCGCTACCGCTAGGGTGCCGCCATGAGTGCGACGTCCGGTCTGCCAGGCGCAATGTTGGAGTGGGTGGCCGAGGTGGCGGGCGGCCCGGTCGTCCGCGCCGAACGACACGTCGCCAGGCGCGAGGCCTGGGTGGTGGATGCGCAGCGCCCGGACGGGTCGCTGCTGGAAGGGTTCCTGCGACTGGAGCGCGAGCCCAAAGCCGGCAACCTCTGGTCGCTGGAGAAGGAGACGGCGATCGTCTCGGCGCTGGGATCGACCGCGGTGCCGGTGGCCGAGGTGTACGGCTGGAACCCGCAATTGACCTGCGCCCTCTTTCAACGGGTCAGCGGCACCGGCGCGATCGCCGCTGCTGCCGACGTCGACCGTCGCGGCATCATGGAGCAGTTCATCGACGCGATCGCCGCGATGCACCGCCTCGACCTCGAGGCGCTCGGGTTGCCGCACCTGCCGGGTCTACGCCGGCCGGGGTCGGCGAGTGAGTGCGCGCTGGCGGAAGTCGACGCCATCGTCGCGACCTGGACCGGGTTTCTCGCGTCCTACACCGACCCGCTGATCACGTACGGGCTCGATTGGCTGCACCGGTTCGTCCCCGCACAGGTCAGCCGCGTCTCCCTGCTGCAGGGCGACACCGGGCCAGGCAATTTCGTGTTCGACGGCGATCGGATCACGGCGATCGTCGACTTCGAGTGGGGTCACTACGGCGATCCGCTGGAAGACCTCGGAAACCTTTGCGTGCGCGAGTTCTGGACGCCGTCCGGATGCCTGGACCGGGCGCTGCTGGACAGATACGAGAAGGAGTCAGGAATACCCGTAGACCTGGCGACCGTGCGCTACTACCGGGTGCAGCAAAACGTCCGCGGGATGATTCCGATCCACGCCGCCACCCGGTATGCCGGCGCCCAGGAACCGCTCGCCTGGTATCTCGCGTACCAGTACGTCGGCGACCGTGCTACCTGCGACGCCATCGCCGAGAGCATGGGGATCACCCTCACCGCCCCGCAGCTGCCGGACGAGGGCGAGCCGGGCGTCCTCGCGCAGGCGGTCGACCACGCCCTGATGTCCGAGGTGCTGCCTGAGGTCGGCTCAGAGTTCGCGCGCAGCCGGCTCGTCGACGCGCAGCAGATGGCCGCCTGCGTCGACCGGTTACGTCGTTTCGAGAACGTGATCGCCGGACTGGAACTCGAGGCTCTGGGCGAGCTGCTCGGCAAGCGTCCGCAAACGGTCGGTGAAGGCATCATCGCCGTGGACACCGGGATCACCGAGCATCGATACGACGACGAACCGCTGCTGCGCTACCTCTCCGGCCGGTGCCGCCGCCTGGAATGGCTGTATGCACCGGCCTGCGCCCGCTATCCGGACCGCGACTGGGCCACGCTGGACTGAAGGCCACTCAGGGAGCCAGTTGCAGGAGGGAATATGTCGTGTCGTCATTCTCGCCGGTCACTCCCACCCGCACGGCATTCGAGCCCGCGCGGGTCATCTTGTAACCCACGATCGAGAAGTCTGGACGCGAGTTTGCCGGGCCCGCCAAACGCCCGATGACACCCGTGATATCCCATGCCTTGCCGGCAGGAGTTGTCGGATCGCCTTCTGCCACAATGCAACGACCCACCTTGATGGCCCCGAAATGTGGCATTGCCGAGCCCGGGCTTTCGACGAGACAGCCGGCCGTCGTGGGGGTCACTCCAGACGCGACCGCTGCCGACGATGAGCCGCCCAGAGTCGGCGCTCCGGCGCGAAACCTTGCGTCGGTGACCTGCCAGCCGAGCTGGCCGCCAGAGTTGACCACGATCAGCTGAATGATGTCTCCGGGAAGAATCCGGTTGTTGATGCTGGTCGCGGGCTTTGCCGTATTGGTAACGACAATCGGGTGCCTGGGACCGGCGTTGATGGAGTAGTACGCGCCGTACGTCGGAGCCCGCCCGGCCACCGGGCAGCTGACCGCGATCCCCACTCGGTATCCCTGGGTAGGACTGCTGAGCCCGTAGCCGACGTCGAACAGGACCTGACGGTTGGCGCCGTCGCACGTGACGGCCGGCACTTGGAATTGTTGCAATACGGCCGGGGAGAACGATCCGGTGCCTTTAGCGATCCACCCGGCCGCGCTCGAATTGGGAGTCGTGGCGCACGCACTGAGTATGGGGATCACCAGAGCAACCGACGATAGGCCCGCGGCCTTGAGAGTTTTGGCGCGCGTCCATTCTTTAAGCATTGCTTTCCCCCGAGAATTACTGCTTAACCCCGTTATTTATGCATCTGAAACGTAACATCTCGCCCCCTCCGTGTCTGACTTTCGGACGGAAAGGCGGCTCACTCGTGGCTACGGGATGACCCCTGCCGCTTGCAGGCGTGCGATGTCCGGCCAGTCGTAACCCAGATCAAGGAGCAGCTGCTCGGTGTGCTCGCCCACCTCAGGGGCGCGGCCGGCCCGACCCGGCAGCTCGCCGGCAAAATCGATCGGCGAAGCGCCCGTGCGATGAGAGGACCCATCGATCGGCGGGAAGGCGCCCGATGCGATGTTCATGGGATCGGCAACGACGTCCTGGAAGTCCTGAACCGGATCCCACCAGACATCTTCGCGCGCAAAGGCGGCAGCCAAATCCGCCATGGTCCACCCGGCGAAGGCTTGGTCGAGCAGCGGGATGAGCTCGTCTCGATTTCGGACGAGCCCCTCGTGCGTGGTGAAGCGCGGATCCACCAACAGGTCTGGCCGCTCCAACGCTCTGGTCAGTCCGGGCCAGAATCGGATCGCTTGTAGCCCGAGCAGCCAGAACCACTTGCCGTCCTGCGATTGGTAGCAGGCCAGCAGCGGGTTGTAGAGAGCGCGTCGCAGGCCCCGGACCGGCCGGTCTCCTGCCATCTGCACCATGAGGTCCGAACCGAGTACGTAGAGGCCGGTGCGCAGCAAGGAGGTCTCGACGAGGGAGCCCACCCCGGTGCGTTCGCGTTGGAACAGTGCCGCGGCTATGCCGGCGACCATGGCCAGCCCGGTGGGGTGATCCCCCAGACC
>DATAZK010000067.1:0-3931 GCA_036272075.1 Frankiaceae bacterium
CGCAGGATGGATCGACCCCGGGTTCACCGGGCACGTGACCCTCGAGCTCTCCAACGTCGCGACGCTGCCGATCAAGCTCTGGCCCGGCATGAAGATCGGCCAGCTCTGCCTGTTCAGGACCAGCTCCCCAGCCGAGCACCCGTACGGCTCCGCCCTATACGGTTCCCGCTACCAGGACCAGCGCGGCCCGACCCCGTCCCGCTCGTACCTCAACTTCTACCGCACCAAGGTTTGAGCTGTGGGGGAACGGCGCCCACAGACTCACTGTTGAACCTGACGCAGCTCGCGAACAACCCGGAACCGCTGGTCGTCGCGACGGCGATGAAGACCCGCCAATTAGCGACCGGAAGGCCAACCACGCGGTCTGACGTGTCGACTGAGTCTCTAACCACGACTGCGGCGCGGGCCGATGCCGCCTCGACGCAGGCGATGTTGTTCACGCTGCGACTCGCCTTGCGCCATCCGGCGGACTAACGGTTCCTCGTGAGCTTTATCTTCACAAGGAGTGGGGGATGGAACGTGAATTCTACGTTGTACTCTTTGAGTACTCCGAGTGCCGCTAGCCCGATTACAAGCGCGATCAGAATACAGCTTGCTATGAGAATTGGCATGGCATGACGCCTTCTTCTGTTGTCACAGATTTTTGAAAATGCTTAATCCTTTATAAATCATGATGGTCTCTGCTAGCTTTAATCTTGTGGAACCCAGTGTGCGCTCGACGGGCGACTCGATATCTCACAGTGATGAGTAGTACCATCCCGTGACAAATTACGCTGTTTCAGCGTACGCGAAAGGCCGCTTAGCACAAGGCCGACAAATTTCGGCCTTACTGTGCTAGAGCGGCCCCTCGTCTCGCGCTCTAACCTGGGAATCTGTTCGTGGAGCACCCAGCGAATAAGCCTTATATTTTTCTAGTGTCGAAGCGGCCTAGACGGGCCTCGCCCGCGAACCTGCTCCACGAATCTGCACTGTATGCGATCATTAGGCCAACGGGATCCTGCGAGTCTCGGACCATCACCCGTGCGCCCGCTGAAGATATCTCTACGCAATTCCCGTTACCCATGCTACGTCGAGCCTTCCGCCAGCCATTCGGCCCCGGCTCAGGATTAAGCTGCGATATTTCCACGATCACCCCAACCGCGAACGTTCACGTTCGCTTAAGCTCACTTTATTACGCCGACCGGTTATTAGCGATCGGCTGGGCTCTTTACCGCACTGGTCGACGCGGCACGGTAGTTTGCGCCGACTCTTGTGATAAGTTCGATTGACTCTTGTGGACTCAACGCTATGGTGCAGAGATGGTCGAAAACTCGTTGATACCGTGCGATGTCCTGCGGGCGCTCAACGTAGATGGAGCCTATCAGCCCCTCGACGTACACGACGCTGGGCACCGGGCCAGCGAACTCCAGGATGGTAAAGGTACTGTCCATGGCCGGGTGTGCGCCGACGCTATACGGGATGACCCGAATCGTAACATTATTAATTTTTGTAACCCCGACGAGGTGTTCCAGCTGAGCGCTCATGCCAGTTGGCCCGCCGACTGCCCGATGCAGAACCGCCTCATCCAGAACTACTGAAAATGGCAGCGCCGACTCGCGGGACAAGATCTTCTGCCGACGCAATTTGACCTCGACGAACTCGTCGACGCGCTCCGGTGACACCTGCGAGACGCCCGGCGACGCCTCGGGGACGAGCACGTCGGCCGTGGCTCGAGCGTAGTCGGCCGTCTGCAGGAGCCCCGGTATTGTCGTCGACTGGTACTGCTTGATCGCGATAGCGTCTTCCTCGAGGCCAACGTAGATCGCGAAGTTGTCAAGCTCGTAGGACTGCCACCAGCCTTGCTGCTTACCTTCGACAGCAAGCCTCGCCATCCGATTCCGTTCGGCGGCATCGGTAACCCCGTATAGATCGCACAGATCGCGGATGTCCCTCGCCGTGGCGCCGCGCTGGCCGGTCTCCATCCTGCTCACCTTGGATGGCGAGCACAGCAACTGCGCGGCGACCTGATCGACTGTCATCTGGCGTTCGGTCCGTAGTGCGCGAAGCAGAGCACCAAGCTCCCGACGACGAACCGTGGGGCTGTGTGCTTCCGCCACTGAGGTTGCTTCCTCTCAGTCCGCTGTTCCAGGATCCCGCTGCATTCCAACGGCCGGTCTAGAGCAGCAGCTCCCGGCCGCCGGGTCGTGGCATAGATATGTGCCGATGGCACATTATTTTGGCACTTGCCAACTGCACGCGCCAGAGGCACCATTAAATCAGACAGCAGAAGGCATCCTCAAGCGACCCGCCGACAACGGGGTCGAGCGGTGACCCGAGGGTTACCGATCCGAGATCGCTGGCCCGCGAGCGTCGCAGCGAGCCGGCGACTGACCAGGGAGGACCGCCCTTTCACTGCGCTCACCGGCGGCCGCCCGCCCCTGCGCAAAGGCGCCCGCTCTCGGCCCCGCAACGTCGCGGGGGACGTCGACTACACGGACTGCAGACAATCACGCGCTGCAGGGCCCCCGGAAATACCGCTGGACCGGTGCTGCCACACCGGCCCAGCAAAACACCACCCGTCCTCAGGAACCACCGAGAAGGGCAAGTGACAATGCTTAACGTAACCAACCCGGTCGGCAAAGACAAGTCCAGGTGGCCAAAAGACAACCTCAGGCGCCCAAAAGGTAACACGGCGGAAACCATTAGGGTTCCCGACCTCTACCTCGCGACCACGACCTGGGGGAGATGCGACCGCCCGACATCGATCGCGGACAGCGTCGGCAACGCCTGCACGCTCGCGACCGCCTGGCTGATCGGGCTGCCGCGCCGGGCCGGGCGCCGGCTGTTCGCGATCAACGACGCCGAGGCTCGCTGGCATGACTGGCAGGTCGCCGAGACCATCGGCGGCCTCGGCCGGAGGTACCGCGACGCCCGGTTCGACGCGCTCGCATCGAACCCCGCGCTCCGCAGTGACGACCTGCGCAGGAACGCCGCCTGGTGGGACGACGGCGGCCGGGCGCTGGGCGGAGAAGGGTAATGGCGTCCGGTCGCCCGCAGGGGCGCAATGACCCCAGCCTGATCTCAAGCCTGGAGACGGCCGTGCGGCAGGTGCGCCGGCCGGGACCGATCGAGCTGGCGTGGAACTGGCGCGTCGAGCTCGCGATCATCGCCGCCATCACCGGCGTGTCCATCGCTATCGCCGGCAGCATCGGGCTCGTCGGCCTCGCTGCCATCTCGGGGGCCGGGCTGGCGGCCGGCGCAGCGCTGCTGTGCCGGCCGCCGGCTCGCAAGCGGATCGTCGCCTGGGCCTGGTGCGTGATCACCCCGCACCGGGTCAGGGCCGGCTGCGTTAACGCCTGGGTGCAGACCAGGAGCGGGCGGCTGCCGATCATCTGGTCCGCCACCCCGACCGAATACGGCGAGCGGCTGCGGCTGTGGTGCCCGGCCGGCGTAACCGCCGACGACCTGATCGGCGCCAGCGGGGTGCTGGCGGCCGCCTGCTGGGCGGCCGAGGTCCGCGTCGCGACCGACGCCAGGCACGCGCACCTAGTCACGCTGGCGGTAATAAGAAACAGTCATCCCGAACGGACCGGGCCGACTCCCTACGTCTGGCCGCGCCCTCGCCGCGCGGCCGACGACGGCGCGGGCGAGGCCGATGAGCGAGATACGCCCCGCTGGACCCGCCCGACGCACCGGGTGGGCGGCTGACGGCGGAACACAATCACGACTCCCGGCCCTGGCATAGCCGACAGGGGCCGGGAAGCCTTAGGCCTTGGTCTCTTCCCCGCGCTCCTCGCGCAGCCGGACCGAGCGGACGAGCAGCTGGGCGACGTCGATGACCTCGAGGGACTCCTTGGCCTCGCCGGTTGCCTTCTTGGCGTTGACGGCGTCGCCGAGCATGACCATGCAGTACGGGCAGGCGGTGGAGACGGTGTCGGGGTTGAGGGAGAGG
>DATAZK010000068.1:0-87433 GCA_036272075.1 Frankiaceae bacterium
GACCGCGGCAGGGTCGAGCCGGCGCTGCATGTCCAGCCCGATCAGCAGCGCGAAGACCTGGGCCGCGAGCTCGGCCACCAGCCGCTGCGGGACGCCACGCTCGGCGAAGCCGGCCGCCATCGACGCCCGGACCTCCGCGTAACGGTTGCGCAGCCCGACCCCGACCTCGGGATCGCGCACCGCCCGCAGCCACAGCTCGTGCTCGAGCAGCAGCCACTGATCGCCGGGATCATCCGGCGGATGCGAGACGTTTCGCCAGATCGCCGCCATGCGGGAGGCCGGGTCGGTGGCGACGGCGAACTCGGCCTGCACGACCGTGGCGGTGGTTTCCTTCCACGAGTCCAGCAGCGCCCGCAGGAGCCCCTGCTTGCTCCCGAAATGGGCGTAGACGGCCCCGGAGCTGCGGTCGGCGGCTGCTGCCACCTCGTCGACCGACACCGCGTCGTAGCCCTGGCTGGCGAAGAGCTCAGCGGCAGCACGCAGCAGCCGATCGCGGGTGTCAGCCCGCCGATCCGCCTGGGTACGCCGAGGCACGCCACCTCCGATTACGAACGATCGTCACTTTTATAACGTACGTTCGACAAAATGGCAACGGCGCAGGCAGAGGCGCCTAGCGGACCAGCCGGAAGAACGCGCGCACCTCGTTGACAAAGGCCGCCGGCTGTTCGAGGGCGGCGAAATGCCCCCCGCGCTCGAGCTCGTTCCAGTAGCGGATGTCGGTGAAGCGCTTGGACGCCCAGCGCTGCGACATCCGGATGATTTCCTTCGGGAAGATCGACGCGCCCATGGGCACACCGATCGCGTCCATGTTGCCGCGGGCGAAGCTCTCCCAGTAGAGCCGCGCCGAGCTCGCGCCCGAGTTCGTCAGCCAGTAGACGAGCACGTTGTCGAGCAGCGCGTCGCGCGCGACCGCGTTCTCGGGATGGCCGTCGCAATCGGTCCATTCGTGGAACTTCTCCACGATCCAGGCGCATTGGCCGGCGGGAGAATCGGCCAGCCCGTACCCGAGCGTCTGCGGTTTCGTCGATTGCTGCTTGGAGTAGCCGGTGCCGTCCTTCTGGTGGCGAGCGAGGTCATCGAGCGTCTGCTGCTCGAACGGCGTGAGGTCGCCGAACGTCTCCGGATCCGGTGACGCGACGGGCATGTTCAGGTGGATGCCGGCGACGTGATCGGGATCCTGGCGTCCGACGCTCGCCGTGACCATCGAACCCCAGTCGCCGCCCTGAGCGCCGTAGCGGTCGTAGCCGAGCCGGGCCATGAGGGTGATCCACGCCTGCCCGATGTGGTCGATACCCCAGCCGACCGTGGACGGTTTGGCGCTCCACCCGTATCCCGGCAGCGACGGGCAGACCACGTGAAACGCGTCGGCCGGGTCGCCGCCGTGAGCTGCCGGGTTCGTCAAAGGCCCGAGAACATTGAGGAATTCGACGATGGAGCCGGGCCAGCCATGGGTGAGCACCAGCGGCAGCGCGTTGGGCTCAGCCGAGCGGACGTGCAGGAAATGCACGTCCAGCCCCTCGATCTCGGTCAGGAACTGCGGGAAGGCATTCAGCCGATCCTGGGCCGCGGCGAAGTCGTACTCGGTCTGCCAGTAGTGGCAGATCTCCTTCGTGTAGGCGAGCGGGATTCCCTGACTCCAGTCGTCCACCGGCTCCGGGTTGGGCCAGCGGGTACGGCCGAGCCGCTCCCGCAAATCGGCGATGTCGTCAGCGGAGACGTCGACGGTGAAGGGCCTGACCTGATCGCTCATTTAACGACCTTCCCAGACCGCCTTTGCCCCGGAGTCACCGGTCTTGAAGCAGTAGTAGCCGACGATGACGGCAAGCACGACGGACACGACAGACAGCACCGGCTGCGCGCGGCGCAAGAACTGCACCTGCTCGCGTAACGCCGCAGGAATCACGCGCCCCACGGAACGCTCGAAACGAGTGGTCATCATCACCGGCGCCGGCGCCTGCACCCGGGTCACCGTGGCCACACCGCCACCCGAGCCGCCGTTGAAGGGCTCTGCTGCGGGCGCCGCCTGCAGCGGCCCGAGCCGCCGGGCCAGATCGAGCACGACCATCACGATGAGGATGATCACGAACGCCAGGGTCCACCACAGCAGCTTGTGCGCAAAGGCCTGATGCACTTGGACAATCTTGGCGGCCCCGAGACGGTCACGGAAGTCTTCACCGCTGAGCACGGCGACCGGGACGGCCAGGCCTCCGACGACGCCTACCGCCAGCACGGTGAGGGCGAAGTAGCGACGCATCGCCGGCCACAAGGCGATACCGATGGTCCCGATGACCGCGAGCGGAATCAGCACGACCACGGCATGCACGATCAGCGGGTGCGACGGCACGCCGTTCACCGTCTTCGGGATAAAGAACGGGAGTGCCCCCACGTCAGCCATCAGGCCAACACCACCTGTCCTGAATCGACCTTCACACTGACGACCGCAAGCGCTGCGGGGGCCGGGCCTTGGATCACGGAGCCGGTGAGCGTGTACTGCGATCCGTGGCACGGGCACTGTAGCTTCGAACCGTCCGGCGCGACGGTGCATTGCATATGCGTGCATGTCGCGTCGAGAGCGGTGAGCTTTCCCCCGCTCTGGGTGATGAGCAGCGTGCGTCCCGTCGAATCCTTCACCGAGACGGACTTGTCCGAGGGCACGTCCGAGAGGGCGATGATGCCCTTCACCGCCGCGGCCGACGAGCTGGAACCGGCGCTGGAAGGAGCACTCGAAGCCGGGGCGGCCGAGCTCGGAGCCGTCGACCCAGTGGCTGTCTTCGAGCCACCCGAGCTTCCGCAGGCCGCGAGCAAGGCGACTCCGCCCGCCCCAGCTCCGAGCAAGAGCTGACGGCGGGGGCAGCTGAACGCCGATGCGGCGGCTACTGGGGTGACGGACGGGCTATCGGACAAGACGACCTCCAGGCTGGCGGGTGCGTTCACAAGCGAAGCAAATGAACCTGTGGAACGGGTGGCTCATCGGGAACAACGGTTCCCTGGCCACTGAAGATCCACCATTCGCTCATGGTCGTACGACCCCAAGAGCATGGCGTACTGAGCTGCGGCGGTTCATCCTGGACACACAATCGTTACTGTTCGGTGCGTCCCACTCGGCGCCGGAGAACTCGGAGCTGACCCTGACAGACCTGCTGCCCCGCACCGGGAAGCCGTCCCCGGCCTCGGCGGGCCCGGGCTGGCGTGCCCGTTCGCGACGCGTGAACGAGGGCCGGGGCCTCTGGCGTGGCCGGCCGGTGGTGCAGTTCATCACCTACGGCACCGTGGTGCTGATCGCCCTCGTGTTGGCGACCTTCTGGCTGGCCGGGCGAGCAGCCGGCGAGGAGGCGGTCAGCGACGCCCGCAGCCGCAGTCAGATGCTCGAACGCGCTGTCGTCGAGCCCGAGATGCCGCTGGGTCTCATCACGTCGCAGCCGGCGGCAGTGGCGGCGTTCGACCAGGTCGTGCATCGCCAGGTGCTCGGCGGCTGGCTGGTGCGGGTCAAGATCTGGGACGCCTCCAGCCGCATCGTGTATTCCGACGAACCGCGCCTGATCGGCCGGCAATTCACGCTCGAGCCCGACGCGCTCGCGGGGCTGCGCAACGGAACGCCGGGCCGGGTCGTCGGCCGGCTGTCGGATCTCACCGAGCCCGAGAACAGCTTCGAACATTCCTTCGGCAAGCTGTACGAGGCGTACACGGTGACGCGCTCGCCGGAGGGTCAGCCGCTGCTGTTCGAGGCCTATTTCCGCTACTCCGACCTCTCCCATCGCAGCGACCAGATCCTGGGCCAGTTCCTTCCGATCAGCATCGGCGGTCTGCTGGTCTTCCTCGCGCTCACGATCCCGCTGGTCTGGCGGCTGGCGCGGCGGGCGCGGCGAGCCCGCGAGGAACGCGAGCGGCTGCTGCGGCGAGCCGTCGAAGCGTCCGATGCCGAGCGCCGGCGCATCGCGGCCGATCTGCACGACGGGGTGGTCCAGGAGTTGGCCGGGGCGTCCTTTGCCTTGGCGGCCGCGTCGAAACGGATGCCCGAGGCCCCCGCCGTGGCGGCGTCGCTGGACAGGGTGGCGGCCGGCGTGCGCCAGAGCATGCGCTCGCTGCGTTCGCTGCTGGTCGAGATCTACCCGCCCAACCTTCATACCGAAGGCCTGGCGGCCGCGTTGGGCGATCTGCTCGCACCCTTGCCCGGGAGTGGTTTCACCGCGACGCTCGACGTTCCCGAACGGCTGGACCTGCCACCTGACGTCGCGGCAATCCTCTTTCGGGTCGCGCAGGAGGCGATCCGCAACACCCAGCGTCACGCCAGCGCGAGCACGCTTGCGGTACGCGTCGAGCTCACCGGGGATTCGGTCGTGCTGACCATCACCGACGACGGGCAGGGCTTCGAGCCGGCCCGCAAGGCCGCGGAAGGACACGTCGGGCTGCGCCTGCTCGGCGACCTCGCGGTAGAAGCCGGCGGCACGTTTGCCGTCACGTCACATCCGGGGGAAGGCGTGGTCGTACGTCTGGAAGTGCCGCTCGAGGCGGCCCGATGATCCGGGTGCTGCTCGCCGACGACCATCAACTGGTGCGTTCGGGACTTGCCGCCCTGCTGGCCGGCAGCGAGGACATCGAGGTCGTCGGCACCGCCGCCAACGGCGCCGAGGCGGTGGAGATGGCGCGCAGCTTCAGCCCTGACGTCGTCCTCATGGACCTGGTCATGCCGGTGATGGACGGGGTCGAGGCCACCCGGCGGCTGGTCGCCGATCTGCCGTCCGCCCAGGTCGTCGTGCTCACGTCCTTCTCCGACCAGGAGCGCATCCTGGCCGCCCTTGATGCGGGAGCCATCGGCTATCTGCTGAAGGACGTCGACCCCGCCGAGCTCGTACGCGGCGTGCGGGCAGCGGCCCGCGGCGAATCACCGCTGCACCCCAAGGCGGCGCGCTCGTTGCTCTCCTCACGCAGCGAAGGCCGCCCCGCCGAGCGCACGAACGTCGAGCTCACCCCCCGCGAAGCGCAGGTGCTCAGCCTCTTGCGTCAGGGCCTGGCCAACAAGCAGATCGCCCGGGCCCTCGGGATCAGCCAGGCCACCGTCAAGGCTCATCTCACGTCGGTCTTCCAGCGCATCGGCGTGACCGACCGCGTGCAGGCCGCCGTCTGGGCGGAGCGCCGCGCGTCCGAGTAGCCGGCTTCGCCGAGTGGTTCGCTGCCCCGCAAGGACGGTCAGCGCCCGCGGCAGGCAGGATGGTCGCGACAGCGAAGGAGAGACGGGCGGCCCATGACGACGATCGACGCCAAGCATTTCCGCCGGGTCCTCGGCCACTTCCCGACCGGGGTCGCGGTGATCAGCGGGCTGGACCCCGACGGCCAGCCGGCCGGGATGGCGATCGGGTCGTTCACGTCGGTGTCGCTCGACCCACCGCTGGTCGCCTTCCTGCCCGACAAGTCCTCGACGAGCTGGCCGAAGATTGCACCGTCCGGCAAGTTCTGCGTCAACATTCTCGCCTCCGAGCAGGAGTCGATCTGCCGAGCCTTTGCGGTCAAGGGGGGCGACAAGTTCGCCCAGTTCGACTGGAACCCCTCCCCCATCACCGGCTCACCTCGCCTGGATGACGTCGTCGCGTGGATCGACTGCGAGGTCGACCAGGTCGTCGACGCGGGAGATCACTACATCGTCATCGGCAAGGTCCTCGAGCTCGACGTGCTCAACCCCACGCTGCCGCTGCTGTTCTTCCAGGGTGGTTACGGCCGCTTCACCGCGCTGTCCCTCGCCGCCTGGGAGGGCGATCTGCAGCTGCAGCTCGCCTCGGCCGACGCGGCGCGTCCGGAGATGGAAGCGCTCGCGGAGGAGATGGACGTCGAGTGCGTCGCCAGCGCGGTCGTCAATGACGAGATGGTGCTGATCGCCAATGCCGGCACCCCGGGCTCCCAGCAGCTCCCGACCCGGGTCGGGCAACGTATCCCGTTCCTGCCTCCGCTCGGCACCGCGTTCGTCGCCTGGGCCACCGATCCGGCCAAAGAAGCCTGGCTGGCGAAGGCCAAGCCGCAGGAGCGCGAAGCGCTCGAGGCCACCCTCATCGAGGTGCGCAAGGCCGGGTACTCCGTGGGTCGCGGCGCGTCCTGGCATCGGGAGGTCGGCTCCGTGCTGGCTCGCTCGAAGGGTGCGCTGACACCGGAAACCACGGAAGAGATCACGCGGCTCATCAGCTCGCTGCCGGCCGACTACGAATCACCGGCCGCGCCCGCCGAGCCCGGCGAGGTTCGCTCGGTTTCCGTTCCTGTCACCGCACCCGACGGCACCAGCGTGCTCGTGTTGACTCTGATGGTGATGTCGAAGCGGGCCCTCGCGGCCGCGGTCGAGGATCACGCGGCACGCCTGACTCGCGCCGCCACCGCGGTCGCGAATGCCATCTCCGAATAGCGGCGCCAACAAAGAGGAAATCGAACGACATGACTGACAAGTCAGTGCAGGTGCAGGGCGTCATCTCGCGCGCCAAAGGCGAGCCCGTCGAGCTGACCACGATCGTCGTCCCCGACCCCGGGCCCGGCGAGGTCACCGTCACCATCAAGGCGTGCGGGGTCTGCCATACCGATCTGCATTACCGCGAGGGCGGCATCAACGACGACTTCCCCTTCCTGTTGGGACATGAGGCTGCAGGAATTGTCGACGCGGTCGGCGAGGGCGTGACCGAGGTGGCCCCTGGCGATTTCGTCGTGCTGAACTGGCGGGCCGTCTGCGGCGAGTGCCGGGCCTGCCGGCGTGGCCGTCCCTGGTACTGCTTCGCGACGCACAACGCGACCCAGAAGATGACCCTCGTCGACGGCACGCCCCTGTCCCCCGCGCTTGGCATCGGCGCCTTCGCCGAGAAAACCCTTGTGGCTGCAGGGCAATGCACCAAGGTCGACCCCAAAGCGCCAGCCACCACCGTCGGGCTGCTGGGCTGCGGCGTGATGGCAGGTCTGGGCGCCGCGATGAACACCGGCGGCGTCGGCCGGGGCGACACGGTAGCGGTGATCGGCTGCGGCGGCGTGGGTTGCGCAGCGATCGCGGGGGCGCGGCTCGCGGGTGCCCGCACGATCGTCGGCGTCGACATCGATGACCGCAAGCTCGGCTGGGCCCGCTCGCTCGGCGCGACGCACACCGTCAACAGCAGCAAGCAGAACGCCGTGGAAAGCATCATCGAGATCTGCGACGGGGTGGGCGCCGACGTCGTCATCGAAGCGGTCGGCCGCCCCGAGACCTACGAGCAGGCGTTCTACGCGCGTGACCTCGCCGGCACGGTGGTGCTCGTCGGCGTCCCCACGCCGGACATGCGCCTGGAACTGCCGCTGATCGACGTTTTCGGCCGCGGCGGCGCGCTGAAGTCCTCCTGGTACGGCGATTGCCTGCCCTCGCGCGACTTCCCGATGCTCGTCGACCTCTACCTGCAGGGTCGCCTCGATCTCGACGCCTTCGTCAGCGAGAAGATCGGGCTCGGCGACATCGAGGCCGCCTTCGAGAAGATGCACCGCGGCGAGGTGCTGCGCTCCGTGGTCGTCCTGTGAGCGTGGAGATCGAGCACCTCCAGACGTCGGGGACGTTCAGCCTCGACGGCGGCACCTGGGACGTCGACAACAACGTCTGGCTCATCGGCGACGGCGACGAGGTCGTCATCATCGACGCGGCCCACGACGCGCAAGCAATCGCGGCTGCCGTCAACGGCCGCAGGGTCAAAGCCATCATCGCGACCCACGCGCACGACGACCACATCAACGTCGCGCCCGCACTGGCTGACGCGACCGGCGGGCCGATCCTGCTGCATCCCGCCGACCACGAACTGTGGGCCATGACCCATCCCGATCGGGCTCCGGACGCCGAGCTGTCCGACACGCAGCTGATCGAGGTCGCCGGGATTCCCTTGCAAATGCTGCACACACCGGGCCACGCGCCCGGATCGGTCTGCGTCTACGCGCCGGACCTGTCGACCGTCTTCAGCGGCGACACCCTCTTCGCGGGCGGTCCCGGGGCTACCGGCCGCAGCTTCAGCGACTTCCCGACCATCATCGAATCGATCCGTGACCGGCTGCTCGTGCTGCCGCCGGGGACGGTCGTCAGAACCGGACATGGACCCACCACCACTGTCGGCGACGAGGCTCCGGACCTCCCGGGGTGGATCGCCCGCGGCCACTGAAAGAGGATGAGCGCGTGACCACGATTCAAGACGTTCCCCTGACCACGCTCGGCGGCGAGAGCACCACGTTCGGCGCGCTCACCGGCGGCAAGGCGACCCTCGTCGTCAATGTCGCCAGCCGCTGCGGCCTCACCCCGCAGTACGAGGGCCTCGAGAAGCTGCACGAGGAGCTTTCCGGCCGCGGCTTCACCGTCCTCGGTGTGCCCTGCAACCAGTTCATGGGCCAGGAGCCCGGCACCTCCGAGGAGATCGCCGAGTTCTGCTCGGCCACCTACGGCGTGACCTTCCCGATGACCAGCAAGGTCGACGTGAACGGCAGCGAGCGCCACCCGCTTTACGACGCGCTCGCCTCTGAGCCCGACGCGAAGGGCGAAGCCGGCGACATCACCTGGAACTTCGAGAAGTTCCTCGTCGACGCCGACGGCTCGGTGGTCGGCCGGTTCCGCCCCCAGGTCGATCCGCACGACGGTGACCTGGTCGCCGCGATCGACGCGGTGCTCAAGGGCTGACCCGGCCCTCAGCAACGGTTGAGCGCGCCGGCCAGCAGTGCACCTCGCCGGCGACGCGTACGAACACCTCGGCGCCGGGCGCCATGCCCGGCGCCGGTGGTGTGCGCGCGCGCAACGTCAGCGCGGAGCTGTCGTTCGTGACCGAAAGCGTGAGCAGCGCCTCGTGCCCGTGATACTCGACGGCCATGATGGTGGCCGGCACCGCGTCAGCGGTCCGATTCGCCTGCAGCTGAAGCTGTTCCGGGCGGATCATGACCGTCGCGGAGTCCCCCTCGTGGTCCGCGTCGGAGGCTGCCGTCAGCAATCCGAGCGCGCATGTCAACCCCGCCGATTCGACGCGAGCCGGGAGCAGGTTCGCCTCGCCCAGGAACTGGGCGAGCTCCGGGTCCACCGGATGCTGGTAGATCTGAGCGGGAACCCCCGCCTGTGCGATGAGCCCGGCGCGTAGCACCGCGACCTGACCGGCCATCGAGAGCGCTTCGTCCTGATCGTGGGTGACGAGCACGGTGGTCGTGCCGGTCTCCTCGAGGATGCGCGTGATGTCGCGCCGGACCTCCGAGCGCAACGACGCGTCGAGGGCGGCGAAAGGCTCATCCAGCAACACCAGCGGAGGACTGCTCGCCAGCGCGCGGGCAAGGGCGACCCGCTGCTGCTGCCCGCCGGAGAGCTCATGCGGATAGCGGCCGGCGAACGCGGTGAGGCCCACGAGCGCGAGAAGTTCCGCAACCCGCGGGTTTCGTCCGGAACCGCGATGCAAGCCGAAGGCGACGTTGCGAGCCACCGACAGGTGCGGGAAGAGCGCGCCGTCCTGTGCCACGTAGCCGACCCGGCGCCGCTCGGGCGGCACGTGGCGGCGCGGGCTCTCCACGATCTGCTCGGCGATGGAGACGGTGCCGGAGCGGGCGCGTTCGAACCCGGCGATCACCCGCAGCAGCGTCGTCTTCCCGCTGCCCGACGGGCCGAGGATCGCCGTGATCGAACCGCTGGGCACGTCCAGGTCGATGCCGTGCAGCACCTGGTTGGACCCGTAGGCGGCGGTGAGGCCGCGCACCTCGAGGACGCTCACGCCAGACCCGCCCCGGCCGTTCCGGTACGGCGCGCGAACCAGAAGCTGATGATGACGCTCGGTACGGCGGCAATCGCCACGATCATCGCCGCGTAGGGAGCGGCGGCACCGTAGGACGTGTTGGACTGGTAGGCCCAGAACTGCGTGGAAAGGGTCTGCGTTCCCGTGGGTACCAGCACCAGGGTGGCCGTCAGTTCGGTGACGGCGCTGAGGAAAACGAGGCAGAAAGCCGAGATGAGTCCCGGCGCGATGAGCGGCACCGTGACCCGGGTCAGCACGGCGAACGGGCGCCGGCCCAGCGAGCGTCCCATCTCCGTCAGCCGCGGCGGCGCCTGCGCCGCCGACCCGCGGATGCACACCAGCGCGAGCGGGAAGAACAGCAGCGCGTACGCGAACACCAGCAGGGTCGAGGTCTGGTAAAGCCCGTACGCGTAGCGCACCGAGAAGAAGACGAGCGTCAGCGCGACGACGACGCCCGGGATCGACTGGATGAGCAGGGTGCTGCGCTCGAGCACCTTCAGCTTTCGGCTGCGCCGGGCGTTGGAGAGCAACGCGACCGGCAGCGCCGCCACCGTCGCCAGGGCGGCCGCAGCGGCCGCGTACTTGATGGTCGCGAACGTCGCCGACGCCAGGGTCGCCGCCGCCGGCAGCGTCGAATGCTGGCTCGCCGCCAGCCAGTAGATGAGGGTGCCGATCGGGACGGCGAGCGAGAGCCCGACGAGTGCCGTCAGCGCCAGCAAGGTCGGGATGAGCAGCTTGCCGAGCTTGCGCCGTCCCGCCGGCCGCGCCGCCGCCGGACCGGAACGGCTGACCCGGCCGCGTCCGGCCACGAAGCCTTCGCCCGAGAGCACCACGATCCCGAGCGCGACGAGCACCAGCGCGAGCGCCGACGCGGCGGACTGGTCGACGCGGAACTCGGTGAAGACCGTCGTGGTGAAGGTCTGGAAATTCAGGATTTCGAACGCGCCGAACTCGGCCAGCAGGGCCAGCATCACCACGAGGCAGCCGCCCAGCAGCGCCGGGCGGATCTGCGGGAGCGTGACGCGCCGGAAGGTCGTCCACGGACCGCATCCGAGCGAGCGGGCCGTCTCTTCCAGCGCCGGATCGACCCGGCGCAGCGCGGCGGCGACCGGCAGATACACCAGCGGGTACAGGGCGAGGCTCATGACGATGGACGCGCCCTTGAGCCCGGTCAGGCTGGGCGCGATCGAGTGCCAGGCGTAGCCCACGATGAAGTCGGGAACGGCCGCGGGCAGCACGATCAGCACCGCCCACATCCGCCGGCCGGGAAGCATGGTGCGCTCGATGCACCACGCCGCGCCGACTCCGAGCACGGCCGTCGCCGCCGTCACCAGCACGGCCAGCTCGACCGTGTTGCGCAGCAGATCGAGCGTCAGCTGGCGAAAGAGGATGCGCTTGAGTTCCTCGCCGCCGACGAGGCGGGCCTGCCAGATGAGGAACACCAGCGGCAGCAGCAGCAGGGCCGCCACCACGACACTGATGGCGACGATCCACCGCGGGCGGCGATGCAGCAGGCCCCGGCGACCGGTGCCGGGCGCGGGGTCGAGCGCTGAGTCGGCGGTCTCCACACTCAGCAATCCGGCCATGCTGAAAGCGAGGCTACAGAAGGCCGGCCTTCTGCAGCAGGGTGACCGCGTGCTTGCCGTCGCCGATCTGTGAGAGGTCGAACGCCTTCGGCTTGGCCGACGAGAGCGGCGGCAGCTCCGCATTGGCCGCCGTGTTCGAGCCGAGCGGGTATTCGAAGCTGTCGCCGGAGGCCAGCACGGTCTCGCCCTGCTTGCTCACGAGGAACGCCAGCAGCGCCTGCGCCGCCTTCTGGTGCTTCGACGATTTCACGACGGCCGCGCCCGAGACGTCGAGCAGGTAGCCGTCGTCACCGGGTGCGAAGTAGGCCAGCGCCGAGTGCATCTTGCTCTTGCCGACCTCGTTCTGCAGCCGGTACCAGTAGTAGTGATTGATCACGGCGATCTGGGTGATGCCCTTGTTGACGTTGGCGACCAGCGTCTCGTTGTCCGCTTCCTGATGACTGCCCGCATTGCTCTTGATGGCCTTCAGCCAGGCGAGGGCCGCGTCGTCGCCGCGGCTGGCGGCGATCGAGGTGACGAGCGGGGCGAAGTCGGTCTCCCCCGGCGCGATGCTGAGCTTGCCCTTCCACTTCGGATCGGCCAGCCCGTAGATGGAGGTCGGCAGGTCGGCGGGCTTGAGCTTGTCGGTGTTGTAGACGAGCGCGCTCACCCGGGCGGAGATCCCGACCCAGTTGTGGTCGCTCGCGCTATCCGCTGTGGGCACCGCCGCCAGAGTCGAGGCGTCGACCGGCGAGAGGAGCTTGGACTCGTCGAGACGCGCCAGCGGCGGGGTGTTCTCAGTGAAGAAGGCGTCTGCTGGCGAGTGCGAACCCTCCTGCTCGATCTGCTGGGCGAGGACGTCCTCGTCGTCGCTACGGACCTTGACCTTGACGCCGGTCTGCTTGGTGAACGCGGCGACGAGGGCATTGGTGGTCTGCTCGTGCTGCCCGTTGTAGAGCGTGATCGTCTGGCCCGAGATCGGCGCGTCTGCCGACACTGCCTTCGATGAACTGCCGCAGGCGGCCAGCCCGCCTGCAACCATCACCAATCCCGCGACTACCGCCACACCGCGTGCGCCTCGCACCACAACTCCTCCGACCTGGTTGCCCCCACCCACCCAATGGGCTTAGGGCAACTTAACCTAAGAGCCACGGCATAGCCAGGTCGGACGATTTCCATGAACAAATCGCAGGCTGCATCCAGGATTGCCACAGAATGGTCGGGTCTGATCGACATTGTGCACAAATCTTCGTTGACCCGGCGCGGCTTCGGCGTGCTGGCCGGCGGGGCCTTCGGCGGCATGGTCGCCGCCTGCGCGAGCAGCCGGACGGTACGGACGGCAACACCCGCCACCCCGCTGAACAATCTGCTCCACTCAGCCGGCGGAACGGTGAGCATGTTCCCGTCGCCGGGCAGCCTGACGGCCTCCCCCAAGACGACCATCAGCCTGCGCGGGGCGGCGGCTGACGCTGCGACCGTGACGGTCACCGGTTCGCGCAGCGGACGCCACACCGGCCGGATGCGGGCGCACCCCGACCGCGGCGGCGCAAGCTTCGTGCCCGACAAGGCGTTCACACCGGGAGAGACGGTCACGGTGACGTCGGGCCTCGCGATCCGCGGCCGGGTCGGCGGCTCAGCGCGCTTCCAGATCTCGCGTCCGGCGATCGAGACCACACCTCCGACCGCCACCGCCTCGCCAACACCCACCCCGGCGGTCAGCACCTACCTGTCCGAGCCTGAGGTGCAAGCACCCCGGATCACCGTCACGGCCAACAAGTCCGGCGCGGCCGCGGGATTCGTGCTCTACGCCGCGAAAGGTGGCGGCCTGCCCGCAGAGCTGATCCTGAGCCGCTCAGACGGGACGCTCGTCTGGCAGCGCGCGATCGCGAAGGGCGTCTCCGCCAATGCTCTGCAAGTTCAGCAATGGCACGGCGCGCCGGTGCTGACCTGGTGGCAGGGCACCCAGAACGCCCATGGCTACGGCCTCGGCGAGAACCTCGTCATCGACGAGAGCTACCGCACCGTCGCCACCGTGCACGCCGGCAACGGCTACTCGGCTGACCTTCACGAATTCCAGCTGACGTCGACCGGTACCGCGCTGATGACGATCTATGCACCCATTCGCTGGGACCTGCGCCCGTACGGGGGCAAGGCCGACGCCATCGCCATCGACTCGATCGTCCAGGAGGTCGACGTCGCCACCGGCCTGGTGCTCTTCGAGTGGCATGCGCTCGATCACGTCTCACCGGCCAACTCCTATGTGGGTGCACCGGGCGACACCACGACGGCGTGGGACTTCTTCCACGTCAACAGCATCGACGTCGGGCCCGATGCCAACCTGCTCATCTCCTCGCGCCACTTCAGCACGCTGACCAACCTCGACCGCGCGACCGGCGACGTGCTCTGGACCGTCGGAGGCAAGTCCGCAAGCCTCGCCCTGGACGGCACGCCGTTCTTCTTCCAGCACGACGCTCGCTGGCAGCCGGACGGCACCATCACCCTCTTCGACGACGGCGGCGGACCCCCTCGACACGAGAAGCAGGCCCGGGCGCTGCGGCTGAAGCCCGACCTCACGACCCACAAGGCAGCGGTCGTCTCGAGCCTCACCCACCCCACGGCGATCGTGACCAACAGTCAGGGCAGCGCCCAAATCCTGAACAATGGCAACGTTTTCGTGGGCTGGGGTGACCAGCCGAACATGACCGAGTTCACCAGCTCGGGTGCGGTCGTCTGGGACGCCGTGCTGCCCTCCGGCGTCACGACGTATCGCGCCTATCGCGTCAGCTGGGACGGACGGCCGAGCACGGCGCCCAAGGCGGCTGTGGTCGACCGGGGGTCACGGCGAAGTGTCTACGTCAGCTGGAACGGCGACACCCGGACGGCGACGTGGCGGCTCATCGGCGTCGCTTCGGGCGCGTCGGCTCCGAGCGTGCTCGCACACCAGGCGGCCAAGACATTCGAGGTCTCGCTGACCGTTCCGGCCAAGGCTCGCAAGCTCCGCGCGCAGGCTTTGGACGACGCCGGCCACATCCTCGCGACGGTCAGCGTTCCCTGATTTCGCAGCGCTTTACGAGCTCAGCAGGCGGCGCAACTCGTCCTTGCGCACCTTGCCCGACGCGGTCCTCGGGAGCTCTTCTACGAAGGCGATGCGCCGCGGCGTCTTGAAACCGGCGAGGCGCGCTCGGCAGCCGGCGACGAGATCCTCCGTCGTCGGCGGTGCTGCGGCATCGGGGACGACAGCCGCGCAGATCCGCTCTCCCCAGCGCTGATCCACGACCCCGACGACTGCCACGTCACGCACCCCCGCGAGCTCGCGCAGGACGTCCTCCACCTCACGGCTCGCGACGTTCTCGCCGCCCGTGACGATGATGTCCTTGATGCGGTCGACCACCTGCAGTCGCCCATCCGTTCCGAGCATTCCGAGGTCGCCGGTGTGAAACCAGCCGCCGGCAAAGGCGGCAGCAGTGGACTCCGGGTCGTCGTAGTAGCCACCGCACACCTGCTCGCCCCGCACGACGATCTCGCCGGCCACGCCGGCGGGCACCAGCCGTCCGGACGGGTCCATGATGGCGAGCCGCGCCAGCGGGCCGGGGTGACCGGCGGAGGTCAGCAGCTGCGGCTCATCCGCCATAGCCGCAAGGTGGTCGGCGGAGTCGAGTGAGGTGACGTTGCCGTCCAGCTCGGTCATCCCGTAGCCCTGATTCAGCTCACATTGCAGGACGTCGGTCACCTGCCGGATCAGGGATGGCGGCATGGGAGCCGAGCCGTATCCGATCGCTCGTAGCCGAGCGCGCACGATCGCGAGCCCGGCCGGATCGCCCTTCAAATGTTCGAGCAGCAGATCGATCATCGTCGGTGCCATCGAGCAGGTTGTGACCCCGAAATCCCTTACAGCAGCGACGAATTCGGCCGCGTCGAAGCGCGGCATCACCAGCGCCGGACATCCATGCATGTGCGCGACCACGACCTGGTAGCCGGCGACATGACAGAGCGGGAACGCCGTGAGGAAGACGTCGCCGGGGTAGATCGGGCGCAGCAGCGACGAGTGCCTCATACCGGCCAGCAGGGAGCGATGCGTGAGCAGTACACCTTTCGGCGGGCCCGTCGTGCCGCTGGTGTACATCAGCCAGGCCGGATCGTTCGGGCCCGCTTCAAGCGACGCGCGATCCCCGGGAGTTGCCAGCAACTCCTCGAAGGTCAGGTCTCCCCCGGAACCGTCGAGTGCCACGACGGTCCGCACGCATTCCGGGAGTACGGCGCCCGTTCGTAGCGAGTCGAGCAGCGCCCCGTCGGCGATCAGCACGCTGGAACGCGAACGCTCGAGCTGGCTCGCCCACTCGCGTGGGTGCAACCGCTGATTGAGCGGCAGCAGCACCCGCCCGGCCCGCGGGACCGCGTAATACGCGAGTGGATACGCGTAGCCGTTCGGCGCGAGGATCGCGACGGTGTCACCGGGGCGGCTGATGGCCGCCACACCGCTCGCTAGCGCAGCCACATCAGCGGCCACCTCGCCGAACGTGTGCGTCACGCCGCTGGTGATCAGAGCCGGGGCAGCCGACTGCTTTGCCGCCGCCGCGTCGATGACCTGGTGAAGCAGCATTCGACCATCTTGCGTCAAGATGAGGCATGGCTACCCCCGGTTCTCCCGACGATGCAGCCCTTGCCGCCGATCTGGCCAGCAGGGCCGGCGCGCTGCTGCTGACCCTGCGCGAGGAGATGGCCTCCGCTGATCCCAAGGACCTGCGCCATGCCGGCGACAACCGCTCGCAAGCCTTGCTGGCGGAACTGCTCGCCGAGTCACGCCCGGATGACGCGGTGCTTTCGGAGGAGGCCGAGGACGACCGGGTGCGTCTCGGGGCCGACCGGGTGTGGATCATCGACCCGCTCGACGGGACGCGCGAGTACGGCGAGCCGCCGCGCGACGACTGGGCCGTGCATGTCGCGCTCTGGGAGCGCACCGGCGGTCTGACGACGGGAGCGGTCGCCCTGCCGGCACAAGGACGCACGCTTGCCACGGGCAGCGCGCTGCCCTCCCGCGACCCGGCGCCGAGCCGGCCCCGTCTCGTCGTGAGCCGGACGCGTGCGCCGGAGTTCGTCACCGCCATCGCCGATCGGCTGGGCGGCGAACTCGTCCCGATGGGCTCAGCCGGCGCCAAGGCGATGGCGATCGTGCAGGGCCTGGCTGACGTCTACGTGCACGCAGGAGCGATGCACGAGTGGGACACGGCGGCCCCTGCGGTGGTGGCGGCAGCTGCCGGCCTGCATGTCTGCCGCTTCGACGGCAGCCCGCTGGAGTTCAACACTGCGGAGGCGCTGACCACCGAACTCGTGATCTGCCTGCCGGAGCTGGCCGACCGGGTGCTGGAGGCGATCAGCGCGCTGCGGTAGCGAGCGCGACGAGCATCTGGCGGGTGAACGTGGTGAACCGGTCAACGGTCCAGACCTCGGGCTCGTCGAGCACCATGCGAGCCGCACCTTCGGCCAGCCCGACGAGCATCCGGGCAAAGAGTTCGACATCCAGTTCCGCATGCGCCGCCACTCCCCAGGCCAGCAACCGGCGGATCTGCTCCAGGGCCTCCGCCCGGGAGGTCGCGATGGCGGCCTGCAACTCCGGCGGCGCTCCTTCCACAGGGAAGAGCACGAGACGCCAGGTGTCAGGTGCCTCTCTGGCGGCCCGAAGGTAGGCGGCCAGGCCGGCGACCAGCAGCTCCGTCGGGTCGACGTCGTCACCAGGGGTCGGCACGGGTGGCAGTGCGGGCGCCAGCGCAGCCAGCGCGCGGTGGGTCTCCCGCTCGAGCAAGGCCGCCAGCAGCGCTCCCCGATCCGGGAACAGGCCGTAGACCACCGGGCGCGTCACGCCGGCGGTGCGCGCCACGCGGTCCATCGTCACAGCAGCAAAACCCTGGTCGACGGCCGTGCGAAGGGCGGCGTCGAGCAACTGCTCGCGACGTTCCTCGGCAGGCATCCGGGCGGCATAGGGTCGCCTGACACTCTCCGGCCCGGCGCTCGACAACGTCACGAACCATATGCTACAACTGTGTTGCTTCACTCGTGTAGTAATTGAGAAACCGCAATCGGGAGATCGAATGACCGGCATGCAGGGCAAGGTCGTGGCAGTCACCGGCGCCGCACGCGGGCTCGGCGCGTCGCTGGCGCGCCAGCTCACCGAGCGCGGAGCCCGGGTCGCGCTCCTCGGCCTCGAACCCGAGGAGCTGGATGCCGTCAGCTCCTCCTGCCCCGGCTCGCGCTGGTGGGAGGTCGACGTGACCAATTCGGCCGCGTTGAACGACGTTGCCCAAGAGCTCGCCGAGCATTTCGGCCGGCTCGACGCGCTCGTCATCAACGCCGGCGTCGCGTGCGGGGGGCCGTTCCTTCATGCCGACGCCGCCGCCTTCGACCGCACCATCGAGATCAACCTGCTGGGCAGCGTCCGCACGCTTCGCGCTTTCCTGCCGGCGCTGGTCGCCAGCAAGGGCTACGCGCTCCAGATCGCCTCGCTCGCCGCGCTGGCGCCCGCTCCGATGATGGCCGCCTACTGCGCCAGCAAGTCGGGTGTCGAGGCGTTCGCGGAGACCGTGCGCACCGAGGTCGCCTGGCACGGGGTGGACATCGGCGTCGCCTACCTGTCGTGGACCGACACCGACATGGTCCGGGGCGCCGACGAGCAACCCGATATGGCCGCGGCCCGCAAGAACCTGCCCGGAGTGCTCGGCAAGACCTACCCGGTCGAGCCCACGGTGCACGCGCTCTGTGACGGCATCGAGCGCCGCTCCGCGCACGTCTACGGGCAGCGCTGGGTTCGTAACGTGCGCCCGCTTCGAGGCCTCATCACCGGACTTCTGCACGCCGCCGGCAAGCGCCGCGTCGAGAACGCCGAGAAGCAGTACCTCGCCTCAGGGTCCGAAACGGGCGCGCTCGTCGGCGCCGGTGGTCGGGCGGATACCCGAAGGCGTTCCTCCAAAGCCGCCTAGTCGTTTTAGCTGTCAGTCGTTCTGATCGTCAGTCCGAGCAAGGAGTTGTGATGTCGCACGCCGTCAAACAGCCGCTTCCCGCGGATGTCCGCGTCGCCGTCATCGGCGCCGGCTTCGCCGGTCTCGGCACCGCCATCAGGCTCAAGCAGGCCGGGATCGAGGACTTCGTCGTCCTCGAGCGCGGCGACGACATCGGGGGAACCTGGCGCGACAACTCCTACCCCGGATGCGCTTGCGACGTCCCGAGCCATCTGTACTCCTACTCCTTCGCTCCGAACCCGGACTGGAGCCGCGCGTTCTCCTCACAGCCGGAGATCCAGGCCTACTTGCAGCGCTGCGCCGACGACTTCGCACTGCGCCCGCACGTCTACCTCGGGGCCGCCGTCAACGAGGCGCGCTGGGACAATTCGGTTCAGCGGTGGCGGGTGCGCACCGCCCGCGGTGAGCTCACGGCGCGGGTTCTCGTAGCCGCTCAGGGCCCGCTCTCTGACCCGAGTCTGCCTGCAATACCAGGACTTTCCACGTTCGAAGGGGCGGCGTTTCATTCCGCGACCTGGCGCCACGACTACGACCTGGCAGGCAAGCGGGTAGCCGTCGTGGGCACCGGCGCCTCGGCGATCCAGTTCGTCCCGCACGTCCAGAAACTCGCGGCCCAGCTGACCGTCTTCCAGCGCACAGCGCCCTGGGTGATGCCGCGTCGCGACCGGGCGATCAACGCTTGGGAGAAGAAGCTCTACCGCCGGGTGCCTGCCGCTCAGCGAGCGCTGCGCGCCGGGATCTACTGGACCCGCGAGCTGATGGTCCCCGCCCTCACCGGCAACGACCGGATGCTCTCACTCGGCGAGCAGCAGGGCCGCAAGTTCCTTCGCAAGCACGTGCCCGACGGCCAGCTACGCGAGAAGCTCACCCCGCATTTCCGGCTGGGTTGCAAGCGGGTGCTGCTGAGCAACGACTACTACCCGGCGCTGTCACAGCCGAACGCCGACGTGGTGACCGACGCCATCGTCGAGGTGGCGCCCGAGGGTGTCGTCACGCGGAGCCCCGAAGGCGAGCGGATCACCCATCCCGTCGACGCCATCATCTTCGGTACCGGCTTCCACGTGACCGACGTTCCGCTCGCCTCAAAGCTCATCGGCAAGGACGGCCGGACCCTGCGCGAGCATTGGGACGAAAGCGGCATGTCAGCGCTGCATGGTGCGACGGTCGCCGGTTTCCCGAATCTCTTCCTGCTCGTCGGACCCAACACCGGGCTCGGCCACAACTCGATCATCTTCATGATCGAGTCGCAGCTGAAGTACTTGCTCGGTGCCCTGCGTTCGATGAATCGGACGGGGGCCGCGACCTTCGAGCCGCGGCCGGCGGTCCAGGCCGCCTACAACACCGGGATCCAGGAACAGCTGCGCGGCACGGTCTGGAACAACGGCGGATGCGCCAGCTGGTACCTGGATGAGAAGGGACGTAACACGACGCTCTGGCCGACGTTCACCTTCCGTTTCCGCCGGCTGGTCCGCCGTTTCCACTCGGCCGACTACGAGCTCGGCCCGGCGCGCGCCGGCGACGAAGGCATAGGCTCGCCAGCAGAGATCGCTCCGGTGAAAGTGCCCGCTAGCAGCACTTGATCCCGGCGACGCATCGACGAACGGAGGACGGCGTGCCCGTCGATCCCCAAATCCAGGGCATGCTCGATCTGCTGGCGCGCCTCGACGGGCCGAAGCTGGCCAGCCAGTCGCCCCAAGCCGCGCGTGAAGGCTTCGAGCAGATGACGACCGGCATGCGCGTCCCCGAAATGCTGACGCCCGTCGCGAGCACGCGAGACATCACGGTTCCCGGTCCCGCCGGGCCGCTGCACGCTCGCGTCTACCGGCCCGAGGCGCAGGCCGACGAGTCGCTGCCCACGGTGCTGTTCATCCATGGCGGCGGCTTCGTCCTCGGAAGCGTCGAGACCCATGACAACCAGGCGCGCTCGATCTGCCGGGCCACCCGGTCCGTCGTGGTTTCGCTGGACTACCGCCTCGCGCCGGAGACGCAGTTCCCCGGCCCGGTGCAGGACTCCTACGCGGCGCTGCAGTGGGTCGCGGAGAACGTCGGCGACCTCGGCGGCGACCCGGAGCGCATCGCCGTCGCGGGCGACAGCGCCGGAGGCAATCTCGCTGCGGTCACGGCACTACTCGCGCGTGACGCCGGCCCCGCGGTGTGCGCCCAACTGCTCATCTACCCGGTCGTCGACTTCGACCCGGACCACCCCTATCCGTCGCGGGTCGACAACGCCGAGGGCTACTTCCTCACCAGCGAGGACATGGAGTGGTTCTCCGGCAACTACGTGCCGGCCGGCACCGACTCGCACGATCCACGGCTCTCGCCGTTGCGCGCGCCGAGCCTGGCCGGGTTGCCCCCGGCGGTCGTCCTCACGGCCGAATTCGACCCGCTTCGCGACGAGGGCGAGGCGTATGCGGCGGCACTGGCCGAGGCGGGCGTCGAGGTGCACCACCACCGTTTCGACGGGCTGATCCACGGCTTCTTCGACCTCGGCCTGCTGTCAGCCGCTTCGGCCAAGGCGGTCGAGATCGGCTGCTCTGACTTCGCGACCCTGCTGCACCAGGATCAGGCGAGCCCGGCGAGCGCGCTGGCCTGAGCCTCGCCCGCGGTGGTTGAAACTCAGTAATCGACGCGAAACGTGAGTTTTAGTGTCGATTACTGGGTTTTCAACCGGCGGGGTTCGGTGCGCGAACCAGCCGGACAGCGCGCGTCAGGCGGGCTGGTTCGCCCGGAACGAGGCGATGACCTCTCGCGGCGGACCGACGAGCAAGAGGTGCTCGCCGGCGGCCAGGCGGGTGTAGCGCGTCGGACGCGGCACGATCTCGCCCTCCGAGACGAGCGCGACCACCCGGACCTGAGGCGTCATCTCCGACAGGAGGACGCCGTCGAGCGCGGCACCGGGCGCGACGATGAGGCGCGCCACGAGGAAGGGCTGGCGCTCGGTGTAGAAGGTGCTCAGCACGTCGTAACCCAGTGCCGCACCGACGAACCAGGGCGCCGCGAGCGCCGACGTGCTGCGTACCGCGTGGATCGAGAAGCGCCGCTCGACCTGGTCGGCCAGGGCCGTGTCGAACACCCGGACCACCACGCGAAGGGGTGAGGTGCGCTCCTGATGCTCGGCCGACATCGACCGGGACACCAGGGCGGTTTCCACGTTGGCGAGGTCGCTGCTGGTCATCGCGGCGATGGCCGTCGCATGGGGCAGGCCGGCCTGGTTCAGGACGGTGCGGGTCGTGGCGTCGCCGACGACCACCGGCACCCCCAGCGAGCGGGCGCGAGCCAGGTAGCGGCCGGAGGGATCGCGCTCGATGATGACGACGTCGCGACCGACCGCCAGCAGGCCCTCGACCACGCGTATGCCCATCGCACCGAGACCGACAACGATGACGTGCCCTCGTGCTTTCGTCGCACGCTGCTGGCCGAACGCCTGCTCGAGGCGACTCGTCACGATGAAGTTCGTGACGAGCGCGTAGAGCGTCGCGACCGCCGCCGCCCCGACGAAGATCAGGAAGATGCCGTACGCGGTCATCCAGGCCGGCTCCTGGGCGAAGCTGTAGTCGCCGAAGCCCACCGTCGCGACGATCGTCGAAGTGAAGTAGAGCGCCTGCAGCCAGCCGAACGGCGCCGGATGGCCGCCAGCGCCGATCACCGTGTGATTGCGGTAAGCGACGCGCAGCAGCAGCGTGCTGAACACGATGATGCCGAGCACCGTCCCGGCCATGATGCGCACCGGCCGGTCCGCCGCCGCCCCGAACGCCGTCAGCCACTGCCGCGCCGCACGGATCCGGCCATTTTTCGGTGCTGCTACAGCCGCGTCCAGGTCGCCGGCGCTGAGCGCGATCAGCGCCTCCGCCTCCGCCTCGTCGCGGCTGAGGCGGCCGACGGCCTGGTAGTCGTCCGGCCGGCCGATGAGAGTCACCCGGTCGCCGGCGGCGAGTTCGTAGTCGCGGGGCGGGCAGACGACGAGCGGCCCGCCGTCGGCAGGTCGCAGCGCCAGCGGGGTCAGGTCGCCGAAGGCCTGTCGCAGGGTCGTCTGCTTGCCGGCAGCGGCCTGCACGTCGATGACTTCCAGCCGCTCCTCGGCGAACGCGAACGCGTGCAGCAGCGAGGACTGGATACAGCCCTCGACGAAGCTGGATCCCGCCTTCTCGGGCAGGGAGAGCACGACGGCGGCCGGCAGCGCGGCGTTGAGCTGGGTGGCGAGGCGGGGATTCGCGAGGCGGACGACGAGGCGGGGCACCTTGTCGCTGTCGGCGAGATCGGCCACCAGAAGGGCCGTCTCGAGGTTGGAAAGGTCGGCGTCGTGGGCAGCGATAACGGCTGCGGCTTGGGTGATTCCGGCCTGCGCGAGGCTCGCGACCGACAGGCTCGATTCGCGTACCACGGGCACGTTCCAGCGGTGTAGTTGCCGCCAGGCGGCGGGCTCACCGCCGTCGTCGACGACGACGACGGGGACCCTCGCGTCATGCAACTGCTCCGCGATGCGCAGCCCGAGGTTGGACAGCCCGCAGACGATGACATGCCCGGTTCCGGTGCCGGGGTTGAACGCCGCCGCCGGTCCGGCATGCGCCTTCGGCGGGTCGTCCACGTCCGTCATGACCCAGGAGTCTGCCCGACGCGTATTACCAGGGTGTGGCGTTAGGACAAGTCGGGCACAGCTGGACGCGGCGCGGCCATCAATGCCCGCACGAGCGGCTCGAAGTGCTCGAGCGGCTTCGTGTCGTAGCCGGGATCGAAGGCCACCTGGTCGTACTCCGCGCAGAACTCAGCGGTCATGTCATACAGCGGATGGCCGGCGTACTGGTCGCGCACATTGCGGTCGGCACCCAGGTGGTGGAAGAAGTAATACCCCTGGAACTGCCCGTGCTTGTCGACCATCCAGTGCAGATCCGGATGCACGTAGGGCTTGAGGATCGCCGCGGCGACCTCGGAGTGCCCGTACGGGCCGAGCGTGTCGCCGATGTCATGGATCAGTGCGCAGAGCACGTATTCGTCGGGACGGCCGGCGCGCTCGGCCCGGGTGGCGGTCTGCAGGCTGTGCGTCAGGCGGTCGACGGCGAAGCCGCCACCGTCACCGTCGAGCAGGCGCAGGTGCTTGAGGACCCGGTCCGGCAGTTCGGCTCCGGCAGCGACCGTGTAGCTGGCAATGATCTTCCAGTCGTCGGCGGTCGACTCCGACATCGCGTGGAACGCGGCGCGCTGTGCTGGTGCGATCGAGGTCATGCCAGAAAGGGTAGGTCAGGTGTTGAGCGAGCGCACCACTGCAGGGCCATCTGAGTACCAGTCGATGGTGGTGACCGAGCACAGCTCGAGATGCATCCGGTAGAGCGCGCTCATGGGCGCCTCGAGCGCTCGACGCACGAGCAGCTTGATCGGTGTCACGTGCGAGATGACGAGCAGTCGGGCGCCGGGATAGCGCTCCCCCAGCGCCGAAAGCGCGTCACCTACCCGGCGATCGGTGTCGACGAATGACTCCCCGCCCGGCGGGGCGACCGTGGGATCAGCAAGCCAGGCAGCCAGGTCATCCGGGGCTTTCTGGTTGACCTCGCCGAAGGTGAGGCCTTCCCAGGCCCCGAAATCCGTCTCGCGGAAGCCGTCCTCGAAGACGATCTCGCGTCCGCCGCCGACGATGCGGGCTGTCTCGGCGGCGCGGCGCAGCGGGCTGCTGATGATCGCGTCGAACTGCTGTCCCGCCAGCCGGGCACCTGCCTCCTGCGCCTGCTTGCGGCCCTCGTCGGTGAGCTCGGGGTCGCTGCCGACGCCACTGAACCGGTGCTCGATGGACAGCGGCGTCTGGCCGTGGCGCAGCAGCACAGTGGTGGTCGGCGCCCCTGACGGCCGTCCCCATCCCGAGCCGAGGGCGCGGCCCGAGCTGAGCGAGGAGCGAGCCGGGATCGGTGCCGGCTCGGGCAGCGCCGTGTCCGACGCGGACCACTCGCGTCCGGCGGCGGCGGCGTCCATCGCGGCGTTCGCGAGCGCGTCGGCGGCGGAGTTCTGCGCCCGGGGAATCCAGGTGAACGTCACTTTCGGGAAGCCGGCGACGAGCTGGGCAGCCTCGCTGGCGAGCGCGCGCATGTCGGAGTGCTTGATCTTCCAGCGCCCGCTCATCTGCTCGACGACGAGCTTGGAATCCATCCGGACGGCGATCTCGGCGCCGGGATCCAGCTCCCGAGCAGCCTCCAGACCGGCGATCAGGCCGCGGTACTCGGCAACGTTGTTGGTCGCGGTGCCGATCGCCGCTGCGCGCTCGGCGAGCACCAGATCGCCCTCACGCACCAGGGCGCCGTAGCCGGCGGGTCCGGGATTGCCGCGGGAGCCGCCGTCGGCCTCGACGACGAAGTGGTTCACAGTCCGCTTTCTTCGGTCCGGATCAGGATGCGGCGGCACTCCTCGTGGCGCAGCACGCGCTCGGGTGGCGCCTCGATGACCTCGCTCAGGTCGCCGCCCGACAGTTCCATGTGGCATCCCTCGCAGCGGCGCCGGTAGATGCGCGCTGCGCCGATCCCACCGGAGGAGGCCCGGATCCGCTCGTAGAGCGAGACCAGATCTGTCGGAAGCTGCGGTGCGAGTTCCGCCCGGGCGGACTGCTGCTGCGTCGAATCCTCATCAATTGCAGCCCATTCGGCGTCGCGACGCTCGGCCGCGGCAGCGCGGTCGGTCTGGACCTGCTCGCGTTCGGCGTTCAAGGATTCAGCCGCAGCCGCCGCGTTCTCCGCGGCTTCCATCAGCTCGAGGAGCTCGTCCTCGAGGGTGTCGCGCCGGCGGTTCAGCGACGCGATCTCTGACTGCAGGTTCTCCAGCTCCCGCGAGGACGAGACCGCTCCCGAGTCGAGCCTCCCCTGATCGCGTACGGCCCGCGAGCGGACGTTCTCCACGTCTGCCTCGAGGCGCGCCTGAGCACGGGCGGTCTCGTTCTTGGCGGACTCGGCCGTATCCAGGTCACCCCCGAGCTCGCGAAGCCGGGCGGTCAGCCGTTCGATGTCGGCAAGCTCCGGAAGCGCGCGTCGGCGGGCCGCCAAGCGGTCGATCCCGCTGTCGAGCTCCTGCAGGTCGAGCAGCCGTAGCTGCACCTGCGGGTCGGCGTCCACGATCCCTCCAGCGGGTCAGCAGCCGTGCAGCCGCCACGGATCCGTAACGAGATCCGAGACGTATGTGGTCAGGCTCCCCACCGTAGCGGGCAGCCCGGCTTGCAGGAGCGCAGCGGCCGAGTGCAGCCACGGATGCTCGGTCGCCCAGTGGGCCGCATCGATGATGGCGATGCCGTACGCGGCGGTGGAGTCGAGCGTGTGGTGATGGCGCGCGTCGGATGTCACGAGCACGTCGGCACCCATTCCCGCCGCCGGGCCGGCCAGCTCCCCACCCGATCCGCCGCAGACCGCCACCCGCCGGATCAACCGGTCGCCCTCGCCCGTCGAGCGCACTCCCCACGCGGTCTTGGGCAGCGCCTGGGCGACCCGATCGACGAACGCGTCCAGCCGCATCGGCTCGGCCAGCTCACCCACCCGCCCGAGTCCTCTCGCCTGCAGCGGTGGCAGCGGTTCGGCGGCCAACTCGACCAGGTCGAATGCGGGTTCCTCGTACGGATGCGTCGCCCGCAGCGTCGCCACCACCGCCGGACGCAGGCGGCGCGCGTAGACCATCTCGAGCCGGTCCTCAGCCACCTCCTCGACTCTGCCGACCTCGCCGATCGCGGGCGATGCGCCCCCCAGCGGTCTGAAGGTGCCGGTGCCGGGCGCCCACCAGGCGCACCGGTCGTAGTCGCCGATCCCGCCGGCGCCCGCCTCGGCGAGCGCGTCGAGCAGCCGGGCCCGGTCGGCGATCGGCACGAAGACCACGAGCTTGTCGAGGGGTTCTGCGCCGGGCGCGCGTAGCGGCTCCACCGGCCGGGTGTCCTGCAGCCCCAGCACATCGGCGAGCGCGTCGCTGACTCCCGGCCGGGCGACGTCGGCGTTGGTGTGCGCGGTGAAAAGTGCGCAGCCGCCGCGCACGAGGCTCGTGACCACGCGCCCTCCCGCCGACGTCTCCGCGATCCCATGAACCCCGCGCAGGAAGCGCGGATGGTGGGTCACGAGTAACTCGGCTCCGGCGGCGATCGCCTCGTGGGCGACCTCCTCGGTCGGGTCCACCGCGAAATGCACCCGGCTGACCGGATCTGCCGGCGCGCCTGCCGTCAGCCCTACGGCGTCCCATTCCTCGGCCCACGACGGGTCGTAGGAAGCCTCGAAGATCTCCACGCAATCGGCGACCGTGCAGCGTCCGGTATCTCCCACGCGTTCATTCTGTGCCGAATCGGCATCGGGACACCGCTAGCCTTCGGTTCATGGACCTGCGCATCTTCACCGAGCCCCAGTTCGGCGCCTCCTACGACCAGCAGCTGAGGCTGGCCCGCGCCAGCGAGGACGCCGGCTTCGACGCCTACTTCCGCAGCGACCACCTGCTCAGCTTCATGGGCGACGGCGAGCCGGGACCGACCGACACCTGGACGACGCTGGCCGGCCTGGCCCGTGACACCAGCCGCATCCGGCTCGGCACGCTCGTCACGTCGGCGACGTTCCGCCATCCCGGGATGCTGTGGCTGTCCGTCACGCAGGTCGACGCGATGAGCTCGGGGCGCGTCGAGCTCGGGCTGGGAGCGGGCTGGTTCGACGGGGAGCACGAAGCCTTCGGAGTGCCGTTCCCGCCGATGCGCGAACGCTTCGAGCGCCTCGAGGAGCAGCTCGCCATCATCACCGGACTCTGGACGACCCCGCCGGGCACGAAGTTCGATTTCCCCGGCAAGCACTACCAGTTGGCCGGCAACCCGGCGCTGCCCCGCGCGACACAGCAGCCGCATCCTCCCGTGATCGTCGGCGGCGTGGGCGCGAAGACGACGCCCCGGCTGGCCGCCCGGTTCGCGTCGGAATTCAACGTGCCGTTCGCTCCCCTGTCCGACGTCGCCGCCATGAACGCCCGCGTCGACGACGCGTGCGCCGAGGCCGGACGCGACCCGGCCACCCTGCGGCGTTCGATCGCGTTGACGGTCTGCTGCGGACGCGACGACGCCGAGGTCGCCCGCCGCGCCGAGGCCATCGGGCGCCCGCTGGCTCACCTGAAGGATCAGCTGGCCGGCACCGTGAGCGAGGTCGTGGAAAGGCTCGGAGCCATCGCTGACCTCGGGCTCACTCGCGTCTACCTGCAGACCCTCGACATGGACGACCTCGACCAGATCGACCTGATCGCGTCCGAGGTCATGCCGCAGGTGCGGTGAGTCGCGGCTAGCTCGGGATCGGCGAGTCCGGGGCGAGCACCTGCGAGAGCGACGCGGCGATGGCAGGCCCGACGTCCGTGACGTCGCCCTGGTCATCGAAAGCCGACGGCAGGTAGGTCGTGATGACGGCGATCGCGATCTTCTTGGCAGGGAGGTAGGCGACCTCCGCCCCGCTGCCGGCATAGAACTTGTTGCCGGTGATCCACGGGCCTTGCAGGATCGTCGCGAGGCCGAACGCATGGGTTGCCGTAAGCATGGTGCAGGCATTGCAGCCCGCCTGCTTGTGCCCGAAGCCGATCAGCTCCTTGCTCATCTGGATCGCGTACGACGCGGGCGAGAGCAGCTTGCCGTCTCCGATCGCCTCGACAGAGGTGGTGAGGTCAGCGATGTCGCTCGCCTGGATTGCGCCCTCCGGCACCGTCCACGACGGGTTCCAGAACGTCGTGTCCTCGTAGAACGGGATCTTCGCCGGGATCTGCAGGTCGACCCGGCGCTCGCTGCTGTAGGTGTGCAGCACCGGGCCAGAGATGTCCGGCGTATTCGAACTCGTCGTGTGCTTGAGGCCCATCGGCTTGAAGATGTACTGCTGCATCAGCTGATCCATCGGCTTGCCGCCGACCTTGACCAGCACTGAACCCAGGGTCAGATAGTTGGTGTGCGAGTAGGCCCAGTTGGTTCCAGGGGCGAAGTCCGCCGGTGCGGAGATACCGATCTTGATCAGCTCGGCGCCGGTCCACTGCCGGAACGGGTTGGTGTAGATGCCATTGGACAGCGCTGACTGGTAGACGAAATCGGCATAGCCCGTAGTGGAATTGGCGAGCATCTTGATGGTGATGTCGTTCGCTCGCGGCAGGTCCGGCAAGTATTTCGAGAGCTTGTCGTCGAGGCTGATCTTGTGCTGGTCGACGAACTCCATGAGCATCGTCGTCTCATACATGTAGGCGACGAAACCGTTGCGCACCTTCATGTCCGTCGTCGCGGGAAGGCCGGTCATCGACTCGCCCATCGCGGCGGTGTAGGTGTTCTTGCCGCCCGTCGTCACGCGCACGATGAGCGCCTTGATCCCGTCCTGCGCCATGGCCTGCTTGGAGATCGAGGCAAGCTTGTCCTGAAGCGCACCCGAGGGAGCCGGCGACGCGGCGGTGGTCGCTGCGGGCGAGGGTGCTTGGGCCGCGCCGGTCGTCGATTGCCCGCAAGCGGCGATCGCCAGGACGCCGGCGATGGCGGGGACGGCGGAGACGCGCCGCAAACGCGGGGAAGTCAGCACACTCGCGACGCTAGCCCCCCGCTTCCGACGGGAGTTCTGACGCTAGCTACACACGACTCCCAGGCAGTTCGGCAGCGGCGTGTTGTCATGAGCGACGTTGCCGCCACCGTCGATCGTTCCGGCCAGCGCATCGATTCCGTGCGCGTGGTTGCCGGTCGCGAAGTTGCCCGTCAGCACGTTGCGCTTCGTATCCCCGGGATCGCCTGCGAACACCCCGATCCCGACATCGAGATTCCCGACCGCGACGTTGCTGCGCAACGTGTTGCCGTTGGCGGAGGCGACGATGATGCCACCGCCCTGTCCTGGCGGGCCCTGGTTGCTGTCAGCGGTGTTTGCCGTCAGCACGTTGTTGTTCGCGGCGTTTTCCACGATGAGACCGACGAACGTATTGCGGTTCGTTGCATTGTTCGACAGCACGTTGTTGGTGGATCCGAACTGACCACCCTCGAGGTCGATCCCGGCGCCGTTGAAACCGGCCTGGTTGTTGCTGATCCGAGCGCCATGCAGATCGAACATGAACAGTCCGCTCTCCGGGTTGCCCTGCAGGAAATTGTTCTCGATCCGGACGCCGGAGGACGCTCCGACCGTCAGCCCGTTGCTGGCATTGTTGGCGGCGAAGTTGCCACGCACGACGCTGCGATCAGACGACCCGTTCAGCTCCAGGCCCTGATTCTTGTTGCCCTGGAAGGCATTGGCGATGACCTGAGTATCGGGTGAGAACAGGACGACCATGCCGTCCCAGTTGTTTCTGGCGAGCGTGTTGCCCTGGATCGTGCTGCTGGGCGACGTCAACACGTCCACCCCGTCGGACTGGAAAGCCTTCACGTCGTTGGACACCGTGCTCTTCAGGACGGAGGTGAACGACGAGTCCTGGACCAGGACGCCCGCCGAAGTGTCGGGATCAGCGCCACCAGCACCGATCGCTCGGATGGTCAGGTTCGACACCGTGCTGTGGGGCGCCTTCCGCAAGCCCACGCCGTGAGAAAAGAACCGCGCGATCGTGCCGTTCTGGATGTGGACGCCGGCGTGGCCGTCATCGGCGACGCCTTCGCCGCCTTTGGCGTTGGTCCCGGTGATCGAGTGACCGCCGAGGTCGACGGTGATGTTGTTGGCGCCGATCACCAGACCGTTACCCGGGCAGTTGACGAGGTTGTTGGCCAATCGGATGCTGCTGGTGACCACCTGCCCGCATTTCACGGCCGTCGCCGCGGCGGCACCTGACGCCATCGGGGCGCACCACGCACCGACCGTTATTGCGCAAGCCGATGACGCTACGAGCAGAGTTCGGCGCAAGTTGACCACCCCGGGCATCCATGGAGATCGGATGTCGATCGCATGTGAGTGGGGTTCTACCGCGACGGAGGGGTGGGCGTATCAGGAATGGCGAAACCGGCGGAACTAGTACCAGCCGAACGCGTTGGAGTGGGCGAGGGCAGCGCAGGGCGAGCCGTAGTTGGACTTGATGTAGTCCTCGCCCCAGGCAATCTGCGTCGACGCATCGGTGGCCCAGTCAGGTCCGGCGGCCGCCATCTTGCTTGCGGGCAGCGCCTGCGGGATGCCGTACGCGCCTGAAACGGGGTTCGTCGCGTAGACGTTCCAGCCCGATTCGCGATCCCACAACGTGAACAGGCAAGCGTTTTCGCTGGCGGGCCAGCCGCGCTCGAACACCTTGTTCATGGCGATGGTGTGCGGGGTGATGGGTGGAACCTTCGTCGGCGAGCACGCGGCGACGGCGGCGACCGTCAACAGGGCGAAACCCACGGCTGGGGACCGTTTCATAGCCTGAGCAACGGACGTTCCTGCCGTAAGTGACGGTGGAACATGTCACATTTTGACCGTAAGTACTGCCCTCGGCCGCACGGTGGGCGTGGCAGGTGTCGAACCTGCGACCCCTCGCTTGTAAGGCGAGTGCTCTCCCGCTGAGCTACACGCCCGCGCGGAGCGAGCCTACTGGTCAGCCTCCGGGGCGCGCAGCACTCGATCGAGCGCAGCCTTCACCTGCGACGCCAGCGCGTCGTCGCCTGCAAGGTCCGCCGGCCCGGCCGGCGATCCCGCGACCACCGGCAGCTCGCCGGACCACCCGCACGCCGAGCAGCGCACGACGCCGAGCGCCTTCGACAGCCGCAGCCCGTCGCATTCGGGGCAGCGGTCGAAACCTTCCTGCCACCCGGACTTGCGCTGGCAATCGGGGCAGACCAGTACCTGCTCGCCGCCGAACACCCCGCGCCTCCACGGACTCGGGCCACGGGCGGGATCGTCCTGCCGCGCACCGCATCGCCTACACGCCATGTCCGGTGCCTACAGCTCCGCCAGCGCCTTGGCGTACTCCGCGTGCTCTCGTGCGTCAGGGATCGCGTTGACGACCTTCCAGCGCACGACACCCTCGCGGTCGATCACGAAGGTCCCGCGCACCGCCCGACCGACGACATCGTTGAAGACCCCGTACGCCTCCGCGACTGCTCCGTGAGGCCAGAAGTCGGAAAGGATCGGGAAGCTGAAACCCTGCTGCTCGGCCCAGACCTTGTGGGCGAACGGCGAATCGACGGAGATCGCCATCACCTGGACGCCGTCGTTCTGCAGTGTCGCCAGGTCCTCCTGAACGGCCGCCAGCTCGCCCTGGCAAACCCCGGTGAACGTGGCGGGATAGAAGATCAGCACCACCGCCTGCCGGCCCCGGAACGACGCGAGGTTGACCTCGCCGTTGTGCTGATCCTTCAGCGTGAAATCCGGTGCTGGCTCGCCAATCTCGATGCTCACGGTGAACCTCCCGTCGATTGCGATCAGCATGCCCAGGTGTCCGCGTGGTAAGCCCAAGAGCATGCCACCGCTGGAGGGGTTCGTGGAGCTCGGCGCGATCGCCTACGGGCGCGCCGCGATCCGCGACCGCGTCGTGCGGGCGTGGGACGATTTCCTGCGCGTTGCCGACGGTGTCGACATGACCGCCAGGAGCCGGCTCCCGGGATGGCGGGCTCACGAGATCTGCGTTCACCTCGGCGCCTGGCCCGAGCACCAGCCGGTGAACGGGGTGCTCGCGGCGGCCCGCGAGGTGCTGCGCGGCACGCCGCCCGGCCCCCCGCCCGATCCTGACGACGTCAACTCCGGAGTCATCACGACGCATCGCCAGGCCAGCCGGGACGACGTGATGTCAGCCCTGCGGCTGGCCCGCAAGCAGGCCGCCGACTATCTCGAAGGGGACGAACCGCACGAGCTCGATCAGGTGCCGGTGGTGTCGACCGTGGGCCCGCTACCGACCCTGACAATCCTGCATGCTCAGATCTACGAGCTGGCCGTGCACGGACTGGATCTGCATGCGCTCGGCGGCCCTGCCCCGGGTCCGAGCCTGCTCGACGGTGGCCTGGCCGCGCTCACCGATGCCGCCGGCGCGCTCGCCGCTCGTGTCGGCATCGCCAGCACTGCCGGGATCGGCAGCGAGGTCGGGTCCTGGGCGTTCCACTCGGGCAGCGAAGGCTGGCGCATCGGCCGGTGGGGCGAGGGCTCACGCCAAGACGTCGGAAGTCCTGATTTCGCAGGAAAATTGCCGGTACGCGTCCACGCTCCGGCCGCCATGCTGCTCGAAGCCTCGGCCGGACGCATCAACCCGTTGAAGGCGGTCGTGACGAGGCGGCTGAAGGTGCATGGACTGCCCGGCTTGCTAGGGCTCGCACCTATCGTCGAGACCGTGCCCGGCATCCCTGGCGGCCCGGCGCTTCGCGTCGCGGCGAAGGGCCTGGCGAGTGCCGGCGGCGCGCTCGGTCGCCTCACCCGGCACTAGCGCAACTAGCGGGTCTTGGCCTGTCCCCGGCGGCCCGCCAGCCGGATGCCGGTCCATTCCGATGCGACGCTCGTGGTGCTGGTCTGCACCAGCCCCGCGGTCGGAACCGCCTCCAGGACGTCGCTGGGCTCGACGTGCCCGTCGCGTCCGGCCTTGGGGGTCAGGAGCCACAGCACCCCGTCATCGGAGAGCTGGCGCCGCGCGTCGACGAGAGCGTCGACCAGATCGCCGTCGTCCTCCCGCCACCAGAGCAGGACCACGTCGACGACGTCATCGGAGTCTTCCGGCACGAGATCGGTGCCGCAGAGCGCAGCGACCTCGTCCAGCAGGTCGGTCGCCACATCGTCGTCTTCGTTCAGGGACTGCACGAGGCTGCCTGAGCTCACACCCAGCCGAGCCGCACGAGCCTGGGCGCCACCGGCTGACCCGGGGCGGCCCCCCGCGTTGGCCGCGGTCGGACTCAACGTTCACTCCTCACTCGCAAGCGTTTTCAACGGCCGGTCGGCCACGTGATCCACGACTGCTGACCGGTAGTCCACCCGAGCCACAGTCAGAGTGCAAGCCGAACGGCCGAGAATGTGCGCTCGATGATCCTCTTCTGAGGCGCGCCGCGCCCGTCAACCCTCCAGGAAGGACAGCCGGACGGTCCGCGAGGGGTTGTCCACGTTGAGGTCGACGAGGGCCAGCGACTGCCAGGTGCCGAGGGTGAGACGGCCGCCCAGCACCGGCACCACCACGGACGGGGCGAGAAACGCCGGCATCACGTGGGAGCGGCCGTGCCCCGGCGAGCCATGAGCATGGCGGTAGCGGGCGCCAACGGGCAGCAGCTGGGCCAGCACTTCCAGCAGGTCGGAGTCGCTGCCCGAGCCGAGTTCCAGGATCGCCAGCCCGGCGGTGGCATGCGGGACGAAGACCGTCAGCAATCCATCCCCCAGTTCGCCGACGAAGTCGGCCGCGTCACCGGTGAGGTCGACGATGGCCTCGCGCTCCCCGGTGTGGATGGTGAGCTCGGCGCTGTGCATGTCTGAACCTCTCCGGGCTGCGTTACCTGCAGGTGAATTCTCGCGCCTTCAGCGAACCAACCGTTCCTGATCTTGCCCTGGCCGCCGCCATCGGAGGATGGGTGGCAGCATGGGACAAGTCGGTAGGAAGAGCCGAGCGAGTGAAGGTCGAGGATGCCCGTGCCCCCACAAGACGGCCGATCCAGTCGTTACTCCGTCATCACCGACGGGCTGCCGAGCCAGCTTCCCGACATCGATCCCGGCGAGACCCGTGAGTGGATCGAGAGTCTCGACGCTGTCATCGACGGCGAGGGTCGCGGCCGTGCCCGCTTCCTGCTGCTGAAACTGCTCGAGCGCGCCCGCGAGGCGTCGATCGGCGTCCCCGCCCTGCGCAGCACCGACTACATCAACACCATCACGCCGGAGCGCGAGCCCTGGTTCCCGGGCGACGAGCACGTGGAACGACGCATCCGCGCCTACGTCCGCTGGAACGCGGCGATCATGGTCAGCCGGGCCAACCGCGAGGGGCTCGGCGTCGGCGGCCACATCGCGACCTACGCCAGCGCCGCGAGCCTGTATGAGGTCGGCTTCAACCACTTCTTCCGCGGCAAGGACCACGGCGAGAGCGGCGATCAGGTCTTCTTCCAGGGCCACGCCTCCCCCGGTATCTACGCCCGCGCCTACCTCGAGGGCCGGCTGACCGAGCGTCAGCTCGATGGTTTCCGCCAGGAGATCAGTGCCCGCGGGATCCCGTCGTATCCCCATCCGCGGCTGATGCCGAACTTCTGGGAATTCCCGACCGTCTCGATGGGTCTGGGCCCGATCAATGCGATCTACCAGGCCCGCTTCAACCGCTACCTGCTCAACCGGGAGCTGCGTGACACCAGCCGCAGCCGGGTGTGGGCCTTCCTCGGCGACGGCGAGATGGACGAGCCGGAAGCCCTCGGCGCCATCGGGGTCGCGGCCCGCGAGGAGCTCGACAACCTGATCTTCGTCGTCAACTGCAACCTGCAGCGCCTCGACGGCCCGGTCCGCGGCAACGGCAAGATCATGCAGGAGCTGGAGTCCTACTTCCTCGGTGCCGGCTGGAACGTCATCAAGGTCGTCTGGGGTCGTGACTGGGACCCGCTGCTCGCCCAGGACGTCGACGGCGTCCTGCTCAACCAGATGAACACCACGCCGGACGGGCAGTTCCAGACCTACAGCACCTCGACCGGCGAGTACATCCGCGAGCACTTCTTCGGCGGCGACCCGCGCCTTCGCCGGATGGTCAAGAGCCTGTCCGACGACGACCTGCGCCGCCTGTCGCGTGGTGGCCACGACTACCGCAAGCTCTACGCCGCCTACAAGGCCGCGACCACGCACGAGGGCCAGCCGACGGTCATCCTCGCCCACACCATCAAGGGCTGGACCCTCGGCGCCGACTTCGAGGCGCGTAACGCCACGCATCAGATGAAGAAGCTGACCAAGGCCGAGCTGAAGGACTTCCGCGACCGGCTCTACCTGCCGATCCGCGACGTCGACCTCGAGGGCGACATCCCGCCCTACTACCACCCGGGGCCGGACTCCGACGAGATCGAGTACATGCGCGAGCGGCGGGCCGCGCTCGGCGGCTCGCTCCCCAGCCGGGTGGTGCGCTCCAAGCCGCTGAAGCAGCCGCCAGAGAAGACGTTCGACGTCCTTAAGGGCGGCTCCGGCAAGCAACTCGTCGCCACCACCATGGCGTTCGTACGCCTGCTGAAAGAGCTGATGAAGGACCCGGAGCTGGGCAAGCGCTTCGTGCCGATCATCCCCGACGAGGCCCGCACGTTCGGGATGGACTCGCTCTTCCCCACGGCCAAGATCTACTCGCCCTACGGCCAGCGGTATGAGGCCGTCGACCGTGAGCTCCTGCTCTCCTACCAGGAGTCCAAGACCGGCGTCATCCTGCACGAGGGCATCAGCGAGGCCGGCGCGATGGCCAGCGTGATCGCCGCAGGCACCGCGTACGCCACCCACGGCGTGCCGATGATCCCCGTCTACGTCTTCTACTCGATGTTCGGCTTCCAGCGCACGGGCGACCAGATGTGGGCCTTCGGCGACCAGCTGGGCCGCGGCTTCCTGCTCGGCGCCACCGCCGGCCGCACCACGCTGAACGGCGAGGGGCTGCAGCACCAGGACGGCCACTCGCTCCTGCTGGCGGCGTCCAACCCGGCGTGCGTCGCGTATGACCCGGCCTTCGCGTACGAACTGCGCCACATCATGCGCGACGCTCTCGACCGGATGTACGGCGAGCGCGACGAAGCCGTCTTCTACTACCTGACGCTCTACAACGAGCCGTTCCCGCAGCCCGCCGAGCCTGAGGGAGTGGACGTCGAGGGCCTGCTGCGCGGGCTCTACCGGTTCCGCACCGCGCCCGCAGCTGACGGATCAGCCCGCCCGGCGGTCAACGTGCTGGCGAGCGGCACAGCCATGCTCGCCGCGCAGCGCGCGCAGGAGTTGCTCGCCGAGGACTGGGGCGTGGCGGCCGATCTGTGGTCGGCCACGTCGTGGAACGAGCTGCATCGCGACGGCATCGCCTGCGAGCAGCACAACCTGATCCACCCGGACGAGCCGGCCCACGTGCCGTACGTCAGCTCGACCCTCGCGCCGGGCGTCCCGATCGTGGCGGTCAGCGACTTCCAGCGCGCGGTTCCCGACCTGATCTCGCGCTGGGTTCCCGGTCCGTGGAGCTCCTTGGGCACCGACGGCTACGGCCGCTCTGACACCAGGGCGGCGCTGCGGCGCTGGTTTCGGGTCGACGCTCCATCGATCGCGATCGCGGCACTCGAGCAGCTGGTCCACACCGGCCAGGTCCGCGCCGAGATCGTCAAGGAGGCCATCGACAAGTACGGGTTCGACAGTGGCCGGGCAGCCACCGAACCCGCGATCGAGGAGGACGCGGCTCCGGTCAGCGGCTGACCGGAAGCGACCGGCCGTCCGCCCAACATGGAAACGCACCGGTCCTGACCCCCGCGGGCCAGAACCGGTGCGTTGCTCAGTGATGTTGAACTGTGCGGGTGGTATCAGGCCCAGGTCATGAGGTCGACGCGGACGCCGTAGCCGTGCATGGTGCCGCCGTCGCCGACCCACTCCCAGTGCCACGCCTCATTGAGGGCGCCGGGGTGGTTCCAGCCCCACTCGCCGGCGTGAGCGACCAGCCAGCGGTAGCCGATCGAGTTGAAGCTCAGGCTGCCGTTCTGGTCACGCAGGTCGACGGCCTTGCCCCACCCGTGGTTGCTGGTGCCGGGGATCGCGGCGTTGCCGCAGATGCCGATGCCGCACCAGTAGTTGCGCTCGTAGACCTGCCCCGCGTAGTTGCGGTAGCACTCGGCGGCCGAGAGGTAGACGCCGTCGCGACGGGCAGCGGCGACCATGCCCTCGAAGCTGCCGACGGTGGGCCGGTAGAGGGTGCAGTTGCTGTTCACGACGTACAGCTGCGACGAAGGCAGCTGGCCGTTCGTGTAGCCCATGATGGTGGTCGGGTGGTTCGCCGGGTTGATCGGGTTGACGGCGCTACCCGATCCAGCGGTGCAGCTCGACAGCGCGAGTACAGCCGCGAAGAGCGCGATCAGGAGCAGGCCGAGCCGGGACAAAGGATTCCGCTTCGGCGCGGTTGCGCGCCTGAGGACGGCGACGGACATGAGGGCCTCCGGGACGCCTGCGGGGATCAGCCGGTCGCTCTCGGCGCCCTGGCTGAGCGACCGCTTCCGGATGTGGATCCACCGCCCCTGCCCGGGGTTAAGGTCGAGGCGCATCGGGGGCGGGCAGGATTCGGCTTATCCCCGGTGCGACCCCTTTGCAGGGGCACCCCTGTTGCATCGGATGGCCTAACGGCCGCCTGAACCCCGAATTTCCTATGCTTTTTCTATGACGCCCGTTGCGCGCATCACTGCAGGTCAGCTGGGCAGAGACGCTTCATGAGCGATACCGGCGAGCAAGGCATGACCCCACAGGACCCGGCTGACCAGGCAGGCATCGGCGGCGGGATAATTCCGGACGATCAGGGCGAAGGGGACGAGCTGGCCACCGAGTTGGCTGCCCGCCAAAAGGGTGAAGAGGAAGACGCAGGTGAGCGAGACGACTGAAGAGCCGGCGAGCGCTGCTGACAACCCCGCACCCGTGCGGCAGTGGCTCGACGCCCGCAGCTGGGTTGACGTGTGGCGCGGCTGGCGCAGCGACGAGGGCGGGGCGTACCGGGAGCTGGCGTCCACACTGCCGTGGACCCAGGCCAGGCTGTGGCGCTACGACCATTACGTCACCGAGCCCCGGCTGGGTACGAGCGTGACCCCCGCCGCCCACCCGGTGCTGAAGGAAGCGACGCTCCTGCTCCGCTCGACCTACGGGGTCGACTTCATGGGGCCCGCCCTCGCGTACTACCGGGATGGACGCGACGCGCTCGGTGCCCACCGCGACCGCGATCTGCGCTACACGTCGCAGACGCTCGTCGCGATCCTCACCTTCGGCAGCCGGCGTCCGTGGCAGCTGACTCCACTGGCGAGCGCCGCCGGATCCAGACCCCGGATCCGCGGCGATCAGCCGGGCATGATCGATCTGCTGCCGGCGGACGGGGATCTGTTCGTCCTCGGCGGACGGGCCCAGGCCGACTGGCTGCACGGAGTACCTCCCGTGCCGGGCCTGCACACCGGACGGATCTCGGCCCAGTGGCGCTGGACCTCACGCACCGGACCGCCGGAGCGCGGTCCGGGCTACCGCGCTCCCCGCAACTTCTCGGGCAACTAGCCGCGCTGACGTCCGGCCCAGGACAGCAGATCGTCGGCGGCCCAGGTGTTGACGATCGTCTCGACCGGCACAGCGCACGCGGCGGCCCGCTCGCACCCGTAAGGCTGCCAATCGAGCTGGCCCGGAGCGTGCGCGTCGGTATCGATGCTGACGTTGCAGCCGGCCTCAACCGCCAGGCGCAGCAGCCGCTTCGGAGGGTCGAGCCGCTCCGGCCGGGAGTTGACCTCGACCGCCACCCCGAACCGCTCGCAGGCCGCGAACACGATCTCGGCGTCGAACTCTGACTCCGGACGCCCCTTGCCGACCACGATGCGCCCGGTGCAGTGCCCGAGCACGTCGACATGAGGGTTGGCGATCGCGCGCACCATCCGCGGCGTCATGTGATCGCTCGGCATGCGCAGCTTGGAGTGCACGGAGGCGACCACGATGTCGAGCTCGGCCAGCAGCTCAGGGTCCTGATCGAGGCTGCCGTCCTCGAGGATGTCGACCTCGATGCCGGTCAGCAGCCGGAAGGGCGCCAGCTCCTCGTTCACCCTGGCGACGACCTCGAGCTGCTGCCGCAGCCGCTCGGCGGAAAGCCCGTTGGCGACCTTCAAGCGGGGCGAATGGTCGGTGAGCACCATGTATTCGTGGCCGAGCGCGGCACCGGCGCGGGCCATCTCCTCGATCGGGGAGCCTCCGTCGGACCAGTCGCTGTGGGTGTGCAGATCACCCTTCAGCGCCGCCCGCAGCTTGGCGCCTCCCTCGGCGACGGGCGTCCCCGCCGTGGCCTCGAGCCGCCGCTGATACACCGGAACCTCGCCGGCCAGCGCCTCCTCGATGGTGCGGGCGATGACGTCGCCGATTCCGGCGAGCTCGGTGAGGGTGCCGGCCTTCGAGCGCGACTGCAGCTCGTCGGCGCTCAACCCATCCACTGTCGCGGCGGCCCGCCGGAACGCGCGGACGCGGTAGGTGGGCTCGTGGGCCCGTTCGAGCAGGTAGCCGATGCGGCGCAGGGCCTCTGCCGGATTGCCGGCCGGAGAGTCGTTCACACCACTAGATTGCCCCAGCCGGGGTCAGCCGTCGTGCTCGCCCATCAGGAGCGCCAGCTCGCCGTCGAGGTCGAGGAACTCGGGCTCGCGGCCGAGCGGGATGCGGGCGTAGGTGCGGAGCAGGAATTCGGTGGTGCCCGCCAGCGGGAGGACGAAGGTGGCCGAGCCGTGGGGGCTGCTGGTACGCAGGTAGAGGACCGCGGCGCCATCGCGCTCCCCGGGCCACAGCTGAACGTCACCATCGCCGGCCGGGGCGTTGAGGCCCTCCTCCAGGAGGCTGCGGGCGAAGGTCCAGGTGACCCACTCGCCGCCCTCGACGAGGAAGTTCAGGGTGATCGCGAAGGGGTCCTCGATGTGGAATCCGAAGCGGGCCGTGACGGGAACGGGAGCGTCACCGGGCATCAGGAGGTCCAGGACCAACTCGGTGCTGACGTAGGTCGTGGCATCCATGAAAAGTGCTCTCCCTGCTTAGCCCCGGAGGAACCTCCGTAAGGCCTCCTGACGAACCCTAGAACCAGCTTTCTACCGGGAAAGTGACGCCCTTTGTATGGCGGGTTGCAGAAGTCACCCGGTCGGACGGCAACTTGTTTTCCCAGGTCCGTCGCTTCGGGCGATTAGTCGCTTTTGTCGGGGGCAGAGAAACCCGTAACGCACGTCACACCTAGTTCGTTGGACCTCTCATGCCGACTCCACTGATTGCCGCCGCCAGCGCGGCGGTGGTGGCGCTCGGCGGCGTCGGGGTCGGCAGCATGATGCTCCACAGCGGTGGAACCAGCTCCGCGGTCGCGAGCAAGGTGCCCTCGCTCGCTGCGGATCCCACAGGTCGTCCGGCCCACTCCCGCTACGTCTACTCCCCGCCCCAGACCCAGGGCGCTCTCCCCGGCCTGGGCGCGGTGCAGGGGCAGACCCCGGATGCCGGTTCCGGGCCCTCCAAGGGTCCTGCCTACGTCCCACGCGGACAGCCGAAGACGGCGCTCGGACAGCTTCCGACGACGCGCGGCAGCCCGCAGGCGACGACGTGGACGCTGTACCTGTCAGGCGGGGATTTGCTGCAGCCGGACGCCGGGGTCGCGGTCCAGACGCATCAGAGCGTCGGGCCGTCGCTGGGCGATGGCTGCTCGGCGGGGCTGTCGAACCGCTGGCAGTCCCCCGCGCCGGCGCCGATCCCTTTGCACGGTGCGATTCCTGGCCTGCTGCACATCGAGGCGCCGGGCACCGTCCAGCTTCAGATCAGCCTGGTCGTCTCGACCCTCGGCGGCACCTGCTCCGTCGTCACCTCGACGTCCGCGACGGCAACGGGGAACCAGGCCGTCTCCTTCACGATGCCACGGGTGGATGCGACCATGCCTGAGGGTTCGAACGTCGGGCTGGTCATCGCCTCATCGAGTCCCGCGACGGTCACGAGCACGGCAGCCGCGCCCAGCGACATCGTTCTCCCGACGCCACCGCAATAGCAGCCCTCAGGTCGGCGACCAGAGGCCCGCCCGCTGATAGATCCACCGGGCCGGAGCCACGTCGAGCAGCCCGAGCTCCTCGAAGTCGGCCATGACCTTGCGGGCCGCCCACGCCTTGGTGGCGCGCCACTTCGGGTTCGCCTTGGCGGCCGCCTTGGCTTCGTCGATGTCGAGCCCCACCGCGCCGTACGCCCGCGGGTGCACCAGCCGCTCGGAGGCCGTCACGCACGCGATGGCGATCCGGATGGAGCTGACGAAACGGCGCAGCCCGTGGACGTTCTCCCACTGGCGTCCGAGTTCCTCGGCGGCGTAGCGCATGTGCCGGGCTTCCTCGATGACGTGGATACGCATGACGTCACGCACCAGCGGCTGCACCTCCTCGTCCTTCACGGCCTCGCGCTGCAGCTCGTCGAGCACCTCCTCGACAAAGAGCGCGCCGGCGAAGATTTCCGACGGGGTGGCCGTGGCGCGGAAGAACTTGCCCAGCGCCTTGCCCTTGCGGCCGGGGCCATAGGCCGGGCAGCCGAGCTTGTCCGACATCTTGCCGAACATGACCGAATGGCGGCACTCGTCGGCGATCTCGGTCAGGGCGTACTGCACGTGCTGGGTCTGCGGATCCTGCTCGTAGACGTGGCGGGTCAGCATCGAGATCAGGATCAGCTCGAACCAGATGCCGACGCTGGAGATGCTGGACGCTTCGTGGCGGGTGAGATCGGCGCGCTGGCGCTCGCTCATCGCGTCCCACATCGGGGTGCCGTAAAGCGAGCTGCGGTGCCAGGGGACGCTCGGAGAGTCGGGTTCGAGGGCAGCTTCCCAGTCGACCTCGACGAGAGGGTCGTAGCTCGCCTTCTGCGAGGAGCGAATCAGGCGGGCGGCTAGCTCTTCGCGGCCCACCCGCTCCCGGGGCGAGTCGATAACTGTCATGCATCGAGAATGTGACATCGTTGATGTCACGTCAAGGGTGGCGTATCACTCGTTTGGCGGCACCACTTGCGGGAACACGGTCGGGACGATCTCGTCGACCCGGTCGCGCATGGCCGCCCGGAAGGTCGCGAGCAGGGCTTGCCCGGCGATCGGCACCAGTGCCGCCACCACCTCGCGCATGTGCTCCCACTCGGCCTCGGGCATGCCGCGCTCGACGAAATCGCGCCACACGGTGGTGGCGATCAGGTCGACGAAGATGTTGGCGACGGCCTTGGCGTGTTCGGAGATGAGCGGCTGAGCCGCCATGACGGCAGCCGCCGGGACGCCGAGCGCGATGACCTGCTGGCCCGCCTCGATCAGATCCGGCTGCAGCAGCTGCAGCCGGCCGGTGGGCAGCACCCTGACGATGCCGCCCGCCGCCAGCTGCTCGACGAGGCGCGGGTCGGGTGGGACTCCGGCGCGGGCCGCCAGCGCCGTCGCGTCGATCTCCTCCTCGGCTTCGGGTCGCCACGGATCACGAACGGTGCGCAGCATCGCCAGGGCAAGGGTGGCCGTCTGCCGGGACTCCGCCGCCAGGACGCGCTCGACGGCAGCAAGCGTCAGACCCTCAGCCAGCAGGTCACGCACCAGGCTGAGCTGCTCGACGTGCTCGGCGCCGTAGTAGCCGGTGCGCCCCGCCAGCCGCGGCGGCGCGAGCAGGCCACGGCCCGCGTAAGCGCGCACATTGCGAACTGTCATCCCGACCTTGCGAGCCAGCTCGTCGATGGTCAGCTCGTCCGGACCCCTGGGCATCCGCTGCAGGCTATCGCCGCGACCCGCCCGAGGTGGTGCACTCACCGCCCTGGGCCGGCGGCATTGCGCGCGGCACTGAGCCATCGGTGTCCAAAACCTGACTTCTTCGCACAGGAACGAGAGCGGCGTCACATCATGAGCGGCATGGCGAACGCGCTACGCACCCAGGAGAAGGACCTCAGAGGGCCTGACGCCCTCTTGCCGCTTGCCGGCGACTGGAGCGTGCGGACCGGGCCTTCGCGGGTCTCGTTCAGCGGGCGGGCCTCGCGTATTGCCCCGACGGTGCGCGCCCAGTTCGGAGCAGTCCGCGGCGGTCTGCACCTCGCTGATGACCCGGACGGTTCGCGGGTCGGCGTCTGTGTCGATGTGCGGACCGTGACCACTGGCAACCCCATCTGGGACGAGCTGCTCCGCACGGCCGACCCGTTCCGGGCGGCCCAGCACCCACTTGCCCACTACGCGAGCACCGCGGTGCGCTGGAGCGGGTCGGGATTCGAGGTACACGGCAACCTCGAGATCGGCGGCGTCGGCGTCGCGCTTTCACTTGACGCACGGGTGCGGGACAACGGCGACGGCACGGTGACCCTGCGGGCCGACGGCACGATCGACCCGCGTGCTGCCCGCATCCACCTCGACCTGCCGGGCGCCCGCCTGCTCATGCCGCGTGAGCTGCGGCTTTCTATCGCCGTGGTCGCCGGGCGCGCCGGGTCTGCGGCGGTACCGAAGCAGCGCTTCGCCCTCGCGTCCTGACTGTGTGCCGGGCCCGGCACACAGCATCCGCAAGGGTGCGATGCGTCACCCGAACGCGTGATTCCGGCGTTTCAACATCACAAACGGCTCGGCCGCGGCGTTCAACGATCAGCTTCGGGCGGTCTATCGACTTGGCGGACGGGGACCGCCCGAGGCCCCAGATCCGCAGAAAGTTATGCCTTGCGAACTTGCTTACAAGGCGTAACCAGCGTTAGCTGTATGTGAGCCGGGCTCGACGGGGATTCCGCCAAGTACCCTCCGTCGGCCCGGCCCACTCACTATAAGTCGCGGGTCGTTACGGCGTAACCCGAATGCTGACTTTCTGTAACGACGTCGCTGTGGAAAACGCCCCGAACCTCTCAGGTTGAACGTTTCCGCAGCCAATTCGTCACTCTCCGTGGCGAACTGGCATCTTGGGACGACCACTCAGGGCTTGGCCGGGCCACTCTGGGCAATGATGTCGGCCACGATGGCGACGCCCGTTGTGCTGCCCTCCGTGTCCTGCACCGGGGTGGTGATCAGGACGCGGCTGCCGATCGGCACCCCGATGACGCCATCGAACGGGTTGGCCTGACCGGAAACGCCCACTGCCGTCGCCTGCGGCTGCCCGCGCTGGAACGTGGAGTCGGCGAGAGTGTTGTTGTAGTACTCGGCCTCGTACTGCAGGACGACGAAGCCGGCCTTCGTCGGCGCACCGGTCGATTTGGCCAGCACAACCGTCTTCGCGGCCGTCGGCAGCGCAGCGCCCTTGGCAACGGTGACCTTGGGCTCCGCTCCGAGCGCGCCGGTCACGGTAACGGGGGCCGTCGACACCGTCTGCGGGACCGCCTTGGTGTCCCCGATGTCGGTCTTGGAGTAGGTCGACACGAGGTCGATCACAAACGCGAGGGTGTCGGTGCCCTTGATTCCGGCGCCCGAACTACCGGCCGAGCCGTAGCCGTCCGCAGGCGGGATCACCAGGAGCACCCGGCTCCCGACCTTCTTGCCGACCAGGCCGTCGTCCCAGCCCTTGATCACCGCGCCGAGACCGATCGGTGTCGCGATCGGCTCCTTACGGTCATAGGAGTTGTCGAAGACCTTGCCGCGCCAGATCTGCCCGAGGTAGTCGGCGATCAGGAGTTGCCCCTTCGTCACGACGGGGCCAGTGCCCTCGGAAAGCACCTTGACCTGAAGGCTCTTGCTCGGATTGGCGTTGGCGAACGTGAGGGTGGGCTTGACGCCGTAGCTGCCCTTCACCGTCGGGAAGAGGGCGGTCCCGCTGGGGGCGCTGGTCGGTGAGGTCTTCTTGCCCGGCGAGCTCGAACTGCTGCATGCGCTCAGAGCCAGCAGCAGCGCGGCCGCGATCGCGACGGCCGCCCGGCCGCGCCGGGTGAATGCGGAAAAGCGCACGGTTCTTCCCTCTTCATGTTCGCGCCGAGACGGCGGATGAGTGGCCCATCAGCAGGGAGCAGTCGCTGGAGGCTCCAGCGGTCCTCAAAAGCCGCAATGCCGCCCGAGCCTAGGCGCAATTACTGAGAACGCGCTGCACGAATCACATCTGACGCGCCGTCTCTCAGGCTGCCTGCTCGAGGTCGCCGAACTCCGCGTCGGACAGTTCCACCGCCGCAGCCTTCATGTTCTCCTCCAGATGCGCGACCGTGCTGGTGCCTGGGATCGGGAGCATGACAGGGGAGCGTCGCAACACCCAGGCAAGCGCGAGCTGCGCTGCAGACACCCCGTGCCGCTTCGAGGCGCTGTCGAGCGCTCCCCCAGGCTTGGCCAGGCCGCCGGACGCCATCGGAGCCCACGGGATGAAGGCGATCCCTGCTGCTTCGCAGTAGTCCAGGACGTCCTCGTGGCCACGGAACGCCAGGTTGTAGCGGTTCTGCACGGAGACCACCGGGGCGATGCGGCGGCACTGCTCGAGCTCGGCGACGTCGACCTCGGAGACGCCGATCAGGCGGATCTTTCCCTCGTCCCGCATGGTGACCAGCTCGCCCAGCGAGTCCTCGACCGGTACCTGCGGATCGATGCGGTGCAGCTGGTAGAGGTCGATGCGTTCGAGCTTGAGCCGCCGCAGGCTGAGCTCGACCTCCTGGCGCAGATAGTCCGGACGCCCGCACGGCGACCAGACGTTGGGGCCGGTACGCAGCAGGCCGCCCTTGGTCGCAAGGACGAGGTCGTCGGGATAGGGGTGCAGCGCCTCGGCGATGAGCTCCTCGCTGACGTAAGGCCCGTAGGAGTCGGCGGTGTCGATGAACGTGACGCCGAGTTCCACCGCGCGGCGCAGCACGCGCAGGCACTCCTGGGGGTCGGCCGGCGGGCCCCAGATTCCCTTGCCGGTGAGCTGCATCGCGCCGTAACCCAGCTGCGCGACCGTGAGCTCGCCGCCGAGCGTGACACTTGGGCCATTTCCTGCGTTTGCCGACATTCCTCCAGGCTATGTCTCCTGGGTCGTCTCCTGGGTCGTCTCCTGGGTCGGCGGGCGCCGGCTACCGGCCAGCTCACCGCCGTCGATGACGAACTCTCCCCCGGTGATGTAGCCGCTGGCGTCGGAGGCGAGGAACGCCACCAGGGCGGCCACCTCATCCGCCTGGCCGATCCGGGGCACCGGCAGGCCGCTGAAATACGCGGTGCGGTCGACGGAGGCGAAGTCCGGACCGTTGACCATGTCGGTGTCGACGGTCCCGGGATGCACCGAATTGACCCTGATGCCGTACGCGCCGAGCTCGAGCGCGGCCGCCTTGGTCATGCCGCGGATCGCCCACTTCGACGCGACGTAACCAATGACACCGGGGACGCCCTTCAGCCCCGCCACCGAGGAAATGTTGACGATCGAGCCGCCGCCCGACGCGCGCATCGCCGCCGTCACCGCCTGCATGCCGAGGAAGCAGCCGACCTGATTGACGGCGATCACCTCGTTGTAGGCCTCGACCGGCATCGATTCCAGGGGAGCGGCGCGGATGATGCCGGCGTTGTTGACGAGCACGTCCACGCCTCCGAGACGCGCCGCTGCGGCATCCACTGCCCGTGCCCAGTCCGCCGGGCTGCTCACGTCGAGCCGGGAGTAGGCCGCGGCCGGACCCAGCTCGGCAGCGAGCGCCTGCCCCAGCTCGTCGAGCACGTCGGCAATCACGACGGCGGCGCCCAACCTCACGAAAAGGCGCGCCGCTGCAGCGCCTTGACCCTTGGCTGCTCCCGTGATCAGAGCCCGCTTTCCGGCCAACGAATGCCCGTCCACCGCTGCTCACCAACCCCTCTGGTCATCAAGGCGCGCTCGGCGGGTCGCAGGAAATTCGCCCAGACGGGAATGGATCGCCCCACGGCGAGGTCAAGGTTTATGAGCTTGCTGGCTTTCCCGTCCACGCTCTTCTATAGAGCCTTCACGCCGTTCTTCACGAAAGACACGCCACTTATGACCCCGCAGCTGACCCCGCAGCAGACCCTTGCCCGACGGCCCGTTCCTGATCTGGTGACCAACCAGTGAGCGAACGGCAGCTGACCCAGCCCGAGCAGGCTGGGCCGACTGGACCGGAACACTCCACATCCCACCGGGCCTCGCGGGCGGAGCGTCCCAAGGCGTCCAACGGCTTGATCCTGGCCATCGTCTGCCTCGGCCAGTTCATGGTCGTGCTCGACGTCTCGATCGTGAACGTCGCGCTTCCCGCGATCGGCCGCGATCTGCACTACAGCTCCACCGGACTGCAATGGGTCGTCAACGGATACGTGCTGACCTTCGCCGGCTTCCTCTTGCTCGGTGGCCGGCTGGCCGACCTCTTCGGCCAGCGGAAGGTCTTCCTCGGAGGGCTGGGACTCTTCTCGCTCGCGAGCCTGCTCGGCGGCCTGGCGCAGAACTCGGGAGAGCTGACCGCGGCGCGCGCGCTGCAGGGTCTGGGCGGCGCCGTGCTCTCCCCCGCGACGCTCACCATCATCACGACGACCTTCACCGAGCCCCGGGAACGCACCCGCGCCATCGGTATCTGGAGTTCTGTCGCGGGCGCGGGCGGTGCCTTCGGCGCCATCGCGGGAGGCGTTCTCACGACGTACCTGTCGTGGCGATGGGTGCTTTACGTCAACGTCCCGATCGGCGCGCTCGTCGCCCTGGGCGCCTTCGTACTGCTGCACGAGGTCCGGCGTCCGGGTGCCTCCCACAGCCTCGACGTCGCCGGCTCGCTCACCGGAACCGGCGGACTCGCGGTGGTGGTCTACGCCATCGTCAGCACCGACACCCATCCGTGGGGATCGGCCCGCACCCTGATCACGCTCGCCATCGGCCTCGCGCTGCTCGCCGTTTTCCTGCTGATCCAGGCGCGCTTCGCGAAATCGCCACTGATGCCGCTCTCGCTGTTCCGTTCCCGATCGCTGTCCGGCGCCAACGTCGTCATGCTGCTGGCCGGAATCGTGTTCTTCGCGATGTGGTACTTCCAGTCGCTGTGGATGCAGGAGGTACTGGGCTTCGGCCCGCTGCGCACCGGCTTGCTCTTCCTGCCGATGACGGGATCGATCATCATCGCCAGCCAGCTGAGCTCGCGGCTCGTCAGCCGCTTCGGCGCGCGGCCCGTACTGATGCTCGGCATGCTCTTCACCGCCGCCGGCTTCCTCTGGATGGGGCAGTTGGATGCCACCAGCACGTACGCCAACGGCTTGCTCGGCGGTGCCGTCTTCACCACCTTCGGGGTGGGGCTTTCCTTCACGCCGTTGGCGATGTCAGCGACCTCGGGCGTGCCGCCGCATCAGGCGGGGCTCGCGTCCGGACTACTGAACACCTCGCGCCAGGTCGGCGGCTCCATCGGGCTGGCGGCCCTGGCCACCCTCGCCACCGCACGCACCCAACACCTCACCCTCCTCGGGACTTCACATGGCGCCGCGTTAACTTCGGGCTACGACCGGGCATTCCAAGTCAGCGCTGCCATCGCCCTCGTGGCGGTCGTCGTAGCCGCCCTGTCCATCCCGTCCATCACACGCGCCCCGCGAGTGCAACCCACCGCGTCGCCGGGGCATTGAGGGAGAGCTAGCCGATGAAGGTCACGCTGCAAGCCGGCACCGAGATGCTCCAGGGCCACGGTGGCGATCAGATCGAGGCCTACGTGGCCCTGCCGGTTGTCGACGCCGGGACCCCGATCCCGGGTGTCGTCGTGATCCACCACATGCCCGGATTCGATGCAGCAACCAAAGAGATCACCCGCCGCTTCGCCGCCAACGGCTACGCCGCGGTCATGCCCAACCTGCATTACCGCGACGCGCCGGGCGCCGACTCCGACGACGCGGCAGCCGCCAACCGGGCCGCCGGCGGGGTCCCCGATGAGCAGCTCACCGGCGACGTCAAAGCGGCGGCTGCATACTTGCGCGCACTGCCCGGCGCCAACGGCAAGGTCGGCACGATCGGCTACTGCTCCGGCGGACGCCAGTCGTTCCTGGCCGCCTGCACGGCGGGGGTCGACGCCGCTGTGGATTGCTACGGCGCGTTCGTCTCCGGCACGCCGCCCAAGGAGTTCCCGCTCCCCATCACGCCCTTGCTGCACCTGACGCCGCAGCTCGGTTGCCCGCTGCTCGGCCTGTTCGGCAACGAGGACAAGTTCCCTTCGCCCGACCACGTCGACGAGCTCGAGGCGGCGCTCAAGGAGAACGGCAAGGAGTATGAGTTCCACCGCTACGACGAGGCGGGCCACGGCTTCTTCGCTGTCGATCGTCCGAACTACCGGCAGGCCGCGGCCACCGATGGCTGGGTCAAGGTGTTCGACTTCTACGGCCGCACCCTGGCGGGCTGAGCGCCATGTGCACTTACATCACCGAGCAGATCCCGCTGTCGGGAAGCGGCAAGGGCCGGGCGGGCTGGTTCGACCTGACCGACGCGAGCGTCTACGTCGATCATCCCGTCGCGGCACAGGCCGAGCACACCCTCAACATCGACTTCCGCAACCCGTCACTCGGCCCCGAGGCACGCGTCGCCGTCGAGCTCACCGCTGAGTCGGCGACGGCGCTCATCGGCGCCATCCAGGCCGCGCTGGCCGCCGTACCGCCGGGAGTGCTGGCGGGTTAGGCGGGATCAGCTCTCGACCATCATCTCCGGGTTGCGCACCTGAACCATCCGCTTGATGCCGACCTTCCAGGTCACCCCGGTCGGCTCACCGACGAGCTGGGTCAGCTTGGTGACGTCTGCCGGGGTGCCTTCGATCGCGGTCGGATCGACGGTGAACTCGGGGGTCTTCCCGGTGAGCTCGCCGATGTAGCGCACCCACTCCTCGATCCTGACCCGCTCGGAGCCCGCCCAGTTCACGGTCACCGCAGGCACGGAGGCCGCGTCGAGCAGTGCGGGAAGCGTGCGGACGATGTCGTCCTCGTGGATCAGGTGGTAGGCGCCGCCGTCCGGAGGGACCGGGATCGCCATGCCGCCGGCCATCATCAGCAGGTGATACCAGGGCCAGCCGCCGTTATCCCCGTAGGGAACGTTCAGCCGGCAGATGATCGTCGGCAGGTCGAGGGTGCGGGCGTAGGTACGCGCAACCGCTTCCGCGGCCACCTTCGACAGCACGTAGTTCGGCATCATCTGGGTGTGGTTGTTGTCGCCGAGCGGGCTGGTTTCGGGCAGCCCCTCTCCCCCTTGCGGTGCGTAGACCGCGGTGGAAGAGCAGTGCAGGAACGCCTTCGCTGACTTGTAACGCGTCATCAGCAGTCCGACCGACTCCGCATTGGCCGTGATGTCGGCGTCGCTGTCCTTGGTCTTCGCGACCGCGAAGTTCAGAACGTAATCGGCCTCCGCCGGAAGATCGTCGTACCCCTCGCCGCTGCCGAGATCGGCGACAACGCAGTGGACGCCGGCCTCCTCCAAAGCCGCGCGGGCCTTCGGATCGGAGAATCGGGCGGGGGCCCAGACGGTGTTGCTCCGGGCCAGCTGGCGGGCGACGGGCAGTCCGACCTGTCCGGTCGCGCCGGTCACGATGATCGTGGCGTTTTCAAGCACGGGATCAGCTTGCTACACCGCGCCGCGCCGCCCGCCAGCGGGTGCCGGGCTCAGGCCGCGGGAGGTCCGCCTTGGCCACCGGGTGCGGTGCCGGTGGGAGGCGTTCCGGTACCAGCGGGCGCGGTTCCGGTCCCGGTGGGCGGGGTTCCGGTGCCCGTCGTCCCAGTGCCCGTCGTCCCAGTGCCCGTCGTCCCAATCGTGATGCTCTGTGCCGTTGCCGCGGAACCCGTCCCGGTCACGGCGAGCGTCACCGACTCCCCCGCTTTCAGCGTGCTGAGCGCGACAGCGGCGGTTCCCTGCCGCACGGCGGTGGCACTGGTGATCTTGTACGCGACGGCCGCCGTTCCGTTGTTCACCGTGATCGACGTGCTCGTGACCGCAGTGACCGTCCCGATGACCTGCGTGCCGGTTGCAGTGGTGCCACCGGGAAGGGTCCCGGTGCCGGTCTGGCCGGTGGTCCCGCCCGGTCCGCCGAAGCCGCCGTTGCCCAACCCGTTCGCGGCGGAACTGTTGGTACCGCGCAGCGCGGAGGCGCCGAGCGCCCCGGCCAGTGCACCGACCGCGAGCAGGCCCACTGCCGCCGCGATCCGGCGCGGCTGGCGAGTGCCGGTGAGGCCCGCATCCGCGCCGGGGTCGGCGACGGCCTCGGCACGCGGGGGCGCGAGCCAGGAGTCCAGATCAGTCGGCTCGGTGGCCGTTCCGGTGTGCGTGTCCATGGTCGTCTCTCTCATTTCTGCTGTCGGGTCAGGAGCTTGCTGAGGTCAGGTCGTAGACGGTGACTGCGCCGACGGTGGTCGCCTTGTAGTGCGCTGCGACCCAGGTGGTGATTTGGCTGGCGACGCCGTTGCCCGCGCCGCCCATACCGCCGCCCATGCCGCCGCCGGCGATGAAGTAGTGGATCTGTCCGGCCTTCACGAAGGCCTCGAACTGCGCCAGCGTCGGCGACGGATCGCTGCCGCTGAAGCCGCCGATCGCCATGACCGACGCGCCGGTCGCCAGCTCGTACTCAGCTGCCGACTGCGAGCCGATCACCGCCGCCGCCCAGCGCTGCGTGCTCTTGGCGAGCAAAGCGTCCAGCGCGCTGCTGCTCGTCTGGCCACCCTGAGCTGTTCCGGTCGGGGCAGTGCCGGTGGTCGGTCGGGTGCCCGTGGTCCCGGAGCGTTGCCCGGTGGGGGCGCCGCCGCCCATCCCGCCACCGCCACCGGCGCTGGCCGGGCCGACGCTCGGGATCGAGCCGGTGTGCGGCTGCGAAGCGGTTGCTGCGGCGTAGGCGGACGTTCCCGCCAGTCCCGCCAGCATCGAACCCGCGACGAGGGCGATGACCGTGCGGCGGCGCCAGGCGACGGGGATGGCGAGCATCGCCACCGCGATGACGGTCAAGGCAAGCGTCCCGTACCGGATCTCGGGGTGCCAGGAGGCGTTACGCGAGAGCAGGACGGCGCTCCACCCGCCGGCCGAAGCGACGATCGCCGCGAGCCAGAGCCGCGAGCTGTACTGCGCCCGCGACACCCATGCCGCACGGGCGCCGATCGCGACCAGCGCACCGATCGCGGGGGCGAGCGCCACCGTGTAGTACGGATGCACGACGCCCTTCATGTAGCTGAAGACGACTCCGGTCACGAGCAGCCAGCCGCCCCAGAGCAGCAGCGCCGCCCGGGTGCGGTCGGTGCGCGGAGCCCGGCGCGTCACCCACAGGCCGGCGACGAGCGCGACGAGCGACGCCGGCAGCAGCCAGGAGATCTCGTTGCCCATCTCGCTCGACAGCAGCCGGGTGATGCCGGTGGCTCCCCCGAAACTCGAACCGGCGGCGCCTCCCCCGCCAGGGCTGCCGCCCTCGCTGCCCGTGAGGCGGCCGAAGCCGTTGTAGCCGAAGACGAGGTCGAGCACGCTGTTGTTGGTCGAGCCGCCGACGTACGGGCGTGACGACTTGGGCCACAGCTCGACGGCCGCCACCCACCAGCCCGCGCTCACCACGAGCGCCGCGCCGCCGGCCAGCACGTGGCCGATCCGCTTACCGACCGAGGTGGGCGCCGCCACCAGGTACGCGAGTGCGAACGCCGGTAGCGGCAAAAAAGCCTGCAGGTCCTTGGTCAGGAAGGCGAACCCGAGCGCGGAACCGGCGAGCAACATCCAGCGCAGCCGGGCCCCCTCGATAGCCCGGGTCATGGCGTACGCGCCGGCGACCATGAGCAGGACGAGCAGCGCGTCAGGGTTGTCGAAGCGGAACATGAGCGCTGCGGCGGGCGTGAGCGCGAGGATCGCACCTGCCGCCAGTCCGGCCACCGGGCCGGCCCAGCGCTTGACCATCGCATAGAGCAGGCCGACCGCGGCAACCCCCTCGAGCGCTTGCGGGACCAGCAGGCTCCAGCTGTTGAACCCGAAGATGCGGCCGGACAAACCCATGATCCAGAGGGATCCCGGCGGCTTGTCGACCGTGATGGAGTTGCCTGCGTCGATCGAGCCGAAGAACCACGCCTTCCAGCTCTTGGTGCCGGCCTGGACGGCCGCGGCGTAGAAGCTGTTCGAGTAGCCGGAGGCCGACAGGTTCCAGAGGTAGAGCACGGCGGTGCCGGCGAGCAGCACGAAGACAGCCGGGCGCACCCAGACCGGCGACGAGGCGTCTCCACGCACCAGCCGTTGCAGCCGGGAGGGACCGCGCGGCGCGGCCTGGCGAGCAGGCGTCCAGTCGAGGGCCTGCGGGGCAGGCGCGACCGCAGACGGCCTGGAAGACAGCCTGGAAGACGTGGTGGAAGGAGGCATGAGACCAACTTCGGGTCCCCCGCTAGGCACGTCCCATGGACCGGCTGTGCGGACTCTGTGAGCCCCGATCACCTTCATCCGACGCGCCGGGACGAGCGATCTGAGTGGCACGCGGAAGAGCCGGGGCCGCCCCGAAGGGCGACCCCGGCTGTGGGTGGGGCTGGGAGGTCAGCGCGGCAGGAGCTTCAGGGCGCGTTTGGGGCAGGCCGCGACGGCGTCCTGGGCCGCGTCCATCAGATCCGTCGGCACAGCAGCACCGCGTTCGGCGAGGACGGGATAGCCCCAGTCGTCACGTCCGAGCAGCTCCGGGAGCAGCTCCACGCAAAGGCCACGCCCGTCGCAGGCGGTCCAGTCGATGTGCAGCTTCACGCCGGTCTGCGCGGCGACCCGGGCGCTCATCGGCCCGCCTTCGCAAGGCAGCTACCGGCCCGGTGGGCGAGCACGTCCTGGGAGAAGGTCTGCAATGCACTTCGGACGAGGCGAACCGTGCCGTCGGGATGGTGGCAGGCGCCGCGGCCCTCCACCAGCCCGGCAAGCCGGCGCACCTCCTCGATCGCCGCTGCCGGCGCCGGGCGGCCCGGCGTCCCGACCAGCTGGTCGAAGACCTCAGCCAACCTGGGCAATCCGTTCAGACACGGGCCGCACTGGCCGGCGCTCTGCTCGGCGAGGTAGGTGACGATCCGGCTGGTCTGGGCGAGTCCGCACGTCGCCGAGGGCAGGGCCGCGATAACCCCGGCCCCCGGCGACGCGTCATAGGCGCGCAGCCCGGCGCGTGACACGGGCGGGCCCGGCGCCTGGCTCGCCATCGGCACCCACGCCCCGTGGTAGCCGCCGATCAGGACGGCTTGCAGCGAGGTGGTCGGTCCGCCTGCTGCTGCCAGCACCTCGTCGAGGGCGACGCCGTACCCGAACTCGTAGACCCCGGGATTGGCGACCGCTCCGCTGACGGTCGCAAGGAAAGTCCCCGGTTCGTCGCCGGTTCCGGCCTGACGGAACCAGCCGGGACCGCGCCGGGCGGCGAGAGCGAGGTGGGCGAGGGTCTCGACGTTGTGCACCAGCGTCGGCCGGCCGCGCACCCCGGCCGTGACGACCATCCGAGACTTGTCCCGGGGCACCGCGGGACCACCGGAAAGCCGTGACGCTGCAGCGGTTTCCTCGCCGGAGATGAAGGCCTCGGGAGCGGCGACGACGCTGACGTGGACCCGGTCCCAACCGCGGCGTTCCACGAGCGCGGCGGTGATCGAGGCGCACAGGTCCTGCGGGACATAGGCGTAGGCCTCGGCGGCACCGGTGGCCTCGGCCACCATCTGCAGCCCGTCCAGCACCAGATGCGGCGCTCCGGTCAGCAGCGTCCGGTCCTTGGACGACAGCGGCTCCCCCTCGGCGCCATTGGCGACGACGACAGCACGTTTGCCTGCGGCCACGGCCGCCAGCTTGCGCGCTGAGGGGAAGCCGGCCCCGCCGCGTCCGGTCAGCCCGCACTCCTCCAGCAGCCGGATCAAGCGGTCCGCGCTGCCGACCCACGGGATCGGCCCGAGCAACGCCTGGTGGGATCGCAGGTCCCCGGCGGCGGCGGCGAGCAGTCGCTGCGTGCCGACTTCCGGGATGGCGTTCTCTTCGGTGTCGTAAGGGTTTTCCAGGATCGCAGCGTTCATCGAGTCCGTCCTAGGGCAGGAGCCGACGGGCGGGTCAGCGGCCGGCGCACAGTGCTGTGCTCAGTGAAGTGAGGGGCGAGCCGCCAGCCGATGGCGGCCACGACGGTCAGCGCAGAGACAGCGGCGACGCCGCGCATCCATACGGTCCCGCTGTCGGTACCGGTGCCCAGCGAGTGCGCGAAGGCGACGGGCCAGAAGGCGTAGGCGAGCCAGTGCACGCCTCGCCACACCCGCTCGGGCATCCGCGTGCGCAGCAGGCTCGTGACGACGAGAGCCAGGATCAGCTCGAGCCCGACCGTGCCGAGCCCCTGCCAGAACGGGCGGTACGCACCGACGAACGGCACCAGCAGATCAGTGACGTGAACCTTGGCATAGCTGTCGAGCAGCAACGTCGTCACGTGAATGACGAGGGTGACGACCGCCAGCAGCGCCGCATTGCGGTGGACAAGGGCGACGGCGAAGCGCGGCAGCCCGAAGGCGGAACGACCGGAGCGGCTGGCGATGCCCAGCGCGACGACAATCGTCAGCAATACCAGCGAAATGACGCCTGTGGCCCGGGCTGTGTACCAGAGCGCGATGCTGCTCACCGGTTCCTCGATTCCTGCGTCGGCGATGACTCGGCCGACGGGAAGCCCGCGACCGAAATGACTTCCCCGGAGGCAGACACCAGGCGGGCCGCTCTGCCCTGCTGGGCCAGCCAGCCGGGCGCATCCAGCCCCAAGATCAGTGCTGCCGTGCTCAGCGCGTTGGCCTGCACGCAGCTCGGCGCGGCGACGGTGGCGCTGCGCCAGATCACCTTGGCCGGGGTGCAGCTTCGTGGATCCACGATGTGGTGCATCTGGTGGCCGCCGGCCTGCCAGCGCCGGCTCTGCGTGCTGCTGGTCGCGATGGCGCTCTGAGGGGCGAGGCGGACCGTGATCTCCGGGTCGCCAGGGCGGTCCTGCACGAGAACGCTCCAGCCGCCTTCGGGCTCGGGACCGGCGGTGGCGATGTCCCCTCCGAGCGCTACCAGCACTCCAACGGCAAGCTCGTCGGCGATCTGGGCGGCGATCAGATCAGCCGTGAACGCCTTGCCGGTCGCACCGAGATCGAGTTGGACGCCGATGGGGACGCTCAGCTGCCGACCCTCCAGCCGTACCTGGCGCCAGCTCGGCGCCTGTCGCACCCGCACCGGGCCAGCCGGCCGATCCCCGCCCATCAGCGCCCAGTCGCGGTCGTAGCCGAGCCCCGCCAGCACCGTGCCCACGGTCGGATTCACCAGACCATCGGTCGCCGACGCCGCATCCAGGGCCGCCCGGACCAACTCGGCCAGCTGCTCGCTGACCAGGACGGGCCGCCCGGCGGGAAGCGTCATCAATTCGGAGTCGGCGCGAAAGCGGCTGCAAGCAGCGTCGACCTGGGCGAGACGCCGGGTGGCGATCTCGCGGGCCGACTCCAGACGATCGGGGTCGGTCAGGACGAGGCGCGCGGTGGTGCTCCACACCGGCCACTGTGCGGTCGCGGGGCTGAGCGGGAGCGTCTCCTCGAGAGGCATCACGACCCGCCGGAGGTCGCGGCGGCTGAGCTGGTCGACGCGGTCGGCGTGCTGCTCGCCGTCGAGCTGCTGGAGCTGCTGGTACCCGTGCTCGTCGTCCCGGTTGTGGCGGTGGCCGCCTGGGAGGCGGTGGTGCTGTGACTCGCCAGAACCGCGACCGTCCCGGTGCCGACCCCGGCCACCGCCATGAGTCCCATGGTCGCGATTGCGACCCGGCGCTTGCCCAGCTCCCTGGTGCTCACTGCGTCTCCCTCGGTCACCGGCGTTTGCCGCTGAGGAGAAGCTTCGAGGCGAACCCTGTGTGGAGACTGTGCCTTTCCAGAGCGCTTCCTAGGCTTCGAAAAGGCCCACACTGACTTCACATGAAGCGCCCCAAGGGCGTTCAATGCCCACAGATGACTCACAGGTAGCGCACAGTGCAGCATGAGGGACGAAGCCGAACCTGGAACACATGATGAGGACAGAGTCACCTGCCGCGATGAACCAGCCCGAGCTCACCCGCCCGGGCGGCGGTCCCGTGCGCGCCCTGGTTGTGGACGACGAGGCCACCCTCGCTGAGCTGCTTTCGATGGCCCTGCGCTACGAGAACTGGGACGTGCGCACTGCAGGAGACGGGCTCACCGCCCTGCGCGTCGCCCGCGAGTTCAAGCCTGATGTGGTGGTCCTCGACGTCATGCTTCCCGACCTCGACGGCCTGGAGGTGCTACGCCGGCTGCACGCTGATTTCCCTTCGCTGCCAGTGCTTTTCCTCACCGCCAAAGATGCGGTCGAGGACCGCATCGCCGGGCTCACGGCGGGCGGCGACGACTACGTCACCAAGCCCTTCAGCCTGGAAGAGGTGGTCGCCCGGGTGCGCGGACTGCTGCGCCGGGCCGCCGTCGCTGCGAAGCCGGAGTCGCGCCTCGTCGTCGGCGATCTGGTGATGGATGAGGACAGCCGCGAGGTGGAGCGCTCCGGCGACCTCGTCACGCTGACCACCACCGAATTCGAGCTGCTGCGCTTCTTTATGCGCAACCCGCGCCGCGTGCTGTCCAAGGCCCAGATCCTCGACCGGGTGTGGCAGTACGACTTCGGCGGCCAGGCCAACGTCGTCGAGCTCTACGTCTCCTACCTGCGCAAGAAGATCGACGCGGGTCGCGAGCCGATGATCCACACCGTCCGCGGCGCCGGGTACGTCCTGAAACCGGCACGGTGACTTCTCAGTGACCGCGTCCCGGTACCGCTTCTGGCGCCGGCGTTGGACGCTCCGAGCGAGGCTGCTGGCCGGCCTGCTCGCGCTGCTGGCTGTCACGGGCGCGGTGATCGGGATCGTCAGCGTCACCACCCTGCAACGCCAGGTCCTCAGCCAGGTCGATCGCCAAGTTCTCGCCGCGAGCAGTCGCTCCGGCGACGCAGCTGGCGGCCCTGACCACAGACCGCCTGCCAATGGCGGAGCTGGAGGGCTCTTCAACGTCTTGGGTCAGCCGGCCGGAACCCTGACCGCCGAGCTTTCCAACGGGAAGATCGACACCGCCGGCATACTGCGCGGCGGCTCCCTCTCTCCTACGCCGATTCCCACTTCCGACGCGGACACGCTGGCCGCGGTCCCGGTGGATAACCGTCCGCACACCATCACCCTTGCCGGCTTCGGTGACTATCGGGTCGTCGCCACGCCAGACCCGGATGGCGACGGGAGTGCCATCATCACCGGGCTCCCGCTGAAGGATGCGACTTCGACGGTCACCCATCTGGCGATTGTCATCATCATCGTGAGTCTCGCCGGGCTGCTCGGTGCCGCCATCGTCGGCTCCTTGATCGTCCGGTTCGCCCTGCGACCGCTGCGACGGGTCGCGGAGACCGCCACGCGCGTCTCCACTTTGCGCCTGGACCGCGGCGAGGTCGCCCTGAGCGAGCGCGTGCCAGACAAGGACACCGACGAACGCACCGAGGTCGGCAAGGTCGGCTCCGCCCTCAACACGATGCTCGGCCATGTCGCCACGGCGCTGACCGCGCGCCAGGCGAGCGAGATGCGCGTGCGCCAGTTCGTCGCCGACGCCAGCCACGAGCTGCGCACCCCACTCGCGTCGATCCGCGGCTACGCCGAACTCACCCGGCGCACCGGCGACGTGCTGCCCCCCGACATCAAGCACGCCATGGACCGCGTCGAGTCCGAGGCGACCCGGATGACGGGCCTGGTCGAGGACCTGCTGCTACTGGCCCGCCTCGACGCCGGCCGGCCGGTCGAGAAGGAGCTCGTCGACCTGACGGCGCTGGTGATCGACGCCGTGAGCGACGCGCACGCAGCCGGCCCCGATCACCCCGTCCACCTGGTACTCCCCGACGATCCGGTCGAGATCCTCGGTGAGCCGGCGCGCCTGCATCAGGTATTGACGAACCTGCTGACCAACGCCCGTACGCACACGGCCCCGGGCACCCGGATCGAGGTCCGCTTGCTTTCGATGGGTCAGGAAGCCGTCGTCGAGATCGCCGACAGTGGCCCCGGCATCTCACCCGACCTGCTTCCGCACATCTTCGAGCGATTCGCGCGGGCTGACAGCTCGCGTTCCCGGAAGGCCGGGAGCACCGGGCTCGGATTGGCCATTGTGTCTGCCGTCGTGACCGCGCATGGTGGCCGGGTAGAGGTCGACACCCGCCCGGGACGAACGGTCTTCGCCGTCCACCTGCCCGTGCAGTTGCTGGTCGGGCCGGTGGCTGCACCCCGCGCGTCGCCCCAGCTGCGCTAACCACCCTAACTGCCGGGATCACGCAAGATGAACTTGCAAATGCGGCCAGGATTCGCTCTTTGCGATCGCCTGGCTGCCGGAAATACTCGAATGGACGGGTCGGTGAGGATCCCTACCCGTCGCCAACTTACGGTCCACCGTTCAACCACAGTTCAACCACGGAAGACGAGGCGTCATGAACAAGATCCACCATCGGGCTCCCACCACCGAGGAACCCCACTCTGAGCAGGCCGCCGGATACCGGCGGCCCAAAATCACGTTCCGCCCCATTGCTGCGCTCGGGTGGTTGTTCGTCACTTTCGTGCTGGCGACCGGCCCCCTGCAGCTCGCCGTGCCAGATCAGAGCGGCTCGGCCTACTTCTCCGCCGCGGCACTCGGCGGCCTGGCAGTGCTAGGGGCGGTGCTCGCCGCGGATCTTCGCCGCGCCCGCTCCATGACGATGGCCGGGCAGAGCGTCGAACGAGTCGACGTCGGCCTGCTGCGAGGCCGCGTCGTGGCCACCGGCGAGGTCAGTACCCCGCAGGGGCTGCGCCGCATCAGCTGGGCCGGGCCGGCCGTTCTGGTCGCCAGTGCCCTCGTGCTGGCCGCGGCCGGTGGGCTGCTCCTGCTCGCGTCGTCGCTCGGGTTTCACCTGCTGGGCGCCACGGCCCTGATCACCGCCGCCGGCATCGCGGCGCTCGGTCTCTCTGAACTCCTACCTGCACCCGGATCCCCCGGCAGCCAGCTCGTCTTCGCACGGGCGTGGCGGCGCAGCGGCCGGCGCGACAACGGCGTCGTGTCGGCCGCCCGCGCTGGAGTCGGCAGCGGGTGGGCACTGATCGCCGGTGGCGTCGCGTTGGTCCTGTTCGTCAGCATCGCCGGGATCTGGCTCATCCTGATCGGCGGCGTGGCCATCGCCGGTTCGCGGCTGACCCTGGCCGGTGCGCAGACCCGGCAACGTCTCGCAGGGCTGAAGGTCAGCGATGTGATGTCCGCGGCGCCGCCGGAGGTCTCCGCGTTCTCCACGGCGGGCGACGCGTTCACCGAGATCGGACTGCCCAGCCGGGCCGATGTGCTGATCGTGCGTGACACCGACGGAAGCTTCGGCGGCATCGTCCCCGTGCAGGCCCTGGCCGCGGTCCCCGGCGATGACCGCGAGAGCGTGCGGGTACGCCGCCTCGCTATCCCAGCCGGCGCGATTGCCATCGTGAGCCCGACCGACCCGGTCGAGAAGGTGCTCGACGCGATCGCGGCGCACCCCGGTATCGGCATGGCGGTCGTCATCGCCGACCATGACGAGCATCAGAGCCTGGGTGGTTACGCGGTCCAGATCGCGGGCGTGGTCACCCCGCTCGATCTCACCCGCACCCTTTCGCTGCTCGGCGCGTCAAGTCCGCAGTTCGGCAAGAAACTGCCCCGCAAGACCCTGCCCCGCAAGACCCTGCCCCGCAAGACACTCTGATCGGGGCAGGCGTACCTGAGGGAGGCCTCGGAATGTCGGACCGGACGGTTCCGGTGGGAGCGCTGACCAGCGTTCCCACCGGTGTCGATCGACTCCGCAAGCCCGCGGGCCAGCTGGGATCGGTCGCCGCAGCCGCAGCGGCCGACGCCGGTGGCCTGGATCCGACCCTGCTCGCCGACTACCTCGAGGTCATCTCTGACGTCGCCGGTTCCGGCCGCCGGCTCAGCCGTCCGGAGCTGAACCGCTTCCGCTTCCAGGGCCGCCGGGCCGCGCTGGAGGGCGTGCCGCTGCGGGCGCTCGTCGAGCTCTATCTGACGGCCGCCTGGCGCCTGTGGCGTCACCTTCCGGCCGTCCGCTCGGCCACGCATCAGCCCGATGAGCTCGTCGATGCCGGCGAGGCCGTGTTACGCGCGGTCGACGAGGCGGTGGCCGCCGGCGTCGAGGGCCACCAGCTCGCCCGCCGGGAGATGACCCGCCGCGAGGAGGCCGCCCGACGCGAGCTGTTCGACGACCTGATCTCGGGGCGGCCCGACGGAAACGGCGTCGTCGCCAGGGCCGCGGACTTCGGGCTCGATCTGGCCGGTCCTCACGCCGTTGCGATCATCGCGGCGGGCCAGCCCTTCGTCGACGGCACTCCCCTGGTCAGCCGTCTGGAATCCGCCGTGCTCGGCGTGAAGGGTGACGCCAACGCCCTGCTCGCCAGCAAGGAGGGTGCGCTCGTGGTGATCTTCGCGGCGCCGGATCAGGCCGCGATCGATTTCGTCGTACAGCGCCTGTCCCACGAGCTCGGCAGCCCGTCCGATCCCGGGCCTCACCCGGCCCGGCACGGCGGCGGGCCTCCGGTGCAGCTGCGACGCCCGTCAGGCGTCGGCCGTTGGCAGATCACTCTCGGCCGCGCGCGACCGGGAGCCGCCGGGGTGTTCGCGTCCTACGAGGAGGCGCTCGACGCCCGCGAGCTGGCCAGCCGGCTGCGCCTCGACCAGCCGGTCGTCGCCGTCAACGACCTGCTGGTCTACCGCATGCTCCTGCGTGACCGCACCGCCATCGCCGATCTCGTCAACGCCACCCTGCGGCCCCTGACCCAGGCCCGCGGAGGCGCCGCTCCCCTGCTGGAAACCCTGGCCGCGTACTACGAGACGGGTGGCAACACCACCGAGACGGCGCGCCGGCTCCACCTGTCGGTGCGGGCGGTCACGTACCGCCTGGAACGCGTGACCGCCCTGACCGGCCGTGACCCCGCCAATCCTGCTGACCGGTTCACCCTGAACACGGCCGTGCTCGGCGCCAAGCTGCTCGACTGGCCGCGCGAGCCGCTCGAGTCCTGACGCCCGTCAGACCGGGCTGGTGCCCTCCACCGGCGACGCCTCGGGCCGTATCTCGTGCAGCCAGCCGGACTTCTGCGCGGCACTCTCTGCGCTGATCACGTGCATGACCGCGTTGATGAGCGCGAGGTGGGTGAACGCCTGCGGGAAATTGCCCAGGTGACGCCCGCTGCGCGGATCGATCTCCTCCGCGTAGAGGTCGAGCGGGCTGGCCAGCGAAAGCAACTTCTCACACAGCTCACGGGCCCGGTTCAGCTCGCCGATCTCCACCAGCGCCGACACCAGCCAGAACGAGCAGATCGTGAAGGTGCCCTCCTCACCGGTGAGGCCGTCGTCGGTGACCTCGGTGCGATAGCGCTGCACCAGGCCGTCGATGGTGAGCTCGTCGGCGATGGCCAGCACCGTCGCCACCAGCCGCGGGTCATCCGCCGGCAGGAAGCGCAGGAGCGGCATGAGCAGCATCGACGCGTCGAGCGCGTCGGTGTCGTAGTGCTGGGTGAACACACCACGCTCGGAAAGGCCGTTGGCGATGATGTCCGCGCGGATCTCGTCGGCCACCCCCTGCCAGCGCTCCACCAGCTCCGGCTCCTCGCGGATGCGCGCCAGCCGCGCCCCACGGTCGAGGGCGACCCAGCACATCATTTTCGAGGAGGTGAAGTGCTTCATCTCGCCGCGCACTTCCCAGATCCCGCGATCGGGTTCCTGCCAGTACTTGATCGCGCACTCGACCTGCCGGTAGAGGATCGGCCAGAGCCGCTCGTCGAGCCGGTCGCGGGAGCGGGTGTGGATGTAGACCGAGTCCAGCACCGCCCCCCACACGTCGTGCTGCTGCTGATCGAAGGCGCCGTTGCCGATCCGGACCGGCTTGGCTCCCTCGTAACCGCTGAGGTGGCCCAGGATGTGCTCGTCCAGCGTGCGCTCGCCGTCGATCCCGTACATGATCTGCAGCTCGTGGTCGCGATCGGCGATGTCGGCGATGAAGTAAAAGAAGTCGTCAGCCTCCCAGTCGAAGCCGAGTGAGTAAAGGCCCCAGAGCGTGAACGTGGAATCGCGCACCCAGCTGTAGCGGTAGTCCCAGTTGCGCTCGCCGCCCGGGGTCTCCGGCAGGGAGGTCGTCGCTGCTGCCACGAGCGCACCGCTCGGCGCGAAGGTCAATCCCTTCAGGGTCAGCGCGCTGCGCTGCAGGTGGCGACGCCACGGGTGGTCCGGGAAGCGCCCCCGGGCCAGCCAGTGCTGCCAATGGTGAGCGGTCCAGACCAGCCGCCGATAGGCGTCGTCATAGTCGTAGGGCGGCGGGTGCTCGGTCCAGGTCAGGGCGACGAAGCGGAAGTCGCCCTCTTTCATCAGCGTGCGGGCGACGGCCTTGGGCCCTTCGAAGCCGATGCGCAGATCGGACGTGAGCCGCAAGGTCACATCGATGCCCGGGGCGGTGGCCTCGCCCTGGTGATACCCGTAGTCGGTGTAATGCCAGCTCGCCGGAACGCGGCCGTAGTCGAAGTGCGGCTCGCAGTCCATCGTCACCTGCACCTCGCCGTTCACGCACCGGATCGTGCGCAGCAGGACGTGCTCGGCGTCGTAATCCGTGGGAGCCCGCCGGTTGGTGTGCGAGAGCTCGCCCTCGTGGTGCCACGGGCCGATCAGCAGGGCATCACGGACGATGATCCAGCCCGTCGGGGTGCCCCAGCTGGTTTCCAGAATCATCGTGCCGGGCAGGTAGCGGCGGGCGACCGGCACCGACATGTCGGCGGGGCCGAGCCGAAATCCGCCGGCACCACGGTCGAGGATCGCGCCGAAGACGCTCGGGGAATCCATCCGCGGCAGGCACATCCACTCGACGTTGCCGCCGGGGGAAATGAGCGCCGTGCTCTCGCAATCGGACAAAAAGCCATAATCGGCGATCGGCGGAAAGGGTGAATGCCCGACGAGAGCGTCAGCTGCCTGCTCGGTCGTCATCTCGCTCATGCGGCTCATTCCTGCAGTCGGCTGTCAGCTCGGACGCGCCCCCATCGGCGTTAACGATCAGGGTTACATGAGGCCCGCCCCTTCGTTCGCAGGTCCCCTAAGCCAAATTTCAAAAGTCCCGATAGCGTAGTGACTCGATAACGGCGGGTAGTGCAGGCGTCGGTTCTGGGGGAAACGGCATGGCACAGGAAAGCTGGGGTCCGACCGGAACCGTCGAACCCGCGAACGAGGACGCTCCGCTGCCGGGCTCGGTCGTGGGGTTGATGCTCGCCCATGCACCAGGGCGCACGGCCGCTTCGGGCGGCGACACCTACGCCGCCGCTCTCGAAGACTGGCAGAGCGAGCCCGGCGGGCTCACGGTCGTCGCCGAGGTGAGTGCCGACCAGTCCACGGTCGACGCCGTCTCCGGACGCAACGTCTGGGTCAGCTTCTCGAGTCCGACCGACGCGCTGATCGTGGTCGCCGCGCTCGCCCGGGAGCGAGTCGCGAGCCCCGGACGGATTGAGCTGACGGGCGTGCGGATGCTGGCGTACGAGCCGCGGCGGCGGAGCCTGCGGGCCGGGCTGACCCGGCCGGTGCGGCTGTACTCGGGCGGACGCACGCATGAAGCGACCACCCTCGACCTTTCACGAGGTGGCTGCCGGGTCTTCACCGAGCACCCTGGTGATCCGCTCGACCCCGGCGCTCCCGGCAACCTGTCCGAGGGTTACGAGCTGGCGGTCTCCGTCGAACTCGACGACGGACTGGTGCTCGAGGCAGACGCGTTGGTCGTGCGCGCGGATGGCCCTGAGCTCGCGCTGCGCTTCACCGGCCTGGCGGCCACGGATGCTGCCGAGGTCGATGCCGCCGTCTTCCGCGAACTGGTCCGCAACGAGGGCTGAGCGCCCGCGCCGAGAGACCGCAGCACGCTTGCGTGCGAACGCTCCGGCGCAACCTCGACCATTTTCGCCACCATCGCGCTCAACGCCAGCCGCAGTTCGGCCGTCACAGCAACCGGGTCGCTACCAAGTGCCGGATGAATCGGCAGCCCGAACTCGATGTGGATGTCGGAATGGCGAGCCCGACGCCACCGCAGGGGTATGCCCTTGGTGATCACCTGCTGGCCGCCCCACACCAGCACCGGGATGAGCGGCACACCCGTCTCGGCGGCAAGTCCGGCGGCGCCTTTCTTCAGCGGCAGCAGCTCCGTCGTCACACTCACCGCCGACTCCGGGAAGACGCCGACCAGCTCGCCGCGGCGAAGGGCACGTCGCGCCATGCGGTACGCGCCCGCCCCGGCTGCGCGGTTGACCGGAATGTGCTGCATGGCCCGCAGCAGCGGACCGGCGACAGGATGGGCGAACGCGGCATCGGTGACCAGAAAGCGCGTCAGCCGGCGTTGGCCTCGCCACACCGCATCCTGGACCAGCGCGAAGTCCAGGTAGCCGAAGTGCGTCACGGCGAGCACCGCGCCGCCTTCGGGCGGAACGTGGGTCACGCCGTGGACGTCACGCCGCAGGTCCAGCAGCCGGAACAGCCCGGTGCCCAGTCCGATCGCGAGCCGATAGACCCGGTCTCGCCGGTGCCGGAGCCTGCGCATGCCTCATATTCGCGTGCGCGAGGCGCAGAGTTCACCGGCGCCCGGTACTGGTCGGCCGATTCGACTCAATTCGGGCTGACGGCCTTCTCACGGGGATCGATGGTCCACGTGGTGTCGGCCGGCTCCTGCGCGTAGATCCAGGAGGTCCAGGAGGTATCGGAGCCGTCCACCTCGAGCAGGTCGATGACCAGCGATAGCGGGATCCCGTCTTTCAAGCACGCCATGGGATCAAGCATGTCGAGCCTCCTGTCTACGGAGCCGTCTCCGGCTTCCCGAAGGCCCGATTGCCCACGGACTAGTTACTTCGGACTAGTCCGCGTTCGACTTGAGCCCCGTCGGCGCGTCGCGACCAGACATAAGCGAGGACGCACGCCGTCTCCACGACCGTGACCAGCGCACCCCAGCCGCCGCCCACGGAGACGTTCTCCAGAGCCGAGACACCCACGATGACCAGCACTGCGAGGGCAGCCACCAGCGCCACCGGACGGGCTGCCCGCACGGCGGTGTAGGCCCGGGCCAGCGCGCGGTCGGCCGACGTGGGCTGGCGCCAGGCGCGCACCGCCGCCACCGCCGCGATCAGGGTGATCCCTCCGAGCCCGAGGACGTAACCGATAGCCGTGTGCACATGGGTGGTCGGGTGCGGCGCCGCCGCCGCCCAGCTCGCCAGGCTGAGCACGACAAAAGGCCAGACGGACCGGGTCGCGAGCAGCAGCGGAGCGGCGAGGAGCAGGTAGTAGTGGTGCCAGACGATCGGCGACGCGAACAGGGCCGCCACCACCGCGGCACCGAACACCAGCACCTCCCGGCCGCTTCCCGCCGGCCGGCGGTGGTACTGGTAGCCCGCAGCACCCAGCAGGAGCATCGCGATGGCGGTCGCGATCACGGTGGCCAGCGCCAGCGACGCGTGCCAGTGGATGAGCAAGCCCGAGAGCCCGGCGGCATGGGGTGCCTCGAGGCCGCTGAGCACGTGCAGCATCGAGGCGTACGCGCTGGTGCGCAGCGGGCCGAAGGTGAAGCCGGCGACCAGCACCACTCCCGTCATCACCGCCGCCGTGGCGGTGGCGCGATAGCGACGCGACAGCAGCAGCCAACCCAGGACAGGCCACAGGAACAGCTTGCAGATGATCAACGCGGCGACGACCAGGCCGGTCACCACCGGCCGGTCACGCCAGCGCCACGCGGCGATCAGGCCGAGCAGCAGCCAGGGATTCACCGAGCCGTCCTGCAGCCCGATGACGGCGGCCGAGGACAACAGGACCAGTGCCGCGATGAGCGGCTGCCCCGGCCGCGCCCACCAGCAGGCCAGCCCTATCGCCAGCAACGACGCGATCGCGTAGATCAGGTGACTGGCACTGCCGATCGCCGACAGCGGGGCGAACCACCAGGCGACCGCCACCGGATAGACGAAGGCGGCATTGGTACGGATCGTCTCGCTGTGGGTGCTGGAGTACGGGTCGTGGCCATGCAGGACGGCTTGCCCGGCCCGCAGGAAGACGTCGAGGTCGACTTGCCGGATCGGGGCGACAAACACCAGGTAGATGGCCACGCCGAGCAGCACCAGCGCCCCCGCGGCCAGGAAACGGCGCTGCGGAGGGACGGCGATCAGCGTCGACCGCGGCCGACTCAGAATGGTGGCAGACATCCGCCATCCGCAGAACTCGAGACACTGCCGCCGCCCAGGGAGAAGCGGCTGACGACGGTGACGTCACCGGTGCCGGAGCTGGTCACCGAGGTCCAGCCCTCGGCGGTCGAGTTGATGCAAGCGGGGGCGTCGCCCGCAACGGTCCAGTACGGATTGCTGTGGATGCGCACCAAGGCGTTGCCGGGCTCGTTGAAATGAAGCGTGAACGAGTCGGCCGTCAGCGTCTTCATGGTGGCCGGCCCGGTGGTCAGCCCGTCAGAGCCGCTGACCGCCCAGAGCTCCCAGTTCGCGTCATGCCAGACCGGCTTGAGGTAGCTGGGATTGCTGCGGATGACCTTGAGCTCGCCCTCACTCGAGGAGTCGAGCGGCTCGCTCGGCAGGGCCACCCAGCGCACCCCGTTCTCGACCAGCCACTCGTGGTAGGTCGCCTGATCCAGGTCCTTCGAATACAGGATCGCGTTGTAGCGCAGGTCGAGCTGACGCTCCCAGCCGCGCGCGAGCGGCATTGCAGGGGCGACGTAGCGCGCCTCCCAGTGGGTACGCGTGAAGGGAATCTCGAGCCGGCCGAAGGGCTGGTCGTGGCCCTTCAGGTAGTCCAGCAGACCCGTGTAGTACGTCGACTTGGCCGCCGGATCCCCGCGGCTGGCCAGGGCCGGAACGATGGGCTCGAAGTGCCAGATCAGCAACGGCACCAGCACGAGACCGGCCCAGATCCGCCGGTTGCGTAGAGCGATCATCGCGACCGGGACGGCCAGCAGGCTGCCCGGGCGCGCCAGATTGCCGCCGATGGGGTTGGGCACGATGAAGAGCGGAACGGCGATCAACGCGTAGATCCACAGCGCGCGCCGGATGACCAAGGAACTGCGCGGGACGATCAGCAGGCCGATGACCGCCACCAGCAGCACAGCGATCAGTGTCGAGAGGGGGAACGGGAACGTGCCCTGCTCCGGGAACATCAGGACGGCGATCGCCCCGATCATCGCCCCGACGAGCGGCAGCAGCGAGCGCAGCGGCTTGGTGCGCAGCCACGCCACGGCGGCCAGCAGCAGGAACAACCCCGCCAGCGGGCTCGCGAGGGAGGTCAGGGTCGCCGAGAGCAGCGCTCGCCGTGGCCGCTTCATCGACACCTGCAGCAAGGCCAGCACGGCGAACGCCAGCCCGACCGCAAACGCCATCCGGCCGACCACCAGGTTTTCCACCACTGCGGCGGAGAACGCGAGCAGAGCCAGCCGGTGCTGACGGCCCGTCTCGCGCCTGATCAGCTGAGTTGCCCAGAAGGCGGTCAGCGTGCAAGCACCAAGCCCGACCGTCCCGGACCCCAGAATCCCGGCCAGTGGCGGAAAAAGAACGCTGTACCCGAGTACGGTGTGGCCCCCGTACCACTGCGTATTCCATATCGTGAAACCGAAATGGTGGAACAGCCACACCCGGTAGGCCTCGGCGGGAGTGTCGGACCCGGTCAGGTGCAACGCCAGGGGTAGGCAACACACCAACGGGGCGACAAGCCAGGGATACTTCCCAAAACCACGCACGACGCGGAGGAGGATCGACATCAGCGTCGACTTCAGCCACGTCAGCGGCGCCACCGGAACGGTGGTGACCACAGGTGGGGCGGCAGCGGTCGTCACCGAAGAGTCGGTGGCGTCAGCCTCCGACAGGTCGAGGACGCTCACCAGTGCACTGTCCTCTCTGACGCGTGCCCGGCGGCGGCACTCCGTCCGGCGTGGCGAGACATTCGCATTTGCCGCTGCTGGCCTGCTACTCGGTTTTGCTGTCGTGATCTCGTGGGGCCGGCTAGGTCCCGAACCGGGTTCGCGCAATCCGACGAGCTGGCTCGGGATGCTGGCCGTCGTAGCCCCCAATAATGCCAGGACCGCTGACTACCTGCTTCTGCTCGTACCCGCGCTCTTCCTGTTGACGCTGCTGTGGTGGGTCTTACTGCGCCTTGCTGCAGCTCAGCAGCTGCGCGCCAAGGCCGCTGCGCTGATCGCGGGGAGCTGGGCGCTGCCCTTCGTCATCGGCCCGGTGATCGGCAGCCGCGACGCCTACGCCTACGTGGCGCAGGGTGAGCTGGCGCGCCGCGGCCTGGACCCGGCGTCCGCCGTCGTGAGCCGGCTCGGGCCAGGCGCCCTGCTCTCGGCGGTCGACCCACGGTGGCGGGAGACCCGGCCTCCCTACGGCGGGGTCGCGGTCGCCATACAGAAGGTTGCCGCCTCGGCCGGGCGGCCGGTCCTGTCCCTGCTCATCCTGCGTGTCGTGGCGCTGATCGCCGTGATCGCGCTGGTGGTCGTGGCCGCCCGGATGGCCGCGCCGCGCACCCGGCCCGTCGTCGTGCTGGCGATCGCGGCCAACCCACTCGTCCTGGTGCACCTCGTGGCGGGCGCGCACCTCGACGCGGTGGCGGCAGCGTTGCTGATCGGCGGCCTCGCTCTGGCCCAGTCCGCAGGAGGCCGAAGTGTCTCCCGGCGATGGCTCGCGATCGCGCTCTGCACTCTCGGGGCGATGGTGAAACTCCCGGTCGCGCTCGGTGCGGTGTATCTCTCACTTTGCGCGTTGCTCGCCGCCGGCCCGACGATCGCCGCCCGGCTGCGGAGCGTCGCCGCTGATGTGAGCGCTGTGGCGTTCGCGGTAGGCCTGTCGATGATGCTCAGCGGCGGCGGGCTCGGGTGGTTGCACAACTTCGGGACCCCCGGCCGGCTGCGCACGGGTATCGCTCCCCCTGACATCGTCACCAACCTGATCCGCGGTCTCGGCTGGCTGGTCGGCACCCACCCGAGCGACTCCGGTCTGCTGACCGCGACCCGCGGAATCGCCGCCGGCGCCGGGATCGTCCTTGCGCTCGTCCTGTTGCGGCCGCGGCGAGGCGCAGGACAGGTCGGCTGGCAGCCCCCGACCCGTGACCGGCTGGGACTGGCGCTGCTCGCCCTCGGCCTGCTCGGGCCGGTGCTCTACGGCTGGTACCTCGCCCCCGCGCTGCCGCTGCTCGCCCTCGCCGCCGCGCGTCCCCCGTCCGCGCGCGGGCTGAAGGTCGGGGAGATCTCCCCGGCGGTCGCATCCTGGACGATCGTTCTCCTGTCGGCGGTGCTCACTTTCGCCACCATCCCGAGCCTCGGCCCGATCTGGTCGACGCTCGGTGCCCATCCACTTGCCATCGTGGCGGCTTCGATCGGCACCGCCCTGCTGGCGGCGGGCGCGGTGATCGTCCTGACCAAAGCCGCGGCCCGGCTGCGAGCCGCGCGGCCCGCGTCAGCAATCACCGGGTGAACGTGGCCTGACCGGGGGGCCACGGCGCCGTGAAGCGGGTCTGAGATGCTGATCCGCGTGCCAAAGACAATCCTGATGCCCCGGCAGTCGCGTTGAGTATCTCCGCGGAGGAACCGCTCTCCCCCGAGATGACCCGCGGGCTGCAGCGCTGGCTGGCTTCGCGTCTTCCCGGCGGCGATGGGCTCACCATCGGCACTGTCTCCAAGCCCAGCAGCGGCTTCTCCGCCGTCACGCTGCTGATCGATCTCGAGGAGGACGGTCAGCCGGGATCCGCGGCGCGCCGCGTCGTCGCGCGGATCGAGACCGCTGACCCGCCGGTCTATCCGCGCCAGGCGCCAGGTCATCCCGACAACCCGGGAGACATCGAGGTCGCCCTGCAGTACCGGGTGATGGAAGCGCTGCACCGGGCGGGCGGCGTCCCGCTGGCTCCGCTGGTCGGCTACGAGGCCGACACGTCGCTGCTCGGGCAGCCGTTCTTCGTCATGGATTACGTGGGTGGCGACGTCCCGACCGAGAGCCCGCCGTACCCGACGGCCGGCTTCTTCACCGAGATCGACCCTGGCGTGCGCACCACCATGCTGCGCAACGGGCTCTCGACGCTCGCCCATCTGCACACCGTCCCGTGGCGCGAGCTCGGGCTCGAGTGGCTCGTCCCACCGGGCACGGAGCCGGGCACCGCCGCGCAGCTGGCGGTGTGGCGGCAGTACGCCGACGAGGAGCTCGCCGGCCGCGAGCACCCGTTGATGGAATCGGCCTGGAAGTGGCTGGAGCAGCGGATGCCGGCCAAGCGCGAGCCCGGTCTCGCGTGGGGCGACCCGCGTCCGGGCAACATCATCTGGCGCGACGGCGAGGTCGCCACCATCACCGACTTCGAGGCGGCGTCGATCGCGCAGGCTGAGCAGGATCTCGGCTGGTGGCTCATGTTCGATCGCACGATGCACGAGGTGGTAGGCGCCGACCGGCTCCCGGGCGATCTCACCCGCGACGAGCAGTGCGAGCACTACGCCAACGTCAGCGGACGCGACGTCAGTGACATCCGGTGGTTCGAGATCTTTGCTGCCGCGCGCTATTGCGCGATCGTCGTCCGCGTGATGAATCGAGCGGTGGCGCGCGGGATGCTGGGCGCCGACCAGACGATCTGGCTGAACAACCCGGCCTCCGACGCGCTCACCACGCTGATGGACGAGTCCGCCGGCTGACCCCCTCGCCGCCGGAAAGTTAGTCCGGACGGGCGTACTCGGCGCGGGGCGCCGGACCCGATCTGTTAGGGGTCGGCGGTGCTGGTGGGACGAAGTCCCCGGTGGCGATCTTCGGGGGTTGGCCATCGCGGGGTGACGACCCGCCAGTCCGCCGCGGGGGACTCGGCAGGCTCGCGGGAAACCGCGCCGCTTGCCGGAAAAACCGGCGGCACAACGCAATACAGAGGCGCTTCACGCCGCCCTTGATCAGCCCGATGGCAGCAGCCACCGGGCTGATCGCCGTCAGGGGGAAGGCGGCGGGCCGTTGCCCGGGCCGATCTGGGGTGGCCCCGCAGGCGGCGGATTCTGACCGCGCTCGCCAGCGGAGTCGGAGTCAGAGTCGGACTCATAGGCCGAGCCGTTGCCGAGACCATCGGTGACGGCACGCAGGATCGCCATTCCCTGGGAGGCGAGAGCGGCGACGGTTCCGTTGAGCCCCTCGGCGCCGTTCAGGACGGTCAGGTTGGCGTTGGACAGCCCATCGGCTGCGGCCGTGATCATCTGCGGCAGCTGAGAAATGATCAGCTGGTCCAGCGCGATGCGTCCCTCGGCCGAAGCCGCTTCCGCCGACATCCGGGTGCGATCGGCGTCAGCCTTGGCGAGGGTACGAATCCGCTCGGCTTCGGCCTGGGCCGGCTTGACGACCTCGGCGACGAGCTGGGCCTCACGCAGCTCGGCGTTCTTGTTGGCCACCTTCGCCTGCTCGACCAGCACGTCCTGCTGGGCCTGCGCGGCGGCGAGCGGACCGGCCTGAGCCGCCCGGGCCTGCGCCTGATCGATCTCGGACTGGTAAGACGCCCGAGCCACGGCCGTCTCGCGCTCGTACTCCGCCTGCTTGGTCAGCGACTGCTGCTTGGCCTCGGCCGACGCCTGGTCAGCCTTCGCCTGGGCGATCTGCGCCGCCTGGTTGACGGTGGCCTGGTGGGGAGCGGCGAGCGCCTTGATGTAGCCGGAACCCTGATCGTCGATGGACTGGATCTGCAACGAATCCACCGCGAGGCCGATCTTGGCCATCTCCGTCTTCGACCCGTCGAGCACCTGCTCGGCCAGCGTCTGACGCTCGCGGATGATGTCCTCCACCGTCATCGAGCCGACGATCGAGCGCAGGTGGCCGGAGAAGATCTGGCCGGTGAGGGTCGACATGTGGTCCTGATCGGCCAGGAAACGCCGCGCCGCGTTGGAGATCGACTCCTGGTCATCGCCCACCTTGAACGCGATCACCGCGCGCACCAGCAGGGTGATGCCCTGCTGGGTCACGCACTCCTCGGTGACCAGCGATTCCTGCATCGCCAGGGTCAGGAACGACACGCGAGAGCGGATCGGCACGACGAACGCGCCATGCCCGGTGACGATCTTGACGGGCAGCGGGTTGTTGCCCTTCTGGCGGCCACCGGAAATGAGCATGGCCTGGTTGGGCGCCGGAACGTGCCACCCGAACATCGCGTTCTCCTTCGTCGTTGAGGGATGAGCCGGATCGCCTTCAGTCGAACAGCGGGTCGGACGTGACCAGCTCCTGCGGCCAGGGCCAGGGCACCACGTCCACCGATCGCTCGCCGCGGGACGCGACCACGAGCACGTCGGTATCGCGCTCGATCTCGGTGTCGGCGTAGGCGATGAACGCCTCGCTCCCCCCGCGCACCCGCACCAGCACTTCGCCCGGTCCTTCACTGCCGCGCACTCGAACGATGACCCGGCCGACTTTGCCGGTCACCTCGAGGTCGACCACCTTGGCCACGGTAGCTGCCGACGATCATTCGCGCCGGGTGCCTGTGGATTCAGGCCGACAGCGCCACCCTCGACTCGACCGCGCCGATCAGCAGGGCGAGTACGGCACCCGCGTTTGCCCGGTCTGCAGCATGCAACGCCAGGCTCTGCTCCCAGGCGTGCAACTGCGTATTGACGGCCTCCGCCAGCCGCAGGCCCTCGGCCGTCAAGGAGACGACGATCCGTCGGCGGTCGGCACGGTCGGCGGCGCGACGCACCCAGCCGGCCGCTTCGAGCCGGTCGAGCGTCAGCGTCATCCCGCCTGTGGTGCGCCCGAGCACGGCGCACATCTCGGTCGGGCGGCCATGACCGCCGGGCGAGCGCCGCACCACGCCGAGCACCAGGTAGTCGGCGTAGGCGATCCCGTGGTCTGCGGCGATGCGTTCGACCTCGGCGTCGACCAGGAGAGTCAGCCGGGTAAGGGGGCTGAGCAGGCCCAGCTCCGGCGGTAGCGCCAGCGCATCTCGCAGCCCCGCCGCGCCCTCGCGAGCCGCGCCAGCGCTCACGCAGTGATTCCGAACCGCTCGAGCCCGTACGCCTTGATCGCGTTGCCCCGCAGGAACTGCCAGCACTCGTGCTCGTTCAGGCCGGCGCCGGCGCAGAGCCGGTGGGCGACCTCGCGCGAACGCGGGAACGTGCCGTCGCTGTGCGGGTAATCGGTCTCGAAAAGGATCGACTCCATGCCCACGGCGTCGCGTGCGACAAGCCCGTGCTGATCGTCGAAGACGCAGCCCCAGATCCGGCCACGGGCGTAGCTACTGGGGGCCTCCGGAAGGTCGAGGTCGCCCACGCCCTCCTTCCAGACCAGGTCCATGCGCTCGAGCAGATAAGGCAGCCAGCCGATCTGGCTCTCGGCCCAGACGACCTTGAGCTCCGGGTAGCGGGCGAGCGTTCCGGAGAAGATCCAGTCGACGACGGAGCCCTGGGCATTCTGGGAGGACAGCGCCATCGAGGTGGACAGCGGCGCGTCAGGGCTGGTGGTCGGCATGGTCGAGGACGAGCCGATGTGCATGGAGATCGTCGACCCGGTCTCCTCGCAGGCCGCCAGGAACGGATCCCACTTGCCGGAGTAGAGGCTGGGCAGGCCGAGCTTCGTCGGGTTCTCGCTGAACGCGACGGCGTGGGCGCCCTTGTCGGCGCAGCGACGGACCTCAGCGGCGGCCAGGTGCGGGTCCCAGAGCGGGATCAGGGTGAGCGGGATCAGCCGGCCGCGCCCGTCGCCGGCACACCACTCGTCGATCATCCAGTCGTTGTAGATCTGCAGGCACAGCAGCGCGAAATCCTTGTCGGACCGCTCGGCGAAGCCTTGGCCGGCGAAGCGCGGAAAGATGTTGGGGTAGTTCAGCGCCGCCTCGACGTGGTTGGTGTCCATGTCGGCGAGGCGGTCCTTCTGGTTGTACGTGCCAGGCCGGAAATCCTCGTACGTGGCGCCGATATTGCGCACCTCGGAACGCTTGACGCCGGCGGGGCCGTGCAGCAGGCCGGTCGGCACGACCATGTCGTCAAAGAGCCAGACGTCGGTCCAGTGGCCGTCGGGCGCATCGCGGACGAATCCGTAGTGACCGCCGCTGAATTCCAGGCGCACCCGCTCGCGGACCGTGCGCGGACCCCGGTCGCGCAGGCTCGGCGGGAGCGCGCGCTGCCAGAGGTCGCGCGGCTCCATGACGTGATCGTCGACCGAGATGATCAGCGGGAGCTCTGCGACGCCTGGAGTGGTCATGGAGCGGCACCTTTCGGCAGGGGACTTGGCCGGCGGCGGGAGTTGGCCCAGGGTGGACCCTGCTGCCGACCCGAAAATAGCTTTGTGCAAAGCTACGCGAGACATAGCCACCTAGCAAGGGAGCCCGCGTGACCACAGCCGCGACACCCCCCACACCCCCGACAGTTCCGAACCAGTCCCCGCGGATCCCGGGCAAGGAGCCGATCTTCCGCTCGCTCGACGACCCGGACATGAACTGGCAGCAGGTCAAGCGCCAGCGTAATGCCGACGGTTCGGAGTCGTGCGTGTGGGAGAAGTGGTTCGCCTTCTCCCCCGACCCGCAGTACCTCTCGCTCTACGCGCGCTACGACCCCGGGATGATCGTGCGGCGGCACGGCCACTTCAGCCCGCACGTCGTCTTCATCATCAGCGGCGACGTCTGGATCGGCGACCACCACTGCCCGGCAGGCACGCACATCGAACTGCCCTACGGCGCCGCCTTCGGGCCGATCCGCGCGGGCGATGAGGGCTGCGTGATGTTCGAAGTGATGCTGGGCGACCCCCGTTCCTGGGGCGATCAGCCCGAGACGCTCGAGCAGCAGCGGGCCGAGCGCGGGGTGACGGCGTTGCCCGACGTCGACCTCGAGTACCCGCCTTGGCTGCAGGACTTGCGTAGCCACTGGACGCCGGAGGCGCCCGCCTAAACCCGTCGCGTACGACCCACAGCACGCTCGGGCGTGCGCTTGGTCTTACGCGGCGCGGCCGGCACAGAAGCGACATTCGCCACAGGTGCCGGCCGTCGCGATAAAGCTTTGGCTCCCGTATGTTGGGAGGCAAAGCATTTCTGGGGCTGGCATGTCACGGGCGGGGGCGCATGGCTGTTCTCGGCCGCACACCGCGCACCCGGCGGGGCCCTCGGCTCGATCCGTACGTCAAGCGCGTCGGCCTGGTGACGGTGCTGGGCTCGGTCATGTCGGTGCTCGACACGACCATCGTCAACGTCGCGCTGGACTCGCTCGCCACCAAGCTGCACACCACGATCTCGACCATCCAGTGGGTGGTCACCGGCTACCTGCTGGCGCTGGCGGCGACCGTCCCGGTGAGCGCGTGGGCGGCGCGGCGGATCGGGATCAAGAAGCTCTACCTGATCTCGGTGCTGGTCTTCACGATCGGCTCGGCCCTGTGCGGGCTCGCCTGGTCGGCCGGATCGCTGATCTTCTTCCGGATCCTGCAGGGCATCGGCGGCGGCATGATCATGCCCGTCGGCCAGATGATCCTCGTGCGCGCTGCCGGCAAGGAGAATCTCGGACGCGTGATGGGAGTCCTCTCGACCCCCACCGTCCTCGCGCCGGTGCTCGGCCCGACGCTCGGCGGGATCCTGCTGCAGTCGTTCGGCTGGCAGTGGATCTTCCTGATCAACGTGCCGATCGGTGTCGTCGCGCTGATCTACGGGATCAAGGTGCTGCCCGTGGACGAGCACGAGGAGGCCGGCAAGCTCGACGTCGCCGGGCTGGTGCTGGCCGCCGCCGGCACGGTTTCGCTGATCTACGGACTCTCCGATGCGGCACGCCTGGGCAACCTGTCACGCGTCGGCTCCGGCGGCGCCATCGCGATGGGCCTGGCGCTGCTGACGGGGTTCGTCTGGTGGTCGCTGCGCTCGCCGTATCCGGTGCTGGACCTCAAGCTCTTCCGCCATCGCGGGTACGCGGCCGTGACGATGGCCTCGCTCGCGACCGGTGCGGCGATGTTCGCGTCGATGGTCATCGCGCCCTTGTATTTCCAGGTCGTACGCGGCGAGGACGCCACCCGCACCGGGCTGCTGCTCGCGCCGACCTCGCTCGGGGTCGCCGCGGTGATCAGCGCCGCCGGCCGGGCCACCGACCGGTTCGGCGGCGGCCGGGTCGCCGTCACCGGATTGCTCGTCGGATGCGCCAGCCTGCTTCCGTACACCGCCTTCACCGAGCACACGTCATACCTGCTGATCGTCGGTGTGGCCACGATCCGCGGCATCGGCTTCGGCGCGATCGGCCTGCCGCTGTTCGCGGTCGCGTTCTCCATGCTCGAAGAGGACCAGATACGCGATGGCAGCGCCCAGCTGAACATCATCCAGCGCATCGGCGGCTCCATCGGAACGGCCGTCGCGACGGTCATCCTGCAGCAGGCGCTGACCCATCACGCCCACACCCCGGGCGGTGAGGCGGCGGCCTTCCGGCACACCTACTGGTGGCTGTTCTTCGTCGGCAGCTTCGCCCTGATCCCCGCCGTCTGGCTCCTGCTCGTCGAGCGCAGATCCCGTGAGCACGACCCCGATTCGCGAGCCGCCACCAGCGCGGCCCTCGAATCGGCTCTGGAGGTGCTGTAGATGACCGCTCCCCCGCTGGCGACCAAGGCGGACCTCGATCCGCGGACGCAGGCCATCGCGACGGTCCGCGGCGCCGTGGGCGAGCTGCTCGGAGCCGAGCGCCGGCTGCGCGCCCGCGATCAGCAGCGCCGTGACCGCATGACCTACGCCCAGACCCGGGCCCTCATCGCGCTGGCCGACAGCGGCGGCACCTCGGCTGACGTCAGCGCCGGGCAGCTTGCCAAAGCTGCCGATCTGCATCCCGCGACCGTCACCGCCATGCTCGATCTGCTCGAGGAAGAGGGGCTGGTCGTGCGGCGGCGCTCCGACGCAGACCGGCGCTGCGTGCTCGTCGCGCTCACCCCGGAAGGTCAGGCGCTGCTGGAACGCAAGCGGGCGGAGTGGAGCGGTCAGTGGGACGAGATGCTGGCCGAGGTGGACGCCGCGGACATCGAGACGGCGGCGCGGGTGATCCAGCGGCTAACCGCGATCTTCTCCGGCCTGTGATCCGACGGTCGCCTCGGTAGCCCGCTCTTCGCCTGCTCCCTCGTCGGTCGACTCCGGCGGCTCGTTCTGCTTGTGCCGCAGCTGCCACTCGAGCCGCGCGTAGGACCCGAAGCCGATGGGGATCGGCAGCCAGAAACTGATGAGCCGGAAGGCGATCACGCCCAGCAGGGCGACGGCCTTGGTGGTGCTGAACGCCACCAGTGTCGGCACCAGGATGCCCTCGACGATGCCGAGCCCGCCCGGGGTGATCGGGATGGCGGCGGCAACGTTGGCGAGCCCGTACGCGACCAGCAGGCCCACCGGCCCGAGCGTGTGACCGAAGGCCCGCACGCAGCACCACAGCGCGAACGCCTCGAACAGCCAGTTGACGGTCGCCCAGGCGATGATCCGCAGCAGGAACCGGCGGTCACCGACCAGCCGCCGGACGGTGCCCGCCAGCGACGCGATGAGCCGGGCGCCGCTCGCCGCGTCGACCTTGGGCAGGTGCTGCAGGGTCCGCACGACGGTGCGCGTGAGCCAGCCTTCGGAGCGCGCGACGAGCGCTGCCCCGATGGTGGCCGCCAGGATCAGCGCCAGCCCGACCGCGGCGATCGGGGCGTAAAGCGGATTGTTTCCATGCGTCACGAGTGCCGCTACTAGGGCCCCACCGAGCATCAGGTTGAGCACGACGGCAGAGCCGACGGTCTGCAGCGCCTTACCGGAGACCGCCCGGTCGGACGGCACCCCGGAGCGCGTCAGCAGCCGGTAGCCGAGGCCGATCCCCACTGCAGATCCGGCGGGAACGACGTGGCTCACCGCAAGCGTCGCAAGGTCGACGCGCAACAACTGGCCGTAGCTGACCCCGGGCGCGTCGAGCGCGATCTGGCTGAGCCGGGCGTACGCGAGCAGCGAGAGGATCTGCGCGATGAGCCCGGTCGCGAGCCAGGCCGGGGAGATCCCGCTGAGCTTGTGGATGGCTTCGCGGGCACCCGCGAGCTGCGGCAGCAGGGCAAATTCCACCACCGCCGCGACGATCATCAAACGGATCGCCGGGGACCCGATACGGCGCAGAACGGTCCACCAAGGGTGGCGAGGCCCCTCGGTGGATTCTTGCGAGGCGAGGCTCGCCCGTTCTGGCGACATTAGTTCCACGGTAGAGGGTGCCTGTACGGCAGCTGAGGACATTAAGGCGACAGCTTCCCGTGCCCCGGCCAGCCTCGGGGGCGCCGACGCGCCTCCAGCGTAAGTTTCCCCGGTGGAAGCGCCAGCGAAATTCGACCGCCGCGGGTTTCTGGGCCTGATCGGTGTGGGGGCACTTGCGGCATGCTCGAGCGCCGGCTCCGGCTCCGCCCCGAGCTCGCCCACGATCCCGCCCTCCAGCACCCCGCCGCCGCCGTCATCAGCAGGCCCGCCGAATTGGGCCGCGTTGGGTAACAAGCTCTCCGGCACGCTGGTGCTTCCCGATGACCCCGCGTACGCGGTCTCGCGCCAGCTCTACGACTTCCGTTACGACTCGATCAGACCTCAGGCGATCGCCTATTGCGAGTCGATTAGCGACGTGCAGAACTGCCTGGAAGTCGCTCGCTCCTCGGGTGTGACCCCGCGCCCGCGCGCGGGCGGCCACTCCTACGGCGGCTGGTCGACGGGCGATGGCCTGGTCATCGACGTGACGCGAATGGCAGGGGTCAACACCTCGAACGCCGCAGCGACCATCGGATCGGGGGCTCGGCTGGTCGACGTCTACGCCGGGCTCGCGGCCGCTGGCGTCGCGATTCCAGCCGGCTCGTGCCCGACCGTCGGCATCAGCGGCCTGACCCTTGGCGGTGGTCAGGGAGTCGTGGGCCGCTCGTTCGGGCTGACCTGCGACCGGCTCCAGTCGGTCGACGTCATCACCGCGGACGGGACGCTGCGGCACTGCACCAAAGGCAGCAGCGGCCTGGACGGCGACCTGTTCTGGGCCAGCCAGGGCGGCGGGGGCGGGAACTTCGGGATCGCCACCTCTTTCACGTTCAGCACGGTGGCCGCTCCCACGTTGGTCTCCTTCGGCCTCAGCTGGCCGTGGTCGGCAGCCGCCGACGTCATCTCCGGATGGCTCTCGTGGGCTCCCGGCGCGCCGGATGAGATCTGGTCGACGCTGCTGCTGATCGCCCACCCCGGCGGCACCGGAGCGGCCGGCCCGCAAATCCGCATCAACGGCGTCTACAACGGCAGCCTCTCGACCTCCAACAGCCTGGTGAACGGGCTGATCAACGCCGTCGGCAGCCAACCTTCGGGCAACTCCTCGTTCACCCAGCCCGACTACCTGTCGGCGATGCTCTACGAGGGCGGCTGCTCCGGGCTCACCGTCGAGCAGTGCCACCTGCCGACCCAGACGGCGGGTGGCCAGCTCACCCGCAAGCCCGGGCTCGGCGCGTCGGACTACGTGACTTCCCCGCTGTCGGCGGCAGGCATCGGGGTCATCATCGACTTCGTCAACCAACGCCAGGCCGACCCGAGCATGGGCGAGGGCGGCGCCCAATTCGACGCCTATGGCGGCGCGATCAATCGGGTCGCGTCGAACGCCACCGCGTTCCCCCACCGCAACGCGCTCGCCGGGATCCAGCGCAGCTCGTCGTTCTCGATGACCGACTCCCCCGCGGTGATCGCGGCCGGGCAGACCTGGCTCGACGCCTTCACCAAGGCCCTGCGCCCGTATGTGAGCGGCGGCTCTTACGTGAACTATCAGGATCCCGATCTGGCGAACTTCGCCGAGGCGTACTACGGCTCGAACCTCACCCGGTTGCAAGGGATCAAGCAGCAGGCCGACCCCGAAAAGCTCTTCACGTTCCCGCAGGTGGTCTAGTCCCCTTCCAGCGCCGAGAGCCGGCCCGCGAGATAGCTGCGTTCGACCGCGTTGTCGGTGAGCATCAGGGCTTCGGAGTAGGCGTCGCGGGCCTGATCGTCACGGCCGAGGCGGCGCAGCGCATCGGCTCGCGCCGCCGGAAGGTAGGCGTAGCCCGCGAGCTGCTCCAGCTCACCGAGCTTGTCGAGCTCGGCGAGACCGGCTTCGGGGCCGGCGGCGAAGCTGACCGCGACCGCCCGGTTCAGCGCGACGACCGGTGACGGCCAGCGGGCGTGGAGCGCGTCGTACAGGCCGACGATCTGGGCCCAGTCGGTGCCTTCCCAGGTCGGCGCCTCGGCGTGCAGCGCCGCGATCGCCGCCTCCAGCGGGAAGCGTCCGGGCCGCGGCGAGAGCGCTTTCTTGGCGAGCTCGCAGCCCTCGGTGATGGCGGCACGGTTCCATCGGCCGCGGTCCTGATCGGCCAGCAGCACCAGGTGACCGTCGCCGTCGAGGCGGGTCGCGCGCCGGCTGTCGGTCAGCAGGAGAAGGGCGAGCAGGCCGGTCACGTCAGCGTCCGCCGGGAGCAGATCGTGCAGCATCCGCGCGACGTCCAGGCTGCGCTCGACGAGATCGACGCGTACCAGCGCGCCGCCGGTGGGTGCGGTGTGGCCGGTCGTGAAGAGCAGGTGCACGACGGTGAGAATGGCGCCGATCCGCGCGGGCAGCTCGGCCGGCGGCGGGATCCGGTACGGGATGCGCGCGGCGGCAATCTTCTTCTTGGCGCGGGTGAGACGAGCGGCCATGGTCGGTTCGCTGACCAGGAACGCGCGCGCGACCTCCGCCGTGGTGAGGCCGCAGACGAGCCGCAGCGTCAACGCGACCTGGGCCGCGGGGGCGAGCGCGGGGTGACAGCAGGTGCAGATCAGCCGGAGCCGGTCGTCGGGGAAGGCCGCCGCCGGGTCGGGTGGATCCGCGCTTGCATCATCGAAGACGCCCGTGCCCGGTTCGATGAGCAGCGGGAGCTTGCGGGCCAGGGTGGCCTGCCGGCGCAGCGCATCCACCGCCCGCCGGCGCGCGGTGGTCGTGAGCCACGCGCCGGGATTGGCCGGGATGCCGCTCCAGGTCCACTTGGTCAGGGCCTGCGCGTAGGCCTCCTGCACGCACTCCTCGGCGAGGTCGAGGTCGCGCGTGACGCGCACCGTCGCGGAGAGCACGAAGGCCCACTCGCGGCGGTGCGCGTCAGCGACAGCAGCACTGACCTGCTCGCTCGCCAGGCGTCCGGCAGGCACGGGCCGGCTGGACCTAGGAGAAGGTCATGATCGGGCGGACCTCGACCCCGCCGTAGGGCGCGGGGACCTGCTTGGCGATGGCGATGGCCTCGTCGAGGTCGGCGGCCTCGACCAGGTAGTAGCCGCCGAGAGCTTCCTTGGTCTCGGCGAACGGACCGTCGGTGACACCGAAGTCGTCCCCGGCGGCGCGGATGCTCGTCGCAGTCGAAGTCGGCTGCAGTGCGTTGCCGCCGCGCAGCACAGCGGCGTTGTTCTCACCGAACTTCTGGTGACCGTCCATCAGCTGGCCCCAGCCCGGGTCGTCCGGCCCCGGGTAGTTGCTCTCGTTCTCGTAGATCAGGATCAAGTACTCCGACATCGGGGCTCCTTCGCTTCGAGGGATGGGCGCATCTGCACCCGGATACTCGTCCGTCGAACGGCGGCCCGACAGATCGACAGCCAAGAGAGATTTTTCTCGGGTCCGCCCTCAGGCTCGTCCCACGAGGGTCAGCGCGTTGTCATGCAGGATCCCCCGCTGCTGCTCGAACGGGAGGCTCTCGATGAGGTGGGCGAAGTCGGCCGGCTCGGCGAAACCCTCGCCGTGCGGGTAGTCCGATCCCATGACGATGGACGTCGACTGCCCCAGGTCGTTGACGATCTTCACCACGTCGTCCTCGGGATAGGGCACCACCCGGACGTGACGCTCGAAGATCTTGCTCGGACGCTCGGTCAGCGCGCCGCCCGGCCACGGTCCACGCCGTCCCATGCCCCGGCTCTTGTCCATCTGCCGCACGAACAGCGGCACCCATTCAGCGCCGAATTCCGAGACGACGACGTGAATTCGCGGAAAGCGTCCGAAAAGATTGCCGAAGATCAATGCGGACAGCGTTTCTTCGATCGGACGCCGGCCCCAGCAGTTCTGCCACTGCCAGGCCGACATCTCAAAGAACACCGGCTCCGGGTCATAACCCCATGCAGGGGCGACGGTTTCGTTGTACCAGAACTCACCGATGTGATACGCGACGCTCGCGCCGGCCTCATTGATCCGCGACCAGAAGGGATCGAAATAGCTGTCAGCGGGCGAGCGTCCGTACGCGGGGCCGGCGTTCAGCATGATGAACTTGGCGCCCCGGGCGAGCACGAATTCCAGCTCGGCGACGGCCGAGTCCAGGTCCCGCAGCGAAAGCAGCGCGGGTGTGTAGATACGCGACTGGTGGTCAAAACCCCAGTCCTCGTAGAGGAACTGGTTGTAGGCGTGGACGTTGTCGTAGAGCGGTTTCACGCCGCGTACGTAATGCTCGGCCATCGTCCCCATCGTCGCCGGATACAGGATGGCGCTCTCGATGCCCTGCTGGTCCATGACGGCAAGGCGCGCCTCACGCTCGAGGTACTCCGGCCGCAGCGGCTCGAGGGCGTAACCCTCGGTGGGCTTGCCGGATTTCATCTGGCGCAGCATCTCTTTCAGCGCGCCCGGACGGTGCGCCATGTCGATCGGATGGTCCAGCCCGGTGACGAGGCGCCCGCCGGCCAGCAGACCCTGCTCGCCGTTGGCAAGCGTCACCGGTGTGATGGCGCGGCCCAGCGCTTCCTTCGGCAGGTAACGGGTCACCGCATCCGCCGGCTCGTAGATGTGGTTGTCGCAGTCGAAGAGCGGGACGGTGGGGTCAGGACGTTCGGTCACGGCGTGCCTCGATACCCGGGAAATCGCGTAAGTGCGCTGGCCAGATCACGATAGCCGACCCCCGTCGGCCTGACTCACACGGCGATACTGACCGCCCGCCGGCAATTGGCAGAACCTTTACATATCCGCTCTTCGGAAATTGCCCGCTTTGACCGATAGCCCCCTATGGTCGGTCGCGGGGGAGAATCTTGATCAAGAAATTCGTCGGAGCGCTCGCAAGTTCGGCATTGCTCCTGGCCGGACTCGCCGTCGTCGGCACTGCATCCCCGGCGCAGGCCGACGTCCCGACCGACCCGAACTACTGCGTTCCGGCCACCTCTCCCAGCGTCGCCAGCGACGCCCACTACGAAAGCCTCTTCACGCGTTCGGGCCCGGGTTGGACGGGTGCCGATGGCGGGGTCAGCACCTTGCTCCCGGACGGGCGTGACAGCTGGATCTTTTCCGACACCTGGCTCGGCCAGACGACTGGCATCTCGCCGAATCGCACTCGCGACATCGCCAGCACGCCCTTCGTGCGCAGTTCGATGCTGCTTCAGACGGGCGACAACCTGACGCTGAACAAGGAGGCCGCGGCGGCAGTGCCGACGTCGCTGATTCCTTCCAGCGACGGCACCTGGTGGTGGCCGAACGATCCGGTGGTCGAGGGCAACGTGCTCGCGGTGCCCGTCTACCAGATGACCGACGGCGGAGCGGAGCCCTTCCCGTTCGTCTTCACCGGGACTCAGGGCATTGCCACCTTCACGCTTCCCGGCTTGAACTTCGTAGGGATCACGCCCATCGCCACCGACCCGGCGCTGCCCATCTACGGGCAGTCGATCGTGCAATCGGGGGGCTACAACTACATCTACGGCGGGGACTCCGAGGGTGGCCTGTCCAGCTTCACCAAGGTGGCCCGGGTTCCGGTCGGGCAGCTGACCAACGCGAGCGCCTGGCAGTGGTCGACCGGCACCGACTGGTCGAGCGATCCGCACGACGCGCAGGACATCGCCAGCGGCAACCCGCAAGCAGTGGTGCAACGCGCGTCGGGCTACGCGATGTTCTCCATCCCGAACTTCAGCAATCAGATGACCGTGTCCTACGCCTGCGATCCGATGGGGCCTTGGAGCTCCGCGCAACCGGCGTACACGCTTCCGCAGGTGGCGGGGAATGAGTTCGCGTACGGCTCAGCGGCGCACCCGGAGAGCGATGACCCGAACGGCAAGCTGCTCGTCTCCTACGACACCAACTCACTCGACCCGGCTGACGTGAGCAAGGTCGACACCTACCGTCCCCACTTCATCCGGGTCGGGCTGGCGCCGGCGGTCAGCCAGGAGTCCGACCTCGCCGTGACGTCGATCTCCGAGACGCCGGTCGGCGTGCGCCCCGGACAGGTGACCACGTTCCACGCGACCCTGAAGAACGTCGGGGCGGCTGCCACCCCGGTCGATGCCGTGACGGGCGTGGGCTTCTACATCGACGGCAAGCGGGTGGCGGCGAGCAGCTCCAACGCCACACCGCTGCAGCCCGGCGCGAGCCTTTCCGTGACCGGCACCTGGACGGCGACAGCGGGGACGCACGCGCTGATCGCAAAGGCCGACGACACCGGTCTGATTCATGAGAGCAACGAGGCCAACAACAGTTCGACGGCAAGCAGCTTCACCGTCGTCCCGTGGCCCACGGCGCCGATCCGGATCAACGCCGGCGGGCCGGCCTGGAAGGACCCCGCGGGCCATGCCTGGTCCGCTGACACGTCCTACAGCGGCGGGGCGACGGCCATCTACTGGACCGCGGTGGCCGGCAGCATCGACGGGTTCGTGATGCAGACCGAGCGGTCGGGCATGAGCGGGTACCACGTCCCGATCGCCAACGGCACCTACCACCTGAGCCTCTACTTCTCCGAGGACTACTGGACGAAGAAGGGGGCGCGGGTCTTCAGCGTCACGGCCGAGGGTGTCAAGATCGTGAACAACCTCGACATCTTCGCCAGGGTCGGCAAGAACAAGGCGCTCGTACTGAAGTACACCGTCACGGTGAAGGACAACAGCCTCGATCTCGGCTTCACGGCCTCCAAGGACCGGGCGAAGGTCGGCGGCATCGAAATCACCAGCTGACGGGCTGCCCGTTACGCCAGCTTCAGCACCTCGCGGGCGTTGTCACGCAGGAAGCGCGGCCACGTCTCGTCGCGCAGCGGAAGGTCGGCGAGCTCACGGAAGATGCGCTCGAGCGACAGACCTGACGGGTAGTAGCCGGCGTAGATGACCTTGCCTGCGCCACGTGAACTGTTGGCGTAGTCGATGATCTCGCGCGGGTAGTACTTCGGTGCGAAGGCGCTCGTCGAGTAGTACAGGTTGGGCCACTTCACCATCAGCTTGATCGCGAGGTCGACCCACGGTTCGCCGCCGTGGCGCAGCACGATGCGCAAGTCCGGGAAGAACCAGCAGACCTTGTCGACGAGGGCGACCTCTTGAGCATCCATCGGCACCCGCGGACCCGGCACCCCCGCATTGACGAAGATAGGGATGTCGAGTTCGACGCACTTCGCATAGACCGGGTAGACCATCCGGTCATCGATCGGCACCTGGGGAACGCAGCCGCAGGGAAAGAAGTTGGCGGCCACCACTCCGAGGTCGCGCACCGCGCTCTCCAGTGCCCGCACGGTTTCCATGCCCCGAACCGGGTCGACCAGAAAGCTGCCGAGGAGGCGATCGGGATGCTGCTGGATCGCGCGCACGCTCACCGGATCGTCCGGCGTCACCGGCAGCAGCGCCTGCGCCACTCCGTTCGCGTCCATCTCGCGTAGCAGAACCGCGACCGGGTCCTCCCCCATGTCGGCCTCGGCCGGCAGGTCCTTGTACATGTAGCTGGCGGCGTGCTGGAAAGAGCCTTGACTGTCGGCGTCGAGCAGCAGCGGCGCCATCGACTTGGCCCACCACCGGCGGTCGCCGGACGGCATACCAATCATCGTGTCGATCACACCGATGTCGGTCGGCATTGCCATGGGGCTTCCCCTTGCTGAGTCGCGATCGGTAAGGATGGGCGCGTGGACGCCGACTTCCCCGAGTGGTGCGATGAGATACGGGCGAGGGCGGGCCACTGGGCTCACGCGACGCTAACCCGCCTGCGCGAGCAGGATCGCGCCGAGGGTCTGCCGGGCACTTTTCCGGTGCGCTGGCGCCGCGCCCTGTACGAGGGCGGCTGGGCGGTGCCGACGTGGCCGGTCGAGTACGGCGGCCTCGGCCTGTCGGTTCTGGAAGCGGCTGCTGTGGCTGAGGAATTCGCCGAAGCTGGTGCCCCGCTGGCCCGCGCCACCGGAGGCGAACTGCTGGTGGGGCCGACGCTCCTGCAGTTCGGGACCCCGGAGCAGAAGGCCCGTTTCCTGCCCCCGATCGCGGCCGGCACCGAGACCTGGTGTCAGGGCTTCTCCGAGCCGCAGGCCGGGAGCGACCTCGCCGGAATCGTCACCTCGGCCGTACGCGACGGCGAGGAGTTCGTGGTCAACGGTCACAAGATCTGGACGAGTGAGGCCGACGAGGCCGACCTGATGTTCATGCTGGCGGTGACGGATCCTGCGGCGCGCCCGCACTCCGGGATGACGTACCTGCTGCTGGCGATGCGCCAGCCCGGCGTGCAGGTTCGCCCGCTCGTGCAGCCGGACGGGCGCGTCGGCTTCACCGAGGTGCTGCTGCGCGACGCCCGCTGCCCCGTCGCGAATGTGGTCGGCGAGGTCGGAGCCGGGTGGTCGGTCGCCATGGGGACGCTCGGCTTCGAGCGCGGCGTCTCCTCCTCAGCGAGCCACCTGCGTTTCCGGGCGGAACTGGACGACGTCATCGCGGCGGCCCGGGCGAATGGGCGACTCGCCGATCCGCTCATCCGCGACCGGATCGTCAGCGCCTGGTGCGACATCGAGTCGCTGCGGCTGGCCTCCTATCGGCTGCTGACGGTCGCCGTGCACGGCGATGTCGATCCCGGCGCCGCGGCCGTAGGGGCGACGTACAAGTTCGCCTACACCGAGTTCCATCAACGGCTGACGGC
>DATAZK010000069.1:0-1679 GCA_036272075.1 Frankiaceae bacterium
CGTCTCGCTCGAGTTCATGGTCGAGCCGCCGGACGCAGTGGCGTATGCGGCCACGGCTGACCAGGTGCTGCCCGAGGCGATCATCCAGACCCTCGCCGACGGTCAGCGCATGACCGTCAAGGTCGCGCCCGACGATCCGCAATGCCTGATGCTGTGGAACACGCCCCACGGCGCCGGCGGAGCGGACCCCGACACGGGGCAACCGCTTGCCGCCTCCGCCCCCGAGGCATCGACGGAAGATCGGATCGCGCAACTGGAGAAGCTCCGGGAACTGCGTGACGCCGGCATCCTCACCGAGGATGAGTTCCAGGCCCAGAAGGCGAAGATCCTCGCGCGCTGAGGTCGTCAGCCGAGGACCGCGTAGGCGTCGAGCGCGACCGGGCCGCCCTCGCTGGTGATCGTGATTGTGTGGGACGTGGTGGTGCTCACGGGGGCGCTGACGTAGACGACCTCGCGCTCCACAGCGGTGGCCGAATGTTCCGAGACGGTGGTGCAGATGCCAACGCTCACGCCGGAGTCGATGCAGACCTGGATCGAACCCGAGGTGGGACCGACCGGAGCGATCACGGCGATCGACCGGCCCGTGAACGTCGTGCTCGCGATGGCGCCCATGGAGCTGGCGGCGTGGAGCGTTCCGCCGTAGGCGGCGGGGTCGCTCGCGGGCGCCCAGCCGGTTTGGTTCATGACCGAGGCAGCGCTGTCGTCGATCACGTTGAGAGCGAACGGGTCACCTGCGGGGCCCTCGGCGGAAACGCCGAGCTGGTTCTGGGCCCGCACGCGCAGTTGGTGCTCTGGGCCACCCGGTGCGATCGGCACGAGGGCCGACGTCGTCCCCTGCATGTTGTGCAGCGTGGAGATATCCGCGAACGCCCCCAGGGTGGCGGGCGTCGCGCCGGCGCGCTGCTCGACCGTGTACAGGAGCGCGGAGGACGGACTGAAGGTGTCAGTCGCCGACCAGGTCTCCTGGACCCCAAGCGTTCCAGTGAGGTCTAGCTGTTCTCCGACCGCGAAGGTCGGGGCAGCCGGCGCCTTGACGGTCGGCGGCGTCGTGTCGATCCTGAATTGATATGTCGCCGGCGTCGGGTCGGTCAGCCCGTGCGTCGAGGTCGACTGCACTGCGAACTTCCAGACTCCGTCGCTCAGCTGCACGTAGGTCACCGGGCTCGGACACTTCTTGAACGCGGGCGCCGGGGATCCGACGAGCGCCAGGCGACAAGCGAACGTCGCGCCGGCGCTGGAGCTCTTGAAGGCGAACGTCGCGGTGATCGTTCCGATCGTGCTCGCCGGAGCGGAGGTGATCGCCGTCTCGGGATAGACGACCTTGAACGTGAACTTGGCGGGTGTGGGTTCGACGGGTCCGGCGGGTGAGGTCGACCGCGCTTCGAACGTGTAGCTGCCGTTCGGCTCCGAGCTGTAGGTCTTCGGGCTCGAGCACGACTTGAACGCCGGCGGGCTGGCTCCGGCCTTGCGCAGGCGGCATTCAAGCTTCGCGCCGGGAAGCGAGCTCTTGAACCTGAACGTCGCCGAGAGGGTCAGCAACGTTGCCCGCGGGTGGGACGTGATCGTCGTCTGCGGGACGACGGGCGCGAACTTCAGCATCGCCGACACGTCGTTCGTGGCCGCGTCGAAGGCGAAGACGTCGCCGGCCCGGTTGACCGCCGCCGCCACCGGCAGGCCGG
>DATAZK010000070.1:0-10844 GCA_036272075.1 Frankiaceae bacterium
CGTCACCTCGCTCCCGTCGTGGGCGTTGATCGGCGCCGAGCTGCAGGACCCGAAGACCGGCGCAATCCTCGCTCTGTACCCCGGCCGCGGCGAGAACAACATGTCGAAAAAGAAGTGCACGCTCTACGACTGCAACGAGAACACCACCCTCACCCGCGAGCAGGTGGGGTCGTCGTTCAAGCCGTACGTGCTTGCGACGGCCGTGTCGGAGGGCATGGACGTCCAGAACAGCATCATGAACTCGAGCACCTATCTCTGCATCCCGCCCGCGGCCGAGCCGGCTCTGTACTCGGCGGCGATCCCTTCCTCGGTGTATCTCGACGACCCGACCGGCTCCACTGGCTGCCCCGCGACGGGATACGCGAAGATCGAGAACGACGGCGGCGAGGCGATCGGCTCCCCGATCGGGCCCAAGGGGGACAACCTGGCCAAGACGACCGTGCAGAACGCGCTCGCGCAGTCCTCGAACACGGCGTTCACCGACCTGGCGCACCGGGCCGGCACCACCAACGTCGTTGCCATGGCGAAGAGCTACGGGGTCGACACCGTGGCCTCAGGCTTGAGCACGCACGAAAACGAGGTCCCGTTCGTCACTCTCGGCGAGGGCTCGCTGACCGTCAACGAGCAGGCGCAGATGCTCGCCACCATCGACGACAACGGCGTCTACCACACCGCGCACGTGATCAAGTCGTGGCAGCTGCCCGACCAGGCGGTGCAGACGCCGATCGTCGAGACGCGCACGGTGCTCACCCCGGCCGAGGACTCCGAGGTCCAGTACTCCATGCTGGATACGACCGTCAACGGAACGGCGGTCAACGCGGCCAACGGCCTGGGCGGCCGGCAGATCATCGCCAAGACCGGCACCACCTCGAACTACCTGTCCGGGTTCTTCATCGGCGCGGTCCCGCAGTACGCGATGGCCGTCGGGATGTTCGTCAACCAGCAAGACTCCTCCGTGGTCACGTCGGATAACCTGTCCGCCCTGGGCGGCGGCGGGTTCGGTGGTTTCTGGCCCGCGAACATCTGGAACACGTTCGCCCAGGCCGAGTTCGCGAACCTCACGCCGCAGAGCTTCCCGCCCGCGCAGTTCTCCGGCCAGCTGTGGAACATGATCGGCCCGCTGCCGAAGGCGAAGCCGAAGAAGACCACGCCCAAGTGCACGGTGACGGTCCGCGGCAAGAAGTTCCCCTCTGCCGGCAAGGGCTGCCCGTCTTCGACGCCGACCCCGACGCCGACGAGCACGCAGCCGACCGGGTTCCCGACGTTCCCAGGGCAGCCGACTCCGACGCCGACTACCTCCGTATCGGGGACGCCGACGTCAACCGCTACTGGCACGGCGACGGCCACGCCGACCGGCCTTCCCACTGGTCCAGGGCACGGCGGCGGCGGAGGCGGTAATACCGCCCAGGCGGCGACCGGGGTCAAGGCGGGCATGGCCGTCGGCGGGGTGCTGGCGGCGCTGCTGCCTGGCTCGCTGCTGTGGACGACCGGGTCAAGACGACGGCGCAAGCGCGGAGCGGGGGGCAGCCGCTAGCCGGTAGCCTGCGGTAGGCATCCGGAGCGAGGGGCGGGACACGTGCGTTACAGGTATCCGGCGTACGTCGGCGCGGGCGTGGCCGCGTCCGCGCTGGCGGCGCTGCTCGGCTACGCGCAGAAGCTGCCCTGCAGCTCCGGCGGTGCCTGGGACTCCTTTACCGGCCAGTTCCGCGATGCTTGCTACACCGACATCTACCCGCTCTACTACAACGAGGGGCTGTCGGCCGGCAAGGTGCCCTACTTCGGCCACCCGGTCGAGTACCCGGTCCTGATCGGCGCGATGATGCAGGTCGCATCGTGGGCGGTGCACTCGGTGACCGACCCCTACGGCCGGGGCAAGGACTTCTACTACGTCACCGTCGTGCTGCTGGCGATCTGCCTGCTGGCCGGCGTGCTGGCGACCGCCGCCACCGTCCACCGGGAGGGCGACGGCGACGGCTGGAAGGCGGCCCTGCTGGTGGCACTGTCGCCGGCCCTCATCCTGGCCGCCTTCATCAACTGGGACCTGTTCGCGATGGCGCTCGCCGCGGGCGGCCTCGCCGCCTGGGCGGCGCAGCGGCAGTACCTGGCCGGGGCGCTGCTCGGGCTGGCGGTGGCGACCAAGTTCTACCCGCTGCTGTTCTTCGGCGCGCTGCTGCTGCTGTGCCTGCGGGCCGGCCGGATGCGGGAGTTCTGGCAGGCATTCGGCGCGGGCCTGCTCGCCTGGCTGGTGGTCAACCTGCCGGTTGCGATCGGCGCGACGGCCGGGTGGGGCCGGTTCTACGCGTTCAGCCGGGACCGGGGCGCCGACTGGGGCTCGGTCTGGTACCTGTTCGAGCACTACAACGTGCCCGTGCTCGGCGACTCAGCGCAGAGCACGCTGAACCTGATGTCGTCGGGCGCCTTCGCCCTCGCCTGCGTGGGGATCGCGTTCCTGGCGCTGGCCGCGCCCCGCCGGCCCCGGCTGCCCGAGCTGTGCTTCCTGCTGCTGGCCGCGTTCCTGATCCTGAACAAGGTCTGGTCGCCGCAGTACGTGATCTGGCTGGTGCCGCTGGCGGTGCTGGCCCGGCCCCGGGTCTGGCCGTACGTACTCTGGCAGCTGGCCGAGGTCGCCTACTTCTTCGGGATCTGGGGCTACTTCGTGAACATGTATCAGCCGCCGGCCGGGGTAACCGGTGGCTGGTACTTCGTCCTGCTCGCCGCCCGCCTGCTGACGGTCGGCCTGCTGGCCGGCACGATGGTGATCGACATGCTGCATCCCGAACGGGACCGGGTTCGAGCGTCCGGACTCAATGACGACCCATCCGGTGGCGTCCTCGATGGTGCCCCCGACCGCCTGGTCATTGTCTGGGGTCGCGCCAACCGCAACGCCTCCGAGCCTGCGGAAGCCACGAACTTAGAAATAGAAGCCCCAGTAGGGCTGGACGATCCTCAGGCGAAGCAGAGTCGGTCGAGCGGTTCGCTCAGCAGTGTGGGGTCTTGCGCGTAAACGCGCTTGTGCATGCCGTGCAATTCCGGTCCGGGATCGATGCCGAAGCGGGTGGTAATGGCTTCTCTGGCCTGACCGAACGCGCTCAGCGCCTCCGCTTGCCTCCCGGAGCGGAAGAACGCGAGCATGAGCAGGAGCCACAGGCGCTCACGTTCGGGGTGCCAAGTGGTCAGCCTGAACAATTCCGGTACGGCCGCCGTCGCGGCGTGCCTGGATGCGCGGATCTCGGCCTCGATCCGCAATTCGATCACGCTGAGTTGCTTCTGCTCTAGGTATTCGACATACCGATCGCGTGCGTAGCCTAGGGGGATGTCTCCGAGCGGTGTCCCCCGCCACAATGCCTCCGCCTCGGACAACCGCGACGAGGCCCACATCCAATCGCCTGCGGCGAAGTGTTTGATTCCGCTCTTGACCAGGGCCTCGAACCTGAGCAGGTCAAGTTCTTCGGGATCGACCCGCAGCATGTAGCCGGGCGTCTGCGTCACAATGCGCTGCCCGGCTTCACGGCCGAGCTTCGCGCGCAATCTATGAATGTAGGTCCGCGTCGTCTCGATTTTTGACGGCGGGGAATAGCTGCCCCAGATGGCCTCCGTCAGCGTCTCCACCGGCACGACGTCATTAGCCTTGACGGCCAGACCGGCTAGCAGCGCCCGTTGCTTAGCGGGAGGCACCTGCCGCTCAATCCCTCCGCTTTCGATGTAGAGCGGTCCGAGCAGGGATATCCGTAGCGACGTCAAGAGCGAGCCAGTCCTCCCAGGCAAGGAAGAGGAGACAACACCAATAGCAACAAGACCACTCACTGCAGCCCTATACTAACCAAAAAATTACGGAAGTCACTAGCGAGGTGAGCTCTGATCTGAGCGGTTTTTTGAACGGTCTGTCTAGCTGCGAAAACGTGTTGGCGATATGCGGATCGACTGGATCATCACGCTGGCAATAGTGGCGCCGCACTGACGCCGCTGCGCCTCCTAGGCCTGGTCGCGGAGCCAGGCGATGTCGGCGGCGAGGCCGGGTTCGGGGGTTTCGCACACCACCGGGGCGCTGGCGGCGCGGACGACGGCCAGCAGGGCCAGTGGGTCGATGGTGCCGGCGTCGAAGTTCGCGTGGCGGTCCGCGCCGGAGGCGAACTCGTCGCGGGAGTTGTTGCAGTGGACCAGGTCGATCCGGCCGGTGACGGCCTTGACTCGGTCGACCGCGTCGGCCAGGTCGATGCCGGCCGAGTTGGCGTGGCAGGTGTCGAGGCAGAAGCCGATCTCGCCGCTGTCGGCGGCCACCGCGCTGACCGCGTCCCAGAGCCGGGCGATCGCGTCAAGCGAGCGGGCCATCGCGCCGTTGCCGCCCGCGGTGTTCTCGATCAGCATCGGCACCGGGCGCTCGATCTGCTGCACCGCCTTGACCCAGTTGGCGACGCCCTGGGCCGGGTCGATGTCGCCGGTCACGTGACCGCCGTGGACGATCAGGCCCTTGGCCCCGATCGCGGCCGCCGCCTTGAGCTGCTGATCGAGCAGCTTGCGACTCGGGATGCGGATGCGGTTGTTGGTGGACGCCACGTTGATCACGTACGGCGCGTGGATGTAGACGTCCACGTCGGCGGCGGCGTAGGCGTCGGCGACGGCGGCCGGATCGCCGCCCGGGATCACCGGCCCCTTCCATCCCTGCGGGTCGCCGAGGAAAAACTGCGCGGTCTGTGCACCGCACGCAACCGCGTCCTCGAGCGGGTTGTCGGAGTGAAAGTGGCCGCCGATGCGCATCATGGGTCAGAGCCTAGCGACCGGGAGGCGCTACCTCTTGCGCGGCGGGGGGACGCGGGCGATCGCCGCGTCACCCTCGACACCTACGAGAAGCCGCCGTGGGCAAGCCCGAGGGCCAGGCCGACAAAGCCCGCGATCATGCCGGTCACCAGGAGGATCCGCTCCGCCCGGGTCGCCGACATCATCTGGGTATAGAGGCCGACCAGCAGGGATATCAGGCCGGTGGCCGCGGCCGCGATCGCGAGGGGGTGGGTGCTTGTGACGTAGCGCAGGACCATGCCAAGCGCGAACGACGCGAGACCGACGACGAGAGTGCAGACGCTCGCGAGGTTGAGCAGGGGATGTGGTCGACCGTCGGTGAGCTGCAGGCTCGAAGCCTCTCCAGGCCCGCCGGTTCCGATAGTGCCAGCCATGGCTGTGCCTCCAGGGGGACTCCATCGTCTGGATTTCCATCGGAAGTTCTTCCCAGATGCGCTCCCCGTTGAACCGCGTGCAGAGCAGCGGGCTTTCTGATTCGGCCCGGGCGGTCGCGCCCCTTGGTACAGTTAATGGCTGCGGGCAGGGACGGAGTCCTGTCGCCCGCAACCTCCTGTCACGGAAAGACCGTGACCGCGTCAGTCCAGAGGAGGTAGGGCGCGCATGCGTCACTACGAGATCATGATCATCCTCGACCCGAACCTCGAGGAGCGCACGGTGCAGCCGTCGCTCGAGGGGTTCCTCAAGGTCGTTACCGATGACGGCGGCAAGGTCGGCAAGCTCGACATCTGGGGGAAGCGTCGCCTCTCCTACCCGATCGACAAGAAGCCGGAAGGCATCTACGCCGTCGTCGACCTGAACGCCGAGCCGGCGTCCGTGCAGGAGCTCGACCGGCAGCTCAACCTCAACGAGGGCGTGCTGCGCACCAAGGTCCTGCGGCCCGAGCACCGCTGACAGACCCCCACTAGTTCTGCTATCGACCTGGAGCGCCACGATGGCTGCAGGAGACACCCCAATCACGGTCGTCGGCAACCTCGTCGCCGATCCGGAACTCCGATTCACGGCGTCCGGCCAGCCGGTCGCCACCTTCAGGATCGCCTCGACGCCGCGCATCCGCGACAACGCGACCAACGAGTGGAAAGACGGCGACAGCCTCTTCCTGTCCTGCAACGTCTGGCGACAGGCGGCGGAGAACGTCGCCGAGTCGCTGCAGCGCGGCATGCGGGTCATCGTGACCGGCCGGCTCAAGCAGCGGAACTACGAGACCAAGGAAGGCGAGAAGCGCACCGTATACGAGGTCGAGGTCGATGACGTCGGCCCCTCCCTGCGGAACGCTTCCGCCAAGGTCGCCCGGGCCAACCGCACCGGCGGTGCGGGCGGTTCCGGTGGCGGCGGCTACGGCGGCGGCCAGTCCTCCGGCGGCGGGAACCAGGGCGGCGGCCACGGCGGCCAGAACTCCGGCGGCCAGAACTCCGGCGGCCAGTCGTCCGGCGGCGGCAGCGACCCGTGGGCGTCCGACGCCGGCTACTCCGACGAGCCTCCGTTCTAAAGACCAAGTAAGCAAGTTATGACCATCCCCGCATTAGCGGGGCTCTCCAAGGGAGCACCACGATGGCGAAGCCACCAATTCGCAAGCCCAAGAAGAAGGTCTGCGCCTTCTGTCACGACAAGATCAGCTACGTGGACTACAAGGACACGGGCCTACTCCGCAAGTACATCTCGGACCGCGGCAAGATCCGCGCGCGCCGGGTCACCGGTAACTGCACCCGGCACCAGCGCGACGTCGCGACCGCGATCAAGAACGCGCGCGAGATGGCGCTGCTCCCGTACACCAGCACGGCTCGCTAGGGCAGGGGAGGACTGACCAATGGCTCGCATGAAGCTCATCCTGACCCAGGAAGTCGGTGGCCTCGGCGCCGCTGGCGACGTGGTGGACGTGGCCGCTGGCTACGGCCGCAACTACCTGATGCCGCGCGGGTTCGCGATTACCTGGACGCGCGGTGGCGAGAAGCAGATCGAGCTGATCAAGCGGGCCCGCGCGGCCCGCGAGATCCGCACGATCGAGGACGCGCAGGCGGTGGCCGGACGGCTGCAGAAGCTGACCGTCCGGGTCAAGCGGCGGGCCGGCTCGAACGGCCGCCTGTTCGGCTCGGTCGGCGCGTCCGACATCGCGTCCGCGCTGAAGGATGCGGGCGGCCCGGACATCGACAAGCGCACGATCGTGGTCCCCGACCCGATCAAGGCCGCGGGCGCGTACCGCGTCCAGGTGCGGCTGCACCCCGACGTGACCGCCGCGGTCAACGTCGAGGTCTCTGGCGCTTAATCCACAGCCTCGGGCTGTGTTATCCACAGCCGTTTCCACAGGGGCCTGTTCTCCACAGGAAACGTTGCCGTATCCACAGTTGCCATCCGGGTGGCGTGCCCTCAGTCCGAGGCCGCGCCGCCCGGTAGCGCTGTGTACCCCTGCGCGCGCCTGGCCAGCTCCGGGTCGAGGTCGCTGACCATCTGCCACAGACCGGCCACCCGCGCGGCCAGCTCCGGGTCGCTCGCATCGCCGCGCGCATCATTCGCTAGCTGGTCGATCGCTGCCGCCAGGCGGTCAACCGCGTCCCCCGTGTTCGAACACACAGCCGAATGATAGCGGACTCGGCCCGCGTCGGCAGGCGCTTTCCCAGGGCTGCGACCGGTGTTTTCGTATGCCCGCCGCCTGGCCTGGCGTGAGCTGCCGACGGTCATCAACGGTCCGTTCGATAGCTGGGGAAAAACTCCGGCCGACGGACTACCCGCACCCTTTTTCCACAGGCAACTTTGTGCTGCCTGTGGATTTTCCTGTGGAAAACCGGCGGCCAAAACGTGACCGACTTTTTCTCGTGCACAGCCGGTGGATTTCGTTCCCACAGGTCAGGTGGCGCGCGGTGGGCTTCGCGGCGGGGTTGTCCACACCGCAATCCACCGACTGCGCACAACCTTGCTACAGGTTGTCAACAAGTTATCCACAACGCTGTTTTGGCGCTCGCGGCGCGAGCCGCCAGAATGTCAAAAGCCGATGTCAGACCCTGCTGGTAGGAAGGTGTCGACGAGAGGCGAGTCGTTACGCGGGGGGAGGGTGCGCCGAATGAGCCTTACCGAAATGACGCAACGCGGCGAGGAGTTCGAGCGGATGCCGCCGCACGACGTCGCGGCGGAGCAGTGCGTCCTCGGCGGCATGCTGCTCTCCAAGGACGCGATCTCCGACGTCATCGAGGTCATCAGGCCGACCGACCACTACCGGCCCGCGCACCAGCTCGTCCACGAGGCGATCCTCGACCTGTACGCGCGGGGCGAGCCGGCCGACCCGATCACGGTCTCCAACGAGCTCACCCGGCGGGGCGAGCTGGCCCGCATCGGCGGCGCCCCCTACCTGCACACGCTGATGGCAGCGGTGCCGACCGCGGCCAACGCAGGCTACTACGCGCGGATCGTCCGCGAGCGCGCCATCCTCCGGCGGCTGGTGGAGGCGGGCACCCGGATCGTGCAGTTCGGCTACGCGGGCGACGCAGACGCCGACGACCTCGTCGACCGGGCCCAGGCTGAGGTCTACGCGGTCACCGACCGGCGCATCGCCGAGGACTACCACCCGCTGTCGGAGATCATGCCCGCCGCCCTCGAGGAGATCGAGGCGATCGGCGCGCACGGCGGCGGCATCAGCGGCGTCCCGACCGGCTTCGCCGACCTCGACTCGCTCACCAACGGCCTGCACCCCGGCCAGATGGTCGTCGTCGCCGCCCGCCCCGCCGTCGGGAAAAGTGCACTAGCACTGGATTTTGCGCGATCCGCGACCATTCGGCACGGGTTGCCGACGGTGGTGTTCTCGCTGGAGATGGGCCGAAACGAGATCACGATGCGGTTGCTGTCGGCCGAGGCGCGGGTACCGATGCACATCATGCGCACCGGCCAGATGAGCGACGAGGACTGGGGCCGGCTGGCCAAGCGGATGAGCGAGGTCGCGGACGCGCCGCTGTTCATCGACGACTCGCCGAACATGTCGCTGATGGAAATCCGGGCCAAGTGCCGCCGGCTAAAGCAGCGGCATGACCTAAAGCTCGTGATCATCGACTACCTCCAGCTGATGTCGTCCCCGAAGAAGACAGAGAGCCGGCAGCAGGAAGTGTCGGAGATGTCCAGGTCGCTGAAGCTCCTGGCGAAGGAGCTCCAGGTCCCGGTGGTGGCGCTGTCACAGCTCAACCGAGGCCCCGAACAGCGCCAGGACAAGAAGCCCATGCTCTCTGACCTGCGGGAATCCGGCTCGATCGAACAGGACGCAGATGTCGTCATTCTCCTACATAGAGAAGACGCATACGAACGTGAATCACCACGGGCGGGCGAGGCGGACCTGATCATCGCCAAGCACAGGAACGGCCCGACCGCGACGGTGACGGTGGCCTTCCAGGGTCACTACAGCCGCTTCGTGGACATGGCCCCGGCCTGATCCATCGACGTGTAGGGTCTCACGCCGCGTGTCGTAATCTCATGACCGATGTCGTACGGGTGTCGTATACCACATTTGGCGAGACACGCCGAAGCGCCTCCCGGGAATTGTCGGACATCTATGGAACCGTAGTCACGGTGCCGCCTGTAGTGCCGGCGTCGCAACAGGTGGCATCAGTGAGGCGGTGCCATGTCAGCCGAGTCGGCAACGGTGAGCTTCCGGACGGAGTCCGGCGTGGTCGAGGGCGAGTCCTGGACGCTTGTCGACAGTGCCATGCTGTCGCACACGGTGCCATGGAGGACGTTCCGCTGGTACAAGGGCCAGAGGCATTACTCGGGCGCGTTCTGGAGCGCGACCATTTCCTGGCCACCGATCACGGTCCTGTCGTCATCGACATTAAGCCCCAGCATCTGCTGAATAAGCCGACGGTGGCCTATACATTCGCCTGGACCCGGCGGCTGGCGGAGGCGCGGGGCTGGCAGTAGGAGGTCTGGAGCGGGGCGCCGCCAGCGGAATTGGAGAACCTGCGGTTCCTCGCCGGATAGCGGCGCTGCTGGCTGTTCGATACGGCGTTGCTTGACGAGGTGCGTGGCGCGGATGTGGAGGGCCGGACGTTCGGGGAGATGGTCCGCGGTATGGACGACTCGCTGTTCCGGCTTAGCACGAAACGCAACCGGGACATTGCGGACCGGGCCGAAGCAGACCTACGGCAAGCTGCGGCCCACACGGCCTGGCGAGTATCTGCTGATGGACACGACGCGGCTGGACGTGTTCGCGTTCGATCCGTTCACGCTGAAATGGGTGCAGGCAGAGCTGACCGTGAGCATGGACTGGTACGACCGCTGCATCTGCGTGCTGCGGCTCACTCCAGTATCGACCAAGGCCATTGACGCCGCCGCCGTGCTTTACCAGTCGTTCCGGCCACGCCGGGCGGAGGCGGACTGGCCGCGGCACGCGATCTGGCCAGAGCACGGCATCCCGCGCACGGTGCTAGTCGACGTAGAGCAGTTGGAGGGACCGGCCCTGGCCACCCCGCCGGTCGTGCCCGAGACTAGCGTCATCGATCACGGCAAGATCTACGTCTCCGAGTACCTGACCAGCGTCTGCGCCCGGATGGGCATCTCGATCCAGCCGGCGAGACTGTACACGGGGCGCGACAAAGGGCCGGTCGAGCGCTTCTTCCGGACACGCGAGTGGGTCGCCACCGTGTATCACTGCCGTCCGCATGCGGACCTGGTCGATCCGGGCCTGCCGAAGCTGCGGATGTCTCCGGCCGCGATGTTCGAGCACGGCCTAGCGCGGGCCGGGTACATCGAGGTGCCGCGCGACCCGCATCTTGGGTATGAGTTCCTGTCCACCAAATGGCGGACCTGCGCCCGCGCGGCGGCGCGAGCCACTACTCCGCCCAGCGCATCACAGGCCAGGTATGCGACCTTCCCGCCCCGGTCACCAAGGCGCTGACCGGCTCGCACGCCTGGCAACGGCTGAACCGCTTCGCCGCCGCTGTCGGCTACCAGACGCTGAGCGACGCGCCGAGCACCTCGGCATCGCGCAGTCGACCCTGGTCACCCAGATCAACCGCCTGGAACGCGACGTCGGCGGACCCCTGCTCGAACGCGCCAAACGCGGACGGCCGATGAGGCCG
>DATAZK010000071.1:0-4930 GCA_036272075.1 Frankiaceae bacterium
TTCGGCGTCGCGTCGCCGGATTTGCTTGCGAGCTTCCTTTTCGACCCGGCGCTCGCGCAGTCGGCTCTCGCGGCTGAGCTTGGCCATGGTCGTTCTTTTCTTACCGCGCGGGGACATCACCGTCTCCTCGGTTGGGCGTCACCGCATGACGATGCGGTGCCGCGTGCGGGTAGTCGGTCTGAGTACGACCGGCGGCGCGGGCGGCGGAACCGAAGCCCCCGTCGTGATCAGCGCGCGGGCTCAGATCGTCTGAACGTTGGCCGCGGCGGGACCCTTGGGGCCCTGCTCTGTGTCATAGCTGACTTTGGCGCCCTCGGCGAGAGACTTGTAGCCGTCGCCTTGGATCGAGGAGTGGTGGACGAACAGGTCCTTGCCGGGATCATCGGGGGTGATGAAGCCAAAGCCCTTGTCGTCGCTGAACCATTTGACGGTTCCTGTGGCCATCGGTGCACTTCCTCCGTCACGTGCGCGGCGAGACACGGAGGACGCTGCCAGGCAACGAACTGGGCGAAACGCGGGGCACTGCTTGACCGCCGCGCGGTCGCGCAGCGTCCGCCCACCATAGCGCGCCCGCGCTCGCGCGCCCCCGCGAAGACACAGGCGCGGCCTGACGCGGGTCTTGGCCGGGCAGATTGACCTGGGCTCCCGAGGTGCTACGGTGGCTCTTCGGGCGTGGACCACGACCGCAGAGGAAGTCGCCGCTGACGCGGATTGCGTCTGCACTTCCTTGATGACGACGGAGGCTTCTGGATGCGAGTTTCGGCGTGACGGCGGAGAGGCCCCCGATGAGCCGGCTCCCCGCGGGAATCATGGCTCGGATCCGGCAGGTGAAGCACGCGCTGACCGGGTCAGAGACGACGTTGCGCGCTTCGTCGGGCGACGGGCAGGAGCTCACGTCCGGCCAGGTTGGGGACCTTCGAGCCCGGCTCGCCCATCTGGAGCAGATGGTCCAGGGACTACAGGACTCTGTGCACCGCGCGTCCGAGCGCCATGACAAGCGCATGTCAGATATCGAGAGGCGCCTCGATCCCGCAGCGCTGGCCGCCGCTCTGAATCAGGATGAGCGCGACCGCGGGCTGTGAGTGCCGTGAGCGCGTTCTTCATGCCCAGTGCGGAGGGCCGAGCGGGTGAGGATGCGTATCAGCGGCTGCGCCAGCAGACCGAGGTGCGCATGGGGCGTGCGCCCGCCTGCCGGCGGATCCGCGAACTGTGGACGCGCCGCGGCAACCTGGACTGCGTCACCGCGGTGGGCGCGCCCGATCCGGTCTGCGGAGAGATCGTGCTCGCGATCTTCGATATGGGGTCCCATCAGCCGTTCATCGTCTACCGCCACGACCCCGCCGACCCCGAGCGGCCGGCCTGCGAGGTGCTCGGCTGCAGCGCGTACTCGATCTCGATGTTCGACTCCTGAAGCGCCTGAGGCGATCAGCGGCTCACCTCTGCGCGCGCGATTGACGTAGAGTCGCCGCGCATGGCAGTGACCGAGATCACCCTGGTGGGAGGCGATCGCCTGAGGATCGATGGAGATCCTCGGGTCGTCGAGTCGGCGATTCTGTCTGCCGCCCGTGGCTCGATCATGGAGCTGGCCTGGATGACCGATGCGCAGACGGGCGAACGCATCGGCATCAATCCCGACCACGTGATCATGCTCCGCGAGCTCGGGACCGGCCCCTAGAGCCGTCTCGAGGGGCGCGACCATCATCTGACGATGATGGTCCCATGCATGAACGCGTGGAACTGGCAGTAGTACGCGTAGGTGCCTGGCTTGCTGACGGTGATGGTCTTGCTCTGGCCCGGTTTGATCCTGCCGGTGTCGAACCCGTTCGGCGTGCCGGTCGCCGTATGTGGGGTCTGGTCACGGTTGCTGAAGGTGAGGCTGGCGCCGGATGCCACGGTGATCTTGGCCGGCTGATAGGCGTAGTCGCTGATCGTGATGCGCGTGGCCTTGACGGGTCGTTGCCTGCTCGCCGAGCGCGCGGAGTGACTCGCTGTGCGTGTGGACGGCGGCGTGTGTGAACCACAGGCGCTGATCGACACCGCGAGCGCAACGGCCGCCACGGTGGATCTGGCCGACAGAGCGCGGGACATGCAAGGGGTACGGCGACGCGGGCCGTCTGGATCAGATTTGTGGTGTGGTGATCCGCCGGAGTCCGGCCCCCGTAGTTGCGAGGTGGGACCGCCGGACGACACGTCCGGACTTCAAGGAGTTAGGAGATCCGATGACGGAACCCACCATGGACAACGGGACAACTGGGCCTGGTGTGGTCGAGCAACTTGCCCGCGATGATGTCGAGCGCAAGCGCTTTCTGAAGATGGCAGGCCGGAAGATGGGCGGCGCGGCGGCGGCGACGGGGCTGGCGGCGTTCATCGCCGCGTGTGGCTCGTCCAGCTCGTCCTCGTCGTCGTCCGCCGCGTCGGGTGCGCCCGGCTCGGGCGGGACGACCGCGTCGGCCGGCGGTGCGGCGACGACATCCAGCATGTCGTCCTCGAGCACCGGGACGAGCGATCTGGACATCGTCAACTACGCGCTGACACTCGAGTACCTCGAGACACAGTTTTACGCGGACGTGGTCAAGAGCGGTCTGTTCAAGGGCAAGACGTTGTCGGTACTCAAGTCCTTCGGCGCCGAGGAGGCGCAGCATGTAGTGGCATTGCATAAGACGGCCATGAGCATGGGCAAGCCGGCGGCCAAGCCGACGGGCAAGTTCCCGCTTAAGGACGCCGCGTCAGTGACGAAGCTGGCGGCCACGGTCGAGAACCTCGGTGCTGCCGCATACCTCGGGCAGGCCCCGGCAATCCAGAGCAAGGACGTGCTTGCCGCGGCGCTCTCGATCCATTCCATCGAGGCGCGGCACGCCGCCACCCTCAACACGCTGCTCAAGCACTCTCCGACCCCCGACGGAGCGTTTGCCAAGCCGATGTCGATGGCCCAGGTGCTCGCGGTTGTCAAGCCGTTCATCGCCTAGGCCTGAGAGGAATTCGTGAACATGAACCAGAGTGACATCACCAGTCCTGAGCTCGCGGCCGTCGAGCTCGACGGCATCAGCCGGGCCAGTTTCATCCTCCGCGGGACCCTCGCGGCCGGCGCGATGTATGGAGCGACTGCGGTCGCCCCGTTCGTCTCCAGCGCCTTCGCGGCGAGTGGCACCAGCGATGTGGACATCCTCAATTTCGCATTGACGCTGGAGTACCTGGAGGCCGACTTCTACAAGGTCAAGGGCAAGGCCGTGCACCTCAGTGGTGACGCCAAGGCACTGGCCCGCTCCTTCGGGGATGAGGAGGCCGAGCATGTGACGGCGCTGATGAAGGCGATCACGGGATCGGGGGGCACTCCCGTCAAGAAGCCGAAGTTCGCCTTCCCGGTCACTGACGAGAAGAGCTTTCTCAAGCTCGCGTACGTGCTGGAGAACACTGGGGTGGGCGCGTACAACGGTGCCGCTCCGTCGATCTCCAACTCGTCGCTGCTCGCTGCGGCCGGTTCGATCGTCCAGGTCGAGGCTCGCCACGCCGCTTCGATCGCGCTGCTGACAGGGAGCAAGATCACCCCTGACGGGGCTTTCGACAAGCCGCTGACCACCAAGCAGGTCCTGGCCAAGGCCGGGCCCCTCATCAAGAAGTAACTGATCCGATTCGCCGGCCATCCCGTAGCAAGGGATGGCCGGAAACCTCGAACGATGGGAGCGCGATGCTCGGACTCGACAACCCAATCCACCTTCTCTTCCTCGGCGTGCTGCTGCTGCTGCTCTTCGGCGCCAAGCGTCTGCCCGAGATGGGTCAATCGCTCGGCTCAGGGCTGCGCGGCTTCAAGGACTCATTGAGCGCAGACAGCCAGCCGTCATCGATTTCGGAGCACGCGGCGCAGTTCACCGCGGATCCGCCGACGGAGGGTCCCGAGGCGCCGCAGGCCGACGAGCCGCGTCGCTCGACCCCGGCTCAGCCGGCGGCCTGAGCCCCGCCCCGCGGACACAACACGCTGCCAATGCAGATGCCCAACGCCATGGCGCCGGTTCGCTGGCGCCCGATCAGCCATGAGGAGCGCCTCAGCGTCGTCGGCCACCTCGACGAGCTGCGCACGCGTCTCATCATTTCGTTGCTCACGCTCGCCGTCGCGTTCGGCATCTGCTTCTGGCAGAACACCAAGGTGCTGCGTCTGATCGACCGGCCGCTGGCTCACCAGACCCAGCAGCAGGTGCGCGCCGGGCACGGGCCGCTCGGCGCGACCTACAAGGTCCAGCGCAGCGCTCGTGACATCGCCACGCAGCTCGACACAGTTGTCGGCCTGCTTGGCACACAGAGCCGACGGCCGGCCGTGACGGCATCACTGGCAGAGGTTCAACACAACCTTGCCCGCGACGTGTCACAGCTGTCGGCCGCTCCGACCGGAGATAGGCCGGTCACCCTGGGCATCGGCGAGCCATTCACCACGACGGTGACCGTGACCGCGATCCTCGCCCTTGTTCTGTCACTACCGCTGATCCTGCTCCAGGTCTACGGCTTTCTGATGCCGGCGTTCGAGGCCGAGCAACGCCGTCGTATGTTGCCGGTCACGCTGGCTATCCCGGTGCTGTTCGCGGCCGGCGTCGTCTTCGGGTACGCGGTGGTGCTGCCATCGGCGCTGCACTTCTTTCAGAACTTCAACAGCAGCGAGTTCAACGTGCTGGTGCAGGCCAGTCAGTACTACAAGTTCGCGGCTACGACCCTCTTGGCGATGGGCCTGCTGTTCCAGGTCCCGGTGGCCATCTTCGCCGTCACACGGGCGGGTATCGTCACCCCCCGACAGCTGCGCAGCAAGAGGCGCTACGCGATCCTGGCCTGCGGTCTGGTCGCCGCGGTGCTGCCGGGCTCCGCGGTGACGATGCTGCTCGAGACGGTGCCGCTCTACCTGCTCTTCGAAGCCAGCGTCATGCTCGCGTCGATCAGCGAGCGCCGG
>DATAZK010000072.1:0-4671 GCA_036272075.1 Frankiaceae bacterium
GCCGGGTCGCTTCCAGGTCATCGGTGTAGAAGTTGTGGTGGTGCAACCGCACCGGCGGACGCAGACTGTTTGCCTGCGTCTCAGTGGCTGGCTGCGAGAGTGTCGATGACATTGTCCATCTTCCCTTCCGGTCACACGCGGCTCGCCGCACCCCCTGGCGGGACGGTGCCGCTGGATGGCAACGCCGCGAACCACGGTGCCGGTGGCTGGTGCCGACGCCAGAATCTGTCTGACTTCAAGTCAAGCCTACACTGACTTCGAGTCAAGGTCCAGGCTGCAATCCGACGCCGTGGCTGTCGTCGGATTGGTGACGAACGGCACGGTAAGAGGCAAAACCGCGCACTCGTAACGTGCGACAGGCCGGGCCGGGGTGGTTCAGGAGTCGCGATCGGCGCCGATGAGCACGTAGCACATGAGGGCGGGCTTGTCGCCGCGGTTGTGCCACGCGTGCCGGGTGCCCTGCTGGACGACGCAGGTTCCCGGAGTCAGCCGGACCTCCTCGCCGTTGTCCAGCTCCAGGCACATCTCGCCTTCCAGGCAGATGCCGTAGTCCACGGAGTCGGTCGTGTGCATGCCCGGGTGGTTCGGCTCGAAAACGTCGAGCAGGCCGGGGAGCTTCTCGGCGACTTCGGCGGCCTGCGCGGCCGGGTCACCGACCGGTTCGGCCACCGAGGAGTCGGGGGCGAAGCGATGGAACAGGATCCGGGTTCCGCCGGTGCCGGGGAAGTACGGGAGGTGCTTCGGAACCCGCGGTTTCGTGCCGACGGTCGGGGCGCCGTCCTCGGTCCCCCAGAGCGGGTAGATCTCCGAGTCCGGCAGGGCGGCCACCTCGATCGGCTCGGCGGGCTTGTCGGTGACGAAAACCGAGGTTCCGTCGGGCTCCCGACCGGTGACGATGAGGCGGGGCTGAATGGGCATGCCGATCTTCCCTTCGTGCCTGGGTGTGGCCTGAACTGGCGTCCTGATCCGGCTGCGCGCTCCGCGACTCCCGGCGAAACTGCGCAGACAGGACGGCGGGTCGACGGCACTCAGGTTGACGCTGGCCAGATTCTCGATACTGGTGATCAGGGTTGCTTGGCAGGTGCGGGCAAGTCGGCCGGACGCCGGGCCGAGGGCGGTCTCCCACCCGTTGATTACGAGTGGAAGCGTCATGGACAGCGCGGCAGCCGATCCCGCGGTCGCTGCCGCATGGGCGTGGGCGAGGAGCGAGGCACTGAACAGGATGTCGGCGAGACGCGACGGCACTTCGCGCCCGAGCCCAAGATCCGCCGACCCGATTACCTACCCAACGTTACGTGCTGCGGCACCAGCACGCGCGTTATGCGCGTCCGCGGGCGACGTGTTCGCGTACGGCGGGGATCGTTTCGGCGGCGAAGCGTTCGAGTACATCCGGCTCGTCGCTGGCCAGGATGAAGGCGCTGACGCCGTCCTCGAGGGTCATCTGGGCTAGTGCTTCCGCGGTCTGCTGGCCCGGGAACATGTTGAGCAGACGGGTGATGTCGCGGGGGTCGCGGCCTGTGGCTCGTGCGGCGTCGTCGATGATGGCGTTTCCTTTGGGCAGGCCGCCGGGTTCCATGACCGGCAGGGATGGCAGCCAGCCGTCGGCCTTGCGTCCGACCAGGTCCTGCATCTTCGGCTTGTGGGCGCCGAGCCAGATCGGGATGTCGTGTGCGGGCGCGGGTCCGCGCTCGGCGCCGTGGACCTTGTAGAACTCGCCCTCGACAGTGAGGGTGCCGGGCACGTCGGCGTCCCACACCCCGCGGATCACGTCGATTGCCTCGCCGAGGGCCGTCACGCCCTGCAGCGGGGTTAGCCGCCGTCCGCCGATCGCTTGCACGGCGTCCCAGTAGAAGCCGGCCCCGAGCCCGAGGCTCATTCGTCCACCGGAGAGCAGGTCGAGGCTGGCAGTCGCGCGGGCGAGCACGGCGGGGGGCTGGCGCAGCGGCAGGTTCAGCACGTTGCCGGACAGGCCGATGCGCTCGGTCCGCGCTGCCGCCCAGCTCAGCAGAGTCCAGGTGTCGAGGAAGTCGCCCTTGTAGGGATGATCCTGGAAGGTGACGAAGTCGAAACCGAGCCGCTCACTGAGCTGCGCTAATTCGACTGGACGGTGCGTTGGGGAGTTGGCGGGAGAGATGAACGTGGCGAAACGCAGAGGATGACCATAGTCGGGCATCGGTGTCTCCTTCAGTCATTCGTGTGCGACCAGCCACGACAAACGTCGCCGCCGACCTGGATTCGGCGTGCCCGGGGTAACGGTGCGGGGTGAGGCACGGCACCGTTACCTTCGAGGTCGTTCCCGGCTGGGTCGCGGATGAAGACCGGGCGAGTCAGCCGTTCTTGACCAGGTCGTTGACAGCCTGGGTGTCTTTGTAGAAGGCGTCCGCACCGTAGATCTTCCCGTCATGGACCCGATAGTGCTCCACAACTGTCATCGGCAGTTGCCGCCTGCTCTTGCGAGAGGTGAAAACGGCGTCGAGCCGCAGCTCCACCACGTCGCCTGCCTGAACGATCTCGTGCCCGCGCACAGTGAGTTCTGCCAGCACGTCGATCTCACGGGTCAGACGTGCGAACCCGTCCGGCCCTCGCCATTCGCCACCCCAGGGCAAGCTCTCCGCCTCCCGCCAGACGGCGTTCTCGTCGACCATCGCGAGAGCCCCCTCTCCGCCCTGGACGAATTCCTTCAGCGTGGCCACGTCGTCGTGGGGTGCCGAGGTGGCTGCGGGGAAGTAGTGGCCGTTGTCCAGATCGGCGAGCAGGCCGAGCTGGTCGGGTTCCCAGCCCAGGGTCCGGCGAGTGATGAGGTTGGACGCCGGGTAACTCTTTGTGGCGATGTTCGCGAGCAAGCCGAAGTATCCCGGCGCCATCAACTCGTCAACGGGGATGCTCACGACGGGCAGCTCCAGGCGGCTGCCGATGGCCCCTGCGATCTTGCGGAAGGGAATTCCCTCATCCTCGACCGCATGCCAGTAGCTGCCTGCCGGACCTTTCTCCAGCGCCAGGCGGAACAGGGAGGCAAGATCGCGGACATGTACGGCGTTCCACAGGTTCGTGCCGTCTCCGGGATAGCCGGCGAAACCCTTCTCCTTCGCCAGTGCGATCAGCAGGGGAAGGAAGCCGGCACGATCGGTCGTGTCGTGCACGATGGTGGCGATCCGCACGACCGACGATCGCACTCCCCGCTCGGCGAGGTCGATCACGGCCCTTTCCACGACGTTGCGAGCCCGCAGGGTGCCCTTGTGCTCATCGCCGCTGGGCAGGGCCGGGTCCTCCTCGACGATCGGTCGACCTGGGTTGCCGGGTGATCCGATGCTCCCGGCCACGACCAGCGGCTTGCCGGTGCCCGCGAGCGCCTCACCGTAAGCGTGCATGATCGGGACCTCGGCGCCGGCCACGGCGCTCATCCCGCCGGTGGGGAGCAGGTCCTGCCGGTGGGCGACGTGGATGACGCCGTCGGAGTCTGCGGCCGCTTCCTTGAGCCCGTCGAGGTTCCCGAGTTCGCCGCGCCGCACCGTCGCGCCGAGCGCGGTCAGCGCGGCAGCGGCCGTGTCCGATCGGGCCAGGCCCGTGACCGCGTGGCCGGCGGCGATGAGCTCGGGGATGATGAACGAACCGGAATGGCCGGTTCCGCCGGTGACGAAGACGCGCATCAAATGCTCCTTGTCAGGGTTGACGAAGTTGCCGTTCTCCCCGTGCCGTCGACCGGCTGCTGTGATGTTGCCGGGGGAAGTGGCAGTGCGGCGCAGTCAGCTGAGGAGCTCGGCGCCGAGGGCGATGTTGAACCCTGCGCCGCTGCGGGCCAGGCCCATCATCAGCAGGCCCGCTCCTTCCAGCCAGTGCGCCATCTCCAGGCCACCGACATCCAGCGGCCGCAGGCCGAGACTTTCGATGAACGCCGCCACACTCGCCTTGGTCGCCGCGTCGTCGCCCGCGAAGAAGACGTCGAGCCGGCCGCCCTGGGCCAGGACGTGACCGAAGACGGTGTTGAATGCCTTGACCAGGTGCGCGCTCGCCGGTAAGGCCTCGGCGATCTGTTGCGCGCCGGAGGTGCCCTCCGGGGTGACCAGCCTGGTGTCATCGGCGCCGACGAACGTGTTGGAGATGTCGACGACGGCCTTGCCGGCCAGCGCGTCCCCGTACTGGTCGACCACCGGTACGCCGCCCGCATGTGGCACAGCGAGGATGACGATGTCGCCGGCCGGGGTGGCGCCGAAGGTCCCGGCCGCAGCGCGGCTTCCAAGCGCAGCCGCGAGATCCTCGGCCTTGGCTGGGTCGCGGCCAATGACCTCGACGTCGTGGCCGCCGGCGAGCGCCCGCTCGGCCAGCGCACGGGCCATACCTCCGAGGCCGACGATGCTGATGCTGCTCATGGGGGTGCCTGCTTTCTGGAGCTGGACAGGACGCCATGCCCACCCCGTCGTTGTCAACGGTCGTGTCGTCGACGCCGTCGAATGACGCGATGGACGGCGCCCAATTCCTGATGTTCTCGTTCTGGGATTGGGCCCTGCTATCAAGTCCCGATGTCGAGTTCTTATGCCGAATTCGCCCCGGCCCCATTAGGTACCTATTCAGCATGCCGTTGGCCTGAGTTGCTGTCCAAGACTTCTTTTGGTCGTTGCGATACCCTGGAGGCATCGCCGGACCGGGAGGCACCGTGGATCTGGACCTGCGCAA
>DATAZK010000073.1:0-54566 GCA_036272075.1 Frankiaceae bacterium
TAGAAGCCGAAGTCGGCGACGGTGTCGAAGTAGGCGACCCGCTGGTCAGGCGTGATCACCTCGCAGACCAGCTCGTAGCCCAGGGATGCGTAGTGCGCCGACTGCCCGTCGTAGTCGGTGGTGACCGTCGCGAGCTGATGCATGAGGCTGCTGCCGGGAGCCGTCAGCTCGCGGTAGACGCTCGGGCGGTCGTCGTTCTGCTGGATCAGCTCGATCTGCACAGGTCCCGCTTGAGCGACGCCGACCTGCACGTCGAGCCCCGAGGGCGCACCCCGATACGTGCAGTCGACCTTGGCCCGCGGGAGCACGTGGAACGGGCCGATCCCAAAGGTCTGCGCCCATTTTGCCGCCGCGGACAGCAGGTCGTCGACGATGTAGCCCACCTGGAAGAAGCGGAACTCGCCCTCCGGCCAGGGCTGCTGGTAGAGCGGATGCGCCAGCGCGCTTGCCATCGCTGCAGTTGCCATCGCCGCACTTGCCATTTCACTGTCGGACACGAATGAGCACCTCCTGCATGGCGGTTGCCACCAACCGCCCCTCAGCATCGTGCATGGAGCCGCGTACCAGCCCGCGATCACCGGAGATCGCCACCGTCTCCTGGGTGTGCAGCACCCACTCCTCGAAGCGCACCGGACGGTGAAACCACAACGCGTGATCCAGGCTCGTCGAGGTGAACGCCGACGCCGGCAAGCCCAGCGGATGAGCCCGGAAAGCCATGTCCAGCAGGAAGTAATCGCTGGCATACGCGAGCAGCGCGGTATGCAGCAACGGGTCGTCCCCCACCCCTCCGGGCAGCCGCATCCAGTGCGATCGGGTGCCTTCGGCGGCCGCCCCGCCGAGGAATCGCAGCGCCTCGCCGAGCCGCATCTCCACCGGCGGCGGCTGCTGGACCCATCCCCGCATGGCCGTCGGCCGGACGTCGGGCGGGCTCTCGCGTACCCAATGTTGCAGCAATGGCAGCTGATTCGGATCCGGAACCGAGGGCGGCGGGCCGGCCAGCTGTGGGCTGACCGGGCTGGCATGGAAGGAGGCGAGCAGGACCAGCAGGTCGCGTCCCTCCTGCGTCACGCTCACCCGCCGCGACGCCATCGAACGCCCATCGCGTACCCGGTCCACCGACAACTCGAGCGGCACGCCCGGCATGCCACCCTCGACGAAATACGCGTGCAGCGAATGCGGTGGCTTGGCGTCGACGGTGGCGGCCGCTGCCAGTAGCGCCTGGGCGACCAGCTGGCCGCCGAACAGCCGTCCGAACCGGTCCGGCTCGACCGTGGCGGCGAACCGGTCCTCGCCGATCTCCTTCAGCACTAGCGCGTCGAGCAAGCCCTGCAAGGCCGCAAGAGCCGCCTGCTGCAGGACTGCATCGCCGTCGAACGCCTCAGCCGCCATACGACGGGCTACCAGATCCGCCGGAACTGCGCGCCTTCACGACGCACTCGCAGCGCCTCCTTGCGCTCGGCCGGCGTCACCACCGGCGTATCGGCGGGCAGGTGGTCACGCAACTCGGCGATCAGCACCTTCTTGATGGTCGGGTCGGGATAATCCGTCGCGCGATTCCAGCGCAGCTGGATGACGCCCCACGGGTAGTCGCCCTTGTCGAGCCAGTTCGGCACGCCCGGATCGCGATGGGAGATCACCGCGCGGAACTTGCCGTCGCTGTCGATGTGCGCCTGGGCATCGTTCAGGCTCGACTGGCGATTCACCCAGTCCAGCGTGCAGAAGCGGTCATCGGCCACGAGCGCCTGCCAGTAGCGGCATTTCTGCGGCAGGTCGGTCTCGAGGACGAGGGCCTCGTCGTCGGTGATCTCGTGGATGCCGTCGTAGTACGCCTGGGTCGGCAGGCCGCCCATGTCGTCGATTTTCGAGGATCGCAGGAAGGTGTTCACGCCGTGGTGCTCGCGGTAGTAGCGCACCAGCTGCATGTCGAACTTGATCATGCCCTCGACCCAGGCGGCCAAGTCGGAGAAGCGTCGCGCAATCTCCTCCGGCGTCATATCCGTGTTGCCAGTGCCCCCGCCGTCGAGGCGCTCGATGGCCACCCGGGCGTCGACCTCATTCGTCCAGTCGCACGCGCAGCGGCGCATCAGCAGCCGGCGTGCGCCGGGGTTGAGCTCCCACCAGTCGCCGGTGTGACCGTCCGGACGCGAGCCGCTGAGCAAGACGCTGAAGTAGCCGCGCTCGTCCATCTGCAGGTCGTCGAGATCGTGAGTGATGTTGAGGTTGGTGCCGCCACCCATGTCGCCGGGGTTGAGCATGTCGAACGCCTGCTGGGTGATGTCGACGAAGCGCGACGTGCCGCGAAACCCCGAGATCCGGTAGCTGCCGGCGGAGTCGATTTCTGCGGTGGAATAGACATAATCGGGGTCCGGACCGCCCTGGTTCATCGCGTAGTTCCAGAGCGGCATGAAGACCGGCCGGCTGCTGTCGGGATAGACGCGACACAGGTAGCCCTCGGCGAGGATCGACAGCGCCAGCTTGTTCATGTCCTGGATCTCGGCCTCGGTGCCGCCGTCGGGGCGCCACACCGCCATCAGGTTCGTGCCGACACTTTCGAGCGCCTTCATCTGGTCGGCCCAGTCGGGCAGAGAATTAGGTGCACCGCTCATGTATTTCGCCTTTCCAGGGACCGGGTGTCAGCGTTCGATTGCCACATCGAAGTGGCGGATGTACTCGGCGTAGTCGTCGTGCAGCTGCGCCGTACTCAGGCCGAATTGCTCGGCGGTGTAGACGTGATTGCCGTGCTTGCCGGAGCGGTTGACGCGGGTCCATTCCTGCATCGCCTGCTCGACATCGGGTGTGAGCTCAAGGTCGAGGAAGGCGTAGATCCGCCGCAGCACCCCCATCGGATCGGCAATGAATTCCGGATGGTGGACGTCGAAGAAGCGGTCCTCGCCGATGTTCTTTCGGGCAGCCATCCCGTTCTGCACGCCCACCAGCAGGTGGGCGGATACCTCGCGTCCCAGCCGGTGCAGGTCGCGCGAGGTTCGCGGCGGCGGGAAGACCGCCGACACCAGGCTGGACCAGGACGGGATCGCCTTCGCCGGATCCCGATGCGTCATGACGAAACGGGTACCCGGATAGGCCGCCGCGACGGCTTCGAGGTGGAAGTTGTGATGGGGCGCCTTGAACAGCCACAGGTTCGGCGGGCGCTGCGACTGAAGGAGTTTCAGCACCCGGCGGTGGTAGGAGTAGCCCGCGATCATGTCGTCGCCCCGCCACCAGGCGTGGTAGCCGTAGACCGGGAGAGTGAAGTGCTGACCCTTGAAGGCCATGCCGAGCACCTCGGTGTCTTCCATGGTGGCATTGACGTCGTAGAGGTGCATGGTTTTGAGCTCGGCCGGGAGTTGCTCGTCGTCCTTGATGGCCTGCAGGCGGCGCGGATCCGCCAACTCGTCCTCGATCCGCGGCGGCGGGACGGGCTTACCCTGCTCCCAGCCGCGCAGCGAGCGGAACGCAGGATCGAGCGACAGCACATTCGCGAGTGCGGTGGTGCCGGTGCGGGGCAAGCCGTTGATGTCGACCGGCCCGGGCACGGCAAGGTCCTCGACCTCCGGGTGCTGCGCGTACCAGGCCTCGACCTCGAGCCGGTTGGTCAGACGCCGGCGCAGGTCGCCGAGCACCTTCTCGTTGCCTTCCGGCGAGAAATCACAGTCAGCGTTGAGGCTTTCCAGCAGAACGGTGAGCCCCTCACGGAAATCGTCCGGCCCGAAGTCCGACAGCCCGGCAGCTTCCGACACCTCAGCCAGGAGCGCGTCAGGGTCGGGAAAGGCCGCCATGTCAGTTGCTCCCTGCAGCGGGGAGGAGACGCTCGGGATAGAAGTGCTCGGCCATGCGCCGGAAGCCGTCACGCCAGCCGACGCGGCACGGCCCGGTGATGGCCTTGCGCATGGTCACATCTCCCACCGAACCGATCGACGCACCCGGGATGGGCCGCACATCGACGCTCGAGGAAACCCCCAGCAGCTCACCGAAGTAGGCGGTCCATTCCTGCACGCTCACCACCTCATCCCCGCACCAGTTGACGATCGTCGCCGGCACGGTCGCGGCGTCGAGCAAGGCCTCGACCTGATCGCAGATGTCGTCTTCGTGGATCGGTGCGTACGGCAGCGGATCCCACCGCGCGGTGACGGGCTGACCCGCCGCCACAGCATCCAGGTTCCAGGCCGGCAGGCCGCCCGTGTCGCCGTACGCGGCACCCATCCGGGCTATGACGACGGGAAGGTTGAACGAGCGCGCGCAGTAGCGCGCCACCGCTTCCCCCGCGATCTTCGACACTGAATACGGGAGCTGCGATGGCAGCATCACGTCACCGAGCTGATCGTCCTCGCGAAACGCGTGCCACGGGTCCGCGTGTGGCTTGTAGACGCTGAGCGTCGACATCACCAGCGCGGCCTTCGCGCGCCGGCAGTGCTCGAGGACGAAGCCGGTGCCTTCGGCGTTCACCCGCAGCGCCCGGTCGTAGTCATCAGCGCTGAAGTCGGCGGCGATGTGCAGCAGGTACGTGAAGTCCGTCGGGAGATCGCCGAACTCGTTACCGGACAGGTCGAGGCTGCGCGTGGTGACGCCCAACGCCTCCACCTGCTCGCGGGTGGCCGGGTCACTGAAGCGGGCGATCCCCCACACCTCGTTGTCGGCGGCCAGCGAGCGCGCCAGGCCGAGCGCGATCCGCCCTGCCGGCCCGGTGATCAGCACCTTCTCGCCGCGCAACATCCGGCAGGCCTCCCATCCCCGTAGTCAGGCTCCCGCGAGCTCAACCACCGTATTCACTCGCCGCCAAGAGCCTGACGCCGCCCCGCACCACGCGAATGAGGGAAGCTCGTTCAGACCGTCAGTTCTTCGGTCTCGGACTCGGCCTTCGCCACTGAAGGATTTGGCCGCGTGCAGCTGCGGCGCAACGTGTCGATGACGGAAAACGTCGTCGTGCACTGCGTTCTCGCGGCGTGCGGATCAGTCGGAGGGATCTCCTGCGGTGAACCCTTCGAGCTTGGAGGCGGCGGCGTCCGTCGCCGCCCACGCCGGATCCTCTGGCGATCCGCCGCCCTCCCCTGCGTGTCCAGGGAACAGTGCGAAGTAGGCCTCATCGGCGTGCTTGGCGCGCGTCAGCACCGTGAGAAAGTCAGGATGCGAGTGCCCGAGCGGGAGCGCCTCGCGCAACCGATGGTGCGCGGCGAGCAATTCCGTGCGCGCTGCCTGCACCTGGGGGGTCAGATACCAATCGTCAACCGCCATGGTCGCGAACGTTAGACCCCGATGAGGCCCCGGGCCACCCCATCTCGATACGGTGCGGCCATGCGCCTCGACGGCAAGGTCGCCATCATCACGGGAGCGGCGCGGGGCCAGGGCGCCGCGCACGCACGCCACTTCGTTGCCGAAGGTGCCTCGGTGCTGCTCGCTGACGTGCTCGATGAGGACGGCTCCGCGGTGGCCGCAGAACTGGGCACCAGGGCGGGTTACCGGCGTGTCGACGTCAGCTCGCAGGCCGACTGGGCAGCCGCCGTTGCCGACGCCAAGCAGCGGTTCGGCGGGGTCGACATCCTCATCAACAACGCGGCGATCCATCACATCAAGGCGATCGAACACGAGGACGAGGCCGTCTTCGAGCGCTTCCTGCGGGTCAACCTCATCGGCGCGTTCCTCGGCATGCAGTCGGTCATCCCGGCGATGCGCGCGAGAGGCGGCGGGGCGATCGTCAACGTGTCGTCGACCGCCGGCATGCGCGGCTACTTCGGCCACGGCGCCTACGCCGCATCGAAGTGGGGCCTGCGCGGGCTGACGAAAGTGGCGGCGATCGAACTCGGCCCGGACCGCATCCGGGTGAACTCCGTGCATCCCGGACCGATCCGCACCGACATGATGCCCCAGGACGAGGCGAGCCTTGAACGCTTCCGCAACCTGCCGCTCGGCCGCCACGGCGAACCCGAGGAAGTCTCGGAACTGGTGTGCTTCCTTGCCTCGGATGCGGCCTCGTTCATCACGGGTCAGGAGCACGTGATCGACGGCGGCTCGACCGCCTGAACGTTGCGGTGCGCTAGATCCGGTCCGGCCCGAGGTACGTCGACCCGAAGTCGTCCACGAAGCTCAGCGTTTCGGCCTGGGTCGAGAAATCCCACGCGAAGGACACCCAGGTCGCACCGATCTCGCCGATCCGCCCCAGCGCGTCGCGATGACGCTCGACCTCGACGCCCGGCTTCAGGATCGATTCGTCGGTGTAGAGCACCATGACGTCGATCTCGTCGCCGCGCTCGCCCGCCTGCTCCTTGAGGTCACGAACGGCCGCGGCGATGTCGTCGAGGCCGGAGAAATGGGCGGTACGCGTGGTGGTCGCCATCTCCGGCGGCCCGCTCATCGGCATCCAGCCGTGAGCGCGCGTCGCGACCCGGCGGCGGGTGATCTTGGCGTTTCCGCCGATCCAGATGGGGATCGTCCGGCCCTTCGGTGAGGGCCTGGCGATGACGTCGCGCGCGTCGAAGTGCTTGCCGGTGTAGCTGAATCGCTCGCCGCTCCAATGCATGGGCAGCACCTCGAGCGCCTCGTCGATCAGCTCGTTGCGTTCATTGAAATCGACGCCCAGCGCGAAGAACTCCGTCTTCAGGTAGCCGGTGCCGAGGCCCAGGATGAAGCGGCCGTTGGAGATCATGTCGACACTCGCCGCAGCCTTCGCCAGCAGCAAGGGATTGCGGTACGGCGCGACCGACAGGTAGGTCAGCAGCCGGAGGCGCTCCGTCACTGCAGCAGCGGCAGCCAGCGCCACGAACGGATCGAGCGTCTGATGGCCCCCGCCTTCCGCGAGCCAGCGATAGCCGGGCGCCGGATGTTCGGTGAACGCCACCCCGTCCCAGCCCGCCGCCTCCAGTGCCTTGGCGACGGTCAGGACCTCCCCCGCGTCGAAAAGGTCACGCTCAACGCCGATCGGCTCGGGATGCTGCATCAGATACTTCACGCGCCCAGCTTCACATACCGGTGTGGGTGCATCATCCAGAGACCAGCAGTATTCGCCACGCCAGTGGAAGCGAGGACCGATGGCGACGTACCGGATTGTCTACGGCGACAACGAGCAGGTTGTCCGCGAGACCTACGAGAACGTGGACGACCTGCAGCGCGAGGACGGCTGGCTCGTCCTCTTCCGAGGCAGCGAGGCCATCTTGCGGGTCCAGGAAGCCCACGTGCAGTCGGTCGACGAGGTCACCTGACCGATCGCCCCGCCGCCCGTCACGGCCGGAAGCGGTAGCCCATACCGGGTTCGGTGATCAGATGTCGCGGATGGGCCGGCTCCGGCTCGAGCTTGCGTCGCAGCTGGGCGATGTAGATACGCAAGTAGCTGCTGTTCGTGAAGCCCTGCTGCCCGCGTAGTTCAGCGAGCAGTGCTGCTTGGGTGACGAGCCGGCCCGGCTGGGCCAGCAGCAGTCCGAGCAGCCGCCACTCGTTCGGCGTGAGGGACACGCGTTCGGGCTGTCCGTCGGCGCCGGGGCGCTCCGCGGTCATGGCCAGGAGGTCGATGCTCGTGTCGCCGACCCGGGTCACGGCCGGAGAGTCCGGGGTCGCGGCGCGGCGGGTAGCCGCCCGCAGGCGAGCGACGAGCTCGTTGACGTCGAAGGGTTTCGTGACGTAGTCGTCGGCGCCCGCCTCGAGAGCATCGACCTTGTCTGCGCTGCTGGTGCGCCCGGAAAGCACCACGATCGGCGTGCGCGAATACCCGCGGACGGCCCGGATGACGTCCATCCCGTCGAGGTCGGGCAGGCCGAGGTCGAGCACGATGACATCGGGAGCCCCAGCGGCCGCCTGGCTGAGCGCATCGCTGCCATCGGCTGCCGTGCTGACCCGGTAGCCGCGCGCGCTCAGGTTCAGCGCCAATGCCCGGCTGATCTCCGGATCGTCCTCGACCACCAGCACGCGTATCTCATTTGGGCTCATCGGTCGACCTTGAGCGGGTCGGTGCTCTGGGCAGTCGCAAGAGGAAGGGAGATGATCACCGTCAGGCCGCCGCCCGGGGTGTCATCCATCGTCAGTGATCCCCCCATGGCCTCGGTGAAACCGCGGGCTATCGCGAGTCCGAGCCCCACTCCGGGGCTTCCCGTGGTGGACCGGTCATCGCGCCTCTGGAAGGGCGCAAACGCCTGCTCCCGTTCACTTTCCGGAATGCCCGGGCCGCGGTCGATGACCCTGAGTTCGACGTTGGCACCATGCGTGCTTCCGCTCAGCAGCACGGGCCGATCGGCAGGGCTGTACCGCATGGCGTTCTGCACGATGTTCGCGATGACGCGATCCAGCAGTCCGGGATCGGCGAGCACCTCAGGCAGGTCCGTCGGCACGTCGACCTCGACCGCATTTGGCGGCGCCCCGAGGTGATCGACGGCGAGCGTGACGACGTCCTCGAGGCCGAGCGGGCGGGGAAAGACCGAGAGCACATCGGCCTGCAAGCGCGAGAGATCCAGCAGATTCGTGACCAGTTCCGTCAACCGGTCGAGCGCGGAGTCGGCGCTGGCGAGCAGTTGCTGACGGTCCGACTCCTGCCAGTTCACGTCCTCCGAGCGCAGGCTCGTGACCGTGGCCTTGGCGACGGCTAGCGGGCTGCGCAGGTCGTGACTGACCGCATTGAGCAAGGCGGTACGCATCCGGTCGGCTTCGCGGGCGGGGATCGCCTCAGCGGCCGCCTCACGAAGCTGACGCTGCTGATAGGCCACCGCGACCTCGGCCGCGAACGCGGCCAGGACCCGGCGGTCCTCAGCGGGCAGCGCACGGCCCCGCAGCACCAGAGCGAGGTCATCGTCCACCGGCACCTCGATGTCACCGTCCTCGGGCTGCATGCACGGTCGGTCGCCGACGCTGGCCAGGCAGATCCACGTTCCACGCAAGGTTCCGGTGCGGGAGGCTTGCCGGCTCCCACCCTCACTACCCGGAGCCTCGCTGGTACGGCGCAGCAAGCTGACGGCATTCATGCCGAACGTCTCCAGAACCCGCTCGAGCAATGCGGGCAGGGCCTGCTCGCCCCGAAGCAGGCTGCCGGCCAGCGTGAACAACGTCTCGGCTTCCGCGCTCGCGCGCGCGGCCTCGGCGCTACGTCTGGCAGCGATGTCGACCACCACGCTGACCAGTCCCGCAACGATGACGTACACGATGACGGCAACGACGTTGTCGACGTTGTAGATCGTGAGGCTGTGAAAGGGCTGCGTGAAGAACCAGTTGAGCGCCAGGGCGCTGACGATGGCGGCGGCCAGGGCGGGAAAGATTCCCCCGATCAGAGCGACCACAACGACGATCAGCAGGTAGCCGAGTGCGTCGCTGGCAAGGCTCGTGTGATGGCGAAGTCCCGCAAGGGCGGGAGTCATCGCCGCGAGGGCGAGGGCGCCCACGAGTGCGCCGAGCAGCCGTCGCCGAGGGGTGAGCCCGCCTCCGAGCTTGGGCAGCCTGCGTCCCTTCCCGATGTAGTCGTGGCTCACCATGTGAACGTCGATCGGGCCCGACAGCCGGGTGACCGTCGCCCCCACGCCGGCGCCGGTCAGCGCGGCCCGCAGCGACGAGCGACGGCTGGCACCGAGCACGACCTGGGTGGCGTTGTGGGCCCGGGCAAAGTCCAGCAACGCGCGCGGAACGTCGTCGCCGATCACGGAATGGAAGCTCGCCCCGAGCGATTCGGCCAGCAGGCGTTGCGACGCGAGGGCCGCGACGCTGCTGCCCGCCAACCCGTCGCTGCGGGCGACGTGAACCGCGAGCATCTCGCCTCCGGTGGCGCGCGCAGCGATGCGCGCCCCGCGCCGCAGCAGGGTCTCTCCCTCCGGTCCGCCGGTGAGGGCGACGACCACCCGCTCCCGGGTTTCCCAGGTCCCCTTGATGCCATGCTGCTCGCGATAGCGCTGCAAACCCTCGTCAACGGAGTCGGCGAGCCACAGCAAGGCCAGCTCGCGAAGGGCCGTCAGGTTGCCGGTACGGAAGTAGTTCCCGAGCGCCGCGTCGACCTTCTCCGGCGCGTAGATGTTGCCGTGCGCCATGCGGCGGCGCAGCGCCTCTGGCGTCATGTCGACGAGCTCGACCTGATCCGCCGCGCGCACGACAGAGTCCGGCACCGTCTCCCGTTGCGGGATGCCGGTGATGGCTTCGACGACGTCGTTGACCGACTCGAGATGCTGGATGTTGACGGTGCTGATCACGTCGATGCCGGCTTCGAGCAGCAGTTCCACGTCCTGCCAGCGCTTTTCCCGATCTGAACCCGGCACGTTGGTGTGGGCCAGCTCGTCCACCAACGCCACTCGCGGGCGGCGGGCGAGCACCGCGTCGACATCCATCTCGCTGAACGTGGCGCCGCGGTAGCTCACCTGCTTGCGCGGGAGGAGTTCGAGTCCCTGCAACTTCTCCGCGGTACGCGGCCGGTTGTGGGTTTCGGCGAACCCGACGACCACATCGGTGCCGCGGCCGGCCCGGCGATGCCCCTCATCGAGCATCGCCATGGTCTTGCCGACACCCGGCGCCGCGCCGAGATAGACCCGCAACCGCCCGCGACTCATGACGAGCGCCTCACTTGCCCTGATAGGGATAGGCACGGTCGAGGGCCAGGTTCACTTCGAGCACATTCACCCGGGGCTGGCCGAGAAAGCCGAGATCGCGTCCCGCCTGGTACTTGGTGATGACGGCGAGCACCTGAGCCACGGTAATGCCGCGGGCCTTCGCGAGGCGTGGGGCTTGCAGCTCGGCGTAGGCCGGGCTGATCTCGGGGTCCAGCCCAGAACCGCTGGCCGTGACAGCGTCGGCGGGCACTGCCGGATGCGACGGCGCGTTACCGCGGACGGGGACGATCTGACCCTTCGAGTAGTCCGCGCCGAAAATCCCACATACGACCTTGGCGCCCCTGTAGGTGGCGACGAACGGCTTGGCGGGGCACGCCTCATTGATGCTGACGACGTGAGTGATCCTGCCCTGATAGCCGGGGCCCGACCAGAACACCGCGAGCACCGCCCCGACCCCGCTCGGCGTGCAGAAAGGCCTGGAACCATTGACATGTTCGAGCTTGCCGACGGCCAGGCTGCGGCGGCAGACCAGGGTCAGCAGCGACTGGGTGCCCGCGTCGCCCTTCACCTTCGGGTCGGGCAACGTGTCGACGATCGACTCCGGCCCGAGGTTCGAAGCGCTGGAGGCGGTGGGGTCATAGCCGGCACCGGCCGCTGACGGCCGCGACTGCAGGTACTGCACCAGCGGGTTGCCGCCGGAGTCTGTGAAGGACTGCCCGATCAGCTTCGAGCCGACGACCTTCCCGTCGACCTTGACGAGCGAGCCGTCGGCCCGCGACTGCAGCCCCGGGATCTGTGCGACGGCCGTCACCGCCAGCGGATAGAGCACCCCGAAGATGACGGTGAAGATGAGCAGTATCCGCAGCGCCGCTGCGTGCTGGCGAAGGGCGGAGAACAAGCGCGCCATGGCTACCGGATCCCTGGGATGAATTGGATGACGAGGTCGATGAGCTTGATGCCGACGAAGGGGGCGATGAGGCCGCCGACCCCGTAGACGTAGATGTTGCGGCGCAGCATCTGAGAGGCACTGCTCGGCGTGTAGCGCACGCCGCGTAACGCCAGCGGGATCAGCCCGATGATGATGAGCGCGTTGAAGATGACCGCGGAGAGGATCGCCGATTGCGGCGAGTGCAGCCGCATGATGTTCAGCTTGTCCAAACCGCTGTAAACGCTGGCGAACATGGCGGGGATGATGGCGAAGTACTTCGCGACGTCGTTGGCGATGGAGAACGTCGTCAGCGATCCCCGGGTGATCAGCAGTTGCTTGCCGATCTCCACGATCTCGATGAGCTTCGTCGGGTTGGAGTCGAGGTCGACCATGTTGCCGGCCTCCTTGGCGGCCGACGTCCCGGAGTTCATCGCCACACCGACGTCGGCCTGGGCGAGCGCCGGTGCGTCGTTGGTGCCGTCGCCGGTCATCGCGACGAGCTTGCCGCCCTCCTGCTCCTTGCGGATCAGCGCCATCTTGTCCTCGGGCTTGGCCTCGGCGAGAAAGTCGTCGACACCTGCTTCCTCGGCGATGGCACGTGCGGTACGCGGGTTGTCGCCGGTGATCATCACCGTGCGGATCCCCATGGCCCGCAGCTCATCGAAGCGTTCCTTCATGCCCTGCTTGACGACGTCCTTGAGATGGATGACACCGAGCACCCGGGTGACGCCCTCGCTGGAGTCGGCGACCACGAGTGGCGTGCCGCCGGCGGCCGAGATGCCGTCGACGATCTCGCTGGTCTCAGCTGGAACGTCGCCGCCCTGCTCGCGTACCCACGTCACGACCGAACCCGCGGCGCCCTTGCGGATCTGGCGGGCCGGCGAGCCGTTGGCCGACAGATCGACCCCGCTCATCCGGGTGGAGGCGCTGAACGGCACGAAGGTCGCGTGGCTCAGCTCGCCGGGGTGCCGCTCGCGTAACCCATAGAGATCCTTGGCCAGCACGACGATGCTGCGGCCTTCGGGCGTCTCGTCCGACAGGGAGGAGAGCTGGGCCGCGTCCGCCAGCGCCTGCTTGGCAATAGTGCCGACGGCGATGAATTCACTCGCCTGCCTGTTGCCGAGCGTGATGGTGCCGGTCTTGTCCAGCAGCAAGGTGTCGACGTCGCCGGCGGCCTCGACCGCGCGGCCCGACATGGCGAGCACGTTGCGCTGCACCAGCCGGTCCATGCCCGCGATGCCGATGGCTGACAGGAGGGCCCCGATCGTGGTCGGGATGAGGCAAACCAGCAGCGATACCAGCACGATTCCGGTGACCCCGTTGGCGCCGAGCGCGGAGGTGTTGGGCAGCCCCGGCTGGTTCACCTTCGAGAAGATCGCCAGCGGCTGCAGCGTCGCGACCGCCAGCAGGAAGATGATGGTGAGCGAGGCCAGCAGGATGTTCAGCGCGATCTCGTTCGGCGTCTTCTGCCGGCTCGCCCCCTCGACCAGGGCGATCATCCGGTCGATGAAGCTCTCCCCCGGCTTCTGGGTGATCTGCACGACGATCCGATCCGACAGCACCTTCGTCCCGCCGGTGACGCTCGAGCGGTCGCCGCCCGATTCCCGAATGACAGGAGCAGATTCGCCGGTGATGGCCGACTCGTCGACGGACGCCACGCCGTCGATGACGTCGCCGTCGCCCGGGATGAAGTCACCCGCTTCACACACGACGACGTCACCCTGGGCCAGCAGCGGCGCGGGCACCGACTCCTCGCGTACCTGGGCCACCGGTAAACCCGGCTCCCAGTTGATGATCCGGCGCGCGACGGTGTCGGTCTTGGCCCGGCGCAGCGCCTCGGCTTGAGCCTTGCCGCGCCCCTCGGCCACCGCCTCCGCCAGGTTCGCGAAGATGACGGTCAGCCAGAGCCAGACAGTGATCTGGATGGCAAAGCTGGTGTGGTCGCGAACGGCCAGGACGGTCGTGAACACCGACCCGATCTCCACGATGAACATCACCGGGTTACGCCAGAGCGTGTACGGGTTCAGCTTCTTCACGGCGTCCGGGAGCGAGCGCAGGAGCTGCCGGGGATCGAGCAGGCCGCCGGAGACCTTCGTGTTCGGCATCAGTGGAGCCCTTCCGCGAGCGGTCCGAGTGCCATGGCGGGGAAGTAGGTGAGCGCGACCACGATGACGGTCACTCCCGTCAGCAGGCCGATGAACAAAGGTCGATGAGTGGGCAAGGTTCCGGCCGATGCCGGCACCGGTCGCTGTTTCGCGAGCGAGCCGGCCAGACCGAGCACGAACACCATCGGGAGCAGCCGGCCGAGCAGCATCACGACACCGAGCACGGTGTTGTACCAGGTGGTGTTGACGCTGATGCCGGCAAAGGCCGAGCCGTTGTTGTTGGCCGCCGAGGTGAACGCGTAAAGCACTTCGGACAGACCATGGGGGCCGGAGTTGAGCATCGCGGCCCGCTCACCCGGCAGCGCCATCGCCAATGCGGTCCCGGCGAGCACGAGTGTCGGTGTCGTCAGCAGGTAGAGGGAAGCGAATTTCACTTCGCGTCCGGCGATCTTCTTGCCGAGGTACTCCGGCGTTCGGCCGACCATGAGGCCGGCGATGAACACGCTCAGCACGGCGAGGATGAGGATTCCGTACATACCGGAACCGGTACCGCCGGGAGCGACCTCGCCGTACATCATGTTCAGCAGGGCTCCGGCGCCGCCGAAGCTGGTGTAGGAGTCGTGGAAACTGTCGACGGCGCCGGTGGAGGTGGCTGTCGTCGCCGAAGCGAAGATCGAGGAATCTGCTACACCGAAACGGGTTTCGGTCCCCTCGGTCGCCGAGCCGACGGCGGTCGGCACCGTGCCGTGATGGGCCGCCTGCGAGCCGAAGATGATGGCCGTGCTCGCCAAGAAGATGAGCACCATCACCGCGACGATCGCCAGGCCCTGGCGCTTGTCCTTCACCAGCCGTCCGAACGCGCGTGGCAGTGAGAAGCCGATCGCCAGGATCAGGTAGACCTGCAGCCAGTTCGTCCACACCGTCGGGTTTTCGAACGGGTGCGAGGAATTGGCGTTGAACGGGCCACCACCGTTGGTACCGAGTTCCTTGATGGCTTCCTGGCTCGCGATCGCCCCGCCGGGAAGCGTCTGCGAGTTCCCCGACGGCCCGGTGACGGTGCGGTAGTGGTGCCACGTCTCGATCGCGCCGGCACCGACGAAGACGATGGCAAAGACGAAGGAGATCGGCAGCAGGATCCGGACGCAGATCCGGGTGAGGTCCACCCAGAAATTGCCGAGCCGGTCGGTGCGGTTGCGGGTGAACCCGCGTACGAGCGCGATCGCCACGGCAATGCCCACGGCCGCCGACGCGAAGTTCTGCACGGTGAGTCCGGCCGCCTGCGAGGCGTAGCCCAGGGCGCTTTCCCCCGAGTAGGACTGCCAGTTGGTGTTGGTGACGAAGCTGGCCGCCGTGTTGAACGCCTGATCCGCGTGCATCGCAGGCACCGCGTACGGATGGCCGAACAGGTGCGCCTGCTGAATCCGCAGGAAGGCGTAGAGACCGAGAACCGAGATGAACGAGAAGGCAAGCACGCTGCGGAGGTAGACCCCCCACGTCTGCTCGGCGTCGGGGTCGATGCGGGCGATGCGGTAGATGAAGCGTTCCGGAACCAGGTGTTTCTCGCTCTGGAACACGCGTGCCATGTAGTCGCCGAAGGGGCGATACGTCGCCGCCAGCGCGATCGCCAGCGCGCCGAAGAAGATGATCCCTGCGGTGGTCGTGCTCATCAGAACTTTTCCGGGAAGAGCAGCGCGATGATCAGGAAAATCGTGAGACAGACCGCCAGGATGAGACCGACAAGGTTTTCGGCGGTCACAGCTTCTCCGCCCCTCGAACGATGACCGCCAGGAGTGCAAACACTCCGATCGTCAACAACACGAACCAGAAGTCAGTCACGAGTTCCTCCTCCGCGAACGCCATGAACGCGGTGCATTCACCGGCGCATCGGAATAGAACGCCTGCTGGAGGGGCAGAAACGCAATCCTGACGGGATCCTCACGGGTCGATACGCGACCCTCACGGGATCCTCACGACTTCCTCACGCGCGAGGCTACCCACCGCGTGAATGCGGCTAGAAGCCGAGGTCGGCCACGGGCTGCTCGAGCGGGTTGACGTTCACCGCGGCGAGCCCCTTCTGCAAGCTCTCGTGGGACAGTCCCGCCAGGAAGCCGTCGACGAGGCGTTCGAAGTTCGAGATGCCTCCCTCGGCCATCTCGGACAGCCGCAGGTACTCAAAGCCCTTGGCGTGCAGGCCTTTTTGCTGCTTCGGGAGGTTGGAGAAGTCCTGCGCGGGGATCGGTGGCCAGCGGGGGTCGTCGTGCTCCCAGACCTCCGGCTGGGGTGGGGTGGCCGGTTCGCTGCCGGCGGGGTAGCGCGTCAGCGACCAGATCTCCATCAGTGTCTCTTCCGGGCCCAGCGGCCGGAAGCGGTAGGAGGAGGCGCTGCTGTACATCGGCAGCACGAAGAAGTGCGGGAAGCCGTAGTACAACGAGTCGCCCAGACCTTGCGCGGCGAGGTCGTTCAGATCGGGAATCTGCGCGCCCGCCGAACGATGGCGTCCCACGACCGCGTCGTTCAGCGTCCGCTGCCAGGTGGCAGCGGCTTCCTTGGGTTCCATGGGCAGGTCGATACCGCGCAGGCCCTCGGCCACGGCGACATCTTTGGCGTGAACCATGCCGGCCATGCCGTCGCTCATGGTGTGCAGGTACTGCAGTTCGCCGTCGAGCCACGCGTCGCGGTCGAACGGCTTGCCGGGCCGGGGGAACATCCGCCCGGGAATGCGAAGCTGGGGATGCGACTGCAGCACGTGGTACTGCTCCATGAACGCTTCTTCGGCGATCTTCCAGTTCACCGGCAGGCGGCAGGCGTACCACCACTCGGCGCGCATGGATTCCAGCTGCCAGGCGTCCATGACCGACGCGAACGGTTCGAGGCAAGAGCGCAGCGGCGGGGCGTCAGCGTCGAGGTTGATCCACGCGCAGCCGCCCCAGGTCTCGCAGCGCACCGGGACCAGGTCGATGTCGCCGGGCTGCAGGTTGTGCTCGCTGAACGTCCGGCGCTGCGTGACGGCGGTGTTCTTGCCATCGGGCGCGTAGCACCAGCCGTGGAACGGGCACGTGAAGCCACTCGGGCAGGCGCCGCGACCAACCGCCACCTTCACCCCGCGGTGCCGGCAGGCGTTCTGGAAGGCCTGCGCTCCCCCGCCTTCGGTGCGGACCACGACGACCGACTGGTCGAGGATCTCGTATTCGGCGAAGTCGTACGCGTCAGGAATCTCCTCGAGCCGGCAGGCCATCTGCCAGGTACGGGACCAGAGCCGCTCGCCTTCGAGGCGGTAGAACTCCGGGTCGTAGTAGCGCTCCTTGGGTGCCCGATCCGCAGACTGCATCGCGAACGGCACCGCGAGTGGAGGCCCTTCGTGTTCCACATCGGCACCGTATACCAACCGGTCGGTACAATCACCGCTCCCGGATGATCCTCGTCGAAGGCGACCATGCCCCCCACTGAACAGACCGAAGTATTGATCGTCGGCGCCGGCATCACGGGGATCTATCAGCTCTACCGGGCCCGCGAGGCCGGGTTCTCGGTGCGGCTGCTGGAAGCGGGTACCGGGGTCGGCGGCACCTGGTTCTGGAACCGGTATCCGGGCGCGCGTTTCGACTCCGAGAGCTACACGTACGGCTACCTGTTCTCTCGTGAGCTGTGGGACGAATGGGAGTGGCAGGAGCACTTCGCGGAGCAGCCCGAGATCGAGCGCTACCTGAACCATGTGGTCGATCGGTTCGACCTGCGTCGCCACATGCATTTCGGAGCCAGGGTCGCGTCCGCGGTCTACGACGAGGCGTCGGGTGCGTGGACGGTGACAACCGAGGACGGCTCCCGATTTGACGCGCGGCACCTGATCAGCGCGACGGGCGTGCTGTCGGTGCCGTTCTTTCCCGAGATACCCGGACGCCCAGACTTCCGCGGCGAGCAGCATCACACCGGCCTGTGGCCGCCTGAAACGGTTGACTTCGCCGGCAAGCGGGTCGCCATCATCGGGACCGGCTCCAGCGGGGTGCAACTGGTGCCCGTGGTGGCCGAACAGGCGGCATCGCTCACGGTCTTCCAGCGCACGGCCAACTGGTGCACGCCGCTGAACAATGCGCCGATCACCCCGGACGAGCACGCCTGGCTTCGCGCCGACTTCGAGTCCATCCGCGAGACGCTCAACACCTCTGCCGCCGGATTCCTGCACCTGCCCCACGATCGCTCCACCTCCGACGATTCCCCCGAGGTGCGGCGCGAGTTCTACGAGAAGATGTGGGCGAGCCGCGGCTTCAGCAAGCTGACGAGCAACTACCTGGACCTGCTCTTCGACGAGGACGCGAACCAGCAATGGTGCGATTTCTTGAGCGAGAAGATCCGCGGTCTCGTGCACGATCCCGCCACCGCGGCGAAGCTGATCCCCCAGGACCATCGCTACGGCGAGCACCGGCCGCCCTTCGTCACGCGCTACTTCGAGGCCTACAACAACCCCGGCGTTTCGCTGGTCGACCTGACCGCTACCCCGATGACCCGCGTGACCGAGACCGGGATCGAGACCGCGGTGCCTGGAGGCCGGGCGGAGCTACGCGAGTTCGACGTCATCGTGTGGGCGACGGGGTTCGATTTCGGCACCGGCGCCCTGCTGCGCATGGGGATTCGGGGACGCGACGGGCTAGCCCTTGCCGAACACTGGGCCGATGGACCCAAGACCTTCCTCGGCCTGCAGACGACCCGCTTCCCGAACCTCTTCTTCCCCGGCGGCCCGCACGCCGCCGCCGGAAACAACCCCCGCTACAACGGCGATCAGGTCGACTTCCTCACCGGTCTCCTGGTCTACGCGCGCGAGCACGGCTGCCACACGATCGAAGTGGACCCGGAGGCTGAAGCGACGTGGACGGCGATGGTCGACCGGGGGGCGGGGCGCAAGCCGTCCTTCGGCGCGAGCAGCTACTACTTCGGCGCCAACATTCCGGGCAAGCCTCGCAAGTACCTGCTGAACTCGGCCGGCCGCCCGAAGCTGTTCAAGGAGATGGGCGAGGTCATCGCCAACGACTACCAGGCTTTTGGGGTAGCTCCTTAGACCGTCGCGACGGGCGTCAGCGGCGAGCCGACCACCCCGGGCATGCGTAGCGGCGGCGCGGTGAGCAGGAAGCGGCTGCGGCGATGCTCGCGTAGCCAGGCGGCAAGCTCGTGCAGGTACCACATCTCACCGAGCGGGACTCCGAGCTTGAACAGGCACAGGTGATGGATCGGCAGGAACGAGTGGCGGCTCGGATCGCGGTCCTTGCCGAGCAGTCCCTCGACCGCGTAGTTGTCGGCAACGAGCGCGGAGATCTGTGAATCGGCGATCCACTCGAGCAGCGCGTCGTCCCGCGCGTCGAGGTAGCTCCCGGTCGTGAAGAGCTTTCGCGGGTCGGGATTGCGGTTCCACTCCAGGATGCGCGTGGCGTAGCCGGTGTGCAGCAGCAGCATGTCGCCGGGTTCGACGACGACGTTGTCGGCCGCCATGATCTCCTGCAGCGTGGCGAGGTTCACGCCGCGCCACTCGTCGCCAATGTGCGCGTGCAGGTCGACGAGCACGCCGCGGCCCTGCACCCCTTGATACGCCATGTGTTCCAGGCCCAGGTGGCGCGCGAAGGCCCGATGCCTGCCGCCGTCATCGGCCGCGTCGTCCTTCGGCCCGACGAGGTCGACGCCGGCCCGGTAGCCGTTGTAGTAGACCGCCTCTTCGATGCCGTCGCCATCCGCATCGAACTCGGCGCCGACGTGAGCGAGCGAGTCCCATTGCGTCGAATACTGCAGCGACAGCGTGACGACGTCATCGGCCCACACGTCGACGTACTTCGGGTCGCCCCAGTCCGCCATCTCACTCATCCGCACGTTGTAGAAGGCGCCGGGCGTGCCGTTCATGTCTTCGGTGGGCGCGATCGCGGGAGGGTGACGCCGCTGATTCAGCGCGGTGCCGCCGGGATAGTCCAGCGGCAGGCTCAGGCAGAAGCTCCTTCCCGCTTGCACCTCGCGTACGCCCTCGAGCACCTTCTCGGTTGTGAGCAGGTTGATCCGGCCGAGTTCGTCGTCATCGCCCCAATCGCCCCACGTCGAGCCGGGCGGGCGCTGCGTCCAGCGTTTCGGCACGGGCTTCTCCTTCCCCGGCGTGCGGGTTAGGTTGTAACGATCGGTCCACCGAACCTAGCGCGAAGGCATGGAGCATGAGCGAGACGGCACTGATTGTCTCTGCCGACGGCCACGTCCTGGAGCCGCCGGACCTGTTCAAGACCCGCCTGCCCAGGCAACTGCGCGATCGCGGGGTCTGGGAAGAGGACTTCGAGGTCGAGCCGATGGAGGGCGGCGCCAAGATCTTCCGGCGGCTGCACACGCCCGGCTTCGACGGCTGGACGATCTCGCGCTACCGCCAGACCGGCGGACGCATGCCGGAGGGCGACCCCGAGCACATCATCCAGGACATGGCGGTGGACGGGGTCGACGTGCAGGTCATGCACCCCAACCTGTCACTTTTCGGGCTGTACTCCGACGACCATGAGCTCTCGATGGGTCACGCGCGGGTCTACAACGACTACATCCTCGAACGGTTCTCCCCGCACTTCTCGAAGCTGGCGCCCACCGCGCCCATCCCGCTCACCGACGTCGGTGAGGCGGTCGGGGAGATCGAGCGGGTCGCCGCCGGCGGATTCCGGGCCATCCTGCTCCCGGCGACTCCGCCCGTGCACTACTACTCGCGCGACCTCGATCCGGTGTGGGAGGCCGCGCAGGCCAGCGGGCTGCAGATCTTCTTTCACACCCAGACCGGCGGGGTGAAGGTGAACGACCCGTCGTCCACCACGCTGAAGGTCGTCATGGAAAACGCCCAGCAGGTGAACCGGCCGATGACAGAGAAGTCGGCCGCCAAACGCATGATCACCCAGGCCATCTACAGCACGATCGTGCCGCAGCAAATCATCTGCGAGCTCATCGGCGGCGGCGTCCCGGAGCGCTTCCCGAACCTGCATTTCGCGCTGATCGAGTTCAACGCGCACTGGCTCGCCTCGCTCGTCGGCGCAATGGACAAATGCTGGGTGACGGGCATCGGGCAGGACGCCGACTGGTGGCTCGGGGTCTGGGACGACGCGCGGCCGCCGACCGATCAGCCCAACATGGCGCAGCTCTTCCGGCTGAACGAGAAGTGGCCGTACCCGCTGATGCCGAGCGAGTACGTCAGGCGCCAGTTTCACGTGTCCTTCCAGGACGACCCGGTGGCCGTCGCATCGCGCTACATCAGCGGCGTCTCGACCATCGTCTGGGGCAACGACTATCCCCACGCCGAAGGCACGTTCCGGGGCAGCCGCGAGCTCATCGCCAAGCTGTTCGTCGGCGTCCCGGATGACGAGCGGGCCGCGATGCTCGGCGGGACACTCGCCGGAATCCTCGGGTACCCGGCACCGGTGTCCGCCTGAACGCGCTCCGCTTCGACGACCGCGTCGCCGTCGTCACCGGAGCCGGGCGCGGGATCGGGCGCGCGCACGCGCTCCTGCTCGCCTCCCGCGGGGCGCGTGTGGTGGTCAACGATCTGGGCGGGTCGATGGCCGGCGTCGGGGCTGACACCGCGCCCGCCGCCGAGGTCGCCGCTGAGATCGTTGCGGCGGGCGGTTCGGCGGTCGCTGACGGCAGCGATGTGTCGACCGTGTCGGGAGCTGAAGGTCTCATCGGGACCGCTCTGGAGCGCTTCGGCAGCCTCGACATCCTCATCAACAACGCCGGAATCATCCGCTGGGCAGGACTGCCGGAGGCGGACGCCGACAACCTCGCCCAGCACCTCGCCGTCCACGTCGGCGGATCGTTCAACACCGCTCGCGCCGCGTGGCCGCACTTCGTCGGCCAGGGCTACGGCCGCATCGTGATGACCACGTCCTCCGGGCTCTTCGGGCTCCCGGCCAACCTCTCCTACGCGGCCGCGAAAGGTGGCGTCATCGGGCTGACGCGCAGCCTCGCGGTCGCCGGAACCAAGAAGGGCATCAAGGTCAACGCGCTTGCCCCTGCCGCCATGACACGGATGGCCGGAGGGCCCAGCGGTGAACCCGACCCGCACATGGCGCCGGAGCTCGTCGCGCCGATGGCCGCGTTCCTCGCGCATGAATCCTGCCCGGTGACCGGCGAGATCTACGCGGCAGGCGCCGGCCGTTTTGCCCGCGTGTTCATCGCGTCGACCCCTGGCTACGTGGACCCGGACGCGACGCTCGAGGACATCGCCGAGAACTGGTCGACCATCAACGATGAAAGCGGATACGGCGTGCCCTCGAGTCTGATGGAGTGGTCGGCCGGCTTCCTCGCCCACCTACCGCCCCCATCTACCTGAGCCCTGAGGCTTCAGCGCACACAATCCGTTGCGCCCGAGGTAAGAGACATTTTCTCGTCGAGCACACGATCCGTTGCATTCCGCAGTCGCAGCAGCGGGAAAGCACCGAATCGTATGCGCGACCAAAAAACTTCTCGTCCGGCGAGCGCATCGGATTGTGTGCGGCGCATGCCGCAGGAGCCTCAGGCGCTGCGGAGTTCGCGTTTGAGCACCTTGCCCGACGGGTTACGCGGTAGCGCGTCGAGAAACACCACGTCCTTGGGCACTTTGAAACGGGCTAGGCGCTCCCGGCAATGAAGGGTCAACGCGTCCGCGGTGACCCCGATGCTGGTACCGGTGCTGGTACCGGTGCTGGTACCGGTGCTGGTACCGGTGCTTGTGTCGGCGCCGGGACGCAGGACGACGTAGGCCACGGGAACCTCGCCCCATCGCACGTCAGGACGGCCCACGACGGCCGCTTCCAGCACCGCCTCGTGCTCGTAGAGCACTCGCTCGACCTCGGAGCCGGCAATGTTCTCGCCGCCAGAGACGATCATGTCCTTCAGCCGGTCGACGATGAAGAGGTAGCCGTCCTCGTCACGGACGCCGATGTCGCCGGTGTGAAACCAGCCTCCGGCGAAGGCTGCTGCTGTCGCCTCGGGATCGCGCCAGTAACCCTTGAAAACCTTGGGTCCGCGCATGACGATCTCGCCGCGCTCTCCCGCAGGAACGGACCGGCCCGCGTCGTCCCAGATGTCGAGTTCGAGATGCAGGCAGGGACGGCCGACGCTGCCGAGCTTCGTCACGATGCTGTCGCGGTCGAGGAATGTATCCCCGGAGACGGTCTCGGTCAGCCCGTAGGCGTCGGCGAACCAGGCCGAGGAGAATGTGCGCTGGATCCGCTCGATGAGCGGGATCGGCATCTTCTCGCCGCCGTTGATGACCAGCCGAACGGACGACAGGTCGCGCGACTCGATGTCGGGCAAACCCATGATGGCGTTGACCATTGCGGGTGCCAGCCACACGACGCTCACCCGCGAGCGTTCCAACTCGTTCACGACCGAGGCCGCGTCGAACGCCCGGTGGATGATGGTCGTCGCGCCGGCGGCGATGAGCGACGTCGTCGTCAGATCGAGCGCACCGACGTGGTAGAGCGGGCCGCACGCCAGCCCGAGATCGGCGCTCGTGAAACCGAATTCGACCAGGTGCGCAAGGTTCTTCCAGGCGAGATTCGCGTGCGTCAGCATCACACCCTTGGGTCGGCCCGTGGTCCCGGAGGTGTACATCAGCCGGTGGATGTCGCCCGGGCCGACACGGGGTCGAGGCGGCGCAGCCGCGGCACGCAGATCGCGAAGTGCCGACCAACCCGCTGCTGACCCGATGCAGACCCGCGCCGGGCCGTCGTCCCAACCGTCTGTCGCAAGGCCGCCGAGCTCCATCAGTGCCTCGTCGCAGACGAAGGCCCGCGCCTGCGAGTGCTCCAGGATGTAACGCACTTCGGGTGCGGCCAGCCGCCAGTTGATCGGCATCGCGACGGCGCCGAGATAGTTGGCCGCGAAGATGGTCTCCAGGAACTCCGGGCAGTTGTAGGACAGGAGCCCGACGACGTCGCCAGGTTCGACGCCGCGCTCGTGGAGCCCGCCGGCCAAGGCGATCGCGTTCGCCTGCATTTGCCCGTACGTCGTGGTCTCGCCCTCGAAGACGGTGAGCGCCTTGTCGGGGGTGCGGATCGCGTGATGGGCCAGCACGGCGAACCAGTTCAGATCCGCCTGCATCTCGGGTACGGCGCTCACATGCGAGAATGTACCGACCAGTCAGTCTAACGAGTAGGACGTGCCGATGACCGTCGCCGCCCGGAGCCCCAACTGGGAGACGCGGCTGCACGCGATCGTCGATACGTCGGCGGCCGTCTTCGCCCGGCGCGGATATCACGCGACGGGTATTGCGGAATTGTGCGTCGCCAATGACCTCGGCAAGGGCGCGCTCTATCACTACATCGGCTCAAAGGAAGCGCTGCTGGCGGCGATCCACGATCGCGTGATGGATGAGGTGATCGCCAGCGGCGAACGCGTCGCCGCGGCCGGTGGATCGCCGACGAAACAGCTGACAATGCTGGGCGACCAGTTGCTCGATGTCATCGCCCGCTATCCCGATCACGTCTGGGTTTTCCTGCACGAATTCCCGGCGCTGACAGGCGAGCGAGCGGAGCAGTTTCGCGGGCGACGGCGCGAATTCGAGCGTGCCGTGGAGACGATCCTGCAGGCGGGCATCGACACGGGTGAGTTCCGTGACGTCGAACCCCGGCTGACCGCGATGGCCTGGCTCGGCATGCACAACTACACCTACCTATGGCTGAAGCCGGATGGTGCGCTCTCGGCCCATGACGTCGCGCAGCGCTTCGCCGACATCTTCGTTGCGGGGATCGCCAGTCCGAAGAAAGCCCCGCGGAAGCGGAAGTAATCCGCTCAGGGCGCCGCGTAGCCCCCGTCGACAACGAGCGCGCTTCCGGTGCTCCAGCGCGAGGCATCGCTCGCCAGGTAGGAGTACGCGCCCACGAGGTCTGCCGCGGAACCCAGCCCGAGCGGATGGCGGCCGGCGATGGCGTCGAGCGCCTCCTTCGGCAGCTCGGCGTGGATGCCGGACAGAAATGTGCCCGGGCAGACGCAATTGACCCGGATGCCGTCTCGCGCGTACTCGACCGCCGCGACCTTCGCGAGCTGGATCACGGCCGCCTTCGTCGCGCAGTAGGGGGCGGCGTGAGACCACGCCGTCAGCCCGGAGACGGAGGCGGTGAGCACGATCGACCCGGCGTGCTGGGGACGCATGACGCCGACCGCGGCGCGGATTCCGTTGACCGCGCCGAGGACGTTCACCCGGAAGGCGTGCTCCCAATCCTCGGTGCGCAGGTTGTGGATGCGACCGTTCGGCGACAGCACTCCCGCGTTGCTGATGAGCACGTCGACGCGTCCGAACCGTTCGTTGGCGAGCGCAACCACGGCCTCGACCTGCTCGATCTCGCTCACGTCGGCCAGCAGCGTGGCGACCTCGCCGCCAGCTTCGGGTAGGCCCGCGAGCGTCGCGTCGAGAGACGCCTGGCTGAGGTCGCTGAGCACGAGGTCCGTCGCCGGCTCTGACGCGAACTGGCGCGAGAGGGCGGCGCCGAGCGCTCCCCCGGCACCGGTGATGACGACGGTGCGGCGCGCGGTCTGCTCAGTCATCCATCCTGCTCGCTTTGGACCGGTCGTTACAGAGCGGTCGTTACAGTACATCGCATGACCCCAGGCTTGGACCAGCTCCTCGAGATGCATCGGCGCATGCTGCTGATCCGGGGGTTCGAGGAGCGGGTTTCGACCCTCTTCCGCGACGGGGAGGTGCCCGGCTTCGTCCACCTTTCGATCGGGCAGGAAGCGGCTGCCGTCGGCGCCTGCTGGCCGCTGAGTCCGGCTGACATCATCACCTCGACGCATCGGGGACACGGACACTGCCTGGCGAAAGGCCTGGACCCGCTGGGCATGTTCGCCGAGCTGATGGCCCGCGAGAACGGCACCAATTCCGGACGCGGCGGCTCCATGCACATCGCCGATCCGAAGTTGGGTGTGTTCGGCGCCAACGGCATCGTGGCGGCGGGCTTGCCCATCGCGGTCGGGGCGGCCGCGGCCGGCCAGCTGCGAGCCGACGGCAGCGTGGCCGTCTCCTTCTTCGGCGACGGCGCCGTCGCCCAGGGCGCCTTCCATGAGGCGGTAAATCTCGCCGCCGTCTGGCATCTGCCGGTCATCTTCTTCTGCGAGAACAACGGATACGCCGAGTTCTCCCCCGCAGCGACGCAACATGCAGCGCCCCTCGAACGCCGCGCGGCGGGCTACGGGGTCGACTACGTCGCCGTCGACGGCAACGACGTGGGTGCCACCGCGTCCGTCATGACGCAGGTGGTCGAAGCGGTCCGCGGCGGGAGTGGACCGGTGTTCGTGGAGGCGACGACCTACCGGTGGCACGGCCACTACGAAGGCGACCCGGAGCGCTACCGGACCGCGGAAGAAGTCCAGTCGTGGGCCGAGCGCGATCCGCTCGTGCTGCACGCGAATCGGCTGCGTGAGGCGGGCGCCCAGGACGGCGACCTGGCCGCCATGGCCGCCGCGGTTGGCCAGGAGCTGGATGAGGCGGTGGCAGCCGCTCGCCGCCTCCCCGCGCCCGATGCGTCGACCCTGCGCAACTTCGTCACCCAGCCGCGACCGGCCCGCCCCGAACCACCTGCCGCGGCCGAGGATGCGCCGGTCTTTCGCACGATGGACGCGGTCCGCATGGCGCTGGAGGTGGAGCTCGCCTCCGACGATCGGGTGTTCGTCGCGGGTATCGACGTGGCCGACGGGGGCGGGGTCTTCGGGGTCACGCGCGGCCTACGGCAGCGCTTCGGCGACCGCGTGCGGGACACGCCGATCTCGGAGACGGCCGTGATGGGCCTGGGCGTCGGTGCGGCGATGGCCGGCATGCGCCCGGTGGTCGAGCTGATGTACCTGGACTTTCTCGGCGTCTGCTTCGACCAGCTGATGAACCAGGCCGCCAAGATGCCGTTCATGACCGGCGGCGCCGCGCAGATGGGGCTGACGGTGCGGACCCAGTTCGGGGCCGGGCGCTCGGCGGGCAGCCAGCATTCGCAGAGCCTCGAAGCGCTGCTGGCCCACATCCCCGGGCTGACGGTCGTGATGCCCTCGACCCCGGCCGACACGTACGGACTCCTGCGCGCCGCCATTCAGGACCCGAACCCGGTCGTCTTCATCGAGAACCGGCTGCTCTACACGATGAAAGGGCCGCAGCCACCGCAGGATCACATCCTGCCGATCGGCAAAGCGGCGGTGGTGCGTCCGGGCAAGGACATCACCGTGGTATCGGTCTCAAGGATGGTGCACGAGGCCCTTGCCGCCGCGGAAACCGTTGCGGCAGAAGGGGTTTCGGTCGAAGTGATCGATCTGCGCACGGTCGCCCCGCTGGACATGGGGACGGTGCTCGATTCGGTACGCCGCACCAACCGGCTGCTCATCGCCCACGAAGCTGTCGTGCCGTTCGGTATCGGCGCCGAGATTGCGGCGACCGTCGCCAAGGAAGCCCTCTGCGACCTCGACGCCCCGATCGAACGCATCGGCGCGGCTGCGACTCCCCCGCCATACGCCCCCGAACTCGAACGCGCCTGGCTGCCCGACCGAGACGTCCTGGCCGACGCGCTGCGCCGCCTCGCCGCCTTCTGACCAGTCAGCAGCCCAGGGTGCGGGCGATCACCATGTGCTGGATCTCGTTGGTCCCCTCGCCGATCTCGAGGACCTTCGCGTCGCAGTAGAAGCGCGCCACGGCGGAGTCGAGCATGTACCCGGTGCCGCCGTGGATCTGTACCGCTTCCGACGCCGCCCAGACCGCGACCCGGCTGGCCTTGAGCTTGGCCATCGACGCCTCTTTCAGGAAGGGCCGGCCGGCATCTCGCAACGAGGCTGCGCGGTAGGTGAGCCAGCGCGCCGCTTCCAGTTCCGTCGCGATGTCGGCGAGTTTGAACTGCACCGCCTGGAACTTGGAGATCGGCTGGCCGAACTGCACGCGCTGCTGGGCGTAGGTGGTGGCGAGGTCCAGCACTGCCTGGGTGAGGCTGAGAGACAGCGCGGCAATCGAGATGCGGCCGACCTCGAGCGTGGCGAGAAACTGGCTGAGACCGAGGTCGGGATCGCCGATCAGATGCTCGTCGGGAACCCAGACGTCGTCGAAGAACAGTTCGCGGGTATCGAGGCCACGCCATCCGATGCCGCGCATCTTCGGGCCCAACGCGTAGCCGGCCGTATCCTTCTCCACCACGAAGCTCGCGAAGCGCGGCCCCTTTCCGGGGGCATCGGACGTGCGCGCCAGCAATGTCACGCCCAGGGACATGTCGGTGCCGGCGTTGGAGATGAACGTCTTGCGTCCGTTGATACGCCAGCCGCCCTCATGGCGCTCGGCGCGCGTACGGATCGCCCGGGTGTCCGACCCTGCCTCCGGCTCGGTCAGTCCGAAGGCCCCGAGCGCCCGGCCCTCGGCGAGCGGCCGGAGCCAGCGCTCGCGTTGCGCATCGTTCCCGAACAGATACAGCGGAAGCGAGCCGATGGTGATGTGGGCCTGCAGGGCCGCAGCCACCGACTGATCGGCCTGGCCGATCTGCTCCAGCGCGGCCACGAACCCCACGGTCGACATCCCGATCCCGCCCCACTGCTCGGGAATCAGCATCCCGAGCAGGCCCAGCTCCCCCATCTCCCGCAGCAGGTCAGTGGCGCAGCGCCCCTCCTCCCAGGCGAGCGGGGCGCGCGGGGCGATCTCCTTCTGCGCGAAGTCGCGGCACAGCTCGACCAGGTCACGCTCGGAGTCGCTCAGCGAGAAGTCCACGCAGCGATGGTATTGGACCGACTGGTACAGCACCGGCTAGGTTCATCAGGTGCGCTTCGGACTCGACATTGCCCAGCAACGCCAGCCGTGGGACGAGATCGCCCGGCGCGTCCAGCTCGCCGAGGAGCTCGGTTTCGACGGAGCCTGGGGCTTCGATCATTTCCAGCCCATGTTCGGCGACGGTCCGGGCGAGACGTTCGAGGGCATGGCCACGCTCGCCGCGCTCTCGGGACTGACGACGCGGATCCGGCTGGGGCTCCTGGTGACCGGCGTGACGTACCGCCATCCCTCGGTGTTCGCCGCCGAAGCGCTCACGATCGATCACGCCAGCCACGGCCGGCTCGAGCTCGCCGTGGGTGCCGCCTGGTTCGACAAGGAGCATCACGAGCTCGGCATCCCCTTCCCGCCTACGGGCGAGCGTTTCGATCTGCTGGAAGACACCCTGGAGATCATCACGCGGCTCTACACCGGCGAGAGCGTCGACTATCAAGGCAAGAAAGTCTCGCTGCAGCAAGCACGAATGCAGCCGCTGCCCGTCCAGCGTCCGCATCCGCCGATCTGGATCGGCGGCACCGGACCCAGGCGCACCCTTCCTCTGGTGGGCCGCTACGCCGATGTCTGGCACGCCTGGGGAACCCCCAACAGCCTGCGAGGGGCGAACGACGCGATCGATGGATTCGCCGCGGCAGCCGGACGTGACGCGTCATCCATCACGAGGGCGAGCTCTCTTTCTCTCGACGACCTCGACACCGCCCGGCGCCACGCGGCGAAGTGGCGCGATGCGGGCTACGGCTATCTCGTCTGCGGATGGCCCGGCGCCGGCCAAGCGCAGGTCGAAGCCTTCGCCCGGGACGTCCTGCCAGAGTTCACCGGCAGCTGAGGATCTGCGATGACCGACTCGACTGACCCGGACTTCTTCCGCGACCCAGCCGTCCTCGCCGATCCCTATCCCTACTACGAATTCCTGCGCACGCAGGGTCCGGTGTACCGCGAGCCGCACCACGGCGTGGTGATGGTCACCGGCTACGACGAGGCACGCACGATCTACTCCGACGTCGCGTCGTTCTCTTCGTGCAACTCGGTCAGCGGGCCGTTTCCGGGGTTCACACCGCCGCTTGCCGGGCCGGCCGTCACCGACGTCACCGAGCTCGTCGAAGCGCAGCGCGACGAGCTGCCGATGCACGACCAGATCATCTGTTTCGACCCGCCCAAGCACACCGATCACCGGGCCCTCCTGATGCGCCTGCTCACCCCGAGACGCCTGGCGGAAAACGAAGACTTCATGTGGAAGCTGGCGGATCGCCAGATCGACACGTTCATCGAGCGCGGTTCGGTGGAGTTCATCAGTGAGTACGCGAGCCCCTTCGCGTTCCTCGTCATCGCCGATCTGCTCGGGGTGCCCGAGCAAGACCGCGCGACGTTCATGGAAGACATGCAAGGCAAGGGCCGCCGCCGCGCCATGGTCGGCAGCGCCAAGGAAAACCTCGAACACAATCCGCTGGGATTCCTCTACGACTGGTTCAGCCGCTACGTCGAGGACCGGCGCCGCGAACCCCGCCAGGACGTGCTCACCGGCCTTGCGACGGCGACGTTTCCGGACGGTTCGCTGCCGGAGGTGATTGACGTCGTCCGCGTCGCTGTGAACCTGTTCGCTGCCGGGCAGGAGACGACGGTCCGGCTGCTCGGTTCGGCCCTGCAGCTGATCGCGGAAAGGCCCGAGATTCAAGAAGAACTGCGCGCCAACCACGACAGAATCCCTGACTTCGTCGAGGAAATGCTGCGTTACGAGAGCCCGGTGAAGGGAAGCTTCCGGCTGGCGCAGCTCTCCACGACAGTGGGTGGGATCGATATCCCCGCGGGCACGACCGTGATGCTGCTCAACGGTGCCGCGAGCCGCGATGCTTCGAGGTTCGGCAATTGCGACGAGTTCGAACTCGACCGTGCGGGCTCCCGCCAGCATCTCGCGTTCGGGCGCGGCGTGCACTCCTGTCCGGGCGGCCCGCTCGCGCGCGTGGAGGCGCGGGTCAGCGTGCAGCGGCTGCTCGAACGGCTCGGCGATATCCGTATCTCGCAAGAACATCACGGCCCGCTCGGCGAGCGTCGTTTCAAGTACGTGCCGACGTTCATCCTGCGCGGGCTGACCGCGCTGCACCTGGACTTCCCCCCGGGCACCCAAGGCACGGTGACGGCGACCGCTGGGTGAGAATGCTGGCGTGCGCGCAGCCGTTTTCACCTCTGGTCAGCCAAGCTTGTCCGTGCAGCAGATACCTGACCCGACTCCGGGCCCGGGCGATCTGATCCTGCGGGTCGAGGCTTGTGGCATCTGCGGATCCGACCTGCACATGGCGGAGGCGATGAAGGACCGGCCCGGCGCCGTCTTCGGCCACGAGTTCTGCGGGACGGTCGTGGCCACCGGCGGCGAGGTGGATGGCTACCGCGAGGGAGACCGGGTCGTCGGCCTCCCGCTGTTCGGCTGCGGGCATTGCCCTGCGTGTCTCGCGGGCGCTGTCGAGAAGTGCCCCCAGGCGGAGCTCACCGGTGCCCAAAGACCCGGTGCCTACGCCGAATACGTCGCCGTCAGCGCAGCGGAATCGTTCGCGGTGCCGCAGGCGCTGAGCGCGGATCTCGGTGCACTGGTCGAACCTCTCGCGGTAGCGCACCACGCCTTGGAGCGCACGCCTCGCGAGCCCGGCGAGCCCGTGCTCGTTCTCGGCGCCGGTCCGGTCGGTCTCGCTGTCGCGTTGTGGGCCCGGCTGCTCGGCGCTCGCGAGGTCGTCGTCAGCGAACCCGCCGCGCACCGGCGCGCGTTGGCCGAGCGCCTCGGCGTCACCGCGATCGATCCGGCGCAACAAGGCGTCGCGGAGGCGTTCGCCGCGGTGACCGGCGGCCCGGCGAAGGCGGTCTTGGAGTGCGTCGGCCGGCCCGGCGTCATCGCCCAAGCGATGGACCTCGCCGCGACGGATGGGAACGTGACCCTGGTCGGCGCCTGCATGGCACCGGACTCGTTCCACCCGCTGGTGCCGACCACGAAAGAGCTGACGCTGCGTTTCGTCGTCTACTACCGGCGCCGGGATTTCATCCAGACGCTCGCCCACCTGTCCTCGGGCCGGCTGGACCCCAGTGCGCTGGTGACCGGCCGTGTGGGGCTCGATGAATTGCCCGCCCGCTTCGACGCGCTACTCGGCGAGAACTCCGACTGCAAGGTGCTCGTTCATCCCTCAGTTGGGCGCTGACAGGCTGACGACGACGGCGCTGGCGGAGCGGGCGACGCCCACGCGTGGGTTGGCCCCGGTGCGTAGGCCGATCACGTAACCCACGTGCCCCTGGTAGTCCTCGAAGCGCGCCACCTCCATGACGTTGCTGGTGGTCGTGGGGTAGAACACGGTCGGGCTGGTCGTGATGCCACGGAGGTCATGCGCTACGGCCACGTTCATGGTGACCACGATGAACGCGTTGCCGTCGACCGCGACCGCCTTGCCGGTAGGGGTCGTCGGCCTGATGCTCACGTACCTAGCGCTGCCACCCGAGGGCGCGCCCTGCTCGAACGCGAAGGTCACGGTATCGATCGCGGCCGGCGTGTTGTGGGCGGCGCTGATGCCGACGAGTGTGTGCTGATTCGGGACCAGGCACGACGTGCTCGTGGCAATCACAGCCACCACGACCGCACCCATGGACAGCGTCCGCAACCTCATCGACTGCTCCTTTGCACGCGCGCGCGGGCGGAGACGCGACTGTGGCCTTGAAGCCGTCAGTCTGCGTCATGCCTGAGGGCGCGGGAGGGGAATCCCTTGGTATCCAGAGGGAATGCCACCCGAATGGCCTACAGGCCGTGCGCGGTTTGCGGCTTCACCGGTGCGGGCGCTGAACCCGTCGGACAGCAACCGCCAGATGCCGCTATCCGTTGTTGTGGATCGATACCAGGAGCAGGTAGGGCGGCTGCTGGTCTGGGTTGTTGCCGACAATCCTCGAAACGACGATCGTGTCGCGCGAGGCACTGGAAGCGAGACTTTTGAAGGTGCCAAAAGGACCGGTGGGGGTCGTCCCTGAGGCCACATAGACCCGGCGTCCGGTGTTGATCGTCGCAAAACAGGTTTGTGGAGGTTCCAGACCCTGGGCCGGGGGCTCGAAGCAACGCTCGGAAAAGTAGGTGCCGGCCAGCGGGCGCTCCAAATTGTCGAGCAACATCCCCGAAGTGGTGGTGGTGAACCCGTTGTCATTCTTGTCAGGGATGAGCACGTAATTACCCTGAGCCTTCCAGCCATAGTTGACTGAGATCGGGTCGCCGCACCCTGCCAGTACCCCGACGATGACGGCCACCGCGCCAACCATCATGAATGACCGTCTGTCGAGTGCCATAGCTAGCTCCCCTCGTTGAAACCGCGCACGGATGGAGAAATTTGAATTCAGGGGCACGCAAGAGCTCCTACTGGTCCGCCTTTGCTCGTCAGGCGCCATCGGCATGCATCGCCGCGGCGCCGGCGCTCATCAGCTCCACGGACGCGCGGCGCGAAAGGCCGCCGAACGGCGAAGGCCCGCCCGGCTCGGGCATTCCGTAGCTCCACGTGGGCCCGTCGGCAAGATGGTCGATCGCCTCGACCGCAACCGCGGCCGGATCGGCGAGCCCGTCCATGCGGCCGCCGTGGCGCTCGAGCGAACGGTGCAGCGACGGTGTATCAGTAGCCCCCAGCACGAGCGCCAGGACGTCGACGCCGGCAGCCCGCCACTCCGCCCACAACGATTCGGCCAGCACCAGATCGAAGGCCTTGGTGGCGCCGTACGGGGCGAGTCCGCTGCCGCCGGCCCAGGCGGCGCCTGGCGCCGCGCCACGAGCACGAGCTTCACGCCGCGCCCAGCGAGCTCCCTGGCGAAAGCCGCACCCGTGCCATCCGATGCACCGGCGATCACGGCCCACGGGCCGTACCTGTCCAACGTCGCCATCTCGGCACCAGTCTCGCGTTCTCAGCGCAGGAAAACGGTAGGGCTGTCCTGTAACGGTCCCGGAGCCTAACTGGTGGGGACCCTGAACGCGTCGTCGGATGCGTCGAACCACGCGATTCGGCTGACAGCGGGGCCGCAAGTCGGGAAGCATGTCGCCGTCACACAACTGGCGACACACCGGAGGAAGCAGTCATGGCGGATGCCCCCACCTTGCCCTTGGCTGACGTGACCGAGATGGCCTCGGTGCACCGCGTCTTTCGGAACGCGCTCGACGAAGCCCCGCAACTCGTCGGTCCAGCCGCGGGTGACGCGGAGCGCGCCGAACTGGTGGGGACGTACTACGACAACGTGCTGCGGTTGTTGCACGTCCATCACGACAGCGAGGACGAGTGCCTCACGCCCCGCCTGCTCGCACGGGCCACGGCGCAGGAGCAGGTCGAGGCCTCCCGCGTCGCGCAGCAGCACGCCGGGGTGCTCGGCGACCTCGCGGCAGCAGAGGTGCGGATCGCGGAGTTTCGGGCGTCCTCGACGGTCGACAACGCCGCCTCCCTCGCCGGAAGTCTCGCGGTGCTCAACGCCAGCCTGGTCGCCCATCTGGACGAGGAGGAGGAGCTGGTGATGCCCATCGCGGCCAAGTACATCAACGTCGCCGAGTGGGGCGAGCTGCCCAGTCACGGCTTCGGCAACTTCACCGGCGACAAGGTGTGGCTGATCCTGGGATTGATCCGCGAGCAGATGACCGATAGTCAGCGTGCCAACATGGACGAGCACATGCCCCCGCCGGTCGCCGAATTCTGGGCACAAACCGGCGAGCAGCTGTTCACCGACTATGTGGGCGCTCTGCGAAGCTGACGTCCATTCGCCCGACCTGAGGGAGGACGCCAATGGCGGGGTGGGAAGCCCGTCGACGCGTCCTGCGGGGCCCGCTGCGCGGCCTGGTCATCGGCCAGTGCGTGGGTCAGGCAGCCGACGGGCTGGCACAGATCGCCTTCGCCCAGTTCGTGGTGTTCGACGCCGGCCGCGGCGCCACCCCTGCCCGGCTGGCCGCCGTCCTCGCCGTCACGCTGCTTCCCTTCAGCCTCATCGGGCCCTTCACCGGTGTCCTCATCGACCGCTGGTCGCGGCGCCGGGTCCTGATCGTGATGTCTTTCGTACGCGCGGCGCTGACCCTCGCCGCCCTCGCGACCGTCATCACTCATTCCCAAGCGGGCGCGTTCGTCGGGGTGCTGCTGCTGCTCTCGACGTCGCGATTCGTGCTGGCCGCCAAGGGAGCGGCGCTGCCGGGAACCGTCGAGAGCGATGATCTCGTCACGGCCAATGCCGTCTCGGCCATCGCCGGAATGTCCGCCTCCTTCCTCGGGGCGATCGCGGGAGCCGCCTTCGTGGGGCATTCCGCCGCCGCAGGGTTCCTCGCCGCGAGCGTGCTCTACGTCGGCGCCGGATTCGTCTTCGTCCGGCTTCCCGAGCTCGGGGGCCAGGCGCTCAAGGGCCTGGGCTCGGGCTTACGCGTAGCCCTGGCCGAGGCTCGCGACGGGCTGCGCACGATCGCCCGAACTCCCGACATCCGGCGTCCGCTCGGCGCCGTATGGCTGCATCGGCTCCTGCTCGGGGCGGGCTTCGTGCTCGTCGTGCTCGCCGCAGACTCGCGTTTCCACCTGAAGATCGCCGGCTACGGTCTCGCCCTCGGCGCGACGGGCATCGCCGCCTTCCTGGGATCGCTCGCGGCTCCCGTCTGCGCTCAACGCTGGCGTCCCGCGGCTCTCATTCCCTTCACGTTCGTTCCCCCGGCGTTGGCGGTTCTCGCCGGCGCCCTGTTCACCAACCTGGTCGTGATGATCGGCGCGCTCGGCCTGACCGGCTTTTCGTTTCAGTTGCTGAAGGTTCTCGCCGATGCGATGGTCGGCCGCGCCTCCGCCGATGGTGTACGCGGCCGCGTCTTCTCCATCTACGACGTGCTCTACAACGTGGCGTTCGTCCTCGCGGGCCTGCTCATGATCCCGCTGTGGCGGCCCGATCGCCTCCACGTCCTGCTGGCCGCGCTGGCCGCCGCGTTCCTTGCCGGCGGCCTGGCGTTCCGCAGCGTGTTTCGCAACGCCACGCGAACCGACCCCGATCGGCTGACCCCGGCGGCCGAAGCTTTCTAGCCCCTCCCCAGGCCCGCCCCGCCAATAGTTGCATTTTGCGAACTTGCGGAGCGCTAGCTGGCAGGATCACCCTGCGTGACAGGCGACTGTCCGCTGAAGGCCGAGTGACGATGACCACGGGGGCGAAATGATCAAACGAGTCGCCTTCCGGCCGAACGCGTGGCGAGCGCCGATGGTCGCGCTCGTGGCTGTCGTCGCGCTGCTTGCCCCCGTGTCGCCCGCCTTCCCGGGAGCGTCCTCGGCCTCGGCTGCGACCACAGCTGCGGGCGGTTACGTCTCCTTGCCCTGGGCGCGGGTGCTCGACACCACGTTGGGGACGGGTGCACCCAAGGCCCCCGTCGCCGCGAACGGGACACTGACGCTCACGGTCGCCGGGAAAGGCGGCGTGCCCGCTACCGGGGTCGGATCGGTCGTGCTGAACGTGACCGGCAAGGCATCGAAGGCCGCAGGAACGCTGACCGTCTATCCCGCCGGCGCAACCAAGCCAACCGGCGCCAACCTCGCGTTCACCACCGGGGCCCAGATCTCGAACCTGGTGACTGTCGCGCTCGGCACCTCCGGACAGGTGAAGATCACCAACGGATCGACCGGCACTACGGCTGTCACCGCCGACGTCGTGGGGTACTTCGTCTCCGGAACCCCAACGGCAGCAGGCGCATTCACCCCCGTGCCCTCAGCCCGTGTCCTGGACACCACGGCGGGGGTCGGTGCCCCCAATGCGCCGGTCGGCGCGAATAGCGTGGTGTCGTTCACGGTCGCGGGAGCCGGTGGGGTTCCGGCCAATGGCGCGGGCTCGGTCGTCCTGAACGTCACCGCCAAGGCGTCCAAGGCAGCGGGCACCCTGACCGGCTATCCCGCGGGAGCGGCGAAGCCGTCCGGTGCCAACCTCACGTTCGCCACCGGCGCCACCGTCTCGAACCTCGTCACTGTCGCACTTGGTACCTCCGGACAGGTGAGCATCGCCAACGCGTCCACGGGAACCACGGCGGTCACCGCTGACGTCCTCGGCTACTTCCTGTCCGGCACTCCCACTCTCGCCGGCACCGTCGCCACCCTGCCGTCAGCGCCCGTGCTGGACACGACAACGGGAGTCGGAACACCCGCCACGCCGATTCCTGCCGCGGGCACCATCACTCCGACCATCGCAGGCGCCGGAGGCGTGCCGGCCAGCGGCGCCTCGGCAGTCATCCTCAACGTGACGGCAACCGGGGCCACGGCCGCCGGAGCCTTGAAGGTCTACGCGGCAGGAGCGGCGAAACCGGGCGGCGCGTATCTGACCTTCGCTCCCGGCGCCACGCTTTCAGAACTGGCCGTCGTCGCTCTGGCGTCCAGCGGAAAGATCGCCGTCACCAGCACCTCGACCGGCAAGGTGAACGTGCGTGCTGACGTCCTCGGCTATGTGAAATCGGCCGACACCGCAGCCCCGGGCCCGGTAACGGGGCTGAAAACGACGGCAGCGCCCAGTTCGGTGCAGCTCACGTGGATCAATCCGACCGATGCCGATTTCGCCGGTGTGATGGTCCGCCGAGCCGTCGGGACAACGGCGCCGGCATCGCCGACGGCGGGAACTCTGATCTCCGACGTCGCTGCCCCCGCCACGACCGTCACCGACGTGGGCCTGGCACCGAACACCGCGTATTCGTATGCGCTTTTCGCCCATGACGGCGTGCCGAACTACGCCGCCGCTGCGAAGGTCACGTACACCTCGCCCGCTGCGCCGCCGGCCGCACCCACTGTCACCGGCTTGAACCCCACCTCCGGAGCCGCCGCCGGCGCCACACCGGTCACCATCACCGGCACCAACTTCACCGGCGCCACGAGCGTCAAATTCGGAACGACAGCAGCAGTTTTCACCGTCACCAACGCCACCACCATCGCCGCCACAGCGCCCACCGGCAGCGGGGCCGTCGACGTCACCGTCACCACCAGCGGCGGCACCAGCACCATCAGCGCCGCTGACAAGTACACCTACACCGCTGCCGTTCCGCCGCCGACAACGCCTGCTGTCGGCAGCCTGAGCCCCACCTCCGGGCCCGCTTCCGGCGGCACAGCTGTCACGGTCACCGGCACCAATTTCACCGGCGCCACGAGCGTCAAATTCGGAACGACAGCAGCAGTTTTCACCGTCACCAACGCCACCACCATCGCCGCCACAGCGCCCACCGGCAGCGGGGCCGTCGACGTCACGGTCACCACCAGCGGCGGCACCAGCATCATCAGCGCCGCTGACAAGTACACCTACATCGCCACGTCCCAGCCGGGCACGATCCCTTCGCCCGTGTCGGGAGGTTGGCAGCTCAACGGTTCAGCCCAACTCGTCACCGGCGCTACGCCCCCAAACCTGCAGTTGACCCAGGCGACGAACTACGTGACCGGCTCGGCGTTCTGGCCCACGCCCGTGCCCGGCGCCGGCATCTCAGCATCGTTCGACGCGTTCATCGGACCCGGCTCGGGCGCCGACGGCATGACATTCACGCTGGCTGACGCGAGTGTCACCCAGCCCACCGCGCTCGGAGTCATGGGCGGCGGAGAGGGATTCTCCGGCATCACCGGCCTCGCCGTCTCGCTGGACACCTGGCAGAACACCGGTGACCCGGCGGCCAACTTCGTCGGTATCGCCACGACGAATTCGCCGGCTCAATCGCTGAACTACGTCAGCACCAACACGACCGTGTCCTCCCTGGAGGGCGCCGTGCACCACTTCGTCGTGACGACGTCAGCCTTGGGCGTCGTGGTGACGATGGACGGCACTCAGGTGCTGAACTATCCGACCAGCCTGCCGCCCTTCGTCCTCGTCGGATTCAGCGGCGGGACCGGCGGTTTCAACAACGTGCAGCAGGTGCAGAACGTCAGCATCTCGACCGGCTCGGCGGCGCCGGCGCCAACCGTCACCTCGGTCAGCCCGGCCTCGGGCCCCGACACCGGTGCTAGCGCGGTCACCATCACCGGCACCGACTTCTTCGGCGCCAGCGCGGTCAATTTCGGTTCCACCCCCGCGACCTTCACCTTGAACGGCCCCACCAGCATCACCGCGACCTCCCCTGGCGGCACCGGCACGGTTGACGTCACGGTCACCACCGGCGCAGGCGCCAGCACCGCCAACGCGAGCGACCAGTTCGCCTACATCACGGGCCCGCCGCCTCCGCCGGGCGCGCCCACCGTCACCGGCATCTCCCCCTCATCCGGGACAACCGCGGGGGGCAACACCGTCACGATCACCGGAACGAACTTCACCACGGCGTCAGCCGTGAACTTTGGAGCCAACCCGGCATCGTTCGTCGCCAACAGCAACACGAGCATCTCTGCGACGGTTCCAGTGGCTGCCGTCGGCCCGGTCGACGTCACCGTCACCAACGACGGCGGGACGAGCGCCACCAACGCAAGCGACCGCTACACCTATGTCGCCGGCCCTCCGCAGGCGCCTGTCGTCGCCAGCATCGACCCGGTCAGCTCTCCTGCCGGAAGCCAGGTGACGATCGGCGGAACGAGTTTTACGACGGCAACTGCCGTGCACTTCGGAACCGCAGCAGCGACTTTCACCGTCAACAACGACAACACCATCACCGCGACCGCACCGGCCGGGACGGGCACGGTCAATGTCACGGTGACCAACACTGCCGGCACCAGTTCCGTCACGGACGATGACGACTTCACCTACGGCGCCGGCCCGCCGACGCTGCCCGTTCCCTCGCCTGTGGCCGGTGGGTGGCAGCTCAACGGCGCCGCAGCGCTCGTCACCACGGCGACACCGAAGAACCTGCAACTTACGCCGAACACGCAGTGGACCGCGGGCTCGGCGTTCTGGCCGACGCCGGTGCCCGGCGTGGGCGTATCAGCTTCCTTCGACGCGTACATCGGGCCCGGCGCCGGGGCTGACGGCATGACCTTCGTGCTGGCGAACGCCAACGATACGAAGCCCACCGCGCTGGGCAGCCAAGGCAGCGGTGAGGGTTACAGCGGCATCGACGGGATCGCCGTCTCCCTCGATCACTACAAGAACCCCGCTGATCCCTCGTCGAACTTCGTCGGCATTGCCACCAACCTGCAGACCGGCAACGACTCGCTGAACTACGTCACGACGAACTCGTCCATCTCCTCACTGATCAACACGATCCATCACTTCAAGGTGACGACGACCTCGCTCGGTATTGCCGTGACGATGGACGGCGTGCAGGTGCTCAACTACACGACGAGCCTGCCGCAGTACGTGCTGCTCGGCTTCACCGCAGCAACCGGTGGAGGCACGGATACCCAGCAGGTGCAGAACGTCTCCATCACGGCCGGCCCGCCGCCGCCCACGCCCAAGATCACTTCGGTGAGCCCGACGTCAGGGCCGAGCACCGGTGGCACGACGGTCACCATCACCGGCAGCGGTCTGCTGAGCGCCGCTGCGCCGAAGTTCGGGGCTAACCCGGCGACGAGCTATCTCGTGCAGAACGACACCGTCGTGACGGCAACGGCCCCGGTCGGCAACCTCGGCACGGTCGATATCACCATCACGACGGCTGGCGGTACCACCGCGGTCAGCGCCGCTGACAAGTACACCTACGTCATCCCGCCGGTGCCCACGGTGACTGGCATCAGCCCGGCCTTCGGTCCGAGCACGGGCGGGACGACGGTTTCCCTTACCGGCACGGGCTTTGCCGGGACAACCGCGATCAATTTCGGTCCCGGCGATCCGGCCATCTTCTACACGATCAACAGCCCGACCTCGATCACGGTCACGGCGCCCCCGGGCGTGCTGGGCCTCAACGACGTCAGGGTGACCACACCGGGCGGCACCAGCCCGACCGGCAACGCCGACAAGTTCACCTACAACGTGCCGCCCGCGCCGGCCGTCACGAAGGTGGCCCCGGCATCCGGTCCGAACGGCACCTTCGTCACGGTCACCGGAACCAACTTCGCGGGCGCGACAGCCGTCAATTTCGGCGCCAACGCCTCGACATTTACGATCAACAGCCCGACCTCGATCTCGGCCACGGTGCCACCTGGCGCGGGAGCCGTCGACGTCACGGTCGTCACGCCCGGCGGTACCAGCCCCACGAACGTGAACGCCAAGTACACGTACACGGTGCCGTCTGCGCCAACTGTGACGGGAGTGAGTCCCGGCACCGGGTTCACCGGCTACTCGATCGCGATTGCGGGCACGAACCTCATCGCGGCGTCGGCCGTGACCTTCGGCGGCACCGCTGCAACCTTCACCGTCAACAGTGACACCAGCATTACGGCCACCGCGCCGGCGGGTAGCGGAGCGGTCGACATCGTCGTCACAACGTCCGGCGGCACGAGCGCGACCGGCGTCAACGACCAGTTCTCGTATCAGACCGGTCCCCCGCCGCCGTCGCAGGTGGCGACCTACCGCGGCGATTTCGGCCGCACCGGCTACTACCCCGCTGAGACCGCCCTGACGGTGTCCAACGTCGCCGGCCTGAAGCAGCACTGGGTCGCCAAGGGCGGCAGTGGCTCGTTCGCGCAACCCATCGTCGCCAACAACCTCGTCTACTGGGGCGATTGGAACGGCCTCGAGCACGCGACGACCCTGGCCGGCACGGACGTCTGGACCTACCCCACCGGAACGAACGTCGACGCCGCCTGCCTGCCCGCCGAAGCCGGCATCAGCGGTACGACCACTGTGGGACAGATGGGCGGCACCTCAGTGGTGTTCGTCCCCGGCGGCGACAACAACATGTACGCCCTCAATGCCCTGACGGGCGCGCTCATCTGGAAGACGAGCCTTGGAACCGCACCTGCGTGGTACCTGTGGTCGTCCCCGATCCTGTTCAACGGCAGCCTTTATGAGGGCATTGCCTCCTTCGGCGACTGCCCGCTGGTCCAGGGCCAGCTCGTGCAGATGAACGCGGCCACCGGCGCGATCCAGCACACGGCGAACATGGTGCCTGACGGCTGCATCGGTGCCGGCATCTGGACCTCGCCGACCGTCGACCCCAGCGACGGCAGCATCTACGTCACCACCGGAACCCCGGACGGCTGCAAGAACCCCGGACCCAACCTCGCACCGGCGATCGTGAAACTGAGAGCCAGCGATCTGGCCATCCTTTCCAGCTGGACTGTGCCCACGTCCGAACAGACCTTCGGCGACGAGGACTTCGGTGGAACGCCCACGCTCTTCACCGCCACCATCAACGGCGTGCAACGCCAACTCGTCGGCGCGCTGAACAAGGACGGCCTGTTCTTCGCCTGGGATCGCAGTGATGTGGCCGCGGGGCCGGTCTGGCAGTCCACGACCGCCGATCCGAGCGGCAGTCCCCGCTCGATCCTCTCGGCGGCCTATGACGGCAAGTATCTCTACGTGGGCGGCGGCAGCGCGATCATCAACGGTGCCAGCTGTTATGGAAACCTCAGCGCATTGGATCCGGCGACCGGTGCGTTCATCTGGCGCTCGTGCCAGGACTTCATGACAGGCGGCATCACCGAAGTTCCGGGGATGATCATCGAGGGCGTCGGTGCCGGCGGGCAAGTCAAGTTCATCAACACGGCCAACGGCGCCACGGTGCTCACCTTCAACAGTGGAAGCATGGTTCAGGGCGAGGTGACGGTGTCGAACGGCGTCGTCTACCTTCCGCAGGCGAACGGCAACCTGATGGCGGCCGGCCTGTAGCCGCTGGCGACGCCCTCAGCTCAGCGCGTCGGTGAGCAACTGCACGAGCGCCTCGAGCTGAACGTCGCCCGAGGAGGAGACTTCCTCATCCGACCCGTCGAGGGCGCGCGCCGCCAGGCCCGCCTTGCTGTCGATCAGCTCGGCGATGCGTACGTCGATCGTCTGGGCGGCGAGGATGCGCCAGGCCGTGACGGGCTGGTCCTGGCCGATCCGGTGAACCCGGTCGATCGCCTGGGTCTGCTCGGCCGCGGTCCACGACAGCTCGGAAAGTACGACGTTGGAGGCGATTTGCAGGTTCAAGCCCACGCCGGCTGCCGTCAGGGAGCAGACCGCCACCGCGACATCGTCCTCATTGACGAAGGCGTCGATGTTGGCTTGCCGGACCCGCGAGGTCTGGTCACCGCGGATGGAGGAGTAGCGAATCCCCCTGCGCGCAAACGTCTCCTCGGCGGTGTCCATCACGTCGATGTGCTTGGCGAAGAAGACGACCTTGCCGACGTTGTGCGAAAGCTGGGCCGTGTAGTCGGCGGCAAGCACCGCCTTCGCCTGCCCGATGCGTCGCATCAGACTGAAGACATTGCCTTCTGACGACGTTTCCTTGGCATCCCGGCGCTCCCAGGTCGCGACCTGGCGTACCAGCGCGTGGTCGATCCCCTTCGGGGCCTTCGCGTCGGAGCGAGCGGCCAGAGCGCTCTCGTAGCGCCGGACGAGACGCTGTGCCAAAGCGCGTTCGGCGTCACGGATCGACTGGCCCAGGCTGCCCTCGAGCTCCACCGGCATGTCGGCGATGCGCCGCGCCGGGATGTCGGCCGCGACGTCGATCTTGCGCCGGCGCACGATGCCGAGTTCGATCACGGCGGTGCGGGCGGCAGGATAGAAGTCCGAATCCGAAGGATTCAGGCCGGTGCGTTCCAGGACATCCATGAGCGCCGGCCCTGGCTCGGTATCGCCGATCCACCCGAGGAACTGCCAGATCGCCCGGAAGTCTTCGATGTCGTTGATGAGCGGCGTTCCAGTAAGCGCCATCAGAAGCGGCCGGGCGGTGCGCTCCCGGATCTGCTCCGACAAGCGCAAGACGTGGCGCGAGCGCTGCGAGGTCTTGTTCTTGATGAAGTGGGCCTCGTCGACCACCATCGCCCGAAACCCATGCATGCCGAGCCAGCCGACATGACGGTCGAGGATGTCGTAGTTGACGACCACGATGTCGGAGAAGGCATCGACGGTCTCGCCGTCGCTGTGAATCACTGTGACGGGGCGGGTCGGCGTCCAGATCCCGGCCTCGCGCGCCCAGCTCGTCTTCACCACATTGGGCACCACTGCCAGGAGTGGATACGCGTTGGCCGCTTGCGCCGCGAGCAGGGCCTGCGCCGTCTTGCCGAGACCCGGCTCATCCGCGAGAAGGAAGGTCCGGTGGCCTTCCGCCGCTGAGGCGATCACCTGAGCCTGGTGTGGCATGAGCTCCGGGCCGGCCAGCCCGCGCAGGGCCGAGGGCGGGGGAAGCGTCATGCACGAGGACGCTCCCCCGGAAGCCGTCTCGAACGACCGAAGGAGCGGGCCGAGCAGCTCCCAGCTGGAGAGCCGGCGGGTCTGCGGCCGGGCCGCCGGGCGCTCGGAGAAGTCCGGCGCCAGGAAGGGATTGGCAAGCTGGCGGGAGATGACCGACTGCGGCACGACGCGACGCTCGGCACGGGCCGGCGCCGCCTCCGACGCCACCGGCTCAGGCTCCGCGGCCGCCTCGAGGCCGGTGGCCCGGCGCAGCTCCCGCAACTCCGAACGGGTCTCATCGGCCATCGCCGCATCGTCGGTCAGTAGCGCGAGAAGCGACGCGTCCCGGGCGGCCGTGCGTGCCAGCACGGTGGCGATGGCATTGATGCGCTTCAGTTGTGCGTTTCGCCGCGCCTCGCTGAGGTCGTCCGCATTCACCCGGGCGCGCAGCTCGCGGACGAGGAGCGCGACGGCCTGAAAGGTCCCCCGCATCGAAGCGGTGACTCTGCTGCGCTGGACGGCCGTCTCGACGCTGCGCGCTGCCTCCTCGAGCGCGGTGATCGGTCGGTCCTCCGGGCGCTGCCTCTGAGGCGTCGAGCGACCGCCGTCGGAACGACGCCTCGCGCGTGGGGGCACGTACCACTCCTCGTGAAGGTCTGACCCTTCGGTCGGTGAACCAACGCAGGCCGCACGTCCCGTCGCAACTGCGCGGCGCACCCGACGTGATGCTTCCCCGCGGCCCGCAGGGGCACCAGTGGGCGCCGAGGTCGCGTGCCGAGCCACCGCTGAATTTCCAGCGCCTCGGCAGAACCGGTTCTCCGGTCGCCCGTTTCATCGAGCGCGCATGCGCGAACAAGTCACGCGACGCGACGGTCAGTCCAGGACGCCTCATCTTAGCGCCTGGGTGGTTCGCCGGGTGGCGATCGTCGACTCACGGCGCGGCGCGGTGCCCATCAATGCGTCGGCGATCGCGCTGGTCAGCCCGAACCAGTAGCCGTCATTGCGGTAGTGGTGAAGGCGGTGCGCCTTGCTGCGGCGCCGAAGCCAGGCGGATTTGGGCGAGTTCTGCGCATGAACCAGGAAGTGCACCCATTCCGTCGCCAGTACCAGGAGCGTGAGCACGGCGACGGCGGTGCTCCGAAGCGACCAGGAGGGCAACAACCCGGCGACGCAGAGCAGCGGGAGCAAGGGCAGCAGGGCCGGCAGTGGGGTCACGATGAGCCGCTCGTTGCGAGGATCTGCGTGATGGGCCGCATGCGCTCTGGCGGCGGCCGGCAGGCGCTCGCGTCCGCGCCACTGGATCGCCTTGGCATGAAGGAGGCGGGAGTGCACGAGCCACTCCACGAAAGGCATGAGTGCGACGAGGGCGCCCGCGACGGCAGCGTCGGCCCACGTCAGCCCATGGCCACGAGCCGCCAGCTGGATTCGGCTTGCCGCTGCGGCGAGGAAAGCCGCCACTTCCACGCGAGGCGCCGGCTGAGCAAGGAACCTTGCCGCGATCGAGGACGTCCTAGTGCGCTTTGCCATGCGTCCAGAGTGGAGCTGCTTCCGGAGCGGTTCTATGACGAGGAGGCTCCTGTTTATGCTCTTGCGTCCAGACTTGCTGGACGTCTCGGGCGGATCCTGAAAAGCTCAGCGTTATGGAGCCTTTGGATCCGTGGGCACCGGCTGACCCTCTCGGTCGTGCCCTTCAGCTTTTGCGCATGGACGGTGCGTTCTACTGCGCCTCCCAGCTCACCGCGCCCTGGGGAATGTCGCTTCCGGCGATGGCTGGCTATGTCTGGTTTCACGCCACGATCACAGGGTCGTGCACGTTGCATCCTGAAGACGGGCCGCCGGTCGAGGTCGGCGCCGGCGAACTTGCCCTCGTTCCCCACGGCAACGGGCACCGCCTCTACAGCGCCCCAGGCGTGGCGACGCCGGACATCCTGAGCATCGACCGTGAGATCGTCAGCGACCGCTACGAGACCCTCCGCTACGGCGGCGGCGGCGCGGCGGCCTACGTGGTTTGCGGGGCAGTCCGGCTCGAACATCCGGCCGCACACCATCTCGTCCGGTCGTTGCCCGCGACCATCGTCGTCGGCACTCAAGCCGGCGACACCGAATGGCTGCACAGCACGCTGCGACTGCTCGGAGCGGAAGCGCGCCAGGCGCGTCCGGGAAGTGAAGCCGTCATCACGCGGCTGGCCGACATCATCGTCATCCAGGCCATCCGAGCCTGGCTCGACGCCGACCCGGCTGCCCGCACCGGTTGGCTCGGCGCCCTGCGCGATCCGTATATAGGGCAGGCGATCGCGCTCGTTCATGCTGATCCGGGCTACCCGTGGACCATCGCCGCGCTGGCCTCACGGCTGTCGATGTCACGCTCGGCCTTCGCCGCCCGCTTCACCGAACTGGTCGGTGAGCCGGCGATGGCGTACGTCACCGGCTGGCGCATGCACGTGGCGTTCGCGTCATTGCAGGGCGGCACGAAGACGGTCGGGCAGCTCTCCGACGAGCTCGGCTACCGCTCCGAGGCGGCCTTCGCACGAGCCTTCAAGAGGGTGATGGGCCTGCCGCCGGGCGCCGTCCGCCGGGGGGTCCAGCTGGCGACTCAGCTCGCGACTCAGCTCGCATAGGTGTCGCCGCTGACGTAGACCCAGCGGCCGCCCTTCTTGGCGAACCAGCTCCGCTCGTGGCGGGCACCGGCACTGCGCGCGGCCCGATAGTGCGCGCGGAACTCCACGACCCCATCGGTGTCGAACGGCCCACCGCGGACCGTTTCGAGGATTTCCAATCGCGTCCAGCGCAGACCGTCGTCGAGCCCGATCTCGGCCGGCCGGCCGGCTGAATCCCAGGTGTCGTAGAGGTAATCCCCATCTCCTACGGCGAAAGCGCTGTAGCGCGAACGCATCAGCTGCTCCGCGGTAGCGGGGACGGCACTCCCGTCGTGAAAGCGTCCGCAGCACAGCGAATACGTCTCGGCCGATCCGCACGGACACCGGGCGCTGCGATCCACGGTCCCGGGCACGCCCAAACGATAGACGTTTGCTACTGCGTCAATCGCTTGGCGAGCGCACGTGCCACCTCGATCGGTCCTGGCTGGCCATCGGCGTTGGTCACGCCCAGCACGACCTGATCGGCACCGGCGTCCCACTGCTCCGCAACCCGTGCGGCGATGGCATCTTCGTCGCCCCACGCGACGAGCCGGTCGACCAGGCGGTCATCCAAGGTCTCGATCTCGGCTCCGCTGAAGCCCATCCGCGCGAAGTTGTCGGTGTAGCCCTTGACCCCCGACAGGAACCCCAGAGGCCCGCGTGCGGTCTCACGAGCTCGTGCCGCATCGCTGTCGAGTACCACCAGTTGATCGACGATCAACGCGGGCCGGTCCCCCAGAATCGCCCGGGTCTGCCTGGTGTGCTCGGGCGTGACGAGCAACGTGATCGCCCCACCGGTGCGATCTCTGGCGATCTCCAGCTTGCGGGGACCCAGCGCCGCCAGGATCCGCCGGCCTGGCGCAATGGCCGGGTCCGCCGCGTCCAGCTCGTCGAGATACGCGCTCAACCCGCTCAAGGGACGCGGCTGCTGGGGGCCGCCCAACCCGACGAGCAGGCGACCCGGAAACTGCTGCTCCAGATCCTCGAAAAGCGCGGTCACTGCTGAAGGTTCGTAGACATCCAGCGGAATGATTCCCGACGCGATCTGGATTGTCGTCGTCGCTCGAACCAGCTCTGCGAGCCGCTCCAGTGAGTCGATCTGCCCGCCCGGCAGCCAGATCGTCGAGTAGCCAAGCGCTTCGATCTCGGCGGCGTCGCCGAGGTGGCTGTCGTCTGCGGTCACATTCAGGCTGATGCCGATGCGTCCCGCGCACGCCTTAGTCATCCGAGGCTCCCCTCGTTCGTCGTCGTGCTTCGAACGTAGGAGTTAAAGCTGACTTCAAGTCAAATGAGCTCTCCCCGTGTGCAATGGGGCTCAGCCCCGGTTGCTCACCTGCACGGTCCAGCCGGGGATGAGCCCGAGGTCGGAGCAGAGCTTGGGCGCGTAGATCCACTTGCCGAGCAACCGGTCGGCACCGGGGTCGGTCGCCAGCCAGGCCACGACCTTGCCCGTCGCCTCCGCCGGGGCGCTGCCGAACTCGCCCTCGTACTCATCGTCCGGCGAAACCACCTTGCGCGCCTCGGTGATCACGTTGCCCGGGTCGAGGTTGTAGGTCTTGATTCCTGCCGACAGATGCTCGGCGTTCATGCCTCCGGCCACCCGGCCGAAAGCGGCCTTCGAGCCTGAGTAGACGATCCCCCAGCCGCCCTCGCCCGGGGCACCCGGAGGATCCCACCGGGCCGAGCCCGACACCATGTTGGCGATGACCCCGCTGCCGCGCTCCTTCATGTGCGGCAGCACGCCCTGGATCAGCAGGATCTGGTGGATGAAGTTGCCGGTGAAGACGTCCATCATCGACTGCGGGGTCAGGTCCTCGATGCGGTCCAGATTCCCGACACCGCGAAAGACGGCGTTGTTGAACAGGACGTCGACCCGGCCCCACTCGGCAAGCACCCGCCGGGGCAGTTCGAGCACCGACTCGCGGTCCATCAGGTCCAGCGGAACGATCAGCGCTCGCCGGCCGCGCTCCTCGACCTCCTGCGCGGTGCGCTCGAGGCTGCCGGGAACGGAAAGGTTGCGCGACTCACGTACCGAATTCGCTTCGGCGACTCCCTCACCCTCCTTCACGGTGCGCGAGCTGACCACCACATCGAATCCGGCTTCAGCCAGCGCCAGCGCGCCCGCGCGACCGATTCCGCGGCTCGCACCCGTGACGATGGCGACTGGTGTGTCAGGCATTTCGCTCCTAGAGGTGCTGTGGTGGGCGGACGTTGCACACTAACGCCCGGCCCATCGAGCCCTAGAACCGCACCGGCAGCCGGTTGGGACCTCGGAGCATCTGCGCGAAGGTGGCGCCGATGCGCGCACCCGGGTCATCGGCTATCCGCAGCCCGGGCAGCCTGGAAAGCAGCACCTTGAGGGAGATCTCCATCTCGGCGCGCGCCAGGTGCGCCCCGAGGCAGAAGTGCTGTCCGAAGCCAAAGGTCAGCGTGCCGGTCGGGCGCCGCCGGACGTCGAACCGTTCAGGGTCATCGAACTTCGCTGGGTCACGGTTGGCGGCAACAATGGCGAAGATCAGCGGGGTGTCCGCCGGGATGGCCACGTCGTTCCACACCACGTCCTGCGGGTTGTGCCGGGGCAGCAACGCGACGGGGGCTTCCCACCGAAGCCCTTCCTCGGCTGCCCACCGTGCCTGGCCCTGGAGGTCTGCCGTCACCAACTCCAGCTGATCGGGGTGGGTCAGCAAGCCGTAGAGCGCATTGCCGAGCCCGAGGTAGGTGGTGTCGCTACCGGCCGGGAAGAGCAGCTTGAGGAAGTTCATGATCTCGTCGTCGGTCAACCGCTCACCGTCGACCTCTTCGGTGGCCAGCTTGGAGATCAGGTCGCCGGCAGGTTCGGTGCGCCGCTGCGCCAGGATCGGCGCCACGAACGCGGTGAATTCGCGCGAGCACTCCACGGCGTGCGCGTAGTTCTGCTGGATGTCCAGCATGCCGAGTGCCCAGCGGGCTACCAGGTCCTCGGAGGCGCTCGGAAGGCCCAGCATCCGCAGGATGATGCTGAACGGATACCGCTGGGTGTACTGGGCGACCAGGTCGGCTTCGCCCCGTGCCTCAAAGCGGTCAATCAGCTCATGGGCGACGGGCTCGAGCAAGGGCGTGATGAGCTCGGAGACGAGGCGCTGGCGAAACGCCGGAGACGCCAGCGCGCGGTTCCTGCGATGTTCCGCGCCGTACATGCATTGGATGTTGTAACCCAGCACGTCCGTCACGACGTCGGCGTAGAAGGCCTTCGAGGGAAACGTCTCCTCGTCCTTGAATGCCGCGTCGACCAACGCATAGCTGGTGAACATGACGGCCGGTCGTCCGAAGCTCTTCACCCATGCCGCGGGGCTGCGCTCGCGCAGCGCCGAGAGCCGCTGGTGCAGATCGGGCATGTCGTCGAGCGCGTAGTCACGATCGTCGTCGAGCGACGGTGGCACAGCAAGCTCTGTGGGCTTCGTGACGCTCATAGCTGCCTCCGCTAGGGTCCGGTGCCACTGGATGCTAGGCCGACTCGACTTTCGCCTCCACGACCTCCAGCGCGGAGGCGGATTCCAGCCGGCGCAGCCCCGTACGCCGCTCGATGATCCAGAGCCTGGCGGCAGGCACGATGGCGACCACGGAGATCGCTGTCAGCCACACGTAGGTCTCCTGAAACGCGATGGCGGACTGGGCTGGAGTACCCCCGTGGTGGCTCAGCGCCCGCTGCAGGATGACGGTCGCTATCGCCGTCCCGAGGGATCCGCCGACCCGCATGACGATGTTCATTTGAGCGCTGACGTCACGGGTGTGCTTTTCGCCGAGAGCGGCGAAGGCGACGGCGAACAAGGGCGTCCCGAGCGCGCCGAAACCGATCCCCCGCATGATGTTGACGAGGATCGTCACGATGTAGGGCGTGTGCTCGTCGAAGACGATGAACGGCAGCAGGCTCAGCGCGCCGACGACGAGCCCGATGACGGAAACCCGTCCCCCGCCGTAGCGGTCCGACGCGCGTCCCGCCCGGCTGATCACCAGCACGACGCCGATCGAGACCGGGGCGACGAGCAGCGCGGTGCGGGTCGCGTCCTGACCGCGCACGATCTGGAAGTACAGGGGCGTGATGATCATGGCCGAGAACATGGCAGCAGAACTCATCAGCGCGGTGATCGTGACGGCCGTATAGGTCCGGTCGCGGAAGACCGTCAGATCCAGCAGGGGCGCCGAAGACCGTAGCGATTCCCGTACGAATGCGACCAGCAGGATGGCCCCGGCGAGGACCGCGCCGCCCGATCCGACGCGCATCAGGTCGCCCTTGCTCGCCGTCTCAGCGAGGCCGTAGATGAGCGCGACAGTGCCGAGCCCGGCCAGCACGAAGCCGGGCACATCGAGCCTGCCCGCCGCTTCCGGCTGATCCGGCGGCAGGATGCGCTGTCCGAGGATCAGGGCGACCACGCCCACCGGAATGTTGATCAGGAAGATCCACTGCCACCCGAACGCCTGCAGCAGCAGACCACCGATGGTCGGACCGAATATCGGGGCAAGGATCGTCGGCGTCGAGAGCACGCCCATGACGCGTCCGAGGTTGTCCTTCCCTGCCGCACGCACGATGATCATCTGCCCGACCGGCACGATCATGCCGCCGCCGATGCCTTGCAACACCCGGAAGACGATGAGCGACCCCGCCGACCAGGCCAGCCCGCAGAGCGCAGAGCCGACGGTGAAGATCAGCAGCGAGATCAGGTAGAGCTTCTTCACCCCGATGCGCCGGGCGGCCCAGGCGCTGATCGGCACTGTCGCGGCGAGGGCCAGCAGGTAGCTCGTGACGACCCACTGGATCGTCTCGATGTCGGTGTGCAGCTTGCGCGACAAGGAGTCCAGCGCGACGTTGACGACCATGGTGTCCAGCACGGACATCACCGAGCCGAGGATGGTCACCAGCCCGATCCGGCGCAGGGTGGGATCCAGGCGCTCTCGGCGGAGGCGTCCATGGACTGTGCTGGGGCTCACGAGCCCAGTCTGTCAACCGGCTCGAGGCCGCGCTCACGGGTGGTGTCGGACCTAAAGCACCGAGCGCCAAGAGTCGATGTTGAACCGTGGATCTTTGGGACTGGCTCGGGGGGCTGGTCGAGCTCCTCTTCGAGCGACGCTGGGGCCTTTGGACGGCGGCGGTTCTCCTGCTCCTGTGCTGCGTTGTGATCTGGCTGGAAGTCCCGTACTTCCGCGTCTGAGCCCTTCGATGTGAGATTGCGCCGACCGGCGCAAGTGACGCCGCCGAATGCTGCATACCGCTTTCCCGAAGGCCGATGAACCAGGGCAGTACGACGACCATCGGTGTGCTGTGAAGGAGTCCTACGTGTCCGGCCGCATCTCTCGTCGCCTCTCGCGTCGCCTCGCCTGCCTGGCTGTCGCCGCCGCTGCAGCGCCCGCGATCGCCGCCTGCACCCCCTTCGTGACCCCGATGGTGCCCAGGCACCCGGACCCGGCGCCGATCACGCAGCCGACGTCCAAGCCGACTTCCACGCCGACCAAACCCGTGACATCGCCAAGCGACGCCTCGGCGTATGAGAGCCGCATCCTGGTTCTGGTCAACAGCGAGCGGGCCAAGCAGGGGCTGCGCTCCCTGACCCTGGTCAGCTGCGCCGACGGCTTCGCCAACTCGTGGGCCGCCACCCTGGCGCAGACCGGGAACTTCGTACACCAGAGCCTGAGCCCGATCATGACGGGCTGCTCCGCCCGCGGCGCCGGCGAGAACATTGCCTACGGCAACGTCAGCGCGGACGCGATGATGACCATGTGGATGGACTCCCCCGGCCACCGGGCGAACATCCTGAACGCGTCCTACACCGGCATCGGGATCGGCGCGGTAGAGACCTCCTCCGGACGCTGGTACGGGGTGCAGGACTTCGTCACGCAGTAGCCGTGAGAGGGTCTCTCGCGTGACACCAGTCGTTCTCGTCCACGGCGGCATGCACGGCACGTGGTGCTGGGCTGCCGTCCTGCCATTCCTGACCACCGAGTCCACGGCGGTCGATCTGCCCGGACGCGGCACGCGTCCCGCCGACCTCGCGAAGGTCAGCCTCGACGACAGCGTCGCCGCCGTACTCGAGGACGCCGACCGGGCGGGCTTTGATCGGTTCGTTCTCGTCGGCCATTCACTCGGCGGGGTGACCATCACCGAGACCGCCGTCCGCCATCCGGAGCGGGTAGCTGCGCTGGTTTACGTGGGCGCGCTCGTCCCCGGACCCGGTGAGAGCCCGGCGAGCCTGCTCGTCGGCGAGCCATCGGTGGCCATGCCTGTGTTGCCGGAGGAGCTCGCCCGCAACCTGTTCGGCACCGGGATGGACGACGCGACGTGGGCCGCGCACTACGCCCAACTGACGCCCGATGCGCCGGGCTTGATGAACGCCGTGGTGTCGGGCTACCCGTCGGGGATGCCCATCACCTACGTGTCGATGACGCTCGATCAGCCGGTCCCGCCCGCGCTCGCGGTGCAGATGGCGGCCAACCTCGGGCCCGGGGCAGAACACCGCATCATTCCCGACGCCGGCCACACGATCATGACGACCCACCCCGAGCTGATCGCGTCGATCATCAACGAGTGCGCCGTCGGTCCGGCCAAAGGTTAGGTCGGCGGATGGGCCTCGCGCCACGCCCTTGAGATGTCGGGCGCGAGTCGCCCGCGGGCCGGGACGGATAGCCCAGCCGCACGAGCCCAAGTCCGGACTTCTGCCGTGCTGGGCAGCGGCGCCGCGGGCGCTGAGTTGGTCTCCGGTTCGACCTCGACACGGCCGGCGATCGCGTTCTCCGTCATAGCCCAAGCGCGCGCTGCCGCAAGGTAGCGGTAGGTCCATTCTTCCGCGAGCTGACGGCTTTCGAGGAACACGATAGGGACTGTCGGCCACCGCACCTGAAGCTCCGCGAGACCGTCCATGACCATCGCCGGACGGGAGTACTCGAGCTTGAATATCTGGGAGTACCGCTCCTCGACAACGACCGCGGATCGAGGAAGGGCGGCGAGTTCCGCCAGTGCGTAGCGCAGTTTCCCGTTCATCAGACTCGATACGAGATCGGCCAGGGATTTTCGTTCAACCACGGCGACCAGCTGACCCGCCGCGTTGGTGCCGTAGTCGCCGCAGGGCAGTGCCCGCTTCACCGTGCGCACTTGTTGGGCGGTGAACCGGTAGGCATATTGCTCGCGCGAATCGACGACAATCTCGAGGTCGGCCAAACCGGCGGCCCGCGCAGTAGGGGTACTGACGTTCGGCCGTGCTTGCTTGCGCGTTCTCGGGGATTGCCAGAACACCGCCTCGCGTCCGCGGGCCAGCGTGAAGACCAGCTGCGAACGGTTCTCCCGCGACCGGTCGAGCACGAGATCGATCGCTGCCCCGCGACGGACGCAAGAACGAATGGGCACCCGCTCGACGACGTCCGGATCGGAGGGCCATTCGGTATCGGCGACCGGATAGCAGTAGAGCGCTTTCGTGCGAGGCCAGGTCCCCGAGGTCCGGAACACCATCCCCTCGCCCAGAGGCAAGCGGAGCAGGTACGGCAGCCGGGAATCCGGGTCAGGATTGGTCGCGATCAGCAGCTCAGCCATCGCGGGAGACGGTACTTCCATCGCCGGGCTCACTCGATGACCGTGCCTCAATCCGGCCGCACCAGCAGTGTCCGTCGCCACGGTGTAGATCGGCCCAGGCACGTTTAGCCAGCACTTGTCGCGTCAACGGTCATATCCGTCCCGCTTCGATACGCCAAGGTTCGCGCTGCGCGGTGCCTGCAGCGCATCGCTGAGACACCACGTCATGCACTGATTCTGCCTAGGCCCCGGAGGAACACGAGGCGGTTCAGTGCGCGACATGCCGCTCGACAAATGTCGAAGGCGTGAGCGATGAAGCGACCGAGATCGCCGGCTATCGCGGGCAGGCCTTAGGTGACCAGACGCTTATGGGGTGCTCCATCGACACCGCCGATTTCATCGTGGCTCAGGTGCGTTTTGGGGTGTGGCCGGGTTTGCGGAGGAGGGGTCGGCGTTGGCCTTGGATGGGTGGTCGTCCATCAGGGGGCCAGAATCTGGGGGTGCGGTCGGGATCGTGGCCGATGGTCATTTCCCAACCGCCCTCATGCACTTTGTGGTGATGGTGAAGGCAGAGCAGATCGAGGTTTTCGGGTTCGGTTTCGCCTTCATGTTCCAGCCAATGTAGGCGGTGATGCGCCTGGGTCCAGGACGGTGGCCGATCACAGCCGGGCCAGACGCAGCCGCCGTCACGGGCGACCAGGAAATGCCGTAGGCCGGCGTTGATGGTGCGGGTGCGGCGGCCGAAGTCCAATATTTCGGAGTCGGCGCCGTAGACGGCGGGGATGATCCCGGCATCGCACGCCATCCGCCGGGCGGTGCCGGCGGGGAGGCGTTGCCCTTCCGGAGTGCCGGCAGTGCCGAGGCCGTCGAGCAGGGATTGGTGGGGCAGGCCGACGATGACGGTGTGCCGTCCACCGCCTTCCCCGTTGCAGGTCTCGGCATGCGCACAAGCATGGCGGGCCATTTGGACGAAAGCCTCGGCGCGGCGG
>DATAZK010000074.1:0-60697 GCA_036272075.1 Frankiaceae bacterium
CACCCTCACCATTACAGCAACCAACGCCGGCGGCACTGGCACCGCCAGCTACAGCTGGCTGATCATCCCCATCCCAGTTCCGTTGCCCTCCGTAGTCATCACCAGCGCACCACTGGCCGAGACAACCGCCACCGATGCCACCATCAGCTTCACCGTCAGCGACCCCATCGGCACCGTCACCTGCACCCTCGACGGGGCTGCCTCCAGCAGCTGCAGCTCGCCGTGGAAGGCACTCAGCCTGGCGCCGGGCACGCATACGCTCACCATTACAGCGACCAACGCGGGGGGTACCGCCACCGCCAGCTACACCTGGACGATTGTCCCAGCGCCAGCTACGGCAATCGCCCTAACCTTCACGCCCCCCGGCCCCGGTCCCAAGAAGACCTTCAGCTGGACACAAACCGCCGGTTTGTCTTACCAGTGCAGCCTCGACGGAGCAGCCTTTACTTCCTGCGCCAACACCATCACCTACAACAAGCTCAAAGCCGGCAACCACGCGTTCAGCATTCACAGCACCAACGCCATCGGCAATATCGGCACAGACACCACCTACACGTGGAAGGCCTAACCGCCACTGGGCTGAAACCAGCCAGAGCGGACGGCCGTCGCCACATAACCGCACGTCTGACAGTCGGCGATGGTGCGGTCCTCAATTCCGGACAGCCCGCTCGCCCGCTGGCCGGGCCCACTCCGCGAAGCTGACGGTCCGGCCGCCGACCGGCCTCCTGCGCGGCGCCGTCAATGTCTGGGTAGCCAGCGGCGGGGGAAGAGCGGCCGTCGCCGCCGTGGGGCGCTTGCCGCCGGCGCTTGCCATCAGCCGGACGTAGGCCTCGGCATCCGCGCGGGTGGCAAAGCAATCCGGCCGCCGGATGCCGTTCTCAGACCAGCGGATCCGGTAGACGGGGGTGCGGGCGCCGCCTTGTTCGATCCAGGCCATCGGGGCTCCGGGAAACTCGGACGGTGCGCTGTCCGAAGCCGTCTCGTCCCGTGCCCCCGAGAAACGGAGCTTCATGCCCCCAAGTCGAAAGCCCCTCGCCTACAACTGCAGGTCAAGGGGCCTTTCGGGTGGGGTGAGTGACGGGACTTGAACCCGCGACACCCGGGATCACAACCCGGTGCTCTGCCAACTGAGCTACACCCACCGTGCGTCCGAGCGGCGTGAACCGACCGAACTTGACCAGTCTAAGCGGACGCGGGCCCACCTGGTGGCGGCGCGGGATCTTCGCCCCGGATCCGTGACGCGATCGCCTTCGCCTGGTCACTCGTCGGACCGGGCTGCGGCACGAAGATCGCCTCCCGGTAGTAGCGCAGCTCTTCGACGCTTTCCAGGATGTCGGCGAGCGCGCGATGGCCGCCGCGCTTGCCCGGGGACGCGTAGTAGGCCCGCGGATACCAGCGCCTGGCCAGCTCCTTGACCGAGGAGACGTCGACCATCCGGTAGTGCAGATGCTCGTCCAAGGCCGGCATGTCACGGGCGATGAAGCCGCGGTCGGTGGCGATCGAGTTACCGCATAACGGTGCTTTCCGGGCCTCAGGGATGTGCTTGCGTACGAAATCGAGCACCTGCGCCTCGGCCTCGGCCAGCGTGAGGGTCGACGCGAGCACCGCCTTGTCCAGCCCGGACTCCCGGTGCATGGCGACGACGACCGGGTCCATCTCGAGCAGCGCCTGCTCGGGAGCGGAGATCACCAGGTCGATGCCCTCACCGATCTGGTTGAGCTCGCCGTCGGTCACCAGGCAGGCCACCTCGAGCAGCAGGTCACGAGACAGGTCGAGCCCGGTCATCTCGCAGTCGATCCAAACGAGGCGGTCCACCGCGTGACGGTAACGCCCAGAAGCAGTCGGAGGCTGGTTGGCGCGCGCAGGCTGTGATGCAGGTGTGGCGTTGCGCTCATACCCAGGCCTGTCGGGGCGATGGTGACGGCAGCAGAATGGGATGATCGCGCAACCGGTCGCGGGGGAGCGGCCCCGCTGACGCATACTGGTGAAAAGCAACGAGCCTGGAGGAGCACCGGTGACCTACGTCATCGCCGAGACCTGTGTAGATCTCAAGGACAAGGCGTGCATCGAAGAGTGCCCTGTCGACTGCATTTACGAGGGCAACCGGATGCTCTACATCCAGCCCGACGAATGCGTCGACTGCGGAGCCTGCGAGCCGGTTTGCCCGGTCGAGGCGATCTACTACGAGGACGACGTCCCCGAGCAGTGGAAGGCCTATACCGAGGCCAACGTCGTCTTCTTCGCTGAGATCGGCTCCCCGGGTGGCGCGTCGAAGATCGGCTTGATCGACTCCGACGCCCCGCTGGTAGCCGCGCTCCCGCCGCAGGAGCACGACGAATAGCCGCAATCAGCGTCCCGGGCCGATCCCTTCCGGACTTTCCCTGGGACCGGCTCGTCCCGTATGCCAACAAGGCCCGCGCCCACCCCGGCGGCATCGTCGACCTTTCGGTGGGTACGCCTGTCGACCCGACTCCTGAGGTCGTTCAGGAGGCTTTACGCGCGGCGTCCGACGCGCCCGGGTATCCGCTGACGGCGGGCACGCCCACTCTTCGGGAAGCCCTCACCAACTGGTCGGTTCGCCGCCTGGGCGCGCCGCCGTCGATCGGCGTGCTTCCGACGGTGGGCAGCAAGGAGCTGGTGGCGCTGCTGCCCTCGCTGCTCGGGATCGGTAGCGGCGAGACGATCGCGCTCCCGGCACTCGCGTATCCCACCTATGCCGTGGGAGCGCTGCTAGCTGGGGCGACGCCGGTGACCTACGCGAGCCTGGTCGAGCTCGGCCCCGCGCGCATACGCCTGCTTTGGGTCAATTCGCCCGCCAACCCGACGGGTCAGGTGCTGCCTGCAGAGCACCTCGCCAAGATCGTCGCGTGGGCACGCGAGCGCGGGACGATCGTCGTCAGCGACGAGTGCTACTTCGAGCTCGGCTGGGAGTCCGAGCCGGTGAGCATCCTCGACCCGCGGGTGTGTGGCGGCGATCCGACCGGCCTGCTTTCGGTGCATTCGCTGTCCAAGCGTTCCAATCTGGCCGGATACCGCGCCGCCTGGATCGCCGGCGATCCCGCGTTGGTGGCCGCTCTGCTGGAGGTACGCAAGCACGCCGGGCTGATCGTCCCGGATCCGGTGCAGGCGGCCATGGTCGCGGCGCTGGGGGACGACTCTCACGTGGCTGAGCAGCGGGAGCGCTACGCCCGGCGGCGAGAGGCGCTCCGTCCGGCACTCGAGGCAGCTGGCCTGCGCATCGAGCACAGCGAGGGTGGCCTGTATCTCTGGGGAACTCGCGACGAGGACTGCTGGACCACCGTCGAAGACCTCGCGTCGCGCGGCATCCTGGTGGCTCCGGGGGAGTTCTACGGGCCGGCAGGAAATGCGTACGTGCGGGTCGCGCTAACCGCCAGCGATGAGCGCATCGCTCAGGTCGGGGCTCGGCTGGCCGGCTAGCCGTCGCCGCCGCTGGCGCGCGCCGCCGAAGGAGAAGACGATCAGCGCCGCCCAGATCAGGATGAAGCCGACGAGTCGCTCGGTCGGCAGTGGCTCGTGCCGGATCACCACACCGACCAGGAACTGCAGTGTCGGCGTCAGGTACTGCAAGATCCCCATCGTCGTCAGCGAGACGCGGGTCGCCGCCGCACCGAAAAGCAGCAGCGGAATCGCCGTGACCACACCGGCGCTCATGAGCGTCGCGCTGTGGCCCACGCCGTGGCCGAACGTGCCCTTTCCGATGGCTGCCAGCACGACGATGACGATCAGCGCGGGCAGCGCGAGGACGCCCGTCTCGACCGTGAGCCCTTCCAGCGCAGGCGCTCCCACGCGCTTCTTCAGGAACCCGTAGCCGGCGAAGGAGAACGCGAGGATGAGCGCGATGTAGGGCAGCCGGCCGTAGCTGATCGTCAGCACGGCGACGGCGCACCCGGCGAGTCCGACGGCGATCCATCCGGTGGTCGAGAGCCGCTCGCGGAGCACGATCACGCCGAGCATCACGGTGATGAGCGGGTTGATGAAGTAGCCCAGCGCCGTCTCGACGACCTGGTGGGAGTTGACGCCGTAGATGTAGACGCCCCAGTTGAGGGCGAGCAGGACGGCCGCCAGGGCGAGTAACCCGAGCCGGCGCCGATCGGCGAGGGCCGGACGGATCCACGCCCACTGCCGGCGGACCGTCAGTAGCAGCGCGACGGCGACCAGGCTCCACAGGCACCGGTGGGCCAGGATCTCGCCCGAACCGGCGGGCTCGAGGAGCGGGAAGTACAGCGGGAACAGGCCCCAGATCGCGTACGCGCCGATCCCGAAAAGGACGCCGCGGCGATCGTCGTTCATAGCGAGTACCACGCTACGGGTAAGGGTGGCCTGGAAACACTCGAATATTGGCCTGCTCGGCCGCGCGGCGGACACCACAGCTCCCGAAATAGGGTGAGGCGCATGAGCACGCCTGACGCCACCTCCAGTCCGATCGACCCCGCCATTGACGAGCTGTGGGAGCGACGCGACGGCTTGAGCCCGAAGGATGAAGACGCCCGCAAGATTGTCGTGGCGGCCGTCGATCAGCTTGATGCCGGCGAGGCGCGGGTTGCCTTCGTCGACGCGTCGAGCAACGAGGTCGTCGTCGACGAGCGGGCCAAGCGCGCGATCCTGCTGTCGTTCAAGGTGCTCGAGATGGGCGAGTCGGCGGCCGGCGACTTCCAGTACCACGACCGGATGCCGCTGAAGACCCGCTTCGATGGGGTACGCGTGGTGCCCGGTGCGATCGCGCGGTGGGGTTCGTACATGGCGCCCGGAGTCGTTCTGATGCCGAGCTACGTCAACATCGGCGGCTACGTCGGCGCGGGGTCGATGGTCGACACCTGGGCCACGGTCGGATCGTGCGCTCAGGTCGGGGAGCGGGTGCACCTGTCGGGCGGGGTCGGGCTCGGGGGAGTGCTCGAGCCGCCGAACGCGATCCCCGTCGTCATCGAGGATGACGCGTTCGTCGGGTCCCGCAGCATCGTGGTCGACGGGGCCCGCGTCCGGCGCGGTGCCAAGCTCGGCGCCGGCTGCATTCTTACTGCCAGCACTAGGGTTTTCGACGCGGCAAGTGGCGACGAGCTGCCCCGCGGTGAGGTGCCCGAGCGTGCCGTCGTCGTCGGGTCGAGCAAGGTGAAGTCGTTCCCGGGCGGCGAGTTCGCGATGCCGTGCCTGCTGGTCCTGCGCACGCTCGCCGAAGGCGAGATCCACGACAAGCTCGCCCTCAACGACGTCCTTCGCGAGCACGGCGTCTCCACGTGACAGGACTCGAGCTGGCCGCCGATCCGGTCGATCTGACGGCGACGCTCGTCGACACCCCGAGCGTGAGCGGGGCCGAGGGGCCGCTCGCCGATGCGGTCGAGGCGTCCCTGAGCACGCTGGCTCACCTCAGGGTGGTCCGCGACGGCGATGCAGTCGTGGCGTTCACCGATCTCGGACGCGCCCGCCGGGTCGTCCTGGCCGGTCACCTCGACACGGTGCCGATCATCGACAATGTGCCGTCGCGCCGGGACGGCGAGCGCATGCACGGGTGCGGCACGTCCGACATGAAATCGGGCATCGCGGTCCTGCTGCACCTCGCCGCGACGATGCCGGAGCCGACGAGCGACGTGACGTTCGTGTGCTACGACAACGAAGAAGTCGAAGCGGCACGTAACGGCTTGCGACGGCTGGCCGAGCACCACGCCGACTGGCTCGCCGCCGATCTTGCCGTGCTCCTCGAACCCACCGATGGGGTCATCGAAGCGGGCTGCCAGGGGACCCTCAGGGTGCAGGTCTGCGTCCCGGGCAAGCGCGCCCACAGTGCCCGTAGCTGGCTCGGTGACAACGCGATTCATGCTGCTGCGCCGCTACTTTCGACGCTGGCGGCCTACGTGCCGCGGTCGGTCGACATCGACGGCTGCGTGTATCGGGAAGGCCTGTCGGCGGTGCGGATCAGCGGCGGGGTGGCGGGCAATGTGGTGCCCGACGCCTGCACGGTGACGATCAACTTCCGGTTCGCGCCCGACCGCAGCGAGGCGCAGGCGCTCGAGCACGTAGCGCAGATCCTCGCGCCCTACGCGGTGACCCTCGTCGACTCCGCCCCGGGCGCGCTCCCGGGATTGCAGGCTCCGGCGGCGCGTGACTTCGTGACGGCGGCAGGCGCCGGACCGCCGCGGGCGAAGTACGGGTGGACCGACGTGGCCCGGTTCGCCGCGCTCGGCATCCCCGCGGTCAACTTCGGCCCCGGTGACCCCAACCTGGCTCACACCAGAGAGGAGTCCATCGACGTCGCGCGCATCGGTGAGGTCGCCGGAGTGCTGCGGCGCTACCTGAGCCAATAACGCTAGATATCCATGCCGACGTACTTGGTCGTCAGGTACTCCTCGATGCCCTCGAAGCCGCCCTCGCGTCCGAAGCCGCTCTGCTTGATGCCGCCGAAGGGTGCCGACGGGTTGGAGATCAGGCCCTTGTTGAGGCCGACCATGCCCGTCTGCAATCCCTCGACCATCCGCATGGCGCGTGAGAAGTCGCGCGTGAACACGTACGCGACCAACCCGAACTCGCTGTCGTTCGCGGCCGAAAGTGCTTGCTCCTCCGAGGTGAACGTCGCGACGGGCGCGACGGGCCCGAAGATCTCCTCGCGCAGCAACCGGGCATCGGGCGGGACATCGGCGAGCACGGTGGGCGCGTAGAAGTAGCCCGCGTCGCCGACGGCTTTTCCGCCGGTGCGTACGGAAGCTCCACGCTTGGTGGCGTCGTCGACGAGTTCGGCGACCTTGTCGCGCTGGGTCGCGTCGATCAGCGGACCGACCCGCTGCCCGGATTCGGTGCCGCGTCCGACGACCAGCGCGGCCATCTTCTCGGTGAGCTTGGCGGTGAACTCCTCGGCGACCGATTCCTCGACGTGGAAACGGTTCGCGGCCACGCAGGACTCGCCCATGTTGCGCATCTTCGCGACCATCGCCTGCTCGACTGCCAGGTCGATGTCGGCGTCGGCGAAGACCACGAAGGGTGCGTTGCCGCCGAGTTCCATCGACAGCCGCAGCAGCCGTCCGGACGACTGCTCCATCAGCAGCCGACCCACCTCCGTCGAACCGGTGAACGACAGCTTGCGCAGCCGCGAATCTTCCAGCAACGGCTTGACGACCGAGCCGCTGGAGGATGACGTGATGACGTTCAGCACGCCGTCCGGCAGGCCCGCGTCGCGCAGGAGCTGCGCCAGTGAAAGCATGGTGAGCGGCGTCTGCTTGGCGGGCTTGACGACCATCGTGCAACCGGCCGCGATCGCCGGGCCGATCTTGCGGGTGCCCATGGCCGCAGGGAAGTTCCAGGGGGTGACCAGCAGGCACGGGCCTACCGGATGGTGCATCGTGAGCAGCCGCCCTTTGCCCGCCGGCTCGGTCGAGTAGCGGCCCGCGATACGTACGGCTTCCTCGGAGAACCAGCGGAAGAACTCCGCCGCGTAGACGATCTCGCCCGCCGACTCGGTGAGGCTCTTGCCCATCTCCAGGGTCATCACCAGCGCGAGCTCGTCCTGCTTGTCGACCATCGCCTGGTAGGCGCGCCGCAGGATCTCGCCGCGCTCGCGGGGGGCGGTGGCGGCCCAGCCGGCCGCCGCCTCATCAGCTGCCGCCAGCGCGTCCAGGGCGTCCTGCGGGGTCCCGTCGGCGACCTCGCAGAGCGGCTGGCCCGTCGCAGGGTCTTCGACCGCGAGCGTCTTGCCTTCCGCGGCATCGCGCCACTGCCCCCCGATCAGCAATTGCTTGGGGACGGCGTCGAGTGCTTCCTTTTCGCTGGGCATGCCACAGACCTACCCGCACCCGCGGCTTCTAGCAAGTGATCTCGCCACTGACCTAGCGTGAAGGCGTGCCCCCGTCTTCCGTCGACCCTGACCGCCCACCGGCTCGCCGGGAGCGTGGCCCGCACCCGGTCGGACCCGAGCGCCAGCGCGGACCGGTCACGCTGCGCCGCTCGCAAGTGCAGCCCTCGACCACCGACCAGCGGCTGCTGGATTCGCGCGGCCCGTCCGACTGGGTGCACACCGACCCGTGGCGAGTCCTGCGCATTCAGGCCGAATTCGTTGAGGGATTCGGCCTTCTCGCTGGGGTGCCGCGTGCGGTCACGGTTTTCGGATCGGCCCGCACCCCCATCGATTCACCGGACTACGCGTCGGCTCAGGAGGTCGGGGCTGCTCTCGCGAGTGCCGGCTGGGCCGTGATCACCGGCGGCGGTCCGGGCTCGATGGAGGCGGTCAACAAGGGCTGCCAGGAAGCGGGCGGGCTCTCGATCGGCCTCGGCATCGAGCTCCCGTTCGAGCAGAAATTGAACCCCTGGGTCGATCTCGGCTTGAACTTCCGGTACTTCTTCGTGCGCAAGACCATGTTCGTCAAGTACGCCCAGGCCTTCGTCATCCTGCCCGGCGGATTCGGCACGATGGACGAGCTCTTCGAGGCGCTCACGCTCGTGCAGACCCGGAAAGTCACGCGGTTCCCGGTCATCCTGATGGGCGTCGACTACTGGCGCGGCCTGCTGGATTGGCTACGCGACTCGCTGCAGGCGACCGGGCGGATCGGGCCGAATGATCTCGAGCTCATCACGCTCACGGACGACGTGGACGAAGCGCTGGCGGCGATCAACGCGAGCCTGTGACGGCCCCGACCCCGTAGCGCGACGCCAGCAGGTGAGCGATCGCGCCCGCGGTCCGGTCGGGGGGATCGACCCAGAGCACCACCTCATACGACCGCACGCCGCGCCCGAAGGGCCGAGGGCGCCCGATACGAACGGTCCGCAGCCAGCAGATGGGTACCCCGTCGCGGCGCAGCTGTGCCCGCCGCAGCGACGTCTGGCGCAGCGTGTAGCGCTGGCCGGCCAGGTCGACGTGACGATCCTGGCCGCGCCGGCGAAGGCGCCCGCCCGATTTGGAGAGGGTGCCGTCGCCGTGCGGCGTGACGACGCGGGAGCCGCCCGTCAGCTGGGCCACTCCGATGCCGGGACCGCTGACCGCCCACAGGCCGTGCACGGAACCGAGCTGGACCCGGCCGAAGACCGGGTCGAGCACGCCGGCCGGCTGCCGCGCGTCGGGGACGAACTCGTCGGCGATCGCGCCATTCATCGAGCGGCTCCTCTGGGTCGGTAACCCGACGCTAGGAGCACGCACAGCCCGTCGCTGGCTGCTGTCGGAACTCGGACACCCGCCCTTTTGCCGGGGGTCGAGCCAGATGCGAGCCAGGGCTGCCTGTCCTTACTTGGCGGCGCGCTGGACGACGAGCTCGGCGGTCTCGGTGTTGCCACTGACCTTGGCGAGCACTGTGGCGTCCTGCCCTGTCTTCACGCCGGCGCTGGAACCCTTCTTGCCGTCCACCCGGAACCGGGTGCTCGAGTCGACGACGTAGCTGTGGATGAAGCCGTCCTTGCTCGTCAGCGTGATCGACGTGGAGCTGACGGTGTTGACCGTGCCGCGCTGCTCGGCGACGTTCGTCGGCGTTCCGCCCTTGCCCTCCACGGTGAACTCCCCGTGCAGGACGCGGCCCTGGAGCTTGGAGAGCCGGCCGGCGCGCTTGCCCTTGCCGGCGGTCGGTGAGGTGGCGGCCGTGACGGCCGACGTGGTGGTGGTCTTGTTGCTGGTGCCGCCCCCGGATGTGGTGGCAGCCGTAGCTACGCCACCGGCGGCGATGGCGCCGACCGTCACCCATCCAGCTGCCCGAATGGCTGCTCCTGGCTTACCCATGGTGAGACCCTTTCTTTGGTCCTTCTTCGGCCCGCTGATGTCTGATCTCAAGCTTCGGTCCGTTTTCACAGCCACTGGTGCGGTTTACGTTCGGGGAATGTAAAGCCCGAAATTCACGCGAGAGCGCGCCTGCCGACCGCCAGATCGCGGGTCCCGGCGATGGCGCGCACCGTCTCGATGACCCGCCGACTTGCCTGCACCGAGTGCGTACGCACCACGCGCGCGCCGAGCCAGACGGCGATGGCGGTGGCCGCCATCGTCGGCTCGAAACGGTCCGTCACCGGGAGATCGAAGATCTCGCCGAGAAAATCCTTGTTGCTCATGGCGACGAGCACCGGCCAGCCCGTCTCGACGAGTTCGGGGAGCCTGCGGGTCGCCTCCAGCGAGTGCCGGCTGTTCTTGCCGAAGTCGTGGCCCGGGTCGATCAGGATCGCGTCACGCCGCACGCCGAGCCCGGCGGCCCGCTCGGCAAGGCCGACCACGGTGGAGCGGATGTCGGCGACCACGTCGTCATAGCCGATGCGATGCGGGCGGGTACGCGGCGGCAGATGCCCCGCATGCGTGCACACCAGGCCGAGGTCGAACTCCGCCGCGACCTCGGCCAACGCGGGCTCCGTGCCGCCCCAGGCGTCGTTCAGCAGATCGGCGCCCTCAGCGGCGACCGCTCGACCGACCTCGGCGCGCCAGGTGTCGACCGAGATCACGACCCCCGGATGACGATCGCGCAGGCGGGCCACGAAGCCCGAGACCCGGCGTAGCTCCTCCGCGGTGTCGACCACGACGCCCGGTGCCGCCTTGACCCCGCCGATGTCGAGGATCTCGGCGCCCTCCTCGACCGCACGATCGGCCGCTTCGAGGGCCTCCGCCTCGCCGAAGGTCGCGCCGCGGTCGTAGAAGGAGTCCGGTGTGCGGTTGATGATCGCCATCAGGGCGACATCGGTTTCCTCGAAGGTGCGCGTGCCCAGGCGTAGCTCCACGCTGTGGACTCTTCCAGATGCCAGACTGTCGGCATGGCGCTCGCCATCGAGGTTCTGTTCGCCGCCGCCGTGATTCTGGCTGCCGGCCTGGCTGCTGCCGGGCGTATCGACGGCATGTCACGGGCGGTGCCCGACGCACCCCCCGGCCTGCCTGACGGCGAGGTGACACCCGAGGGGCTACGCGGGGCGACGCTGCCGGTAGTGCTGCGCGGCTACAAGATGGCAGACGTCGATGAGGTGCTGGAGCGCGCCGCGGCGGAGCTCGAACATGCCCGCGCCGCAGCTGGGATCACGACCTCCACGCCGTCGCCCTCCGACGAGCCGCTCCCGTACGAAGAAGACGAGCCCGACGTCGTCGATGGTTGAGCTGCGGGTCAGCGTCGAGGTGGATGCCTCGCCTGAGCGGGTCTTCGCCGGCCTGACGGACTGGGCACGCCAGGGAGAATGGATGCCCGGCACCAGCGTGCGCGTGACGCAAGGGAACGGCGACTCGGTGGGCGATGAGATCCTGGCGCGCACGGCCCTGGGACCCGTCGGGTTCGACGACCCGATGCGCATCACCGGCTGGGAGCCGCCGCTGCGTTGCGAGGTCCTGCATCTCGGGCGCGTGGTTCGGGGTGGGGGAGTGTTCCTCGTCGAGCCGCAGGCGTCCGGCTCGCGGTTCACCTGGATCGAATGGGTCGACCCGCCGCTCGGGTTGATCGGGCAGATGGGACTGCGCGCCGGCCGGCGGCCCACCCAGCGGGCGCTGGCCGTGGCGCTGCGCCGGTTCGCCCGCTGGGTCGAGAGGTCAGCCCCCGCTGCTCACTGACCGGTGAAGGTCGGCTTCTGCTTGGCGAAGAACGACGCCACCCCGCCCAGGTGGTCGGCGCTACGGCCGACTACTTCCTGCAGGTCGGCCTCCAGCGCCAGGGATTCGGGGAGGGACTGCGTCGCCGACGCGCCGAGGGTCCGCTTGATGGCGGCGAACGCGGCGGTGGGACCGGCGGCCAGCCGCAGCGCCAGTTCGGTGGCGGAGTCCAGGAGCAGTTCGTCGTCGACTACGGCGTTGACCAGCCCCAGCTCCAGCGCGCCTTCCGCCGAGACCCGCTCGTTCAGGTACATCAGCGCCGACGTCTTCGCCGTGCCGACGAGCCGGCTGAGGTTCCAGGTGATGCCCGAGTCGCCTGCCAGCCCGATCCCGGCGAATGCGGTGGCGAATACCGCTGAGCGCGCAGCCCACCGCAGGTCACAGGCCAGCGCGATGCCCAGCCCAGCGCCAGCGACCGCCCCGTTGATCGCGGCGACGACCGGCTTGGGCATCTCCGAGAGGGCCCGCACGATCGGGTTGTAGTAGCGACGCACGAGGTCGCCGAGGTCGGGCGTCTCGGGGCTGGCGTAGGCCGCCTGCAGCTCGCGCAGGTCCTGGCCGACGCAGAAGGCGCGCCCCCGGCTGGTCAGCAGGACCGCCCTGACGGACGGGTCCGCGCCGACGGTGGTCAGCGCCGCGAGCAGCTCCTCTTTGGCGCCCAGAGACAGTGCACCCAGGGCGTCAGGGCGGTTGATCGTGACGATGGCGAGGGACCCGTTGGGCCCGGTCTGCTCGGAAATGACTGTCGGCTGAAGTTCGTCCACACCGCATCTTCGCCTGTTGCCGGCAGGCGCCGATGAGGTGGTCGGACGGGACCGGCGTCCAACCGCCCGCAGATCTGGGATGATGTACAGGAACACGCTCGTAACACCGCTTGGATGTTCGATAAGGAAGAGGTGCACGGCATGGCGGCCATGAAGCCGCGGACGGGTGACGGTCCGCTCGAGGTCACCAAAGAGGGGCGCGGCATCGTGATGCGGGTGCCGCTCGAGGGTGGCGGCCGGCTTGTCGTCGAGATGTCGGCGCCGGAGGCCACTGCTCTCAGTGAGGCGTTGAAGGCCGCCGTTGGTTGACCCGGCGAGCGCCAGGTTCAGCCGGAGACGCGCGTCCTTAGCCAATCGAGGCTATCGGCGCGCGTCATCGCGTGCTCCCAGCCCGAAAGCGCCTGCTTGACCGCGTCGTCACTGTCGAACCGGCCGAGCACCTCCACGGTGAGCTGCTCGATGTCGACCTGGTCGATGTCGAGCTGGTCGAGGTAGCGGGCGAACAGGCCGCCGGGGTGCGGCTCGCGTACGACATAGAGCTCGCCGGTGTCGTGCAGCCAGCTGGCCCGGTAGGTCGAGTGCTGATCGGCCTCCGTCGACCAGCCGTCGCCGAAGCCCTCCTCATCAGACTCGCGGCGGGCCGGGTTGGCGTCGTAGAACTCCGAAATATCCATGGCGGGCCTCAGGCTCCGCTGATCTCGTCGCTCAGCACGACGGCCGCGAGCAGTCCCGAGCCGACCGGAATGATGGCCGGCGCGAGCCGGCCGTCCTCGCGGACGAGCTCGACCAGCCGCCGGATCGCACCCGACTCGGCGTCGCGAGCTGCTGGGTCGGCAGCACTGGCGGCGCCATCGAAGATCATCAGCCCACCGATGCGCACCAGCCGGATCACCTGCGGCAGCAGGTCGGGGTATTCGCGCTTGTCGGACGCGCAGTAAACGATGTCGTACGCGGCGTCGGTCAGCCGGGGGAGCACGTCGAGCGCCCGGCCGTTGATCAGCCGTGCCCGGGAGTTGGGCACGCCGTCAGCGTTGAAGGCCGCGCGGGCCAGCCGCTGCGCCTCGGCCTCGGCGTCGATGCTGGTGAGTACCCCGTCCGGACGCATCCCGCGCAGCAAGTAGAGCCCGCTCACGCCCGTATCCGTCCCGATTTCCACTGCGGTGCGTGCTCGCGCGGTAGCAGCCAGCAATCTCAACGCGGCACCGGTGGCCGCTCCGACGGGCTCGACGCCGATCTCGAGGGCGGCTGCCCGGGCGGCCGTCAATACGGCGTCCTCCGGGACGAAGGACTCGGCGAACTCAGCAACTCCCATGGTCAGCGAAGCCTAGTGGACCTTCGTCGACTGAGGTGTCCGAACCCCCGGCGGGAACGTTTTGGGCGGCCTTGCGCGTTGGCACTCACAGGCAACTAGCAGCTCACGGCGGCATTCTGGCATGCGACAGCACACCCTGAAAGGGAGAGCATGACGGCTGGAGCAATTTACGCACCGGGCGGGAGGCCATTTCGGCCCCGGCTGGTCCGCAGGGATGCCGTGGCTGCCGCACCCGTCGCCGTGAGTCCGGGGGTCTCCACCTGGGAGCCTCCGACGTGGGATGAGGTCGTGCGCGAGCACGGCGCCCGCGTCTATCGGCTGGCGTACCGGCTCACCGGCAATCAGCAGGACGCCGAGGACCTCACACAAGACGTGTTCATCCGCGTCTTCAAGTCGCTGGACGGCTACACCCCCGGCACCTTCGAGGGCTGGCTGCACCGGATCACGACCAACCTCTTCCTCGATCGGATGCGACGCGCGTCGCGAATCCGCTTCGAGGGCTTGCCGGAGGACGCCGAGCGGCTTGTGGGGCGCGACCCGGGCCCCGAGGCCGCGGTGATGGCTGACCTCTTCGATCCCGACGTCGAGCGGGCCCTGGCGGCGCTCCCGCCGGATTTCCGGGCTGCAGTCGTGCTCTGTGACGTCGAGCAGCTGTCGTATGAGGAGATCGCCGCCACCCTGGACATCAAGCTGGGAACCGTTCGCAGCCGGATCTCCCGCGGACGCGCGATGCTGCGCGCCGCCCTTCCCGATCGGGCCCCAGAACGTGCGGAGCCGTCAGAGGAGACTTTGGGCGAAGCGCCCGGTGAGGTCGCAGCTGCGCCGCTGGCGAGCCGGTGAGTTCCTTGCAGTCCGGACATCTCGGAGACCTGGGCGCCGCCCTCGTCGACGATCAGCTCTCTGCCGAGCTGCGAGACCAGGCACTCACACACCTGGCGAGCTGCCCGGAATGCCAGCGTGACGTGGAGCAACAGCGCCGCCTGAAGGCCCGCCTGCGGTGCCTCGCCGAGCCGGCCCTGCCGCTGAACCTGGCGTTGCGGCTGAACGCGCTCAAGGCGGCCCCGGTCGCTGCCCCCGCTCCCAGCGGGCCTCCCGGTGGCGGGCTGGCGCTTGCCTTTCCGGTGCGTGAGCGTTCGCGAGTGCTGAATGCGCGCCGGGGGCGACTGCTCGTCGGCGCCGCCTCGCTGGTGCTCTTCGGAGTCGGAACCGCCGCAGCAGCAGCGGCAGACGTGCAGCCGGCCGCGACCGGCGGCACTGTAGGCACCGTCGGAACCACCTCTACCGCCCTCTCGACCAGCCGCACCCAGGCCGTCACCACGTCGGTCTCGCAGCCGGTCTCGCAGCCGGTCTCTGGGTCGATGCCCCTTCATGACCCGGCCTTTGACGCGATGAACGCTTCGTTCGTGCCGTGAGAGGGACCCAAGCAGGCTGAGGGCCGTACCTTATGACCAGCAAGAAGCCACTCGCGCAGAGTCGGCTCTGCTCGGCAGAGAGAGGGACGGGGCATGCCTGAGGGTGACCAGCCGCAAGGCTTTGATCCCCCGGATCCTCCCTGGTGGACGCCCGGCCCGTCCGAGCCCCAGAGTTGGCCGCCTCCGCCCCCGCCCCCAGAGGCGGGCGGCCACATCGGGAGCCCGCCGCGGGGGCCGGACTACCTGCCACCTGCGCCGCACCCCAACACCTCGCCGATGTACGGGACTCCCGTGCTGCCGGTGGCCGAGACAGCTCCGAAGCGAGAGCGTTCTTTCCGCGGCGCACCCCTGGTGGCCGTTGCGCTGGTGGCGGCGCTGATCGGTGCCGCGATCGGGGCCGTCTCAGGCGTGGCCTACGAGCACGGACACGTCAACAAGTCCTCGGCGGCGCCGAGCGACCTGTCCGCCGGACCGCCGCTGGCGACCGGATCGCCGACCCCCGTCGATCCCAACCCGGAGTCCGTCGCCCAGATCGCCGCCAAACTCCTGCCGTCGGTGGTCACGCTGAACGTCGAGGGCAGCACCGAGAGCGGCACCGGTTCGGGTGTGATCATCCGGGCCGACGGCTACATCCTGACCAACAACCATGTGGTGGTTGTCGCCGCCAACGGGGGCACCATCACGGCCGACTTCTACAAGGGCAAGCAGAAGGTGCCGGCGCGCATCGTCGGACGTGATCCGAAGACCGACCTCGCCGTTGTCCGCGTCGACGCGACCAACCTGCCAGCGGCGACTCTCGGCCAGTCCGCCAGCCTCGTGGTGGGCGATCCGGTGGTCGCCCTTGGCGCCCCGCTCGGGCTGTCGAGCACGGTGACGTCAGGCATCGTCAGCGCGCTCGACCGCAACGTCGACGTTCCCGACGAATCGGGCGGATCCTCCGGTGGCCTGCTCATCGGCGCCATCCAGACCGACGCGGCCATCAACCCCGGTAACTCCGGCGGCCCGCTCGTCGATGACAAGGCGCAGGTCATCGGCATCAACTCAGCCATCGCTGCGGCGCCCGGCGCCACCGGCTCGACGGGCGGCAACATCGGGGTGGGCTTCGCCATCCCGATCGACTACGCCCGCTCGATCGCCGACGAGATCATCAAGACCGGCAAGGCGACCCACCCCTACGTCGGCGTCACCGCGGGTCCCGACACCACGGGTAACAGCAACGGCGCCAAGATCATCTCTGTGGTCCCTGGCGGTCCCGCCGACAAGGCCGGCCTACGCGCCGACGACGTGATCACCGAGGTCCAGGGCAAGACGATCGACGGGGTCGACGGTTTGGTCGCGGCGACCCGGCTGCACAAGGTCGGCGATGTCGTCTCGATCACCTACCTGCGCGGCGGTCAGACTCACACCGTGCAGGTGACGCTGCAGGAAAGCCGCAGCTGATGTTCGGTCTCAGCGCGTGGCATCTCGCGATCCTGGTCGTGGTCGGCCTGTTCGTCTTCGGTCCCGAGCGGCTCCCGACCCTGATCCGTGACCTGGGGAAGGCGCTGCGTCAGGTCCGGCAGACGGCGAACAGCATGCAGGAGGACCTCAAGGCCGAACTCGGACCCGAGGTGGGCGACCTCGACCTGCGCAGCCTGCACCCGCGCACCTTCGTCGAAAAGCACCTGTTCGGCGAGGGCGAGGAGGACCCGCTCGGGCTGGACTTCCTGAAGAAGGACGCCGAGCCGCTGATCTCCTTCGACAAGCCGAAGTCCGCCAACGGCAGCCACTCGAATGGCAGCAAGCCCAAGCCAGAAGTCGAGCCCGAGTCCCCGCGCGAGATCCGCTTCGACGCCGACGCGACCTGACCTGCAGCTAGTGCTGTGCCGGCTAGTGCTTTGTCGGGGTGAGCCCGAGCGAGCGTCCGGCCAGGCCGCGCGAGCGTGAGCCGAGCCGGTCGGCGACGGACTGCAGCGCCTTGCCCGCCTCGGAGTCGGGATCGGTCAGCACCAGCGGCCGGCCGGCGTCGCCGCCTTCGCGCAGCCGCACATCAAGCGGGATCTGTCCCAGCAGCGGAACCTCGTGGCCGAGCGCCTGGGTGAGGCTTTCAGCAACGACCGCGCCGCCTCCCGAGCCGAAGACGTCGAGCTGCTCGCCGCAGTGCGGGCACGGGAGGTACGCCATGTTTTCCACGACGCCCACGACGTTCTGCCGGGTCTGGCGGGCGATGGTTCCGGCGCGCTCGGCGACCTCGGTGGAGGCCAGCTGGGGGGTCGTCACCAGCAGCAGCTCGGACGCGGGCAGCAGCTGCGCGAGGGAGATCGCGACATCGCCGGTGCCGGGCGGGAGGTCGAGCAGCAGCACGTCGAGGTCGCCCCAGTAGACGTCGGACAGGAACTGCTGCAGCGCGCGGTGCAGCATCGGGCCGCGCCACGTCACCGGCTGGTTGCCGCGGGTGAACATGCCGGTCGAGATCACCTTGACGCCGTAGGCCTGGGGCGGCATCAGCATCGACTCGACCTGCGTCGGCCCCCGGTCCTCGAGCCCGAGCATGCGCGGGACGCTGTGACCGTAGATGTCGGCGTCGAGCAGGCCGACCGAGAGACCGTTGCGGGCCAGCGCGACGGCCAGGTTGACGGTGACGGAAGACTTTCCGACCCCGCCCTTGCCGCTCGCGACCCCGTAGACCCGGGTGAGCGATTCGGGACGGGCGAACGGGATCTCGCGCTCGGGCTGGTTGCCGCGCAGCTGGGTGCGCAACGCCGTGCGCTGCTCGTCATTCATCACATCGAGGACGACGGACACGCTCGTGACGCCCTCGACCGCCTGCACGGCATTGGTGACGCGAGTGGAGATCTCGCCCCGCAGCGGGCAGGCAGAGGTCGTCAGGTAGACGGCGACCTCAACCCGCCCGGCGTCGCCACCGGCGCCGATCTCGACGGATTTGACCATGCCGATCTCGGTGATCGGCCGGTTGATCTCGGGATCGGTGACGGTCGCGAGCGCGGCCTGGACAGCGTCCGCAGACGGCGAGTTCGCCATGTGGCCAGCGTATCTGTCAGGTCTTCACGGAGTTGTCGGGCTCGGCCTCAGGTTCGGGCTTGGACTCGCTCTTGGGCTCGTTCTTGGCCTTGCGCTTGCCCTTGGACGGCCGGTCACCCCGCCCGGAGTCGCCGTCGCGTCGGGAATCGTCGTGGCCGGAGAACTCCTCGAGCAGGGTGCGCAGCTCCGCGCGCAGGAAGTCGCGGGTGACCACGTCGCCAAGCGCCACCCGCAGCGAGGCGACCTCGCGGGTGAGGTACTCCGCGTCGGCCGTGAGCATCGCGTTCTGGCCGCGGTCCTGCGCGAGGTTGGCGCGGTCGCGGTCGTCCTGGCGGTTCTGCGCGAGCAGGATCAGCGGCGCCGCGTACGCAGCCTGCAAGGACAGCACCAGCGTGAGGAACTGGAAGGGGTAGGCGTCGAAGCGCGCAGCCTTCGGCACCGCGATGTTCCACAGGACCCAGACCACGATGACGGCGCTCTGCGCGACCAGGAACTTCCCGGTGCCCAGGAAGCGCGCGATCCGTTCCGACAGCCGTCCGAACGCATCTGGATCCACCGTGGGCAGCGGGGAACGACCCGGCACCCGCGGCTGATCGAGCCGGGCGGAGCGCCGGCGGTTAGCGCGTGCCACGGGGGGCAACTCCGGCCTGCAGGGCGACGCGATCGACCGTCGGGTCGTAGTCCTGGTCTCGCCAGTCATTGGGCAGCAGGTGGTCGAGCACGTCGTCCACCGTCACGGCGCCGAGCAGCCGCCCGGTCGGATCAACCACCGGTGCCGCCACCAGGTTGTAGGAGGCGAGGTGGCGGGTGACTTCGGCGAGCGGCGCCTGGGCCTGCAGCGGGTCGGTCTCGGTGTCGATCATGCCGCCGACGAGGGTGCCCGGGGGTTCGCGCAGCAGGCGCTGGAAGTGGGCCATGCCCAGGTAGCGGCCCGTCGGGGTCTCATACGGCGGTCGAACGACATACACCTGCGCAGCGAGAGCCGGCGGGATCTGGATCGCGCGGATCCGGGCCAGGGCTTCGGCGACGGTCGCGTTCGGAGGCAGGATCACCGGTTCGCTGGTCATGATGCCGCCGGCGGTGTCGTCGGCGTAGGAGAGCAGCCTGCGCACCGGGGCGGCTTCCTGCGGCTCCATCAGGTCAAGCAGCCGCTCGGCCTCCTCCGCCGGCAGATCGCCCAGCAGGTCGGCGGCGTCGTCGGGGCCCATGGCTTCCAGGACGTCTGCGGCGCGCTCATCCTCCAGCCCGCCGAGCAATTCGACCTGCTCGTCCTCGGGCATCTCCTCGAGGACGGCAGCCAACCGCTCGTCGTCGAGGGCGGCGGCGACCTCCGCGCGGCGCTTGTCGGACAGGTCATGCAGCATCGACGCCAGGTCGGCCGGCTTCAGCTTCTCGAACGCTGCCAGCAGGTTCGCCGCACCTTGACCCTCCGCGGGGAGCGTGAAGCCGGACACCTCGTCCCAGTCGACGGTCATGACCCGGCCTCGCCGCCGGCCCTCCTTGACCGCGACCTGGGTCACCAGCCAATCGCGGGTGCGCGACTGCTCCATGGCGACGTCGACGACCGTCACTTCGACGCCGCTTTCGAGCACCGTCACCTTGCGGTCCAACAATTCGGCGAGGACCAGCGTCTCTTCCGGGCGGCGCTCGAAGCGGCGCCAGTTCAGGGTCCCGGAGCCCAGCACGACGGCGCCCGACTCGATCCCGGTGACCCGGCTCATCGTGACGAAGATCCGCCGCCGCGAAACCTCGACGAGCAGGCCGAGCACGCGCGGAGGTTGACCACGGAGGCGAAGGGCGACGATCACGTCACGGATGCGCCCTACGGTGTCTCCGTTGGGGTCGAGCACCAGCAGGCCCGCGAGCCGGGCGCAGAAAACCCGCGCCGGTGCGGAGCTCACACCGCTGACCCGAGACGCATGGTTGGAGGTTACCGCCGAGTGCCTGCTCAACTGGGGAGTCAACGCGCAAGATCGCTGGTACATCTATGGCGTGCGCGCGCCCCGGTCGGTGGCTCTGGTGACCCTGGTGGCCAGTGTGCTGGCCGGTGCGCTGGCAGGGTGCAGCGGCGGATCCGACACCAAAGAGCGCGCGGTGCCCACGCCCTCCCCACTGAGCGGGGAGGCCGCCAAACCGGCAGCCACGATCATCGCTGACGCCCGGGCGGCGCTGCTGGCGGCGACCTCGGTGCGCGTCACCGGGGAGCTGACCTCGACCTCCGGGAAGACGGCGAACCAGCAGAGGCTGGACCTGCGGGTGGCCCGCGGCAACGGAGGCCTGGCGCTGGCTGCGGGACGGGTGGTCACGGTGACGAAGCTCGGCACCAAGACGAACAAGGTCGCGCTCGAGCTGATTCGTATCGGACCGCGGCTCTACATCAAGGGCGATCGGGCGTACTACGCGAGCATCGGCCCGAAGGCGGCAGCCGTCAGCGGAAGCTGGCTCTACCTGCCGATAGCGAAAGACCAGTCCGCGGCGTCGCTCACCGACATCAGTGCGCTGGCCGCGGGCTTCGCCAGCCCTTCGACGCCCACCCGCCAGGGGGTGGTGAAACTCGGCTCGCAGGACGCCGTCGTGGTGCACACCTCGAACGGCGCGACGCTCTATGTGGCGGCGGACGGAACGCCGAACCCGCTGCGCCTGCAGCGCGCATCCGCCGGCGCAGGACCGTCCGGGACGCTCGACTTCACCGGCTACGACGCGGGCTTTTCCATCAAGGCCCCGGCGGGAGGCATCGACATCACGAAGGTGCGTGGCTGACCCCACCACCAAGTGTGATCTTCACGTCGCTCATCGCTGGTCATGGCCCGCCGCCCGGGGGTATGCCACCGTAGGAGTCAGTTGCGATCAAAGGAGATCCTGTGCCGCCTCTGCGCGCTCGTCGGTCCTGCCTCGCCGTTCCTGGCAGCAACGTGAAGATGCTGGGCAAAGCCCAGGGTCTGCCTGCTGACCAGGTCTTCCTCGATCTGGAAGACGCTGTAGCCCCCGGCGCGAAAGAGGGCGCCCGCGACAACATCGTGGCGGCCCTGAATGAGGGCGACTGGGCCGGCAAGACCAAGGTGGTCCGGGTCAATGACCTGACGACGAAATGGACCTACCGCGACGTCATCACCGTCGTCGAGGGCGCCGGCGCCAACCTCGACTGCATCATGCTGCCGAAGGTGCAGTACGCCGAGCACGTCGTGTGGCTGGATCTGCTGCTGCGCCAGATCGAGCAGACCATGGGTTACGAGGAAGGCCGCATCGGCATCGAGGCCCAGATCGAAAACGCCCTCGGGCTGACCAACGTGAAGGAGATCGCCTTCGCCTCCGACCGGGTCGAGACGATCATCTTCGGGCCGGCCGACTTCATGGCGTCGATCAACATGAAGTCCCTCGTGGTGGGGGAGCAGCTGCCGGGCTATGACGTCGGAGACGCCTACCACCACATTCTGATGTCGATCCTGATGGCCGCCCGGGCCAAAGGCATCCAGGCGATCGACGGCCCGTACTTGCAGATCAAGGATGTCGACGGTTTCCGCCGGGTCGCCGGACGGTCGGCGGCGCTCGGCTTCGACGGCAAGTGGGTGCTGCACCCCGGCCAGATCGACGCGGCGAACGAGGTCTACTCCCCGGACCAGGAGGTCTACGAGCACGCCGAACTGATCCTCGACGCCTACGCGTATTACACGTCCGAAGCGGGCGGCTTCCGCGGCGCTGTGATGCTCGGCGACGAGATGATCGATGAGGCCTCGCGCAAGATGGCCGAGGTCATTGCGGGTAAGGGCCGCGCATCGGGTATGGCGCGCAAGGAGAAGTTCGAACCGCCGGCGGAGGGCAAGTAGTCATGGCACGTCTCGCTCAGACCGAGGGCCTCACCGAGATCCAGCAGGACATCCTGGCGACGGTCCGTGACTTCGTGGAGAAGGAGATCCTTCCGCACGCCACCGAGCTCGAGCACAAGGACGAGTTCCCGGAAGCGATCGTCGAGGGCATGAAGGAGATGGGGCTCTTCGGCCTCATGATCCCGGAGGAATACGGCGGCCTCGGTGAGTCGCTGCTGACCTACGCGCTGGTCGTCGAGGAGATCGCGCGCGGCTGGATGAGCGTCAGCGGCGTGATCAACACGCACTTCATCGTCGCGTACATGCTGCGCCAGCACGGCACCGAAGAGCAGAAGCAGCGCCTGCTGCCGAAGATGGCCACCGGCGAGGTGCGCGGGGCGTTCTCGATGAGCGAGCCCGGCTGCGGCTCCGACGTCTCGGCGATCAAGACCAAAGCGGTGCTCGACGGCGACGAGTGGGTCGTCGACGGGCAGAAGATGTGGCTGACCAACGGCTCGCGCGCCGGGGTGGTGGCCACGCTCGTCAAGACCGACGAGGGCGGCGATTCGGTCTACCGCAACATGACGACGCTGCTGCTCGAGAAGGAACCGGGCTTCGGCAAGCAGGGCGGCCTGACCATCCCCGGCAAGATCGAGAAGATGGGCTACAAGGGCGTCGAGACGACCGAGATGGTCCTCGAGGGCCACCGGGTGCCCGCATCAGCGGTCCTCGGCGGAGACGCAGGTCGCGGCAAGGGCTTCTACCAGATGATGGACGGGGTCGAGGTCGGCCGGGTCAACGTCGCCGCTCGCGGCTGCGGCATCATGCGCCGCGCGTTCGAACTCGGGATCCAGTACGCCCAGCAGCGCCAGACGTTCGGCAAGCCGATCGCCGACCATCAGGCCATCGCGTTCAAGCTCGCCGAGATGGCGACCAAGGTCGAGGCCGCTCACCTCATGATGGTCAACGCCGCCCGGCTCAAGGACGCCGGCAAGCGCAACGACGTCGAGGCGGGCATGGCGAAGCTCATCGCCTCCGAGTACGCCTTCGAGGTGACTACCGAAAGCTTCCGTATTCACGGTGGCTACGGATATTCGAAAGAATACGAAATCGAGCGCCTCTTTCGTGAAGCGCCATTCCTGCTTATCGGCGAAGGTACGTCGGAGATCCAGAAGACCATCATCAGTCGCGGCTTGATGAAGGACTACAAGATTTAGTCACCGGTTGTAGCGCTGTCGCGCCTGAGAGACAGTTGTTGATCCGGTGTGAGATCTGTGTGGCAAACATTTAGCGAAGCTGAGACATGACGCGTCCTGTTCCCTAGCGTCACCCCCCACGGGCGCATCGGCCCGAACCTCGGGGGGTTGGGTATGCGTCAGCGTGCGCAAGGATCGGTCGGCCGTGCCAGGATCGCGTTCCTGGCGATTGCGGCACTGCTGATGTCATTGGTCGGCGTCGGGCTGGCCGGTTCGGCGTCCGCCGCGAGCACGTTGATCGTGGACGACGATCTGGCGTGTCCGGGGGCCACCTACTCCACGATCGAGGATGCGGTGACCGCATCGTCGAACGGCGACACGATCCAGATCTGCGCCGGCACCTACTTCGAGAACGTCAATGACTTCGATCACGACCTGCATTTCGTCGGACCGCAGGCCGGGGTCGACCCTCGTTCGGCGGCCTACCCGCGACCCGGTGGGGAGGCATTCATCGAGGAGCATTCCGGCACCGTCGTCATACTTCGTGGTGCGTCCACGTTCGACGGATTCACGATCCGGGGTGCCTTCGGGAACGCGGACGTGGGCATGACGGTCGGCAACGACGTCACCGTGTCGAACACCGTATTCACGGCGGTGACGACGGCAGTCACCGTCGAAGGGTCGGGACTTGCCGCCAATCAGAACCTCATCGATGCCGATGAGCGGGGCTTTGACTTCGACGGCGCGGGTGAGAATTCGGCGATTACCAACAATCTCTTCAACGGCACCTTCACAGACGGCGCCGTCGGGATCGACCAGTTCATGGGCACCCCACTGGACGGCATGTCGATAACCGGCAACACGTTGACGAGCGCTGCTCAAGGCGAGTTCGTCATTTCCCTGGGTACCGAGCACTTGCAGGTGACCGACAACGTCGCGACGGGATCGGGCCAGCAGGACGCGGGAATTGCACTGGTCGGGAAGAACTTCGATTTCCAGGTCAGCGGCAACGTTGTGACGGGCTTCGGCGGCGCGGGTGTGAGCGTGTTCAGTACTCCCGGCGCCGTCCCCAACGGAAGCGGCACTGTCGAGCGCAACGTGCTTCGCCAGAACAAGATCGGACTGGACATGGGCCACTCCGAGTCGACCGGGCCCAACACGGGCACGGTCGAGGCGCACTACAACGTCATCAGCGGCAACAACGGCCCCGGAACGCTGAGCAACCCGTCGGCGGGTATCCGCAATGTCGAGGGCGGCGACCTTTCCGCGACCGAGAACTTCTGGGGATGCAACACCGGCCCGAACACCGCTGGATGTGACGCGACGGTCGGCACCGTGCCGGCCAACCCCTGGCTCCTGCTGTCGAGCACAATCGGCACCAAGACGCTCGCGGCAACGCAGGCGACCACCTTCACGGCCAGCCTCAAGCACGACAACCTCGGTGGGACGGTGGCGACCCCGGTGCTTGACGGGCTCCCGATCACGTTCTCGGCCAGCGGCGGGCTGACGGTGAATCCGGCGGCGAGCACCATCATCAACGGCGTCGCCAGTACGACTGTGAAGCCCAGGGCCAACGGCGGCGTCGGGTACACCGGGCAGAGCGTCAGCGGCAAGGTGATCAACGCCGTCACGACGCAGTCCGCCATCACCGTGCCGCCTTCGCCGCCGACGCTGACGGTGCACGACGCGAGCACGACCGAGGGCACGAGCGGCTCTCACACGATGAACTTCTCGGTGACGCTCAGCCACAAGTACACCAAGGCGATCACGGTGAAATTCCTGACGGGCAACGGCACCGCCAAGGCGCCGGCGGACTACGTGGCGAAGTCCGGGACGCTGACGTTCCCAGCCGGCGTGACGTCCAAGCCGATCGGGATCACGGTCAAGGGCGACAAGGTGAAGGAGTCGAACGAGAACTTCGTCGTCACCATCTATTCACCGGTCAACGCGACCATCGCCGATCCCAACGCGCTGGGTGTGATCCGCAACAGCTGAGCAGGTACGGCCCCGCCGGGCGCTAGAGGTAGCGCTTGGCGGGGTCGACCATGGCCCGCACGGTCTTGCCGTCGTGGAACTCGCCGATCGCCGTCATGACCCAGCCGGCTGAGTCGCCCGCACCCCGCTGGATCTTGCACATCACCAGACCGGTCTGCGGCTTGCTGTCGGACAGATCGAAGCGGACGAGTTCCTGGTTCGACACGTCATCGACGAGGCGGCAGAAGGCATTGCTCACCGCGGTGAATTTCTGACCGCTGAAGCTGTTGACGACGAACACCAGGCTCTGGACGTCCTTGGAGAGGTTGGCCAGGTCGACGTTGATGACCTCGTCGTCACCCTCGCCGGCACCGGTCAGGTTGTCGCCCTGGTGGACGACGTGGCCCTTGTCGCCCTTCTTCGACATGAACCAGACCTTGTCGGTGTCCTTGTTCTTGCGGTCGTAGAGGATGCAGCTGGCGTCGAGGTCGATGTCCTCGCCGCGGCCGGTGTCCCAGCCGAGGCCCATGCGTACCCGGGTGAGCGGCGCGGCGCCGGTCTTGACGAGCGAGACGCTCTGCCCTTTCGACAGCGAGACGCGGCCCTTGTCGAGGTTCACCATTCCGCCCGCCGGAGGACCAGGTGCTGACGGCGGTGCTGACGGCGGCGGGGGAGGGGCAGCTGCGGGCTGGTCGACGGTGATGCCGAAGTCGGTGGCGATCCCTTCCAGACCACTCGCGTAGCCCTGGCCGACGGCGCGCACCTTCCACGCGCCCTGCCGGCGGTAGATCTCAACGAGCAGCAGGGCCGTTTCCGGGCCGAGGCCGGTGGGGGCGAAGGACGCGGCCTCGGCGCCCGAGCCGTCGCGCACGGAAACAGACACCTGGCCGGCCGCCCCGAAGGTCGCGGGGCCGGTGCCGTCCAGGCTGGCGGTCAGGACGATCTTCTCGATCTCGGCGGGGACGGCCGGAAGGTTCAGCTGCAGGGTGGACGGCGGCTGCAGCTGGACACCTGGCCCGTTGGGCTGGTTGTAGAAGATGAAGTCGTCGTCGGAACGCACTTTGCCGCTCGCGGTCACCAGCAGCGCCGCCAGGTCGACCAGCGTTCCGGAAGACACCTGGACGACGGCTTGCGGGCCGTTGAGCGGGGCGTTGGCCCCTTTGGCAAGTACCTGTCCCATGGACCCGCAACCTAGCGGGCACGATCAGTTCGTGCAGCCCTTCGACACCCCTTTCGACCCGTCTGCCGCGCGTGTTGCCGTGATCGCACATCTGGAGGCCGCTTTCGGGCCGCATTCCGGCAAGGGCAGCGTCACCTTCCTCGGAACCGAGAGCATCGACGTGCTGCGCTTCGGGCCCACGCCTGACGGTCTGATTCGTTACGCCACCGTCGGAATGAGTACGCATCCGATGAGCAGTGCCGGCGTCGGCACCGTGGATCCGGCCGGGCCGCGGGCGGAACTGCTGCTGAGCCTGCGTGCGCGGCCCGGGTCCAGTCATCCGGGAGTGCTGAGGTCGCTGGCGATGCTGGCGAGCTCGCCGGCGGTCGAAGGCGTTGTCATCGGACCTGGCGCCAGCCTCACGCTTGGCGAGCCCCTCTTCGAGGGGGCCTCCGCCGTGGCGGTGCTCGTCGCCGAGCCGGGTGGACTCGTCACGGATCTAGAGCTCGCGGGGGCGGTCTCGCCGGTCCGCTTCCTGCCCCTGCTGCCGCTGACCGCCGAGGAGGCCGCGTTCAAACGGGCCCGCGGGGCGGCCGAGCTGGAGGAGCGCTGGCTCGCGTACGGCACCGATCTTCGTGATCCCGCTCGCTCCAGCGTCCTGCTCGAGGATTGAAGCCCGGCTGATCTGGTGAGATGAGCGGCATGCAATTCGGCCGCTATTTCGAAGAGTTCGAGCCCGGTGCCGTCTACAAGCACTGGCCAGGCAAGACGGTCACGGAGTACGACGACCACCTGTTCTGCCTGATCACGATGAACCACCATCCGCTGCACCTGGATGCGCATTACGCGGCGGAGACCACCCAGTTCGGACGCAACGTCGTGGTCGGCAACTACATCTACTCCCTGGTGCTCGGGATGTCGGTGCCGGACGTGAGCGGCAAGGCGATCGCCAACCTCGAGGTCGAATCGCTCAAGCACGTCGCCCCGACCTTCCACGGCGACACGATCTACGCCGAGACCGTCGTGCTCGACAAGACCGAGTCCAAGTCCAAGGACGACCGCGGCATCGTCTACGTCGAGACCAAGGGCTACAACCAGGACGGCACGCTGGTCTGCATCTTCCGGCGCAAGGTCATGGTCCCGAAGCGCTCGTACGGCGAGGCCCGCGGGGGCGAGCAGCCCGGCCGCCCGGAGCTACGCGAGAGCTAGCCTCTAGGTAGGACGCCCCAGGACTGCAGGGCGTCGACGAGGCCGGTGGTCGTCTGCATTTCGCGGGGATCGGCCCAGCAGGCATCGAGCGCGTCGGTCGCGGCGGCCAACTCCCCGCTGACGATCGTGGCGAAGTAGTCGCCGATGTCGTAGCGCCCGCGGCGCACCCGGCCGGCGAGCTCGCCAACAGTGACGGTGAGGCCGGTTTCTTCGGCGACCTCGCGCGCCACGGCCTGCTCGTCGGACTCCCCGGGCTCGACGCGTCCGCCCGGCAGGGACCACAGCCCGCGGCCAGGTTCGTTGCCGCGCTGGATCAGCAGTACGCGCCCGTCCGCGCGGGTGATGACCGCCCCTACGCAGCGGACCAGCGCGTCTTCGCTCACGGTGAGTAGTCCATCACGCGAGCCGCGCAGGGATTGACGCGGTGCACCGCTGAGGCCGACGCTGACGAAGATCCGCCACAAGGAGCCAGCATGTCCTCCACTGCGTCGTGTGTTCATTGTCTTGGCCCGATCCGCCCACCAGGGCTCTGGAGTAGCTCCTGGCAGTGTGATGACGACGGTGCCACGGTCCCGTTCTTCGCCGCGCCGGTGCCGTCGGCAGGCGTGCTGGATCGGTTGCGGTCGTCGACCACGGTGCCGATCTGGGTTCCGCAGCCGCTCCCGACCGGCTGGTGCGTGAGCGCCATCGGCTGGGTCGGCGATGAACGGACCGGGGCGCGCGCCACGGCCGTCGCGTGCTGCGGCCCGGCGCCGCTCGGAGGCGCGGCCGAGGCCGTGTTCATCGCCGAGGAACCGGGGGTGGGCCTTGCCGCGCGGCTGGCCGGACTGCCCGCGGCGGCGCTGCAGGCGGGCGAAGGTCCGGGCGAGGCCAAGGTGACGGCCGCCCACCATCCCGCGCCGCTGTGGGAACTGCCCGGGGCCACGGCCGAACGCGTCGGCTACGTAGGCGAGGCGCGCGGCGTGTGGCTGGCCACCGTCTTCTGGCCTTCGATTGCCAGCCTGCTGCTGATCGAACACATGCTGCTCGTCGATCTCGCGGATCTGCCCAGCGGCCCGAACGACTATCCGTGGCTGGTGTTCGGCGCCCCGAGCGGTCGCCTGGTCCAGTCCGGCGGCGCGGCGAGCCGAGCTCAGACGGCTCCGGCCGGGGCAGCCGGAGCCCGGCCGGCGAGTGACGCCGGACCGTAACGCTCGAAGAGTTCGGTGATGGCGCCGCGGGCCGCCTCCGCGTCCTCGGTGACGAGGCTGAGCCGGGTACGTCGCTCGAGGATGTCGGCGACGCGTAGCGCCCCCTCCGCGCGCAGTGCCCAGACCACCTCGGCGCCGAGCACGCCCACCCCAGGAGCCACCGGCGCGCCCAGCGCCGGGTCCTCGGCGGCCAGCGCGGCCACGGCCAGGGCCTCGGTGCCATAGCGACGCACCAACCGGCTGGGCGCTGCGAGCCTGCCCAGCTCGGCTCGATCTGCCGCGCCCAGCAGCGGGAGCGAACGGGTATGACAGGCCGCATCGTTGAGGCCAAGGAAATCGACGGCGTCCTCGGCCATCCTCCGGTAGGTCGTGAGCTTTCCGCCGACCACCGTCACGACGCCGTTCGTGCCGCGGCTGACGAGGTGGCGGCGGGAGAGGTCCGCGGTGCGCGCGCTCTGGTCACCGGTGTGGTTGGCGACGAGGGGCCGCAATCCGGCGTAGGAACCGACGACCTCCTCCCGCGTCACGGTGCGTCCCATCCAGTAGGAGACGGTGCCGAGCAGGAAGTCGATCTCGGCGCTCTCGGCGTGGGGCACGTCCTCGACCTTGGCGACGGGGTCGTCGGTCAGGCCGACGATGACCAGTCCGTCGCGGTGGGGGACGGCGAAAACGTAGTGATCCTTCTCGCCCGGGACGGCCAGCATCATTCCCGCGGCGGGAGTGCCCAGCGCGGCGGCGCGCAGCACGATGTGGGTGCCTTTGGACGGCCGCAACGGCGCGACCGGGCTGCCATCGGCGTTCTCCCCGGCCAGCGATTCGGCCCAGACCCCGGCCGCGTTGACGACCGCCCGGGCCTTCACCGTCAGCTCCTCGCCGGTGAGCTCGTCGCGCAGCCGGGCGGAGTCTCCAGCGGCGCTGACCGCGCGGACCTGCGTGAGAATCCGCGCTCCGTAACGCGCGGCGGTGCGCGCGACGGCGACCACCAGCCGCGCGTCGTCCTCGAGCTGCCCGTCCCAGAACAGCATCCCGCCGGTGACATCGGGGCGGACGGCGGATGCCCAGCTGCGCGCCTCGGTGGCGCCGATCCGGCGAAGCCGCGGGAGCGTGCCGGGGTGGGTACGGGATGCCCATCGCAGGACCTCGGCAGCCCGGGTGCCGGCCTGCACCTTGAGCCGGTCCACCACGCTCGTGGTGTCGTTGTACGGGACCAGGAACGGCAGCGCCCGGGTCAGGTGCGGGGCGATCGAGTGCATGAGGGCCCCGCGCTCGCGGGCGCTCTCGTACGCGATCCCGACATCGCCGCTCGCCAGGTATCGCAACCCGCCGTGGACGAGCTTGCTGCTCCAGCGACTGGTCCCGAACGCCAGGTCCTGCGCCTCGACCAGGGCTACCGTCAGCCCCCGGCTGGCGGCGTCCAGCGCCACTCCGACTCCGGTGATGCCGCCGCCGATCACGAGCACGTCGAGCTGCGCCGACGCCAGCGATTCCAGCTCCTCGCGTCGCCGCTGAGCGTTGAGGTAGCCGGACGCGCTCGGGGCCAGGTTGGTCATGCGGGCTCCATTCGGGACGGGGACGGGCTGCTCAGGTAGCCGTCGAGCATCCGGCGCAGTTCGTTGGTGACGGCGGCGGGATCGGTGTCGGTCGGCGGCACGCGGGCCGAGAAGACGAACGATTGGGCCAGCAGCAGGAGCAGATGCGCGGCCGCGGCGACCTCGCACGGCTGGATGGAACCGTCGGCGATCCCTTCGGCCAGCATCTCGCGTATGCGCTCGGCGGCCAGCTGCTGCCCGGAGCCGAGCCGGTCGACGACGAAAGGCAGGATCAGCTCCGGATCGAGCTCGAGGACGCGGGTGACGAGCGGGTGGTCCGCGAGCCGGCTGACCGCTTCGATAACGGCCGTGACCAGGCGTTCCCGGCCGTTCGTCGCGGAGGCCAGGGCCGTCTGATCCGCAGCGGCGACGACGGCGCCGATCTCCTCGGTCAGCAGCGAACGCCACAGCGTGGGGGCGTCGCCGTACTCCCGGTAGACGGTCATCCGGCTCACGCCGGCGCGGCGTGCGACATCGGTCAAAGACGTGCGGCGCAGGCCCACAGCGGCGACCTCTTCCGCGGCGGCCCGCAGGATCGTCGTGTTACGTTGCGACGTCACATGTCACACCGTACTGCGTGAGCCTGCTCGGGGAGAAACAGTGGTCCAGCCTTCTAACGCGACGCCCTGGAACGGCTGGGGAGATCCGGCTCGCCGCCCGGGACTGACCGAACCCGTCAAGGCCTTCCTCGAACAGCGTTTTCACGGGCTGCTCGTCCCGCCGGCTCCTCCGGTGGCGCTGGAAGACGTTCGGCTCGAGCCATCGGCGCTGAGCCCGGAGCTGCTCGAGCGGATCGCCGCCATTGCGACCGTCAGCGAAGACCGCGAGGCGCGGGTGGCGCACGCTCGCGGGAAGTCCTACCGCGACCTGGTACGTATCCGCTCAGGTGATGCCGGTGGAGCGCCTGACGCGGTCGTCTCCGTGACCCAGCCCGCCCAGGTCGAGGAGCTCCTGCGGCTGTGCGCTGAGGAGCGGATCGCCGTCGTGCCGTTCGGCGGGGGCACGAGTGTCGTCGGCGGGGTCGAACCGCTGCGCGCTGGCTTCGCGGCGCTCATCGCGCTGGACCTGACGGGTCTGGACCGGCTGATCAACCTCGACATCGTCTCCCACACCGCCACGCTGCAGCCGGGACTGCGGGGACCGCAGGCGGAAGCGCTGCTGGCTGCCCGGGGCTACACGCTGGGCCATTTCCCCCAGTCCTACGAGCTCGCGACCATCGGCGGTTACGCGGCGACCCGCTCTGCGGGCCAGGCCTCCACCGGCTACGGCCGAAGTGACGAACTCGTCGTCGGTCTCACCGTCGCCACCCCGTCGGGCACCTTGCGGCTGGGGCGCGCGCCCCGCAGCGCGGCCGGACCCGACCTGCGCCAGCTCATGCTCGGCAGCGAAGGTGCGTTCGGGGTGATCACCGACGTCACGATGGCCGTCCGGGAAACCCCGCCCCACAAGCGTTACGAAGCCTGGTTCTTCCCGTCCTTCGACGCGGGCCTCACCGCCCTGCGCCGGCTCGAGCAGCACAAGCTGGCCCCCGAGGTCTCGCGGCTCTCGGACGAGGACGAGACGATGGGCAATCTCGCGCTCTCCGGCCACGGCGGCGGGCTGTCGGGGGCCTACCTGAAGGCGCGCCGGGTCAAGGCGATGGCCATCTTCGGCTGGGAAGGCGAGCAGGAGCTGGTGAGCGCGCGCCGCAAGCTCGGGCTGAAGATCGTGCGCTCGGCCGGAGGTATCGGGGTGGGCACCAGCGCCGGCCAGGCCTGGGAATCGGGGCGCTTCGCCGCCCCGTACCTGCGTGATGACCTGCTCGACGCGGGCCTGCTGGTGGAGACGCTCGAAACCGCGGCGTCGTGGGCCACGCTCCCGCGGGTGCGCGAGGCGGTGCGGGAAGCCATCACTTCCGCGCTCGGCGCCTCGTCCGGGGTACTGGTCGGCTGTCACGTCTCGCATCTGTATCCGGCGGGCGCGTCCCTTTACTTCACGGTGCTGGCTCCCGCCGCGCTGCGCGATCCGCTCGGGCAGTGGGATGCCGCCAAGCGGGCGGCGACAGACGCGATCGTCGCGGCCGGTGCCACGATCACGCATCATCACGCGGTCGGCAGCGACCACGCGCCGTGGCTCGCGGACGAGATCGGCGAGCTCGGCGTCGATGTGCTGCGCGCCGTCAAGCAGCGACTGGACCCGGCGGGGATCCTCAACCCCGGCAAACTGCTTCCATGAACCGGCTGCTGCTCATCGTCCATCCGACAGCGGGCGGCGGTCGCGGTGCCCGGCTGCTTCCGGAAGTGGTGGCGGTGCTGCGCTCGGGTGGGGCTGACGTCGCGTCCGAATTCACCAAGAGCATCGAGCATGCGGAGGAGCTCGCCGGGCGGGCGGCGGGCGAGGATCGGGTCGCTGTCGCGCTCGGCGGTGACGGTCTGGCGGGCCGGGTAGCAGGAGCCTGCGTCGCGCACGGCGCGCTGTTCGCCGCTTTGCCGGGCGGGCGAGGCAACGATTTCGTGCGGGGGCTGGGAGTGAGCACGGAACCGCTCGAGGCAGCTCGCCAATTTCACGAATGGACCGAGCGAGCGGCTGACATCGGTTATGTGACCGGTCCAGACGGGGCGGCCCGGGCCTTTCTGGGAATTGCCAGCGTCGGCTTCGACTCCGACGTCCAGGTGCGTGCCAACCGCACGAAGCTGATCCGCGGATCGTCCGTCTACACCTACGCTGCGCTGCGCACTCTCGCCGGATGGCGGCCGGCTCGCTTCTCGCTGAGCGCCGATGACGCGCCGTCCGAGGAGATCACCGGCTGGTCGGTCGCCGCCGCAAATTCCGCCTATTACGGGGGCGGGATGCATTACGCCCCGTCTGCGCTGATCGACGACGGTTTCCTGGAACTTGTGACAGCCGAGCAGTCCAGCAAGCTGCATTTCCTCGCGATGCTGCCGAAGGTGTTCTCGGGTCGTCACATCGAGGACCCGCGTGTGCACGTGAGGAGAGCTCGAAAGATCCGGGTTGACGCGGATCGTCCGTTCCAGGTCTACGCGGACGGTGACCCGCTGGCCAATTTGCCGGCAACGATTTCGGTGATGCCTGGCGGGCTTCGCCTTCTCGGGCCTACGTTGCTCGGGTAAGCCGATAACAGTTTCCGACAGACTGGCTAAATCCGGACAATCAGCCCCGCGCGTCACCGCACTTTGGCAAGATGGAAAGGGCAACGGTGACCGGGAACGCGACGCCAGGCTTCCGCGTTCGGCGGGTGGATCGGAAGGGGCTCATGGAGCGCAGTGGCCGCATCAGTCCTGCGCGCCGCGTTGCCATGGCTCTGATCGCTCTTGCCGGTATCACGCTAACCGCCACGTCCGTGGTCTCGCCGGCAACGACACGCCCGAGTGTGACGTCCAGCGCGGATCAGGGTGACGCCGGAAACCAGCTCACCGCCGCCTCGAACCCGCCTGCGCTCCCGGCCCGCGGGGCCGGCGCCGCCGCCACCACGCAGGCCGACCCGGCCGCCGCGGGAGCACCCGGTGCCGCGTCCATCACTGTCGGTCCCGGAGCCATCCCCTCCACGGCCCTGTCGGCCTATCGCCGCGCCGCTGCCACATTGGCGGTCCAGGACCCGTCCTGCCACCTGACCTGGCCAGTGCTCGCCGGCATCGGCAAGGTCGAAACCGATCACGGCCGCAGCTGGGGCTCCGCCGCCCGCATCACGGCCACCGGCGAGGTCGTGCCGACGATCCTCGGGCCCGTCCTGAACGGTCACGACGGGACCGCGCTGGTGCTCGACACCGACGGCGGCGCGTATGACCAGGACCGCAAATACGACCGGGCCGTCGGCCCCATGCAGTTCGTGCCGGCGACCTGGGCAGAGCTCGGGCGTGACGGCAACGGCGACGGTGTGAAGGACCCCAACAACATCTGGGACGCCACCCTCGCCGCTGCGGGCTACCTGTGCGGCGGCGATCGCAATCTCGCCACGCCTGGCGATCTGCGGTCCGCCATCCTGGCCTACAACGATTCCTCGGCCTACGTTCGCGCCGTCCTGGCCTGGGCCGCTGCCTACCAGAAGGCCGGCGCCAACCTGCCGGCGCTCGACGGCGTGCCTGACCCGCTGGTGCTGGGCGCCGGCGGCACCGAGGGTGAAGACCCCTTCGGCGACGCGATCACGTACGGCGACACCGGAGGCTTCTCCGACACCAATTCCTACGGCGTCAGTGACTCCGACTCGGCTCCGAACCTGTTCGGTGACGGCGGCATGCTCGACCCGGTCACCGGCGGCGGCAGCTCCACGCCGAGCGCGCACCCCACGCCCACGCCGACCCCTTCGCACTCGCCGAGCCCCTCGCCGTCGCCCTCCTCGTCTCCTTCTGGGTCGCCATCCGGATCGCCGACGCCGTCGCCGAGCCCGACCAAGTCGCCGAAGCCCACGCCTACGCCGACCACGTCGCCGACGCACTCGCCGAGCCCGACACCGACTCCCACTCCGACACCGACGCCGACTCCCACCCCGACCCCGACGTGCCCTGACCCGGGCATCACCGTCGACCCGGCGGCGGCTGTGTCGGCGGTCCCGGTCGACACCGATGCTGATGGCGTCAACGACGTCCTGCGCGTCACGGTCCCGGTGACGGTCGGCAGCGCCGGCACGTACACCATCGGCGTACGGCTGACCGACGCGTCGGGCCTGCGGGTCACCAGCACTCTGGTCGGCGTCACGCTGAGCTCCGGCGCCCAGACCGTGATGGCCGACCTTCCCGGCCAGGACATCGGAGACGCGGGTGCCTCGGGAGCCATGACCGTCCGGGTGACCGTGCGGGATGCCGCCGATGGCGTGAACTGCGCCCGGGTGCTGCTCGCGGGCGCCGGTGCCGCGGTCGACGCCAGCACCTTCGTCGGCTGGTCCACCACGATCGACCGGCTCAACCAGCGCCTCGCCCAGGACATCGCGTCCGGCCGGGTGAGCGGTTCCGCGGCGACGGTCCTGCCGGCCGACATGGCGACCCCGTCGCCCACGACGCCTGACCTCGCAGCTTTCCGCACGGCGCTCGCCGGCACCGCGGCCGTCTCGGGGCAGGAGCTGGTACGCCTGGACAGCCTGGCAGCTCGACTGATCGCCCAGGGCGGCGTGAGCGGCACCGGGACGACCCTGCCGCTCAACGACAGCCTCGATCCGTCCGCCGACGGGGTTGGCTGAGCTGTCGGCTGAGCTGGACGCTCCCGTACGATCGCAGCCGGACAGGAGTCAGCGCTGCGTATCGATCTGCACACCCATTCGACCGCTTCTGATGGCACCGACACCCCGTCAGCGGTCATCGCCGGGGCTGCCGGGGCCGGTCTCGACGTTCTCGCGCTGACCGATCACGACACCACCGGCGGCTGGGACGAGGCACTGGCCGTCCGGCCACGCGGGCTCACCGTCGTGCTCGGCGCTGAACTGTCCTGCATGGTCGACGTGCCGGCCCTCGGCCGCCGCATCAGCATGCACCTGCTCGCGTACGGCTTCGATCCCGAGGAACCTGCGCTCGCCGCCGAGCGGCGCCGGATGCGTGAGGCGCGCGTCGACCGGGTGGAGCAGTGGCAGCAGATGCTGCGTGACGACGGCTATGACCTCTCGCTCGAGCCGCTGCGGCGCCAGGCCGAGCAGGGCACGGTGGGCCGGCCGCACTTCGCCAGCCTGCTGGTCGAGTCGGGGCTGGCCCCGTCCTTCGAGGCCGCCTTCGGCCCGGAGTGGGCGGGCGGCCGCTATCGGGTACCGCGAGCCGGCTGGGACGTCTTCGACGCGATGGCGAAGGTGGCCGGAGCGGGCGGGGCGACGGTCTTCGCCCATCCGTACGCGCGCCTTCGAGGAGCCGTGGTCGGGGAGCCCGAGATCCGGGCGATGGCGGCTGCCGGCCTGACCGGCATCGAGGTGGATCACCCGGACCACGCCCCGGAGGATCGCGCTGCGCTGAGGCGGCTGGCCGACGAACTCGAGATCGTCGTCACCGGCAGCAGCGATTACCACGGCTCCCGGAAGGATCAGGGACTCGGCGCCGAGACGACCGACCCGCGTCAGCTCGAGCGGCTGCTGGCGGGTGTCACGGGGCGGCTACCCGTCACGGATCCGGTCTGAGGACTCGTGATGAGTCATCTTCACTATTTCGACGGGAAGCTGTTCGGCGAGGTGTTCGTCACGCTCACCGTGATCATGGATCCGCTGGGCACGGTGCCGGTCTTCCTGGCGCTCACCAATGGCCGGACCATGAAGGCGCGGCACCGCCTCGCCTGGCAGGCCGTCCTGACGGCCGGTGTCGTCATCGGTGTCTTCGCCGTCTTCGGCCAATCGATCTTGAATTATCTGGGGATCACGCTGCCCGCCTTGCAGGGTGCCGGGGGCTTGCTGCTCCTGCTCGTGGCCCTGGAATTGCTGACCGGACGGACCGACACCCCTGCCGAGGTGCGCGACGTGAACGTGGCGCTGGTCCCGCTCGGGACGCCGCTGCTGGCCGGTCCAGGCGCCATCGTGGCGACCATCGTCTTCGTGCGAAGCGCCCACGGGGTGGCCGGGCTGCTCGCGATCATCGCTGCGGTCGTTGCCGTCCACCTCGTCCTGTATTCGGCACTACGCTTCTCGGTATTGCTCATCCGAGTGATCAAGGACACCGGAATCTCCTTGCTGACGCGAATTTTCGGCCTCTTGCTCTCGGCGATCGCCGTGCAGCTCGTCGCCGACTCGATCACGGCCTTCGTGCGACATCCAGGGGGAAACCTGTGAGGCGCCGGCTCAGCGCAGTCCTGGTGGCAATTCTGTTCGCAGCGGTGGCGGTATCGCTCGCGACGCCTGCCCTGGCGGCCGGGTCGCCGCTGGCCGGCGTCGAGGCCGCTTTGGCGAAGAGCCCGGTCTACGTCGATCCGGCGGCCGGTGCCCCACGGATCGACGCCGAGCGAGTCCTCGCGGTCATCCCGAAGGGGACGTACTTCGCCGCCTTGCCGACCTCGGATGTCGCGGCGACGGCGTCTGCGGGAGTCCCAGCCGACCCGGCGGCGCTGCCGGCGCTCCTGTCCTCGCAGCTCGGCAAGGGAGGCACTTTCGTCGTCCTGGTCGGTGGGAAGCTCTACGGTTCGAGCACGACCGTCCCCGGCCAGCTCGGAGACGAGATCGGATCAGCCCAGGCCGTGCTTCCGGCTACCGGCGACGGGACCGGCGCTGTCGCGGCGCTCATGCAATCGCTGTCCGGCAGCGGCGCCGTGGCTGACGCTCCCGGACCGAGCCACGCCGGTGGGCCGGTGGGTCCGGCGCTGCTGATCGTCATGGCGATCCTGCTGGGAGTCGGCGCGCTGGTGCTGTGGTGGTGGCTGCGCCGGCCGCCGCGTCGCAAACCCCGCCCGGCTCGGCCGCTGCGCGATCTCGTGGAGATCGACCACGAAGGAAATGTCGTCAAGCGCACGCCGGCCAGCGAACGTCAGCGCTGAAGGTCATCTGCCCGGTCATTCCAGCCCGAGACGTTCCTTCGCGGCGGTGAGCGCCGGGCCGTCGCGCTGGGCCTTCGGCAGGAGCGTGAGCCCGGTCCGCAGCGTGCGTGCTCCGAGGCTGGCCCCGACGTCCGTCATCGGTAACGCGGGGAGCCGGTACATCCTTCGCGCCCAGCGCGGGAGCAGCGCGAAGGCCAGCCCTCCGAGGCCGTACCAGGCCGGCCGCGCCGGGGTCAGCAGCGCCACCTTGCGCGGCATGGGCGGGTGGATGACGAAGCGCGCCGCCTCACGGGCCTGCGCGCCCACCTCCAACTGCGGCCGCATTCGGGCGTAGTACCCGGCGATCTCCGCCACGGAGTGGGGGGCGAGGTCGCCCGGCACCCCGAGCAGCGCCCCCGACACGGCCTGCTCGGCCACGTAACGGTCGGCTTGCGCGTCAGTGAGCGACAGGCCACCCCGGCGGGCCGTGGTCAGGAAGGAGTCGACCTCGGTGACGTGCACCCAGGTCAGCAGCTCGGGATCGCTTGCGCTGTAAGGACGATTGCTGAGCGGCTCGACGCCGCTCACCGTGCGGTGCAGGCCGCGTACCCGTGCCGCTGCGCGGTGCGCCTGCGCCGTCGTGCCGTAGGTGACGGTGCCGACGTAGCGGGCGGTACGCACCAGCCGTCCCCATGGATCGGCCCGAAATTCCGAGTGCGCCGCCACCCCGGCCATCGCCAGCGGGTGAAGCGCCTGCAGGAGCAGGGCGCGCAGACCTCCGAGCGCGAGCAAGGGGTCGGCGTGAACGAGCCAGGTGATGCTTTCCGGACCGAAAATCCCCGGATCGGGCCCGATCCGGAGCAGCTTTGTCTCCTCGTCAGCCGCTTCGCTCGTCACCTCTACCAGCGTGCCACGCGCGGCTGGATCCCGGCGAGTCGAACGACACGCTCACCGATGGCCTCATGCGGTTGTTCGGGGGGCCATCGGCGGACAGGATGGTGGCCATGGGCCGGGTCATCGCCGTTGCCAATCAAAAGGGCGGCGTCGCCAAGACGACGACTGTCGCGAGCCTGGGTGTAGCGCTCGCCGAGCTGGGTCGCCGGGTGCTGCTCGTCGACCTTGATCCGCAGGCCTGCCTGACCTTCTCCCTCGGTCTGGATCCGGAGTCGCTGGATCTGTCGGTGCACGATGTCCTGCTCGGGCGAGTGAGCGCTTCGGTGGCGATCGCGTCGACCCAGGATGGGCCGGCGATCCTCCCGTCGACGATCGATCTGGCCGGAGCCGAGGCCATGCTGCTGCCGCGTACCGGCCGCGAGTACGTCCTGCGCGAAGCGCTCGAGGAGGTCGCCGACAGCTACGACGACATCCTGCTCGACTGTGCCCCGTCCCTCGGAGTCCTGACGATCAATGCGCTCACGGCCGCCGAGGAAGTGCTGATTCCCCTGCAATGCGAGACACTTTCCCATCGCGGGGTGGGTCAGCTGCTCGACACGATCGCCGATGTGCAACGGCTGACCAATCGCGGGCTGCGGGTCCGGGGCGTCCTGCCGACGCTCTATGACGGACGCACGACGCATGCCCGTTCGGTCGTGGCCGACGTCGCCGAGCGGTACGGCTTGCCGGTGCTCGAGCCGCCCATCCCGAAGTCGGTCCGCTTCGCCGAAGCGCCCGCTGCCGGGCGCTCCGTGCTCGTCACCGCGTCCAGCGGGAAGGGTTCGGAGGCCTACCGCGAGCACGCCCGCGCGCTGGTCAATGCCTCAGCGGAAGCGCCTGCTGCCGTGACGATTTCGCTCGACGATCCGCCCACCCAGCCAAGCCGCCGTTCGCGTCGGCGGGTGTCGGCATGAGCCGGCCGCAACCGACCTTCGACCGGCTGCGCCCGCGCTCGACCGTCGTGACCGCGCCACCCGCTGGAAGTCAGGCCCGGCGTCCGCTGTTCAGCGTCGACGAGCCCGGCGAGGCCGCGTTCGGTTCGATCTCGATCGAATGCTCGCACTGCCACGAGATCTCCGTGCTGGCATTGCGGCAGGCGATGCGCCTGGCCATCCCCAGCGTCTACCTACCGGTCATCCGGGGCCGCTATCCCACCTGGCTGCACTGCCCGGCCTGCGGGGACTGGACCTGGACCCGCGTGCGGATGCGGCTCTAGCTCACTGCAGCAGCTCACGCCAGCTCGTGCAGGTGTACCGCCTGAACTTTGCCATCACCGAGTTCGGCGGTGAGGTAGGTGCGGAACGGCTGGCGGCGCCGGTCGGTGGGGGAGCCGGGGTTCAGCAGCCGCATCCCGCCGGGGGTCGTGGAGTCCCACGGGATGTGCGAGTGGCCGAAGATCAGCAGATCGGTGTCGGGGTAGGCCCGGTCGAGGCGGGCCTCGCGTCCCTTCGCGCCGCCGGTCTCGTGGACGACCGTGACGCGTACGCCCTCCAGCGTGGCCTGTGCCGTCTCGGGAAGGCGGGCGCGGATCGGCGCGCCGTCGTTGTTTCCGTAGACGGCGATGAGCCGGCGCGCGCCATCCTGCAGGCGGTCGAGCAGCTCGACTTCCACCCAATCGCCGGCGTGCACCACGACATCGGCTGCCGAGACGGCAGCCCAGACCTCGGGCGGGAGGTCGCGGGCGCGCTTGGGTACGTGGGTGTCGGCGAGCACGAGCAGGCGCACTCGACCAGCCTGCCAGTCACTCAGACGCTGGCGAGCACCTCGTCGACCGGACGCCCGTCGAGCACGGCGTCAGTCAGACCGGTGATGCGCCCGCAGCCGACGCAGCGGGAAGCCAGCGCCAGCCAGCGTGCATGGCCCTCCTCATCGGCGCTGACGCCGACAGCGAGTTCCACCAGCGACTGGCAGCACGAGGGGCACTCGTGGGTCTCGGGGAACGTCCAGCGCTCCCCGCTGTCCACGAGGTCGGTCACCAGGGCGCACGCGACGCAGCGACGCCGGGCCACCCCCTGGCTCGGGTCAGCCTGGACGTAGCCGCAGAACTGCGGGTCGTCCTCGTGGCGCTCGCACTGAAGCACCATCGGATGCGTGATCGGCGGGCAGCCATCCAGCTCGGAGAGCCACTGCAGCAGATCGCTTGCTTCGTCTCCGGACCAGTTCACCATTCCGGAGTGGGGGTCAGCATGCTTGAAGAGCGCCACCCGCCTGGCATCGGCGCCCTGACCGCCGGCCTTGAATCAGCTGGCCTCGGCTACGCCCTGCTCGCCGCCGGTGCCGCGACCACGGCCTCCGCGCCGGCGACGGCGCCGAGCGGGTGCCGAACCGTCGCCGCCCTGCTCGGTGGTACGAGCAGGGCCGCTTTCCGCAGGACCCGGGTTGTCGGTGGCGCCCGACTCGATGAGCGCGGTGGTGCCGGAGCCGCCTCGGGTGCGGGTACGGGCGCGCGTCGGGCGCTTAGCGGCGGGCCGCTCTGAATCCTGACGTCCTGAATCCTGACGTCCTCCCGAGCGGGCGGGGGACTTGCTGCGCCGCCCCGTCTCGCCGAGGTCTTCGACCTTCTCGGCGGAGAGTCCCGCACGTACCCGCTGGTCACGGGGCAGCGTGCCCTTCGCGGTGCGCGGGATGTCGAGAGCGTCGTAGAGGTGGTCTGACGTGGAGTAGGTCTCCGGCGGGTCGGGGAAGGGCAGCTTCAGCGCCTCGTTGACCATGCGCCAGCGGGCCAGATCGTCCCAGTCGACGAAGGTGACGGCGACACCCTTCTCGCCGGCCCGGCCGGTGCGCCCGATGCGGTGCAGGTAGATCTTCTCGTCCTCGGGGCACTGGTAATTGATCACGTGAGTGACGCCGGCGACGTCGATGCCGCGGGCGGCGACGTCGGTGGCGACGAGGGTGTCGATCTTTCCGGCGCGGAAGGCGCGCAGCGCCTGCTCGCGGGCTCCCTGACCGAGATCGCCGTGGACGGCGGCGGCAGCGAAGCCACGCTCGGAAAGATCGGCAGCGACCTTGTCAGCCGTGCGCTTCGTACGCACGAAGACCATCGCGAGCCCGCGGTCCTTGGCCTGCAGGACGCGCGAGAGCGTCTCCGCCTTGTCGAGCGCGTGGGCCCGGAAGACGTGCTGGTGGGTGGTGGGAACGGTGCGGTTCTCATCCGGCATCTCGGCGCGGATGTGGACCGGGCGGGTCAGGAAGCGCCGGGCGAGGGCGACGACGGGCCCTGGCATGGTGGCCGAGAAGAGCATCGTCTGGCGGTCGGCGGAAACCTGCTCGAGGATCGACTCGACGTCGGGCAGGAAGCCCAGGTCGAGCATCTCGTCGGCCTCATCGAGGACGAGAGCGCGGACGCCGGAAAGGTCGAGATGGCGCTGGCGGGCCAGGTCGAGCAGCCGGCCAGGGGTGCCGACGACGACCTCGACACCGGCCTTCAGCGCCTCGACCTGCGGCTCGTACGCGCGGCCGCCGTAAACGGCAAGGACCCGAGTGCCGAGCAACCGCCCGGCGCGCTTGAGGTCTTCGGTGACCTGAACGCACAGCTCACGGGTAGGCACGACGGCGAGCGCCAGGGGACGCAGGCCATCGGGCTCGGCGGCGCGGCCGACGGTGACCCGCTCGAGGACGGGGATACCGAAGGCCAGCGTCTTGCCGGTGCCGGTGCGCGCCTGGCCGATGACGTCGGTGCCTTCGAGCGCGATGGGCAGCGTGAGCGCCTGAATCGGGAACGGGGCGGTGATGCCGGCTTCGGCAAGGGCGGTGACGATCGGGGTGCTGACCCCGAAAGAGGCGAAATCGGGGGCCGGAGCGGCCTCCGCGTCTGCCGGCGCCTCGACCAGCGGGACGTCAGGGGCAATCTCGCTGGTGGCGGGCTCAGCGTTAACGGAGTCGGTTTGGGCAGACGAATTCATTTGGTCGTTCAGAACAAGCTCCTGCGGCTACGAGCGGCCGTCAGGGACGGAGCCGCTCACAATTCGGCCCGGGCCTCGCAGCTCGCTCGTCGGGGAATCGAGCTGTTGATCAATTCCCCGGAAGGGCACTCATGAAGGGCGCCGGGCAAAGCTCGACGGGTGTCAAGCTCGCACTCCTATCGTACGGCACCGGTTTGACCTGAGTGTGTAGCCGGAATCTGCGGCGCGGCACTCGTAAGGTCAGCACGTGGACCCGAGCGAAACCGACGAGATTTTTGCCGGGGTGGACGATCCCGGCAGGGCCGGTTTGATCGACCTGCTCGGGGCGCTTGCCTATGGCGAGCTGTCCGCCTTCGAGCGGATGGCCTCGGACTCCCGGATGGCACCCAACATGGGCGATCGGGCGGCACTCTCGGCGTTTGCCGCCGGCGAGTTCACCCACTTCCAGCAGCTGTGCCTCTACCTGACGAACCTCGGGGTCGATCCGGACGAGGCGATGGCGCCCTACATCGCCGCGCTGGACACCTTCCACGATTTGACGGCGCCGGCGGACTGGCTGGAAAGCCTGGTCAAGGCCTACGTGGGCGATGGGATTGCCCGTGACTTCTATCGCGAGGCGTCGGCGTATCTCGATCCGCCCTCGCGGGACCTGGTCCGTGAGGTGCTGGGCGACGTCGGCCATGCGGCGTTTGCGGTCGACCGGGTGCGTGCCGCAATCGCGGCCGATCCGCGGGTGGGTGGACGTCTCGCCCTCTGGGCCCGCCGGCTCGTCGGCGAGGCACTCACCCAGGCGCAGCGGGTAGCGGTCGAGCGTGAGGGCCTGGTGGCGCTGCTCGCGTCAGGCGCGTCGGACCTGGCCGAGCTCGGCCGCCTCTTCCAGCGCGTCATCGACGGCCATTCCGAACGGATGCGCTCGCTGGGACTCTCGGAGTAGCGCTGAGCCACCCCTTCGACTACATGGCAGCGCCGAAGCCGACGCGCCGTCCTTCCGCTTCGGCGATCTCGACGTAGGCGAGCTTGGAAACCGGAACGACAACCCGGCGGCCCTTCTCGTCCTGCAGCGAGAGCACTCCGAGCTCGGAGCGGATCGCCTCTGTGATTGCCTGCTCGACCTCTTCGGGAGTGAGCGTGCTTTCCAGAACCAGCTCGCGGGCCGCGTACTGGACCCCGATCTTGACCTCCACCGAGGAACCTCCGCGTCGTAGGGGAATTTCACAGTACGGGCGAGGTCGTGCCCGCCACCCGCGTGTCGGCGCTCTTTCGCTGAGGGCCGATCGGATTCAGACCTTCGGCGCACCCGACAAGCCGCGCCAGGCCAGCTGCACCAGCAGGTCCACCGCGTGCTCCTTGGTAACGGCCCCGCCGGAAGTGAGCCACCAGCGGGCGCCGACCTCGGCGATTCCCGCTACTCCCACGGAGAGCAGCTCGGCGTCCTCCGGCCGGTAGCCGGTATCGCGGGCGATGGTGGCCGCGATGGCGTTCACGCAGTCGGTCAGGCTGCCTTCGACGCGCGCCCGCACGGCCGGCTCGTTGCGCAGGTCGGACTCGAAGACCAGCTGGTAGGCGCCGCTCGGGTCGTCGACGAAGTCGAAGTAGGCCTGCACCGAGCGACTGACCCGTACGTGGTTGTCGGTGGTCGATTCCAGGGCCTCGCGCACCCGGTCTCCGAGCTCGCGGGTGTGCTCGTCGAGAAGGGCGAGGTAGAGGTCGAGCTTGCCCGGGAAGTGCTGGTAGAGCACCGGCTTGCTGACGCCTGCCCGCTCGGCGATCTCGTCCATTGCCGCCGAGTGGTAGCCCTGGGCCACGAAAACCTCGCGAGCTGCGCCGAGCAGCTGGCGGCGCCGGGCCTGGCGCGGCAGCCGTCCGCGGCGGGCCGGTTCCGGGGCCGTGCCGTCCGGCTTTTGGGATGCCTGATCGGCACTCAACGCTGTGCCCCCTTCTGACCCTGGCGGCGGCGCGCCCTGCTGGGCGCCGGTGCCAGGTTGATGCGCCAGACAATCACAACTTGGCGTGCACGCGAGCCGCTAGTCCTGCCCTGCGGCGGCGCGGCTGCCGGAGCGGGTGCGCAGCGGGTGCGGCGCGTCGCGGTCCGGGAATCGCCGCAGGTACTCACCCTCTAGCAGCAGCATCCGCTTCGTGTGGGCGGCGAGCGCGTCATCCGAGGCCTCGAGGAAGGTCTCGTGGCGGGTGGCGTGCAGGGTGGCGAGCTCGCGGGCGAGGAGCGTGTCGCTCAGCTGGTCCGCGTCGATGCCGTCTGGGTGGTGGGCCATGCCTTACTCAATACCCTGCCCGGCCAGCCAACATCCAGCTCATCCGAGAACTGGTGCGAAGAGGTCGCCCATCGAGGAGGTGCGCTCCAGGACATCCGGTGCCTCGAAGAGGAGTTGCTCGGCTTTGGTGCAGCCGGCAACCTCGTCCCAGCTGATCGGGGTGCTCACGGTCGGGTGCGGCCGGGCGCGTAGCGAGTAGACGCTGATCGTGGTCTTGGCCGGATTGTTCTGCGACCAGTCGATGAACACCTTTCCCGGACGCAGCGTCTTCGTCATCCGGCTGACGACCAGGTCGGGGTGCTTGCGTTCGAGCTGCTCGGCAAGCGCCTTGATCTCCTCCGATGTGGATTCAGCAGATTTCCTCGCGTCGGACCTCGCGTAGAGCTGCATGCCCTTCGAGCCGCTCGTCTTCGGATACCACTCGCGTTCGCTCTCCTCGCGTACGAGTTCGGCGACCCGGCAGCACTCGACGATGCTCGCCGGAGGCCCCGGGTCGAGGTCGATGACGAGCATGTCCGGCGGTTTCGCGGCGCCCTTCGGGCCGACCTTCCACATCGGGGTGTGCAGCTCCAGCGACGCCAGATTGGCGACGTAGACCAAGGTCGCCAGCTCGTCGACGATCACGAAGTCGATGACGTCACGGTCCTTGGTCGAGCCCGGGCTCGGTAGCCGCGCGGTGCGGATCCAGTCGGGTAGCCCGCGGGGCACGTTCTTTTCGAAGAAGAACGCTCCGTCGACCCCGTTGGGGTAGCGCTTGCGCGTCAGTGGCCGTCCGGCGAGGTGGGGGAGCAGGAACGGGGCGATCCGGGTGTAGTAGTCCAGGATCTCGCCCTTGCTGAAACCGGCATCGGGATAGAGCACCTTGTCGAGGTTGGACAGCACGAGCCGGTGGCCCTCGACGTCGACGGGAACCTTCGACGGGGCTTGCTTGCTAGGTGTCACGAACGACCGCCTCTGGTGCGATGTCGGTACGCAGGCCTTTGAACGAGGGAGCGCGCAGCCGTCCCTCCGTGGTCCATTCCCTGAACTCCACCACAGCCACCAGTTCCGGACGCACCCAGCGCGCCTGCGCGTAGTCGCGCGGCGGCAGCCCGGTGAAGGTGGCGAACGGCGGGTCGGCACTGTGCAGGCCCGCGAGCCGCTTCTGCAGGTCTTGGAGGGTCCGTCCGGAGAAGCCGCTACCGACCTGCCCCGCGTAGATCAGCGCATCGTCCTCGTACACCCCGACGAGCAGCGCCCCGAGCTGACCGGCCCGGCCGTGCTGACCAGGCTCCCAGCCGCCGATGACGACGTCCTGACGCGTGCGGAAGGGCAGCTTGATCCAGCTCGCCGAGCGCCGTCCTGGCTCGTAAGGGCGCCCCTTCAGCTTGGCGACGACGCCTTCGAGGTGCTGCTCGCGCGCGATGGCCTCGGCATCGGCGGCGGTCACGTCCGGTGCGCACAGCGAGGGCGGCGCGTCGATCGGGAGCGCCTCCAGCAGCGCGCGCCGCGCCTCGTACGGCAGGCTCATCACGTCGCGTCCGTCATGGGCCAGGACGTCGAAGGGCAGGAAGGCCGCCGGGACCTGCTCGGCGAGGCGGCGCGCGCGGGCCTCGTCGTTCACCGCCATGCGGCTCTGCAACGCGCCGAAGGACGGCCGGCCATCGGGTCCGAAGGCGACGATCTCGCCGTCGAGCCTCAGCCCGTTGAGGCCCTTGGTGCCGGACGCGTCGAGCAGGCGCCTGGCCAGCGTGACGACTTCCGGGTAGGTACGGGTGATGTCGGCGCCCGACCGGGAGTGGATACGGATGCCGCTGGCAGCTCCGTCCTCGGGACCGCGGATGCTGACCAGCGCGCGGACACCGTCCCACTTGAACTCGTAGCACCACTGCGCGCCGGTGGGCAGCGGGCCGGGGGTGGCGAGCATCGGACGGGCCTCCCAGACGCTCGAGCTCGACCGGGCCATGTTGCGGTTCTACCCGTTTCTTTCCGATGTGGGGGTCGTTGCAGGACTCGAGCGAGATCGGCTGCCGAGCCGATTTCTACTGTCGAGCCTGGGAGAAAAATGACTGGGTCGTTGGTGCGGCGTACCCGTGTGATCGCCGCTGCCGCCGTGCTGGCCGTGCCGGCTCTGGCGCTGGGGGCGCAGTCCTCCGCGTCGGCATCCCCGCTGCTGGGAGGTCTCGTTTCGCAGCTGTTCACGAGCAACCTGCTGCCGGGCCTGGCCAGTGCCACCGATCTCGGGCCGGCCGCCGCGTCGACCCCGATGTCGCTTGTCGTCGGGCTGTCCCGGCCGGATCCGGCGGGTGAGAGCCAGTACCTCGCCGCCGAGAACAACCCCCAGAGCCCGCAGTACCACCAGTTCCTGACGCCGAGCAGCTTCGCAGCGAAGTTCGGAGTACCCGCCTCCACGCGCAGCGCCGTCATCTCCTGGCTCAGCTCGAGTGGGCTGCACGTCGACAGCGTTTCGGCAGCCGGCGACAACTACGCGGTATCGGGCTCCGCATCGCAGGTCGCCAGCACGTTCAAGACGAGCATCCGGCGCTTCAACACCGCTGGTAAGGCGTTCCTGGCCAACACCGGCTACCCGGCCGTGCCCTCCGGGCTTCCGGTGAACACGATCGTCGGGCTGAACACCCTCCAGGGATTCTCGACGCCGGCCAAGACAACCCCGGCCCAGGACACCTGCGTCGGCAGCACCTGCCTGGGAGTCACGACCCCCAAGGATCTGTGGTCGGTCTACGACCAGCCCGCCGCGTACCAGGGCCAGGGCCAGCAGCTGGCAGTGTTCGGCGAGGGCCAGAGCGATGACGTGATCTCCGACCTTCGCCAGTTCGAGACCGCCAACGGGTTGCCTCAGATCGGCGTGACCGTCAAGCACCCCGCGGGCGACACCGACTTCACCGACGACTCCGGCCGCGAGGAATGGAACATCGACACGCAGGCGTCGTCGGGGATGGCGCCGCAGGCCGACGGGATGACGCTCTACTTCGGCTCCAGCCTGTCCGATGCCGACGTGCTGAAGATGTTCCAGCAGTGGACCGACGACGCGAGCGGCCCGATGCAGGCCAACGCCTCCTTCGGCGAGTGCGAGACCAACCCGACCAACGCGCTGACCGGTGGCCCGCTCTCGACGCTTCCGCTGCCGATCATGGAAGGCCTCGGAAACAACCTGCAACCGCAGGCGGAATCGGTGCTGAAGCAGGCGGCGATGGAGGGCAAGACGCTCTTCAGCTCCACCGGTGACACCGGCTCGTCCTGCCCCGTCATCGCCGCGCCCGTCATCGGCGCCGGGAACGGACTGCTCAACCAGGTCGTCCCGCTCACCAACTACCCGGCGTCCTCGCAGTTCGCCACGGCCGTCGGCGGGACCGTGCTCTACACCGACGGCGCCGGCAACCGGGCGCAGGAGTACGCGTGGACCTTCACCGGCGGCGGATCGTCACTGCTGATCGGCCTGCCCGACTACCAGCAGGGCGTCAGCAACAACAACATCCCGTGCCTGCAGCCCACTCCGGGTGTCGCGTGCCGGGCGGTTCCTGACGTGGCCGCACAGTCCGGCGACGTCCTCACGAACGGCTACCAGATCTACAGCGCGGGCGCGGCGACCGAGGGCGGCGGCACGAGCCTGTCGTCACCGCTCTGGATGGGCATGTGGACGCGGGTGCAGGGCGCCAAGGGCGGCGCGGGTAACGGCTTCGCGAACTACCCGCTCTACGCGGTGGGCAAGAACGCGACCACCGAGGCCCGCGACTACACCGACATCACCCTCGGCAGCAACGGGCTGTACGTCGCCGGCACCGGGTGGGACTACACCACCGGATGGGGTGCGCCGAAGGTCGCCGGGCTCATCTGCGACATCGCCGGGAAGTGCTGAACCAGCACCGCTTACTTTCCGCCCGCCCCCGCGTCCTACCTATGGGACGCGGGGCGATGGCGTTTGTCGGAATCGCAGGAGATGATCCAAGAGTGAGATCCATCTGGAAGGGCGCCATCTCCTTCGGTCTGGTGACGATCCCGGTCAAGCTGTACTCGGCGACCGAGGAGCGGGACGTCTCGTTTCACCAGGTCCACCGCGAGGACGGCGGGCGTATCAAATACAAGCGCGTCTGCACCGTCGACGGCGAGGAAGTCAGCTACGGCGACATCGCCAAGGGCTACGACCTCGGCGGCGGCGAGATGGTGATCCTCACCGATGAGGACCTCGCCGGGCTGCCGCTGACTACCTCGCGCACCATCGATGTGCTCCAGTTCGTTCCCCTGGAGCAGGTCGACCCGATCTACTTCGCAAAGTCGTACTACCTCGAGCCCGATCGCACCGGGACCAAGCCCTACGCGCTGCTGCGTGACGCGCTCGAGGAGTCCGGACGCGTGGCGCTGGTGAAGGTGGCGCTGCGCCAGCGCGAGACGCTGGCGACCCTGCGCGTGCGCGATGGGGTCTTCGTGCTCGAGACCATGCTCTGGCCCGATGAGGTGCGCACGCCCGATTTCGGCTTCCTCGACGAGGACGTCTCGGTGCGGCCGCAGGAGCTGGCGATGGCGGGCTCGCTGATCGAGACGCTCGCGGGGGACTTCGACCCGAGCCAGTACACCGACGGTTACCGCGAAGCTCTGCAAGCCGTGATCGACGCGAAGGTGGCGGGCCGGGAAGTGGTGGCCCCTTCCGAGCCGGAGACCTCAGGCGGCGCGGTGCTCGACCTCATGGCCGCGCTGCGTGCGTCCGTCGACGCGGCCAAGGGCAAGAAGACCGGATCGGCCGCGGCGGACGAGCCGGAAGCCAAAAAGCCGGCGGCCAAGAAGGCCGCGCCGAAGAAGGCGACCGCGGCCAAACGAAGTGCGGCGCGCAAGGCTTCTGACGCCGCGAAAGATGAGCAGGACGAAGAGCCCAAGCAGGCTCGCAAGAGGCGCAGCGCCTGATTGCGGCAAGCGGCTCAAGACCGGGTGGTCCGGGCGCCGACAAGGAAACCGTGACCCCCAGTACTGCCGTCAGCATCGACGAAGTCCTCTTGGCTTTGCGCAGCATTCCCGGCATTCGCTCCGCTGATATCGGAGACGACGACGCCGGCGGTGCCGGCCTGTTACGCCTTGATCTCGCGGCTGATGTCGACGAGGTAGAAGTCGCCACGTCCGTCGGACGCTTGCTCCGAGAGCGTTTCGGTCTCGGCGTCGACGCCGGCCAGGTGCAGATGGTCGAGGCCGCGAGCGATTTCGCGCCGGCGAACGGCGATGCGGGCGGCTTCGACGGGCACGGCGGGGTACGCGTCACCGTCATGAACGTCACGAGTGCCGGCCGGAAGGTCACGGTCAGCATCGTGCTGCGCCGCGGCGAGCGTGAATGCCGCGGCGAGGCGCCAGGGACGACCACGGCGAACGGCGTGAATCACGCCGTCGCCGAGGCCACCCTGCACGCCATCGAGGAGCTCACCGAGGATGCCGTGATCGGTCGCCTCGAGCATCTCGAGGTCAGCGAATCCTCGGCGGCTGTCTCGCTGGTGCTGGACGTCGACGGGGTGGAGATCGCGGTACATGCGTCTTCACCGGTGCAGTCGGACCCGCGCCAGGCGATCGTGCGGGCCGTCCTGGAAGCAGTTCAGCCGCACCTGCCCGAGTAGCGATTCTTCAAGGGGCGTGCTCAGCGCTTGAAGGCGTCCTTGACCTTCTCGCCGGCCTGCTTGATGTCGCCCTTGGCCTGCTCGGCGTCGCCCTGAGCCTGCAGGTCGCGGTCACCGGTGGCACCACCGACGCGCTGCTTGCCCTTGCCGGACAGTGATTGCAGCGAATTCTTGACCTTGTCGGCAAAACTCATCGTGGTCTCCTCTATCTGAGCTTTCTCGTGTGCTGTCGCTCAACCCCTTCCCCGGCCGGAAGAACCGACACCTTCGCCCTGTCTGGCTGCTGGAATCGCGGGCCTGCCTGCGTGGTTATGCGGTGAGGTCGGCTCTTTTCGGGCACGCCAGTTCGCCCGGCAGAATGGACGCCGTACCAGCCAGTCATCCGTTGCCAGCCAGACACCACCGCGAGGAGCCCGCTCTCGTGCCATCCACCGAACTTCCCATCTCGACGCTGCCCCCGCTCGTGGAGCCAGCAGCCGAGCTGAGCATCGATGAGATCCGCCGCTACTCGCGGCACCTGATCATTCCCGATGTCGCGATGGCCGGGCAGAAGCGGCTGAAGAACGCCAAGGTGCTGGTCGTCGGCGCCGGAGGGCTGGGGAGCCCCGCGCTCATGTACCTGGCGGCAGCAGGCGTCGGCACCCTCGGCATCGTCGATTTCGACGTGGTCGACGAGTCCAACCTGCAGCGCCAGATCATCCACGGCGTCTCCGACATCGGCCGCTCGAAGGCGGAGTCGGCGCGTAACTCCGTCGCCGAGATCAACCCCTATGTCACCGTGAACCTGCACCAGGAGCGGCTCGACAGCTCCAACGTCATGGAGATCTTCGCGCCGTATGACCTGATCGTCGACGGCACCGACAACTTCGCGACCCGCTACCTGGTGAACGACGCCTGCGTGCTGCTCGGCAAGCCGTATGTCTGGGGTTCGATCTACCGCTTCGACGGTCAGGCGAGCGTCTTCTGGTCCGAGTACGGCCCCTGCTACCGCTGCCTCTACCCGGAGCCCCCTCCGCCGGGCATGGTTCCTTCCTGCGCCGAGGGCGGCGTGCTGGGCGTGCTCTGCGCGTCGATCGGCTCCATCCAGGTCAACGAGGCGATCAAGCTGCTGACCGGCATCGGCGAGCCGCTCGTCGGGCGCCTGATGGTCTATGACGCACTCGAGATGAGCTACCACGACATCAAGGTTCGCAAGGACCCCGAGTGCGCGATCTGTGGCAAGAACCCGACCGTCACCGAGCTGATCGACTACGAGGCGTTCTGCGGCGTCGTTTCCGAGGAGGCGCAGGAGGCCGCTTTCGGCTCGACGATCACCGCCGGCGAGCTGGCCGCGATGAAGGAGTCCGGCGAGGACTTCCTGCTGGTCGACGTTCGCGAGCCGGCCGAGTGGGAAATCGTCCGCATCCCCGGCGCGGAGCTGATCCCCAAGGGTGATCTGCCCTCGAAGCTGTCGGAGCTCCCGCAGGACAAGCCGATCGTCCTGTACTGCAAGACCGGGATCCGTTCGGCCGAGGCGCTGGCCACCCTGAAGGGTGCCGGCTTCAGCACCGCCAAGCACGTTCAGGGCGGCGTGACGGCGTGGGCCACTCAGGTCGACAAGGGCTTACCGGTCTACTGATCCGGTAGCGGGCTTTCGTGGTGCGCACCGGACCACCGCGGTCGGTGTCGGCCGGGGTGGGCACGCGTCCGATCATGGGCGGCAAGCCGACCGCCTATGCCGCCGAAGTGCTCGACATCGTCGCCCAGATTCCCGCGGGCAAGGTGCTGACGTACGGCGATGTGGCCGAGCTGATCGGCCGCGGATCGGGCCGTGCGGTGGGGGCGGCGATGAGTCGGCACGGGCATGAGGTCGCCTGGCACCGGGTGGTGCTTTCCAGCGGACATCCCAACCCCGCCGGGCCGGTTGAGGCGCTGCGGCTGCTGAAGGTTGACGGGACCCCCATCGCTGTGGGCGGTGAGCGCGTCGACCTCAAGGCGGCCCGTTGGCGCGGTCCCGAGTGAGCCTGCGGTAGCGGTGATTCGAGGACGCAAAATGTCGGGCGTCCGTGGTCGACTCTTGGCGTGCCCCTCGCTACCCAACCTGTCGATCTGACGCCTCGTTTGGTGGGTCCGTCGGGTGCGCCGCGCCCGGCGATCACTCCGGATGAGGATCAGCAGCGCGTCATCGACCATCGCGATGGTCCGTTGCTCGTGCTCGCCGGTCCCGGCACCGGCAAGACGGCCACGGTGGTCGAGCTGGTGGCCGATCGGGTCCAGCGCGGCGGGCTGCGTCCGGAGCAGGTGCTGGTGCTCACCTTTTCCCGGCGGGCGGCTGATGAGCTGCGCGTGCGGCTCGCGTCGCGGCTGAAGGTCACGGTCGCGGGCCGGCTGGCCTGGACGTTTCACGCCTGGTGCTACGCGGTGCTGCGCAGCTTCGATCCCACTCTTTCCGGCACGCCGATCCGGCTGCTTTCCGGGCCGGAGCAAGACGTCGTGGTGCGCGATCTGCTGAAGCCGGCGCCGCCGGGCGACGAGCCCCCGCCGGGCCCGGGGTGGCCGCCCGAGTGGCTGCCGATCGTCGGTCTGCGCGGCTTTGCCGATGAGGTGCGCGGCCTGCTCGCGCGCTGCCAGGAGCGCGGCGTCGAGCCGGCCGATCTCGAGCAGCTCGGGCGGATCACCGGACGCCCGGCCTGGCAGTCGCTCGCGCCGTTCTATGCCGACTATCTCGCCAATCTTGATTGGCAGGGCGCCGTCGACTACTCGGGGCTGGTGCGCCGCACGGCGCGGCTGCTTTCGGTGCCCGAGGTGCTCGGCGAGGTGGCTCGCGATATCCGGCTGATCGTGGTCGATGAGTACCAGGACACCGATCCGGCGCAGGAGCAGGTGCTGCAGACCCTCTCGTCGGCCGGCCCGCAGCTCGTCGTGGTGGGGGATCCCGATCAGTCCATCTACGCCTTCCGCGGCGCGGAGGTCGGCGGGATCCTGAACTTTCCGGACCGGTTCCGCGGCAAGCGCGGGCGCCCGGCGAAGGTGCTGGCGCTCGGGGGCTGCCGCAGATCCGGGGAGGCGCTGCTGGCGGCGTCGCGGTCGGTGGCCCGGCGGCTGCCGCTTCCCGGGCTGCCCGCCGAAGCGGTCACCTCCCACCGCGAGCTGGCCGCGCTCGGCCCGTCCGCACCCGAGCCCGCCGTTTCGGTGCGGCTGTTCCCGTCGCCGGCGCAGGAAGCTTCGGCAGTCGCTGACGTGCTGCGCCGGGCGCATCTGATCGACGGGCTGGCCTGGTCCTCGATGGCGATCCTGGTGCGCAGCACCCGGCTCGCGGGTCCACTGCAGCGGGCGCTGGCTGACGCTGGAGTTCCGGTCGAGACCCCGGCCGATGAGCGGCCCCTGGTGCGCGAGCCGGTGCTCGAGCCGTTGCTCACGTTGCTGCGCGTCGGCGCCGGGCTGGCGAAGCCCGACGAGGACGTGGCCGTGCAGCTGCTGAGCTCCCCGCTGGGCGGTGCCGATGCCCTCGATGTCCGGCGCCTGCGGCGCGCCCTCCACGTGCAGGAGAGATCCGGCGGGGGGAGGCGCCGCTCGGGTGAGCTGATCGTGGAATGCCTCGAGGCATCAGGCGGGCCGCCAGTGGGGTTGGCGGAAGACGTGAGCGAAGCTCCGCGCCGGATCGCCTCGCTCCTGTCGATCGTGCGCCGCGGTGTCGCCGAGGGGCACACCCCCGAGCAGGTGCTCTGGGCTGTCTGGTCGGCGAGCCGCTGGCGTCATCGACTGGTGGAGACGGTCCGGCGTCCGGGCCGCGCAAGCGCCGCCCTGCTGCGCCACGCCGACCGCCAGCTCGATGCGGTGGTGGCGCTGTTCGAGGCGGCTGCTCGCTTCACCGACCGGCTGCCTGCCGCGGGTCTGGAGGTGTTCCTTGAAGGGCTGGACCGTCAGGAGATCCCGGCAGATCCCTTGAGCCAGCGGGGATCCGGGGCGCCGGCGGGTGCGGTACGCCTGCTGACCGCTCACCGCTCGAAGGGGCTGGAGTGGGACCTCGTTGTCGTGGCCGGGGTGCAGGACGGGAGCTGGCCGGATCTGCGGCGCCGCAGCACCTTGCTGGAGGCTGATGCGCTGGCCTCGGCCGAGCAGGAGCCCACCCTGTTCGCGGCGGAGGAATTGGTGGTGGCAGCTCGCGCTGAGGCACTGGTCGAGGAGCGGCGGCTCTTCTACGTTGCGATCACCCGAGCCCGCCGGCGGCTGCTGGTGACGGCGGTCAGCGGCGGCGATGACGGGGAGCTGCGCCCGTCCCGGTTCCTGAGCGAGCTGGGCGCGGCAGTGCCGGCTCAGACGGAGATCGCCCCGCGCGTGCTCTCGTTGCCCGCGCTGGTCGCTGAGCTGCGCTGCGTCGCCAGTGATCCGGAGTCTTCACCGGCCTTGCGTGAGGCGGCGGTGGCCGAGCTCGCCGAGCTCGCTCCCGATGTTCCGTCCGCAGATCCAAAGACGTGGTGGGGGCTCGCGTCCTGGACCGAGCGCGAGCTGCCGCTGCTTCCCGAGGGCGGCGCGGTGACCCTCTCGCCCAGCCAGGTCGAGGCCATCAAGACCTGCCCGCTGCGCTGGTTTCTGGTGCGCCGGGCGGGTGTCGCCAGCGCCAGTACTTCCTCGCAGGGCTTCGGCACCCTGATCCACGACCTGGCGCGCCACATCGTCGACTCAGGCATCACCAGCCTCCCGGAGCTGGAGAAGCGCCTTGATCTGCACTGGCCGCAGATCGATTGGGAGGCGCCCTGGTACTCGGCGCGCGAGCGGATCGCGGCGCGCGAAGCGCTGGCGAAGCTGCTCGAGTGGCATCAGGGCAGGCCTCACACGGTGGTGGGGGCCGAGCTGGACTTCGACCTCGAGCTTGACCTCGTCGCCGGGCGGGCGCGTATCCGGGGACAGATCGACCGCCTCGAGCGCGATTCCGAAGGGCGCGGCGTCGTGGTCGACTACAAGACCGGCCGCTCCACTCCGAGCTACGAGTCCGCCCGGGAGAGCCCGCAGCTCGGCCTCTACCAGCTGGCGGTACTGCTGGGCGCCGTACGGCCGGCTGCGGGTCCCGAAGGTGACGACGCACCGGAGCTCACCGGTTCAGCAGGTGCCGCACTCCTGCAGCTGCGCAACGGCAAGGAGCGGGGGCAGCCGCCACTCGAGCCGGATCCGGAGGGCCAGACCTGGGTGCACGAGCTTCTCGAGCGGCTTGTCTCGGCCATCGCCGCGGAGTCGTTCCCGGCGCGGCGCAATGACACGTGCGACACCTGCCCGGTCCGGCGCTGCTGCCCGGCCCGTCCCGAAGGGGCCCAGGTCGCGTGACCCCGATGACCGCGCTGACTCCGATGACCTGGACGCTTCATGACACGCTGGCGCTGCTGGGAGAGGGCCGCAGCGAGTGGAAGCTGACCCCCCAGCAGGAAGCCGCGGTCGGCGCTCCCCTCGAGCCCGGGCTGATCCTGGCCGGAGCGGGGTCGGGCAAGACCGAGGTGATGGCCGCGCGGGTCGTCCATCTGGTGGCTACCGGCCGGGCGCGTCCGGATGAGGTCCTCGGTCTGACGTTCACCACGAAGGCGACGGCGTCCCTGGCCGCCCGGGTGCGCAGCGGGCTCGAGCGGTTGCGCGCTGCGTCGGGAGCCTCCGCCGGCGGCGTGCTCGACGGCGAGCCGGCCATCCTCACCTACAACGGCTACGGCGCCCGGCTGGTCGCCGACCACGGGCTGCGGATCGGAGTGGAGCCCGCCGCGCGGCTGGCACCGGAAGGCCTGCGCTGGCAGCTGGCCCTCGCCGTGGTGCGTCGCTGGTCGGGCCCGCTGGATCTGGAGCTGACCCCGGCGAGCGTCGCCGAGCGCGTACGCCAGCTGGCTGACGAGCTCGCGTCCCACCTCGTGACGGCGGATGACGTCCGGTCTGCCGATGAACGCATGGCAGCGATGGTGGCCGGGCTGACCAAGGTCGGGAAGGACGCGGCCGAGGCGCTCGTGAAGGCTGCCGGACGGGGGCAGTTACTCGCGCTCGTGGAGGCTTTCGAGCGCGCCAAACGTGAGGCCTTGCTGCTCGACTACGGCGATCAGATCTCGCTCGCCGCAGAGCTTGCGCTGCAGCCCGTGGTGGCCGTTGCCGAGCGCACGGCACACCGGATCGTGCTGCTGGACGAGTATCAGGACACCGGCGTCGGGCAGCGCAAACTGCTGCAACGGCTGTACTCCGGCGGCCATCCCGTCACCGCGGTCGGCGACCCCGCACAGTCGATCTACGGCTTCCGCGGCGCGAGCGTCGGCAATATCCTGCGGTTCCCGCAGCATTTCCCCCAGGCGAGCGGCGCGCCCGCGAAGGTCTATCCGCTGACGGTCAATTTCCGCAGCGGCGGAGCCATCCTCGCGATCGCCAACCGGGTCGTGCAGGGGCTCGCGAGTGGGTCAGGCGCGCGGGGTGCACTCGTCGCGCCGCCCGTGCTCGTGCCGCGTGATGGCCGGGAGAGCGGGGGGCCTGAAGGCGGGCAGGTGCGCGTCAAGCTCGTCTCCGATGCCGAAGCTGAGGCCCGGTGGGTGGCAGAGCGGGTTCGCACCGCTTGCGTCGAGCGCCGCGCGGTGCACGCCGCGGGCTGCGCCGAACCCGAGTGCGAGGGCTGGCACGAAGCCGCAGTGCTGTGCCGTCGCCGCAGCCAGTTCGGTCTGCTGCGGCAGGCCCTCGAGCGCGCCGGGGTGCCGGTCGAGGTCGTCGGGCTGGGCGGGTTGCTCGATGCCCCGGAGGTGGCCGACATCGTCGCCGTACTCCGCGTCCTTCATGACGCGACGGCGAATGCCGACATGTTGCGGCTGCTGACCGGGCCGCGCTGGCGGATCGGCCTTCGTGATCTCGACGCGATGGGACGCCGCGCGTCGGCCCTGCTGCGAGGCGGGGGCGAACCGCCCGGTGGCTCCGGCGCCGATGGCCCACAGCTGCGGCTGGGCGGCGACGAGGCGGAGGTCGGTGCGCTCGCCGACGTCCTCGAGCAACTCGACGCCCCCGAGTTGATCGCGATGGCGCCGCTGTCTGCAGAGGCCGACCGGCGGCTGCGGCTCCTGCGCCGGGAGCTGACGGCGTTGCGCGGCCGCGTCGATCAGCCCCTGCCGGATCTGATCGCCGATCTCGAGCGCACCACCGGCCTCGACATCGAACTCGAGGCCACGCCGGAGCGTTTGCGGCGCGGGAGGCGCGCCAATGTGCTGGCTTTCCTTGACGTGGCAGCCGATTTCGTCGGGCTCGACGGGCAGACCGACCTCGGCGCGTTCCTGGCCTCGCTCGAGGCGGCGGAGAAAGCTGAGGACGGTTACGACATCGGTGTGCCGTCGGCGGCCGACGCCGTCAAGCTGATGACCGTCCATGCCGCGAAGGGCCTGGAGTGGGACGTGGTCTCCGTCCCCGGGCTTTCGAAGGGGATGTTTCCGAGTTCGCGTGGCACCTCCCCGTGGCCGTGGCGCGCGGAGGCGCTGCCGGGCGAGCTGCGGGGCGATCGCGATGACCTGCCGGTTTGGGATGACCCGTCACCGGCAGGGTGCAACCGGTTGAAGGCCGAGTACAAGGAGGTGGCGGCCGCCGAGGAGCGCCGGCTCGCCTACGTCGCCGTCACCCGGGCCCGCGAGGTGCTGCTGTGCTCGGGATTTTGGTGGTCGGCCACCGCGCGATCCCTGCTGGCGCCGCTGTCGGCGTTCTTCGTCGAGATCGAAGACGCGTGCGCCGAGGGGACGGGTGTCGTCGAGCCGCGCGCCGCCGAACCCGGGCCCGATGACACCAACCCGCTGCTGGCACAGGAGCGCATCGCCGACATCTCGTGGCCCCCCGCGCCCGTCGTCACCCCCGACGTGCGGTGGGCGGCGGCGGCGGTGCGGGAGCGCCTGGAGCAGGGCGACCCGCTCCCCGTCGCCGAGGCTCCAACCAGGCAGGAGGAAGAGCGCATTGCAGGATGGCGACGCGATGGCGAGCTCTTACGGCGTGAGCAGCAGGGCGCGGCCGGGCGGCGTGACGTCGCCGTTCCGCAGACGCTGTCCGTCAGCGACCTCGTTGACGTCGCCCGCGATCCGCAGGCGTACGCGGCGCGGCTGGCACGGCCGATGCCCGCGCCGCCGGCGCCCGCTGCGCGCCGGGGGACCAGCTTCCATGCGTGGCTGGAGCAGCGCTCCGGTGGGCGGGCGCTGCTGGGGCCCGAGGATCTCCCGGGCGCCGGAGATGAAGCGGTCGCGGTGGGCGACGAAGAGCTCCGCGAGCTGCAGGAGGCGTTTCTCGCAAGCAGCTGGGCGAGTCGCGAGCCCGTCGCGGTCGAGGTCGGTTTCGAGCTGACCATCGACCTCGCGGCCGAGCCGGTGCTCGTGCGCGGCCGGATCGACGCGGTCTACCGCCGCGATGACGGCGGCTATGACGTCATCGACTACAAGACCGGTTCGCGTCCGGCAGACGTCATGACCGGGCAGTCAGCTATCCAGCTGGCCTGCTACCGGGCGGCCTGGGCCGACATCGCCGGGGTCGAGCCGGAGGAGGTCACCGCCGGGTTTCTCTACATCCGGGAGGGAGACGACGGGCTCATCAGGCCCCCCCTGCGCAGCCGCGAGGAGCTTGCCTGGCTGCTCGCCGAGCCGGGGGAGCGGCCGTTGGAAAGCTAGCTCGACCGCCAGAGCGCGGTGATCGGAAATGTCGAGGGGGACGGCTTGCCCGGAACTGGCGGTCACCGCGCCGTCGGTCAGCACGTGGTCGAGCTGAAGCTTCGGGTGTGCTGCGGGAAAAGTGTGAGCGCGTGCTGCCGGACGCCATCCGGTGACGAGCGCGGGCAGCGAGCCGGTGACGTTGAAGTCGCCGGCGACGACGAGCGGGCGAGGGAGGTCGCGAAGCTGGCGGGTGAGTTGGCGAAGCTGGCGCACGTTCCAGCCCGGCACGAACGACAGATGCGTGCAGACGGCGGTGAACGGCCCGTCCGGCCCGTCGATCACGGCGACGAGCGCCACGCGCGGTTCGTCCTGCAGAAGCAGGATGCGCTTGCGGCCGTCGGGCGCCCCGGCGGGGACCGGCGCACGAATCGGTGCCGCGGCCAGATGGATCTGAGTCCACTCGCGTACCGGGAATCGGCTGAGCAGCGCGACGCCGTAGGCCGGGCCACCCTCGTCGGGCGGCGTGGGGGTCCAGCGATCGCTGGGGGTGCCGTTCAGGGTTGCGGCGAAGCGCCAGTTCGCCGGCGCGCATCCCATGGCTTGGGCGGCTCGGGCAGCTTGATCCTGCCCGCCGGAGCGCGGTTGGTCGCGGTCGACCTCCTGGAGGGCGAGGACGTCGGCGCCGAGTTCGCGGACAGCCGCGGCGAGCAGGGCGGGGTCGCTCGTGCCGGTGCGCGGATTGCAGGCGCTGCAGATGTTGAAGGTTGCCAGGCGCAGGTCGCCCACCTCCTGCATCGGATGGCTTTGGATGCCATGGGACGGCATGGGGATGGAACCGGGTGGTTTCGCCGGATTCTTCGGCGCCTCTACCCGCTAACGTCGCCTCGTGACCGCCCAGCCGCCCACGGGTATGCCCGCAGATTTTCTCGATCGCGCAGCGTTGCTGGCCGACCTCGATCCGTGGTTACGGATCCCGTCGATCAGTGCTGATCCGGGGCATTCCGGCGACGTGCGCGCCAGCGCCGAGTGGCTCGCTGACCGGGCGCGCCAGGCGGGCTTTCCCCGCGTCGAGATCTGGGAGACGGGCGGCCATCCGGCGGTCTACGCCCATTGGCCGGCCGATCGCGAGGACGCGCCTGTCGTGGTCGTCTACGGCCATCACGACGTGCAACCGGTGGACCCGCTGGAACTGTGGGAGAGCCCGCCTTTCGAGCCGGCGGTCCGCGGCGATGAGCTGCTCGGGCGGGGCACGGCCGACGACAAGGGCCAGGTGCTCATGCATCTGCACGGGCTTGCCGCCCACCTCGCGGCCCAGCGCCGCATCGCGCCAGCGGTGACGATCAAGCTGCTCATCGAGGGCGAGGAGGAGTCCGGCTCGCCGCACTTCGCCGACCTTCTCCGGGCTCATCGCGAGGAGCTGCGTTGCGATGTCGTGGTCGTCTCCGACACCAGCGTCTTCAACCGCGACACCCCGAGCCTGTGCACGGGGATGCGCGGCATCATCGACTGCCAGCTCGATCTGCACGGGCCCGACGGCGATCTGCACAGCGGCTCGTTCGGCGGCGGCGTCCCCAATCCGCTGCACGTGATGGCCGATCTGCTCAGTGGGCTGCACGACGCGCAGGGCCGCATCACGCTCCCCGGTTTCTACGATCGCGTCCGCCTGCTGGGGGAGCGCGAGCGCGAACTCTTCGCCCGGCTGCCGTTCGACGAGGCGGCCTGGCTCGCCGGTCCGGCCCGCTCCCGGGCGGCTGCCGGCGAGGCGGGCTTCACGACGCTGGAGCGCATCTGGGCGCGTCCGACCGCTGAAGTGAACGGCATGTGGGGCGGTTACA
>DATAZK010000075.1:0-1510 GCA_036272075.1 Frankiaceae bacterium
AACCGCTGGGCAACCCTCGTGAGTACGTGGCGACTGTCAGCTCCGCCCTCGAGCCGCTGGTCCGAAGGCATGCCGAGAAGCAAGCACAGCAGGAGATGCTGGTCGCTCTCGGCCTGGTAGCGCTCGTCCTCGTGATCGCGTGCAGCAGCAAATAAGCTGGCCGCTTAATCTCTGCCGTGCGGGATGGCCGGGCTGACACCCCGGCGTTCCCAAACTCGGTCAGGCGAGCAAGCAGGTACAGGCAACGCGCGGCGTACTTCCCAGGAAAGCAGGGCTATGAACTATCAGCAGCGCCATGTGCCGCTTGACTACGCAGGCCTGCTCGACGCGAGTCCGCAAAAGGATGTAGGAGGCAGGGACTGATGCCCTCCCTGAACGGCCGGGTAGTGCTCCTGACAGGCGGGGCGACCGGTATCGGGCGCGCCATCGCCCTTGACATGGCGGCCGCGGGCGCCGTCGTCGCCATCGGTGACACCAACGTCGACGGCGGGCAGCGAACTGTCGAGGAGATCCTGAGCGCAGGCGGCAAGGCGTCCTTCAGGTCATGCGATGTGTCCGATGCCGAACAGGTCGACGCCCTGGTCGGCGGCGCCGTCGCCGACTTCGGGCAACTCGATGTACTGGTCAACGACGCCGGTATCTCCGGCGGGTCGTGTCGCCTCCACGAGCTCGACATCGACGCCTGGGACCGGACGATCGCCGTCAACCTGCGCGGGACTTTCCTGTGTGCCAGGGCGGTGATCCCGCACCTCGTGCAGCGGCCGCGGAGTTCGATGGTCAACATTGCTTCCACTTACGGCATCATCGGCGCGCCGCTGGCACCGTCGTACTGTGCTTCCAAGGCAGGCATCGTCAACCTCACCCGGCAGCTGGCCGTCGACTACAGCCGCGACGGTCTCCGCGTCAACGCCATCTGCCCTGGGTACATCGACACCGACATGGGCGGGCACCGGGCATCCCTTCCGCCGGCCGAGCGCGCCGCCGCCGAGGAGCGGCGCGAAGCGAACGCCGCCCTGCAGCCCATCGGCCGCCAGGCGCAAGCACAGGAAGTGGCCCGCGTCGCGACGTTCCTTGCCTCTGACGAGGCGTCATTCATGACCGGTTCGATCGTGACCGTCGACGGCGGTTGTACCGCAACCTTCCGCTACGGGTCCTGAGGTGATTCATGACCGAGGACAGCGGCCCGCGCAAGGGCGATACGCCTGCCGATGCCGACGTGGTTGTTATCGGGGCCGGGTTCGCGGGGCTGGTGGCCGCGCGCGAGCTGGGCTGGGCGGGGCTCGGCGTGCTCGTCCTGGAGGCTCGCGACCGGGTCGGCGGACGGACCTGGACTGACCGCAGGCTCGGCCACGACCTGGAGCTCGGCGGCACCTGGGTGCACTGGGTGCAGCCGCACACGTGGGCCGAGATGACCCGGTACGGGCGGGAGATCACGCGCAGCCCCGCGGTCGAGGAGGCGTACTGGCTCGGTGCGGGCGACGCCCGGCGCACCGGCACCCTGGATGAGTTC
>DATAZK010000076.1:0-58996 GCA_036272075.1 Frankiaceae bacterium
GTGTAGTCGGTGGCGCCGAGGTCGTTGTCGATCGTCTTCGGCACGCCGACCACGCGCACGACACCGTCGTTCTGCAGCTTGTTTGCCACCCCGAGGGTGTCCTCGCCGCCGATCGCGATGAGCGCGTCAATCTCGAGCGCCTCGACGGTGGCCCTGATCCGGTCCAGGCCGCCATCCACCTTGTACGGGTTTGTCCGGCTGGAGCCCAGGACTGTGCCGCCGCGGGGCAGCAGCCCGCGCACGGCTTCGACATCGAGCGGAATGATGTCGGCGTCCATGGGGCCACGCCATCCGTCACGGAAGCCCACGAAGTCATGGCCGTGCACCTGAACGCCCTTGCGGACGATCGCTCGTATGACCGCATTCAACCCCGGGCAGTCCCCGCCCCCGGTCAGCACGCCGATTCGCATGTCCGGAGGCTAGCGCGGGCCGCCTGCCCACGCCCTGAGACTTTGTGCCCTTTTTGCCGCGCCACGGGTCAAGGAGGACCACGAATGCGCCGACGCAAGCCAAGTGCGACGAGTGAAAGGGACTGCCCCGACCCCGCGGTATCTACGCCGTTGGGTGGCTGCCGCCGCTCTGGTTGCCGGACTCGCCGTGGCGCAGCCCGCCTGGGCCGACTCGTTCGTCGACACCTCCGTACCGACCGCCGGGCCCAACTCCGTCGAAGGAGCTGCCACCGGCGTCCAGAACGCGCAGGAGCAGGTCGCCGAGGCGCAGCGCCAGGTCGAAGCCTCCACCGCCAAGGCGCAGCAGCTGGCCTACGCCGTCGTCGCGCTGCACGACCAGCTCGCCGCCGCGCAGACGGCCGTCGACTCCGCCCGCTCAGATGCGCGCGAATCGATCCGCGTCGCACTCGACCAGGCGGACAGCGATCCCACGACCGCCCTTTTCGCGGCTCTCGACGGCGGCGACCCCGGCCTCGCCGGCCAGGTGCGCGACCGCCAGCTCGGCAGCGTTGCGTCTCGCACCCACAAGCTCAACCTCGCCATCTCCCGGCTCAGCAGCCTCAACCGCGAGGAGACCCAGCGGCTCGAGGCCGCGCTCAGCGCTTCGGCGCAGGCCGTCAGCGCCGCCGACAAGGCACGCATCGCGCTCGCCGCCGCGCAGAAGACCGATCAGGAAGTACGCGACAAGGTGGCGCTCGCCGCCGCGCAGAGCGAGCTCAACCGGCTCAATGCCGAGCTCGCCGCCAGCCTCGCCGCGGTCTCCTCGAGCACCAGCTCCGGCGCCGGCTACGCACAGATCACCGCCTCGAACCTGCCCGCGTCGCTGCGGAGCCTCTACATGCGCGGCGCCGCCACCTGCCCCGGCCTGCCCTGGAACGTGCTGGCCGGCATCGGCCAGGTCGAGACCGACCACGGCCAGAACAAGAACGTCTCGAGTGCCGGCGCCATGGGACCGATGCAGTTCATGCCCGCCACCTGGGCGGTCTATGGGGTCGACGGTGACGGCGACGGGGTGGCCAACATCCTCGATCAGGCCGACGCGATCTTCTCGGCCGCGCACTACCTCTGCGCCGACGGCGGCGGCAACAGCGCGACGCTGTATCAGGCGATCTTCGCCTACAACCACTCCGACTTCTACGTGAACACGGTCCTCGGCGTCGCCGCCCAGTACCACTAGACCGAGCGGCTACCCGACCACCGGGAACTGCGACGCGTACGCCGGGTGCAAGGGCGCCGAGACGCGCCAGCGAATGAGGTTGTACCGGGCGTCGGCAAGCGCGTCATGGGCGTCGGAAGGTTCGGCGGGAAGCGCCGGGCTGCCCGCCTCCTCCCAGAGCTGGCGCAGGTCGCGGGTGAAGCGCGGCAGTGCCCGCGGCAGCTGCGGCATCGTTCCCCACAGCTGGCACAGCACCACGTGGTCGTACGCGCCGAACCAGGCCCACAGCTGCGGGCGCGCACCACCGGCGGTCACGAACTCCAGCACCCGCTCGCGGATCGTTTCCCGGGACTGCCACGCGCTCGACGACGGCGGGGGCAACTTGTCGAGCACGTTGCGCCGCACCCAGGCTCCGGCCCGGTCGGGGTCGAACTCCGAGGAGACGAGGTAGAGCTCGCGTTCACCCGTCTCGTCGACGATGGCGATGGACACCAATTCGATCGTCTGGCCGTCCTCGATGAATTCGCAGTCGTAGAAGAAACGCACCGGGGGCATGGGGTTATCTTCGCCGATCCCTTCATCGCTCGTCCGGCGAGACCGCCCCGCCGACATCAAGCGACGCCGGAAATTCGACTTTTGTGACCGACGCCGCATCAACAAGATGGAGTTATTGCCAACCGCACCCCAAACGATGCCAAAATCGCAAGCGCGATGACCGCCTGCCCGGCCTGCGCCACGCCCGCCGCCCCCAGCGCCCGCTTTTGTGGCGCCTGCGGCACCGGATTGCCCTCGAGCTGCCCGACCTGCGGCTCGGAAACGGCGGCGGGGCAGGCGTTCTGCACCGAATGCGGCACCCCGCTCGCCAGCGCGAGCGGCCAGCCCAGACGCCGGCCCGAAGAGCGTCGGCGCGGTGAGGAGCGCCGGATCGTCAGCGTGCTTTTCGTCGACGTCGTCGGTTGGACGGGCGCCGCGGAGCAGCTTGACCCCGAGGACCTGCGGGCCGCCCAGTCGGACTATTTCGCGGCCGTCCGCACGGTCATCGAAGAAAGCGGCGGGACGCTCGAGAAATACATCGGCGACGCGGTGCTGGCCTGTTTCGGGGCACCGCGGGCCACCGAGGACGACGCCCTGCGCGCGGTGCGGGCGGCACTGCGCATCCAGGAGGCGATGGGCGAGCTGGTGGTCGGGGACGAGCCGCTGGAAGCCCGCATCGGCGTCGCGACGGCGGAAGCGCTCGTCGACCTTGATGCCGACCCGGCGCGCGGGCAGGCGTTCGTCACCGGCGACGTCGTGAACCTGGCATCGCGATTGCAATCAGCTGCGCCCGGCGGCGGGGTCCTTGTCGGGGCGGCGACGCATGCGGCCACCTGCGATTCGGTGAAGTACGAAGCGATCGGTGCCCTGACGTTGAAAGGAAAAGCCGAGCCGGTCGAGGCCTTTCTGGCGATCGAGATGTCGGCCAAGGCGCCGGCCGCGCCGCGCCACGACCTGCCCTTCGTCGGCCGCGTTCCGCAGCTGCGCTTGCTGGAGAGCTGCCTGGACCGCGCCATCGGAGACGGTGCCGGCGCGCTCGTCACCATCACCGGTGAGCCGGGAATCGGCAAGAGCCGGCTGGTGCACGAGCTGCATCAGGCCAGGGCCGACAGCCAGACCTCTGATGCCCGCCGGGGCGTGCGGTGGCTGTCAGCGTCCTGCGTCTCCTTCGACAACAAGGGCAGCTATGCCCCGCTCGCGGCACTGCTGTCGAGCTGGAGCGGCATCTCCGACGTCACGGCGCCGGGAGTTGCCGCGACCAAATTGACCGAGCAGATCTCCCAGCTGCTCCCCCGCATCGACACCCAGCGGATCGTCGAAGCGCTCAGCCCGCTGCTCGGGCACGCCGGACCCACCAGCGGGCTCGACGGCCGCTCCGGTGCCGCCGGCGCCGCGGCCGCCTGGCGCCGGATCATGATCGCGCTGGCCGAGGAATCGCCCACGGTCCTTGTCCTGGAAGATCTGCAGCGCGCCGACGACGCATTGCTCGACGCGGTGGAGGAACTGCTCGCGCTGGCCACCGAGGTCCCTTTGCTCATGGTCGTCACGGCGTGGCCGGAGCTGCTCGAGCGGCGACCGGGGTGGGGATCGTCCGGCCCCGACATGGTCACCCTGAGCCTGCCGCCGCTCGACGAGACCGAGACGGTGCAGCTGCTGTCGGGGCTGCTCGGGCCGGACCTCCCACCCCCGGCGCTCGCCAGGCTGGTCGCGCTCGCCGGCGGCAATCCCATGTACGCCGAGGAATGCGCGGGCATGCTGCGCGACCGCGAGACCGCCCAGCTCGTGCGCGGCATCCCCGAGCTGCCGCTGCCGCGTTCGGTGCAGGGCCTCGTCGCCAGCCGGCTCGACCTCGTCAGCGACGACGAGCGCGCCGTCCTGCATGCCGCGTCGGTGCTCGGCGACAGCTGCTGGCCGAGTCCCGTCGCACTGCTGGCCGAGCTTCCGGGACCGGAGGTCGAGGTCTGCCTCGCCCAGCTCGCCCGCCGCGGGATGCTGCGCCGGGTACGGCCGTCGAGCGTGCCGGGCGAGCCGGAATACGTCTTTCGTTCGGCGTTGGTACGCGAGCTGGTCTACGCCCGGCTCCCCCGCCCGCGCCGGCTACAGCAACACGTGCGCGCGGCCGACTGGTGGGCCACCCGCCCGAGCGGGCGCGACTCCGAGCGCGCCGAACTCGTCGCCCACCACCGGGTGCTGGCCAGCGAGCTCGCGTCAGCCCTGCGCGCACCCGAGGCTGGGCTGCGGGCCGAGCAGGCCAGGCTGGCGCTGCGCGAAGCCGCGGAGCGCTCGTATGTCTTACGGGCGCTGCTGCCGACCCGGGCTCACCTGGACCGCGCGCTCGCCCTCTGGGACCCCGACGTCGACCCCGTCGGGAGGCAATCGTGCCTGCGGCTGGTCGAGGAGGTGCGCTTCCTCGCCGATCGGGACAATTACGTGAAGGAAGGCGGGCCGCAGCGGGTGGCGGCGGTGGCCGAGGCACTCAGCGCGCTCAATGCCGAGGCCGAGGCCGCCCGCGCCCACACGCTGCTCGGCCAGGTCGCCTGGTGGATCGCTGACCGCACCGAAGCCCTCGCCCAGCACGGGCGCGCCGTCGAACTGCTGGCAGCCCTGCCTCCTGGCGAGCAGCAGGCGCTCGCGCTCACCGAACTGGCGCGCCTGCAGATGCTCTGCGAGCAACTGGCTGACGCGATCCGCACCGGCCAGGACGCGGTGACGCTCGCCGAACGGATCGGCCTTTTCGAGGCACTCGCCAACGCCCTCTGCACGGTCGGGGTCGCCCGCTACCTCTCCGGCGATGCGAACGGGATCGGCGACCAGGAAACGGCGCTGGAGCTGGCCCGGCGCGAACGGCTGGCCGCACTCCCCCGCGTCGCCAACAACCTCGCGACCACGCTCCAGGAAGAGGGCGAGCTGCGCCGCAGCTACGCGCTGATGGATGAGGCGGCCACCGCGTCGGACTCCGACGGGGGCGGCGGCGGCGCCGGGATGCACTCGTTCCAGGCCGAGCCCGAGGCCGCGCTACGGGCCTACAACGAGGGCGATTGGGATCTCGCCCTCAGCCTCGCGCTGGGGTTTCTCGATCAGGCACAGGAGCGTCTCGGCCCTTGGGAGTCCCACCTGCGGGGGCTTCGAACCTGGCTGCGGCTACTGCGCGGCGAGGAAGCCGACGTGCTGATGCCGAGCCTGGAAGCAGCGATTGACCAGGCTCGCTCGAGCGGCTTTCCGCAGATCGTGCGTCCCGTATTGGCCATCGGCGCCAGATGCGCGGCCATCGAAGGGGACTCGGAGCGGGCCGCAGCCTTCTACGACGAGCTGCGCACCCATTTCCCAGGCGCCGACGAGACACCGTCCCGCGAATGGCTTCCCGCCGCCGTCGCCGTCGCGTGCCACCTCGACGAGTTCGACGACCGGCAGCCGCGGCGCGTCGACGACCTGGAAGACCGGCTGATTTCCGCCGGACACCAGACGCGCTGGGTCAAGGCCGCGCTGGCGTCGTTGCACTCCGCGCGGGCCCGTCGTCAGGGCGACGGGGAGGCGGCGCTGCAGGCCGCCGAGGAAGCCGTCGGGCTGTACGGCGAGATCGGTGATGAGACCGAACGCGGCCTGGCCGTGTCACATGCCGCTACGTGCGAGCGCGAGCTGCGCGGCGCCGGCCGTTGGGAGTGGGAGCTGGCCGCGTTCGTGGCCCGTACCGGAGCCGCCAGGCTGCTGCCGGTGACGTCGTCCGCCTCCGAGGTCCTGGGGCTCATTCCCGACCGCCGCGAACCCGACGCCGCAGCCGACTGACGCTTCAGGCTGCCTCGCGGGTCGGCTCCGGATCGCTGGCGTCGGGCGGCGGGGGCGAGGACGGAGGATGCGGCGGCGACGCTTTGCGCGCTGCCGCGAGATCGGCCTTCGCCTTCGCCGCGTAGATGTCGACGTACTCCTGGTTCGACAGCGACATGAGCTCGTACATGATCTCGTCCGTCATGCTGCGCAGCACGAAGCGGTCGTCCTCGAGGCCGGCGTATCGGCTGAAATCCAGAGGCGGCCCGAAACGCATGCCGATGCGCTTGATACGGGGAATCACTTTCCCCTGCGGCTGTACCTCGAAGGTGCCGATCATCGCGACCGGGATGACGGGGACACCCGCTTCGAGCGCCATCCGTGCCACCCCGACCTTGCCGCGGTACAGGCGACCGTCCGGCGAGCGGGTGCCTTCGGGGTAGATGCCGAGAACCCTGCCCTCTTTGAGGATGCCGATGCCGGTCGAGAGGGCGGCCTCGCTCGCCCGACCGCCGCTGCGATCGATCGGTACCTGCCCCACGCCCGTGAAGAACATCCGCTTGAGCCGTCCCTTCACGCCGGGCTCGGTGAAGTAGTCGCTCTTGGCCAGAAACGTGACCCGGCGCGGCACCAGCAGAGGCATGAAGATCGAATCGAGGAACGAGAGGTGGTTGCTGGCGATGATCGCCGGGCCGAACTCCGGGACGTTTTCCAGGCCTTCGGTCCACGGCCGGTAAAGCACCCGCAGCAAGGGCGTCAAGATCGCCTTGACGACCCAGTAGAACACCTCAACTCCTCGCCGCGGCCAGTCGAAGGGGTGCTGGTGCACACCGCTTGTCCGAAGGGCCGATCCCCAGACCCTAAGAGCGCGAGGGGGGCGGCAGCAATCCCGACTTGCCGTCGCGAGCAGCCAAACTGATCAAACTGACCCAACCAACGGCCAAACGGCTCTAAACACCATCGCCACCCGAGCCGTCGCATGAAACGATAGGGCTGCCGCAGGTGCCGTGCGGATGGCCCGAGGGGCCGGGATCGGATTGGGCGAGGAGGTGCGGGAGTGCCTTTGATGCCGGGCGCCGAGCCGTTCGCGCAAGACGGCGGGCCCATCGGAGCGTTGGTCCTGCACGGCTTCACCGGTTCCCCGCAGGGCGTGCGGGACTGGGGGGTCGCGCTCGCCGAGGCCGGGCTGACGGTGACCGTGCCGCGCCTTCCCGGTCATGGCACGCGCTGGCAGGACATGGCCCGTACCCGCTGGAGCGATTGGTACGGCGAAGCCGAGCGCGCCTTCGACGAGTTGCGCAGCTGCTGCGCCGAGGTTTTCGTCTGCGGCCTTTCGATGGGCGGCACGCTTGCGCTCCGGCTCGCCGAGCAGCGCGCCACCGAGGTGGCCGGCGCTGTCGTGGTGAACGCGTCGCTGGCCACCGAGCGCAAGGACGCATTCCTGCTCCCCCTGCTGCGCCACATCATCCCGGCCTTCCCGGGGATCGGCAGCGACATCGCCAAGCCCGGCGTCACCGAGTTGGCCTACGGCAAGATGCCGCTGCAGGCCGCCTATTCGCTGAGCCAGCTGTGGTCGACCACGCGAGCTGACCTGGGTCAGATCACCTGCCCGGTGCTCTCGTTCCGCAGCGAGGTCGACCACGTCGTCGAAGCAATCTCCGGCACGATCCTGCGCGAGGGCGCAGCGGCCACCACCGTCACCGAGCGCTTGCTGACCAAGAGCTTTCACGTCGCGACGCTCGACTACGAGGCGCCGGAGATCTTCGCCGAGAGCATCGAGTTCGTCCGTGCCCATTCCGGCGCTCCCCGGACGAGCCCGCGATGACCCCGCGCAACAACGGGCTCCGCGCGAGCGCTTACGCGGTCCTCGTCGAGATCGAGGAGTCCCTCGGCGACCCGATGCTGGCGGCACTGGCCGCCCGTGAGATCGCGGCCTACGTCCAGCCGGCTCCGGGCCCGGGCGGCACCACCCGGCTCACCCTGTACGTCGACGCGCTGCAGCGGGCGCCCGCGGGCGCTGTGCTCGCCGGCCTCACCCCAGCGATGGCGGGCGATCCACCCGCCGAGTCCGAGCCCGCTCGAGACGGGGTCGCGTCGGATCCGGCGTCTGGGGAGATAGCCGGTGAGATGGCCGGTGAGATGGCCGGCGCCATGGCTGATGACGCAGCTTTCGCCGCACTGGTCGAGGCTTTTCACCGAACCCCGCAAGAGCGCACCTGGCCCGATGCGGAGGACCTGCCCGCGGAGGTGCTGCCGCCGGAGACCGCCCGCCCGGCCGACACGGTCCTGCCCGCCGTGCCGCCGAGGCGGATCGCCAAGTTCGACCCCGCGACCGACATCGACCGCCGCCGGTCCGGCTCGCCTGCTCCCGCGCCGAAGCCGACTTTCCGCACGCCGGCCGAGGACGCGCCTGATGACGAGGAGCACTACAACCCGCCGCCGCTCCCGCGCCTCGACCCTTCGCCTTTCGTGATCCGCTGGGCGCTGGTGGGCCTCATGGTCGGGCTGGCGATGCTCCTGGTTCCCACCTTCTTCGATTTCGCGCACGGCACGTCGCTCGACATCGCAGGTGTCGTCTGCGTGCTGGGCAGCGGGGGCGTTCTCGTCTCGCGGCTGCGCGATCGCTCCCCCGACGATCCTGACGACGGCGCGGTCGTCTGAGTCCAGGCGGCGCCCGCCGGCTTTGCCCCGGTCGCGGCTGCCGTAGCCTGCGCCGAGGCAGCCGACCGGCAACCTTGAGGTGAAGGAGTCGTGGAGACGGTATGGAGTTCTCCGAAACCGTCGAGGTCACCGGCCATCTGATGGACACCGGCGTGCTCGCCAGAATCCTGGACGACGTGCTGGAGTACGGCGCCGACTACGCGATCCAGCGCCTTGACGTTGGCCGCACGCACGACGACGAGTCCAGCGCCCAGATCAGCGTCGTCACCCAGGATGCCGACGCGCTCTCCCGGCTGCTCATGCGGCTGCAGTCGCACGGGGTCAACTCGGTCGAGCCGGGCGCCGCGATGACCCGGCCGGCGCCGCGCGACGGCGTCTTCCCCGACGACTTCTACTCAACGACCAACCTCGAGACCGTCGTGCGGTTGGGTGGATCCTGGGTTCCCGTCGAGCACCCCGAGATGGACTGCGGGCTGCTGGTGTCCGGCTCACGCGTCCACACCGTCCCGGTCTCTGACGTACGCGAGGGTGACGCGGTCGTGTGCGGGGCGTCGGGCGTGCGGGTCGTGCTCCCGCCGCGCGAACATTCAGCGCACACCGGGGCGCGGACGGGCGCGGAGATGTTCGGCTTCATGTCCTCGGCCGTCTCCTCCGAGAAGCCGCAAGCCCTGCAGGTGCGCCAGATCGCGTCGCGCATCCGTGACGTGAAGGCCGACGGCGGCAAGGTGCTCTGGGTCGCCGGCCCGGCGGTGGTGCACACGGGCGCCGACGCCGCGATGGTGGCCCTGGTGGAAGCCGGCTACGTCGACGTCCTGTTCGCCGGCAACGCGCTCGCGACGCACGACATCGAGGCGTCGCTGTTCGGCACCTCGCTCGGCGTCGACCTGGCGGCCGGCCGCGGCGTCGAGCACGGCCACGAGCACCACATCCGCGCGATCAACACGATCCGGCGCGAGGGATCGATCGCCAATGCCGTCGCGTCAGGCGTGCTGACCGGCGGGATCATGCACGCGATCGTCAAGCGCAACAAGCAGTTCGTGCTCGTCGGCTCGGTACGCGACGACGGCCCGCTCCCCGACGTCTACACCGATGTGATCGAGGGTCAGCGCGCCATGCGCGCCGGCCTTCGAGGGGTGGGCCTCTGCATCATGGTCGCGACGATGTTGCATTCCATCGCCACGGGCAACCTGCTGCCGGCCTCGGTGCCGCTCGTGAGCGTCGACATCAACCCGGCCACCGTGACCAAGCTCGCCGACCGCGGCAGCGCCCAGGCGATCGGCATGGTCACCGACATCGGGCTCTTCCTCGAGCAGCTCGCCACCGAGCTCGTCCCCGACTACCCCGGGATCCGCTGAGCTTTCGACCCGCCCTCACCCGGCCTGACGCGAGAGGTCAGCGGCTCCCACGAGTCCCGCCTCCGGGCCGAGAACCGCCCGTACAAGCTCAGCCTCGGGACGGAAGCCGCGCCCCGGCAGGCGCCGGCGATACCACTCCCGGCCCGGGCCGAGCAGGAGGTCGCCGGCGTCGGAAACGCCGCCTCCGATGACGAACAGACCCGGGTCGAGCGCAGCCGTCACATTGGCCAACCCGCGGCCCAGCCACTCCCCGATGGTCGTGAACGCCTCGACCGCCGCAGGATCGCCCTCCTCGGCGGCCTGCGTGACGATCGGTCCGGTGATCGCGTCCGCGTCGCCTCCGGCCAGTTGCAGCATCCGCCGCCCGTGGACCACGTCGGTCGACGCGATCTCGCGCGCCTCGCGCACGAGCGCCTTTCCGCTGCAGTACTGCTCCCAGCAGCCGCGCCGCCCGCAGCCGCACCGGTGGCCGTCGGGCACGAGTTGCATGTGGCCGAACTCCGCCGCGATGCCGAAACCGCCTCGATAGAGCTTGCCCGACGCGACCATCCCGCCGCCGATCCCGGTGCCGATCGTCACGCAGATCAGGTCGGGCGAGCCGCGTCCGGCTCCGAAGCGGTGCTCGGCCCAGGCCGTGGCGTTGCCGTCGTTCTCGACCACGATCGGCAGTTCGATGCGGGCCGCGAGGTCGTCGCGGATCGGTTCGTCGCGCCAGACGACGTTGGGCGCGAAGTAGACCCGCGAGCGGCTGCGGTCGATCCAGCCTGCCGCCCCGATCCCGACCGTCTGGACTGCGGGGTGCCGCAGGCGAAGCTGCTCCACGAGCTCGACGACCGCCTCCGAGACCGCTGGGGCCACGGTGTCAGGGGTGGGGCTGCGCAGCACCTCGAGGATCGAACCGTCGTCGTCCACCACCCCGGCCGCCACCTTGGTGCCGCCGATGTCGACACCGATCGCGAGAGCCATATCGGGTCAGCGGATGTCGATGCGTTCGGACGCCGGCCGGCTCCCCGCAGACCCCGCCGAATGTCCGCCCGCGGACCACGACGCCTGCGACGATTCGATCGCCGCCCGCAATGCCGCCATCAATGAAGCCGACGCATCCGCCAGGTGCTCGAACACTTCCGGCCGGGCGCCCTGGGCGACACGCAAGAGCTGGCACACCGGACACAGCCGGCACTCCGAGGACTCGCCGGCGCCTTCCATCAACGGTTGGCTGAACCCGGCCGACGCCCAGCCCGACAGCGCCTCGGCGAGCTTGGCGGCCTCCTCGGCGAGCGGACCGTGCGTGTGCGGACCGGCGGTAGGGGGCGTCATGTCCTCATCCAGAGATCGGGGTCGGGCTCGAAGGTCACGTCGAGACGGCCGTCGTCCAGGCGCGCACCGGTGACGACGCAGCGCCGCAGGACGGAGGGCAGCGAGAGCAGCCGACGCCAGCTCCCCACGGTGATCGACAGCTCGTCGCCGCGCCGGGTGAGGCCGACCTCGTCGCGCGAGGCGAACGGCAGCAGGAGCGTCAGCGCGAAACCGTCGGTGGTTCGGCGGACGCTGATGGGATCGGGCGCGGCCGGCAGCCCGAGCGGGTCGAGATCGCCGTACGCCTCCGCGCCGAGGGCGGCGAGAGCGCCGACGCCAACGGGTTCTGCGGACTGATACCCGACGCGAAGCAGCGGCAAGGGGGCGAAGGAATCTTCAACCGCCTGCAGCTGAACCTGCTGAGCCTGCGCCCAGGCGTCGCGCCACGGATCGCCGCCCGGGAAGATCCGGTTAGCGATCACCGCGTCGACCCGGTAGCCGTAGAGCGAAAGGGTCGTCATGGTGCGCCGCGCCTCAGCCACGACCACCGCTTCGGGCGTCAGGACAAGGCGGACGCTGGTGCGTTCGGGATCGGAGAGCACGGCGCGCACCCCCGCGAGTTGGCTGTGCAGCCGCTCGACGGCATCGAAGACGGCGTCGGTCGGCATCGGCACCCCGGCGGCCCGGCTCAGCACCGGACGCAGCGAGCGCACCACCCGGCGTTCCATGGGCCAGAGCCGGCGCATGTACCAGTCCAGCGCGTCAGGCAGGGCGAGCAGGCGCAGCGTCTCGGCCGTCGGTGCGCAATCGACGACGACCAGGTCCCAGCGTCCGCACTCGACCTGCTCGCGTACGGCCAGCAGTGCGAGCACCTCGTCGGCGCCCGGCAGGACCGTGAGCTCCTCGGCTTCGATCGGATCGATGCCGGCCTTCGCCAGCACCTGCATGAGGTAGCCCTGGACCTGCCGCCATGAGCGTTCGAAGCTGGACTGGGCGTCGATCTGCATGCCGGCCAGGCCGGTGTCGATCTCGGTGGGATCGGCGCCGAGCGGCACCCCGAACGCGTCAGCGAGTGAATGCGCCGGGTCGGTCGACATCACGAGCGTCTTCATGCCGCGCGCCGCTGCCGACACGGCGGTCGCTGCCGCCGCGGTCGTCTTGCCGACGCCGCCTTTTCCGGTGAACAGCAGGACGCGCACTTACGCGACTCCTGCCCGGGCCCGGGTGCTCAAGCCTCGCAGCGCTTCTTGAGATCCTTCAGCGCAGTGTCGACGATCTTGGCCTGGATGCGGCGGCGGATGAGGCCCGGGACGGGGATCGCGATCTCGACGGTGAGGTCATAGGTGACGGTCGTGGCGCCGCCGGCGGCCGGTTTCATCTCATACGAGCCGACCTGGCTCTTCTGCGACCGGCCTTCACGCATGGTCCAGTCAACCCGGCGGTCGCCATCCCAGGTGTACTCGTTGGTGTAGACGTCAGCCAGACCCATGATCTCGACGTGGAAGCGGACCGCCTTCGCCCGGCCGCCGGGGCCTTCTTCGAGCACGTCCATCTTCTTCACCGGCCCGGCCCACTCCGGATAGGCCGGGAAATCGGCGATGACAGCCATGATCTTCGCGGGATCAGCCTTGATCGTCATGCTCTCGTTGGCGTGATCGGGCACGCGACGGCCTCCTTGGAACGGCGGACGACTACCAGCCATCCCCGGAAGCAAAGAGGCTACCCGCGGGTCCGCGCCGAACAGGGGCATATAGGCATATGCCCGCGGCGTCAGCCGAACAGGGTCGCGAACAGCGGGATGAACACCGCGATCGCGATGGCCAGGAACGCCGACAAGGCCAGCCGGACCTGACGAGATTCCGGAAGCCACTGGAGTGCGGCGTGCCCGGGACGGTGCCGGCCACCAGGGCCATCTTGAAGGTCGCCGAGGAAGGATCCGCCGCAGACCGGGCATCCGTTGTCAGCGAAGGAGACGATCTCCCCGCATTTGCACGACCAGGTCAGAGCTGCGAGGCGGCTGGGTTCGCCGTCCTCTTTCAGTTCGGCATCCAGCGCGGCCAGGGTCGCCTCGTCGGAATCATGAGCGCCGTCGCGCGGCGCGAAGATCTTGCCCTCGTCCACGAGTTCAGCGTCGACGATTTCTCCGGCGTCGACAGCGGCCGGCCAGTCGCCCGTAGCCGACTCGAGCGACGCTTCCACCAACGGTGCGGCAGGCAGGTCGCCGGCGTCTGCGGTCTGCGGTGCGGGCGTCGTCACCAGCTGGGCGGCAGGGCGAAGGTCCTGGTAGCAGAGGGTGCACCAGGACGAATCCAGGCGCACTTTGGCCCCGCATCCTGGGCAACGGTCAATCTCCACACCATCCTGATCGGCTCGTTGGGCCCGGTAATGAACAACAGCCCCCGTCAAAGCCGGTTGTCACCCTCCTGCCGAGTGACGGCTGCCACAGCGCGCCCTACTTGCCGGTAGCCTTTGTGGTCCGGCAGCGCCGCCGCTCGCCGAGCTGTGCAATTGGTGTTGAACCAGTGCCAGACGCGTGTCTCGAGGGGAGCACTCGTGCGAGAACTAACCGTGCCGGCCAGGCGGGAGACGCTCCAGTCGGTCACTGACGAGGCCAACCTCACCGACGCCCTGTTTCTGAATGCCCAGGAAGCCGGCGAGCAGGTCGGCCTGCGCCGGCGCACCGCTGACGGTTGGGTATCGGTCACCTGGAATCAGTTCGTCGGCGAGGTCCGTGCGCTGGCCAAGGGACTGATCGCCAAGGGTGTGTCGCCCGGCGAGCGGGTGGCCCTGATGAGCAAGACGCGCTACGAGTGGACCCTGGCTGACTACGCGATCTGGTGCGCAGGCGCCGTGACGGTGCCGATCTATGAGACGTCGAGCAGCGAGCAGGTCGCCTGGATCCTCAGCGATTCCGGCTCCGTCGCGATGATCGCCGAGACCGACTTGCACCACTCCATCGCCACCGAGGTACGCGATCAGGCTCCCGAATTGCGTGACATCTGGCAGATCGACGGCGGCGGCCTCGAAGCCGTTGCCGCTGCGGGAAGTGAAATCCCCGACTCCGAGGTCGAGACCCGCCGGTCCGCGCTGCGGGGAGACACCCTGGCCACGATCATTTACACGAGCGGCACCACGGGCCGTCCCAAGGGCTGCGAGCTGACCCACGGCAATTTCGTCTTCGATGTGGCGTCGACGACCAGCGGCCTGGATCGTCTCTTCGAGGTCGAGGGCGCGTCGACACTGCTCTTCCTGCCGCTGGCACACGTCTTCGCCCGGCTGATCCAGGTCGGTTGCGTCGCCAAGCGGGTCGTCCTCGGCCACACGGCCGACATCAAGAACCTGCTGCCCGACCTGGCCGTCTTCCAGCCGACCTTCGTGCTCGCGGTGCCGCGCATCTTCGAGAAGATCTTCAACGGCGCCCAGACGAAGGCCCACTCCGAGAGCCCGATCAAGGGCCGCATCTTCGATCAGGCCGAGCAGGTGGCCATCAAGTACAGCCAGGCTCTGCAGACCGGCCGGGTCCCGGCGCTGCTGAAGGCCCAGCACACGCTCTTCGACCGGCTCGTCTACTCCAAGATCACCGCGTTGCTCGGCGGCAAGGTGACCTACGCGGTCAGCGGCGGCGGACCGCTGGGTGCCCGCCTCGGCCACTTTTTCCGCGGCATCGGCATCACGGTCTGCGAGGGATACGGCCTCACCGAGTCCACCGGCGGCGCCTGTGTCAACCTTCCGCACGCGATCCGCGTCGGGTCGGTGGGACGGCCCGTGCCGGGAACGACGATCCGGATCGCCGAGGACGGCGAGGTCCTGATCCGGGGTGCTCACATCCTGCGCGGCTACTGGCACAACGAGACCGCGACCAAGGAGGCCGTCGACGAGGACAGCTTCCTGCACACCGGTGACATCGGCGAGCTCGACGCCGATGGCTACCTGTCGATCACCGGACGCAAGAAGGAGCTGATCGTCACCGCCGGCGGAAAGAACGTCGCCCCGGCCGTGCTCGAAGACCGGCTGCGGGCCCATGCCCTGGTGAGCCAGTGCGTCGTGGTCGGCGATGCGAAGCCGTTCATCGCCTGCCTGATCACACTCGACGTCGACGCGATCCCGGCGTTCCTCAAGGCCCATGACAAGCCGCTGGACACCCCGGTCGCCGACCTCACCGAGGACCCCGAGATGCTCGCCGCGATCCAGGGCGCCGTCGATGAAGCCAATCACGCGGTGAGCAAGGCGGAAGCCATCCGCAAGTTCGTCATCCTGCCGGTGGACTTCACCGAGGAGGGCGGCGAGCTCACCCCGTCGCTCAAGCTCAAGCGCACCGTCGTGATGAAGGAGTTCTCGAGCGAGGTCGACGCGCTCTACCACTAGCCCTGGGATCGTCCCGCGCTTCAGGTGGGCCGCAGCAGCTCGCGAAGCCGGGCCCCGAGCGTCGGCCACTGCCACTCCCGCGACACCCACTCCCGCCCGGCCCTACCCATCGTGGTGCGCTTGCCGTCGTCTTCGAGCAGCTCGCTGACGCGGGAGGCGACCTCCCCGACCTGGCGGCCGTCGACGACGTGGCCGGTCACTCCCTCCAGCACCGCGTCGGGCGCTCCCCCGCTGTCGCCGGCGACCACCGGCAGCCCGCAGGCGTTGGCCTCGAGGTAGACGATGCCCAGGCCCTCCACCTCCAGCCCGTGCAGCCGGCTGCGGCAGGGCATCGCGAAAACGTCTCCGGCCGCGTAATGCGCAGGCAGCTCGGCGAAGGGCACCGAGCCGCTGAAGATGACGTCGCGCTCGTGGCCTCCTTCCGTCACCATGCGTTCGAGTTGCTTGCGGTGGGGACCTCCCCCGACGAGCAGCAGGGCCGCATCGGGTACCCGGCGCCGGATCTCGGGCAGCGCCTGGATCAGCACGTCCTGGCCCTTGCGCGCTACCAGTCGGCTGACGCAGACCACCACCGGCCGGCCGGAAAGCCCGTAGCGGCTGCGGATTCCGGCACCGTCGGCGTCGGGTGAGAAGGCCGCCGTATCGACCCCGCTCGGGAGACGCTCGAAGTGTGTCTCGGGCCCGCAGGCGGCGACGAGCCGCTGCAGCGTGTACTCGCCGAGGTAGGTGACGGTGTCGCAGTCCCTCCCGATGCGGGCGAGCAGCTGGCGCGCGGCCGGCAGCTTCGCCCACCCGACCTCATGGCCATGAGTGCTGGCGACGATCTGGCCGATGCCGGGATCGCGACGCAGGGGCCGGGCCAGCAGGCCGAGTGGTGCCGCCGCGCCGAACCAGACCGAATCGCACTGGTATTCAGTGGCGATGGCACGCGCCCGCCGCAACGCCCCCCTGGTCGGCAACAGGAGCGACGTCGGGTGGCGCACCACAGGAAACGGCTGCGCCTGGTCGAATGCCTCTGCCCCCTCCCAGCGTGAGGCATAGACGACCAGTTCATCCGGCGGAAGCTGGCTCGCCAGGCTGTGCACGAACGACTGGATGCCGCCGACCCGCGGGGGAAAGTCATTGGTGATGACGAGCGTGCGGCTCATCACGCACACCTGGCCACGCTGCGGATCGTACGAGAGCGGGGCCAGACCGCGGATCAGCCGGCACGCGGCCGCCGAGACCACCGAGTAGCCGTCCCACGATCGGACTCCGCAGACCGCCGCTCCCGCGGATCGCCGACCGGGATCTCGGCAGGCATCAGACGCAGCGGAGGCACCAACCCGGAACCGGCGAGCACGGCGAGTGCCGTCTGCTCGTCAGCATCGAGATCAACGCCGCCCGCGTGAGAACCGAGCACGACGCTCACCACGCAATCACCGCACTCGGTCGGGCGACCGATGCACGTAGCGCAATCGATGATCATGGACCCACCTCCTCGCGCCCGGCGTCCTACCGGGACGGCGCCGACGCTAGGAGGGGGGTCCGACAAAACCGCGGGAACCTGCCAGGGCCGCCGTGCTCACCCCCGGTCGAGCCGGCCCAGCAGCGCCGCCGATGGCAACGCCTCGGCGCCGGAGCGGCGGACGGTTTCGATGACCTCGCGGTCATTGGTGACGACCACGACCGGCCGCCCTTGCGGCTCCGCTGCGGCCAGCCGCACGATCAACTGGTCCGCGAGCTCCCCGAGGGCGCTGTAGAGCACCCGGACTCCCCGCGGTGTACCGGCCGCCACCGGACGCGCAGCGGCGGCCGTGGCGTCGAAGACGCACGTCAGTTCGACTCCCGAGGAGCGGGCCGCCAGCGCACCCAGGCCGGCGAGCAACCGGCTGCGCTGATCCTCCAAAGTGAGGGACGCGTAGCCGAGCTTGGTCACGTTGTAGCCGTCGATGATCAGATGGATCCCGGGAACGGCAAGGATCTCATCGACCAGCGCCGGATCATCGCCCGCCCGGCCTCGCCGCAACGCCGCCAGCGTCTCGCCGAGCGGGGAGCTCTCAGCGACGGTCTCCCCCTCGGCGACCAGGTCAACCGGACGCACGATCGTGGCCGGCAGATCGAGCTCGCGGCGCAGGCCGGCGGCCGCGGAGGTCACCGTGTCCAGCAGCACCCGCAGCCGGGCGCCCTGGGCGTCGCGGTCCGAGCGCGTCCCGCGGCGGGCCGCCGCGGCGCTGGCCTCCGCATCGCGAAGCCGCCCGCGCAGCCTTCGCACCTCGGCCGAGAGTTCGCGTTCCAGCGACTGTTTCTGCGTTTCGACGTTCGCCGCCCGGGCCTGGGCTTCTTCGAGCGACTGTCCTGAACGTCGCACGGCGCTCTCCGCACGGCCGAGTGCGCGCCGGACCTCGTCGAGCTCGCGCCGCAGCCCGGCGACTTCGTCGCGCAGCCGGGCTGCCTCCTCACGCGCTGCGGCCCGGGCGGCCTCTCGCTTCTCGTGGCGCCGATCCGCCGTCTCCCGGTCACCGGCCCCGGCCGTCGCGGGTAGGCGCAACGCCTCCACCCGGGCCCGCCAATCAGGCGCGTCCAGCACGTACGCGACGGCGGCGACGTCAGCCGCCGGCACCGCGGGCACCTCTGACCCGGCATCGACAGCCGAGGCCAGGTCAGGCAGACCGTCGCGAACGCGAGCCTGAACTGCCGCGCGAAAGGCCGGGTCATTTTCCAGCGCCGCGCCGATGGTCGGAGCCCCCAGGCGGGTCCGTTTGGCCGGCGTGAAACGCCGGATGGCTCGCAGCGAAGCGGGGACGTCGTCCTCCTGCATTGCCGCGAGCGTCTCATCGGCGAGGGCGATGACACGCGTCCGGACGCTCGGGGGAAGCCCCGAGGTCACGACTCGCCGTCGGGCACCGCAGCCGCCCGATCTACCGCGCCCAACTGCTCCTGGTGATCGGGACGAGGTTCGAGGACGACGCTGTCGACAGCCGCGCACCAGCGGCAGGTGACCCGCTCGATGGTCTCCGAAAGCACTTCACGCTCCTGGACCTCCTGGTCACCGGCCAGGCTCACATGGACGAATTCACGCGATCGCAGCGTGCGAACCACGTCGAAGCGGGTGAGGTTGCCGCACGCACCGCACCGCCAGCGGCTTTCCGGACCGGGCTGAGCAACGGGCACGGCGAGCTCCTCGCAAGATCAGGCTTCGGTCAACAGCTTCCTGACACCGAGCCTAAGTGCGCCAGAGCAGCGCAATCGCCGGACGGCGTCACCTTCCGCGGCGATCTAGGTTATAAGGCGCAAAACACCTAATCCAGCTCACATCCAGAAGCGCAACGTTGCACACTTGGTGCTCCAGCCCGCTCGGAAAGGCGGCCCGAGGTGAGCCCGACGCGCTGGGCCTCATCCCCCGCGGGGGCCGGCAGTTCGACCTATCGGGCCGACGACCCAGGGTTGGTACGCGCCTTCGCGGTGCTGCGGGTGTTGGTGGGGCTGGCGATCTGCATCGGCGCCCTGTTCATCGCGGCCCACAAGCCGGACACCCGGCTCTGGCTGCTGATCGTCTCAGCGGCCTGGCTCCCGTTGTCCATCGTGCTGCTGATCGCCAACTTTCGTACGCGCAGCAGCACGGTGCTGCTGGTGGGAGCGGTCAGCGACCTGGTCATGCTGGCGACCGCTCAGGCGCTGCTCCACCAGGGCATCGGTCTGACGTCCTGCTACCCGATCATTGCCGCGTTCGCCGCCTACACCTGCCCCGAGGTGCCCACCTGGGCGCTCGGCGGCTTCACTCTCGCGCTCAGCCTTTCCGTGCAATCACAGTTGCCCGCCGGGCAGCGCTTCACGGCAGCCCGCTTCGCCCTGTTCGCCGTACTGGTCATCGGCGTGCTGCTCATCGTCAAGCGGGCGACGACCCGCTCGCGGGGAGCCGAGCAGCGCTTCGTCCAAGCAAAGACACGGGCCGACGCCGTGCTCGACGCCGTCGCCAGCGCAGTGGTGGTGACCGACTCGAGCAGTCGCGTCCTCACGGCCAATCCGGCGGCGGACCGGGTGCTCGGCAGCGACCAGCCGCTCTCGGGTCGGCTGTGCGGCGATGCCCTGCGGCTGCACGTCGGGGAACGCCGGCTGGACTGCCGGCAAGGCTGCCAACTGCTCGCGCTCGGCACCGAGGGCTTCGTCGGTTCGGCCGGTGCGTCGCCGGGCTCAGAAACTGCCGACGACCCGAGCGGAACCGACCATGACTTCGAGGCCTGGCGTCCCGGAAGGGATGGGGAACGTCAGCCGCTGCTGGTCAGCGTGAGCCCGCTGCCCGCCGCCGACGGTCCTGACATCGAGGTCGTGCACAGCATCCGTGACATCAGCCGGCTCAAGCAGGCGGACGAGGCCAAGACGCTCTTTCTCGCCACCGCCTCGCACGAGTTGAAGACTCCGCTCACCGTCATCAACGGATTCGCCAAGACGCTGACCACCCGCCAGCTCCCGCCGGAGAAGCAGCGCGAAGCGCTCGCCTCGATCCGCCGCCGCGGGGAAGAGCTTGCCCGGGTCGTCGACCGGCTGCTGCTCTCGAGTCGTATCGAGGCCGGACGCGCTGAGGTGGACCGCACGGCCGTCGACCTGATTCCCCTCGTCTACGAGCGCGCCGCGGAACTGGGTGAAGCGACCGACCGGCCGTTCGAGGTCGACCTGCCCGACGACCTGCCGTCGGTGTTCGGGGATCCGGCGGCGGTCACGACGGTCGTCGACCACCTGCTGGACAACGCGGTCAAGTACTCCCCCGGCGGCGAGCCCGTCGTGGTGAGGGCGCACCGCGACGGCGATGTCGCGGTGGTCCTGGAGATCACCGACGCGGGTGTCGGCATGGATCCCGAGACCGTCCGGCACTGCTTCGAGAAGTTCTGGCAAGCCGACGCGAGCGGCACCCGGCGCTTCGGGGGGACCGGAATCGGGCTCTACATCGTCCGCAGCCTGACCGAAGCGATGGGCGGCACCGTGACCGTGCAGAGCGGGCTGGGCGAAGGCACCACCTTCGCGCTCCGGCTGCAGGCCGCCGACACCGGCCCGACCATCCCCGCACCCACGTCGCCGGACCTGGCCCCCGCGCAACTGCGCCGCCGCACCCGGCTCCCGCGCCTGGGCAGGGGCGCGGAGTCGGGTCAGGAGCCGGTCAGTCGCGACTGACCCCCGCTCAGATCGCTGCGGAGATTGCTGCTGCGACCTGGTCCATCGCCGCCGGGTCGGTGTTCGGGTCGGCCTTGGAGAAATCGAGCTGGGACTCGCTGTTGATCGGTATCAGGTGGACGTGCACGTGCGGGACCTCGAGGCCGACGAGCATGGCGGCCACCTTGCCGGGATGAAAGACCCGATCGATCGCCTTGCCGACGCTCGCGCACGCCGCCCATAGCGCGTTGCGCTCGTCGGGGGTCAGCTCCAGCCAGTCATCCACTTCGCGGCGCGTGACGACCAGCGTGTGCCCGGGCGTCACCGGTGCGATGGTCAGGAAGGCCGCGCAGTGGTCGTCCTCGTAGACGAAGCGGCCGGGTAGCTCCCGCTGGATGATCCGGGTGAAGACGGTCGGCATGCGTCGCAGCCTATGAGGCTGCAGTGCGGTCACTTGAGTGCGCTTCGGCCGCGCCTACCCGATTTTGTCGGTGGCGGCTCCTACCGTTCGATCATGTCACCCGCGCAGGCGTCGCTTGCCCGCCAGCCGTTGCTCGACGAGGCGATCCCCGCCTCCGAGCGCCCGGTGCGCGAGTTGCGGGAGCTCACGTTCGTGATCGTCGACCTGGAGACCACGGGCGGCGCGCCGGCCGGCTGCGACATCACCGAGATCGGCGCCGTGAAGGTGCGCGGCGGTGAGGTGCTCGGCGAGTTCGCCACACTCGTTCGCCCCTCAGCCGAGATCCCCCCGTTCATCTCCGTGCTCACGGGCATCACCGATGCGATGGTGGCGGGCTCACCGCGGCCGTCGGCAGTCCTCCCGGCATTCCTCGAATTCGCCCGGGGCTGCGTGCTGGTGGCCCACAATGCCCCGTTCGACATGGGTTTTCTGCGTGCCGGGTGCGAGCAGCTCGGCATGACGTGGCCGGCGTTCGAAGTGGTCGACACCGCGTTGCTCGCCCGTCGCATCCTCACGCGTGACGAGACCCCCAATTGCAAGCTTGCGACCCTGGCGGTGTACTTCCGGGCGGCCGAGCAGCCGTGCCACCGGGCCCTCGCTGATGCCCGCGCCACGGTTGACGTGCTGCATGGCCTGTTCGAGCGGCTCGGCCCGCTCGGGGTCACGACGATGGATGAGCTGCGCACGTTCACCGGCATGGTGCCGGCGGCCGTGCGCCGCAAGCGACACCTGGCAGACGACCTTCCGATCGGCCCGGGCGTCTACCTCTTCCGTGACGCGCAGGGCCGGGCGCTCTACATCGGGACCTCGCGCCACGTCCGCACCCGCGTGCGCTCCTACTTCACGGCCAGCGAGTTGCGTACCCGCATGGCCGAGATGGTCGGTATCGCCGAGTCGATCGACGCCGTGCCGTGCGCCCACTCGCTGGAGGCCGAGGTCCGCGAGCTGCGCCTGATCGCCGAGCACAAGCCCCGCTACAACCGCCGGTCGCGGTGGCCGGAGCGCTCGGTCTGGCTGAAGCTCACGGTCGAGCCGTTCCCGCGGCTCTCGCAGGTCCGGCTGGTACGCGAGGACGGGGCCACCTATCTGGGCCCGTTCGGTTCCACCCGGCTCGCCGAGCTCGCCGCCATCGCGTTGCACGAGGCGTTGCCGCTGCGCCAATGCGGCGGGCGGCTTGCCGTCTCGGCGCATCGGGCGGCCTGCGTGCTCGCCGAGCTGGCGCGCTGCGGCGCTCCTTGCACGGGAGCGCAGAGCCGCGAGGATTACGCGGTCCATGTCGCCGCCGCGGAGCAGGCCATCACGGCTGATCCGAGCATCGTCGTCGAGGCGCTGAGGCGGCGCATGGAGCGGCTGTCCGCGGCGGGACGCTTCGAAGACGCCGGGCGCCATCGGGATCGGCTCATCGCGTTCGTGCGCGCAGCAGCAAGGCGGCAGCGGCTCGGCGCATTGGCCGGTGTCGAGGAGATGGTGGCAGCAATGCCCGACGGATCCGGCGGCTGGGAGCTGTCGGTCATTCGCTACGGCCGGCTCGTGGCCTCGGGTCGATCGCCGGCCGGCGCCGGGGTATGGCCTTACGTGACCGCGCTGAAAGCCACGGCCGAGACGGTGGTTCCCGGGCCCGGCCCGCTACCCGCAGCCAGCGCCGAAGAGGTCGAGTGCGTGCTGCGATGGCTCGAGCGTCCGGGTGCTCGGCTGGTCGAGTGCTCGGGTACGTGGGCCTCCCCAGCTTTCGGCGCCGGCGGTCACCGCGAGTGGCTCGTTGCCGCGAGTGAGCGGGCAGCCATCCCGCTCGGGAAGCCCGAGCGGCGAAACACCCGCCCGAGCACCCGGCCGGCTCGTGCCGAAGGCGGCGCCCGACCGGTCAGACCCGCGGGTCCGGTCGGCCCCGGCCGCTGGCCTGCCGGATAGGGTCGATTCGTGGTCACGGCAGTGGTGCTGATCAAGGCGGCAGTCGAGCGGATCCCCGAGGTCGCCGAGGCCATCGCGGCGCTCGAGGGCGTCAGCGAGGTGTACTCCGTCACCGGTGAGGTCGATCTGGTGGCCATGGTGCGCGTCCGCCATCACGAGCAGCTGGCTGATGTGATCGCTGACCGGATGAGCAAGGTCTCGGGCGTCAGCCATACCGAAACCCTGATCGCCTTCCGCGCCTACAGCAGCCACGATCTGCAGGCCGCTTTCAGCCTCGGGTCCGACGAGCCGGCCTGACGCTCCGGCGCTGGATCAGGCGTTCGACGCCTTGATCCACCGCTGCACGACGTCGAGCCCCTCGCCCGACGCCAGCACCTCCTGAGCCCGCGCGAGGGCGGGCCGCAGCTGGTCGACGACCGGTTCGTGGGTAGTCCCTTGCGCCGCGACGAGACCGGCAGCGGCATTCAGGGCGACGGCGTCGCGGACCGCCTGCGTCCCACCGCCGGCCAGCACATCCCGGGCCACCTCGGCGTTGTGCGCCGCATCGCCGCCCCGCAGATCCTCGACCGTGGCGGGCGCGAGCCCGAGCTCGGCCGGATTCAGCTCGTCCTCACTGACCTGCCCGTCGGTGACCACCCACACCGCCGAGCGAGTGCCGGGGGTGAGCTCGTCCAGGCCGTCGTCGCCTCGAAAGACCAGGGCTGAAGCGTGACGCCGGGCCAGCACGCCGGCGAGCACCGGCCCGAGCCACGCCTGCGGGACACCGATGGCCTGCCGGGTGATCCGGGCCGGATTGGTGAGGGGGCCGAGGACGTTGAAGATGGTCGGCACCCCGAGCTCGCTTCGTGCCCCTGCTGCGTGGCGCAGCGCCGGGTGAAAGCGCGGCGCGAAGCAGAAGCCGATGCCGACCTGCTCGACGCAGCGCGCCACCCCCGCCGGCTCCAGATCGATCGCGATGCCGAGCGCTTCCAGCAGATCTGCCGAGCCGGCTCGCGAGGTCGCGGCACGGTTGCCGTGCTTGACGACCGGCACCCCAGCAGCTGCGACGATGATCGCCGCCATCGTGGAGATGTTGACGGTGCCGCTGCGATCGCCACCCGTCCCGCAAGTGTCGACGGCTGCTGATCGCCAGGACTCCGCAAGCGGCATCGGCAAAGCCCGCTCGAGCATGGCGCTGACGAAACCGTCGACCTCGGCGGAGGTCTCGCCCTTGCAGCGCAACGCGACGACGAAGCCGGCCACTTGGGCCCCGGTCGCGGCGCCGTCCATGATCTCGCCCATGGCCCAGGCCGTATCCGCGGCGGGCAACGGGTTGCCGGCCATGAGCTGAGCGATCAGCGTGGGCCAGGTGGGCGATCCGGGGGCGTTCAAAACAGCGGCGAACTAGTGGCGGTGGACAAGCTCATCACCCGCGGCCGGCGCGGGCAGCGGCTTGACCCGCTCACGCAACAGCCCGACGAGCACATCGGTGAGCCCCACCGGATCGATCGGCATCTGAACCCACGCGTCAGCCAATGACCACCGGGCGAGCCAATGGTCGTCCTTGCGCATCACGAGCAGCAGAATCGCCGGGCAGTCGGCGATCTCGTTCTTCAACTGCCGGCTCAGGCCCATCCCACCTTCGGGGGCGGCCTCGCCGTCCAGGATGCAGACGTCGACCCCGCCCTCGTCGACCCGCGTGACGAGCGCGCCGCCGTCGTCGGCTTCCAGCCAGTCGATCGGATCCATGGACGGGTCGGGACGGCGCCCGACGGCGATCCGTACCCGCTCCCGGACCGCCGGGTCATCGCTGTAAACGAGCACCGTGCTCATACGGGAATGGCCACCTCAGAAGGGACGGACCGGAGTCCTGCCGGAAGTGTTGCTGATCAGGCGGAAGGCTACCGGACCCGCTACCGCCGACCGCGCCGTGCCGGCGTCAGCTTTTGCTTTGCGGCCATACATTTGTGATACTGATACTCGTTATCAATACCGTCCTTCTGCCCCGTTCAGGGAGGTGGCCCATGCTTGATACCCCGACGTTCGACGCTCCGGCGTCTGACGCTCCGGCGGTTGACGCGCAGTGGAGGTCCACACCTCAGCGGCGCGCCGTCCTCGAGGTTCTCGAGTCGGCCACCGACCATCCCACGGCCGCGGAGGTCTTCGAGCGCGTCAGGGTGACGTCGCCCGGCATCGGCCCGGCGACCGTCTACCGCACGCTGGCGCTGCTCGTCGCCAATGGCCTGGCGCTCGAGCTTTCGCTGGGTGACGGCACCTCCTCGCGCTACGACGGCAATACCGCCCGTCACGACCACCTGGTCTGCACCGGGTGCGGAGCCGCGAGCGACATCCAGAGCGCCCTGCCGGGCGAGTTGCTCGACCAGGTCACCGCCAGCACGGGCTACGCCATCAGCCATTACGACCTGCAGTTCCACGGACTTTGCCCCGAATGTCAAGTTCAACGATCACCCCACCAGGAGGAAATGAATGGCTGACCTCGCAGGCAGCAAGACCCACGACAACCTCAAGGCCGCGTTCGCCGGCGAGAGCCAGGCCAACCGGCGTTACCTATATTTCGCACGTCGCGCCGACATCGAGGGTGACAGCGAGACGGCCGGCCTGTTCCGCGACACTGCGGAGGGCGAGACCGGCCACGCGTTCGGCCACATGGACTTCCTGGCTGCCGTGGGCGACCCGGCGACCGACGAGCCCGTGGGCGACTCGGAGAAGAACCTCGTCAGCGCAGTCGCCGGCGAGACCTACGAGTTCACTGCGATGTACCCCGGCTTCGCGAAGACCGCTCGCGACGAGGGTTTCGATGAGATCGCCGACTGGTTCGCCACGCTCGCCCGGGCCGAGAAGACCCACGCCGGCCGCTTCCAGAAGGCCCTCGATCGGGTTCGCACCGAGGAAACCGCCGCCTAGGCGGACGCCTCGTTCTGAGATCCACCCGCAAGGGCCGGCGCTGGCGACAGCTCCGGCCCTTGCGCCGTCACGACCGCACCTACGACGGCCCCAACGACTGGAGGCAGGACATGCTGACCGCAACCCAGATCACCACCGACCATCACAGCTACGGCGAGCGTCGCGCCGACGAACGCGCTCGTGTCATGCCCATCCGCGCCGAGCGCCGCGTCCGCGTCGGCGACATGCTCCTGTTCGAGTTCGAGAACCTGGAGACGCTGCGCTACCAGGTGCAGGAAATGGTCTTCGTCGAGCGCATCACCGACCCCGCGGAGGTCGGCCACGAGATCGAGCTCTACGGGCGGATGGCACCCAGCAGCCATGAGCTCTGCGCCACCATGTTCGTCGAGCTCGAGCAGGGGGCTGACGTACGCGATGAGCTGGCGCGCCTGCACGGCATCCAGAACGCCGTGAGCCTGGCGATCGGGCCGTCGGCGATCGACCCTGAAGGCGAGCCGTCCCACGCCGCGGCGGTCGAGCTTCGCGGCCTCGACGAGGATCTCGAGCAGCCCAGCGACACGGTGAGCGTCCATGTAGTGCGTTTCACACTGAGCGACGAGCAGCGCGACGCTTTCCGCGACCCACAGGTGCCCGTAGAGCTGGTCGTGGAGCATCCGGAGTACGCCGAAAGCACCCCGATCACGGGCACAACCCGCCTGTCGTTGCTGGCAGATCTGGCCCTCAGAGGTCCCGCCGCCTGACACTCGGCGGCTGCGGCGCCGGATTGGCGCCCCCGTTGCCCGCAATAACCCTGTCGGTCTGCCAGAATGCGCCTGTGGCAGCAGCAGCAGCACCGGCACTCGATAAGGCGCCGCCTCATGGTTCGGCTACCCGTCCGTCAATGGTGTCGGTCGGAACGATCATTTGGCTGTCGTCTGAGCTGATGTTCTTCGCGGCACTGTTCGCGATGTACTTCACGGTCCGCTCTGAGGCCCCGTTCGATTGGCCTCCGCTGCACGGCGTGGGACCGGGCCATGTCGGGCCGGTCGATCTGCACGTCTACTACGCGCTGACGTTCACGACGATCCTGGTGCTGTCGAGCGTCACCTGCCAGTTGGGGGTGTTCGCCGCCGAGCGCGGTGACGTCTACCGGCTGCGGGTCTGGTTCGTCATCTCCTTCCTCATGGGCGCCGCGTTCGTCGGCGGCCAGATGAACGAGTACTTCGGTGAAAACACGTTCTCGATCTCGTCGCATCCCTACGGCTCGGTGTATTACCTGACCACCGGCTTCCACGCGTTACACGTCACGGGCGGGCTCGTCGCCTTCCTCGTGGTGTTAGCCCGCACAAAGTTCGGAGAGTTCACCCCTGAACATGCCGCCTCCGCGATCGTCGTGTCCTACTACTGGCACTTCGTCGACGTCGTCTGGGTGGCCCTGTTCGCGACCATTTACCTCCTCAAATGACCCTCGAAGCGAGCGCCGTGACCCCCGCTGTTCCCTCGGCTGAGGCCGCCCCTTCCGGGCACAAGCAATCCGGCAGGTCCCGAAAGCCCAGCAGGCAAGGGCGTAAGCGCAAGCTGCCCGCGGGCATCGTGATCGTGCTGGCGCTGATGACCACCGGCTTCCTCTGGGCGGCGTTCGCGCCCGGCGGGCAGGCAGCTGACTCAGCGGCCGCCAACGAGCAGGTGCGGCTCGGACGCGCCCTGTTCCTGGCCGGCTGCTCGTCGTGCCACGGGCTTTCCGCGGAGGGCGGCAATCAGGCGCCGAGCCTGATCGGTGTCGGTGAGGCGGCGGTGGACTTCCAGGTCGGTACCGGCCGGATGCCGCTCGCCAAGCCGCAGGCGGAGTCCGAGCGTCACGCGCCCAAGTACAACCAGACCCAGATCGATCAGCTGGCCGCCTACATCGGATCGCTCGCCCCCGGGCCGGCGAAGCCCGATGCCGCGACGGTCGAGAACGGCGCCAAGATCGCCGAGGGTGGCGCGCTGTTCCGTACCAACTGCGCCTCGTGCCACCAGGCCGTCGGCCAGGGCGGCGCACTTTCCTACGGCAAGAACGCTCCCTGGCTCGGCCAGGCGACCGCGGTCCAGATTGCCGAGGCGATCCGTACCGGTCCGGAGCAAATGCCGGTGTTCGGCGACAAGCAGCTCGATGACGCGCAGGTCGCCTCGATCATCAAGTACGTGCAGTTCGTCACCGACCCCAAGGACCCGGGTGGCGCGTCGATCGGCCACTACGGCCCGGTACCTGAGGGCCTCGTGGCCATCATCATCGGCCTCGGAGGTCTGGTCGTGGCCACCCTCTGGATCGGAACGAGATTCTCGTCATGAGCGAGAAGCCCGACGAGAACGCGCCCGGCCACGAGCAGTCCGGAGGACCGGCGCATGAGAGCATCCTCGACCGCCTGAAGAACCCGGTCTCCCGCACCGGCCGGGTGACCGCCAAGGGCGAGGCACAGGGAATCGGCCGTAACGGCGATCCCGCCGACACGGCCGAGCCTGTACACGCCAGCGGCGTCGTGAAAGCCGACAGCAGCGTCGCCGACGCCTCGGCCGGCGATGGCGGGGCGAGTTACGTCGAGGGCGAAGCGCGTGACGTCGAGCCGCAGCGGTATGTCGACACCGAGGACATCGACCGGCGACGCGAGCGGCGGTCGGAGTACGTCGTCGCGTTCTGGTTCATGGTCTCGGTGGGCGGCACGCTGGCCTTCGTCGTCACCGACCTGATCGGTAACCGGCACCGGCAGTACTACACCCCGCTGCTCGGCACCTTCATGGCACTGGCGCTCGGCGGGCTGGGCATCGGCCTGATCCACTGGGCCAAGCAGCTGATGGGCGACGAGGAAGCCGTTCAGAGCCGCGAGGCCCACGTCGCCACCCCCGCGGAGATCGAGGCGACGGAGCAGACCTTCGCCCGCGGCGTCCAGACCTCAGGGATCCTGCGCCGCCCCATCATCCGGCGCTCTCTGCTCATGGCGGGCGGTGCGCTCGGCCTGATCGGCGTCGTCCCGATCCTGAACCTCGGTCCGCTGACCGGCCGCCGGCCGAAGGCCTTCGAGGAGACCAGCTGGCGCTTCACCGCTGCGCTCACCGACAGCGAAGGCAAGAAAATCAAGGGCGTACGGATGGTCGACCAGACCGGACGCGCCATCAAGCTCGGCGATATCGCTGCCGGTGGCCTGGTCACCGTCTTCCCTGGCATCGCGAATGAGCAGATCAAGGGCAAGCCCGGCTTCTACCCGGAGCCGTCGCTGCAGGTCAAGGGCGATTCGACCGTGCTGCTCTTCCGGCTTCGGCCCGGAGACCTCAAGGGAACGGCCAAGAACGGCACTTACTTCGACCACATCGCGTTCTCCAAGATCTGCACCCACGCAGGGTGCCCGGTCTCGCTGTACGAGCAGCAGACGCATCACCTGCTCTGCCCGTGCCACCAGTCGATCTTCGACGTGACCGACCATGGTCGGCCGATTTTCGGACCCGCCGCGCGGCCCCTGCCGCAACTGGCGATAACCATCGACGACGAGGGATACTTCATCGCGAAGGGCGATTTCAACCAGCCTGTCGGTCCGACCTTCTGGGAGCGTGGATGAGCACCCTCAACCCCGTGCAGAAGCTGCACCGTGGGACCGACGAGCGCTTCGGCGCCTCTAATTTCATACGCAAATCGCTGAACAAGGTCTTCCCCGACCACTGGTCGTTCCTGCTCGGTGAGATTGCGCTCTACAGCTTCATCGTGCTGCTGCTCTCGGGCACGTATCTGACGCTTTTCTTCGACCCGAGCCAGACCGAGACCGTTTACCACGGCTCCTATGCGCCCCTCGAGGGCGTGCCGATGAGCCTGGCTTACGCCTCCACCGTGCATTTGTCGTTCGACGTGCGCGCTGGCTTGGTCTTTCGCCAGATCCACCATTGGGCGGCGCTGCTTTTCGTCGCCTCGATCATCATTCACTTGATGCGGGTGTTCTTCACCGGCGCTTTCCGCAAGCCGCGTGAGATCAACTGGCTGATCGGTGTCACGCTTCTCGTGCTGGCCCTGCTCGAAGGATTCGCCGGCTACTCGCTTCCTGATGACCTGCTCTCCGGTACCGGACTGCGGATCATGTATTCGGTCATCGAGTCGATCCCGATCGCCGGCACCTGGCTCGGTTATCTGTTCTTCGGGGGCGAATTCCCGGGGACAGGTCTGATACCACGCTTGTATGTGGTCCATATCTTGCTCGTGCCCGGAATTCTTTTGGCGCTGATTAGCGCCCATTTGGGCATCATGTGGCATCAGAAGCACACCCAGTTCGCCGGCCCCGGGCGCACCGAGAACAATGTGGTGGGTCACCGGATGTTCCCGCACTTCGCGGCCAAGTCCGGCGGGTTCTTCATGCTGGTGTTCGGGATGTGCGCTGCTCTTGGTGGCCTCGCCCAGATCAACCCGGTGTGGCTCTACGGGCCGTACGACCCGTCGCAGGTGTCGGCGGCTTCGCAGCCTGACTTCTACATCGGCTTCCTGGACGGTTCTACGCGTCTGTTCTTGCCGTGGGAATTCCGCGGTGCAGGAGTCTCGATATCGTCGATCTTCTGGCCGACCGTCGTCATGCCCGGATTACTCTTCACCGGCTTGGCGCTCTGGCCATGGCTGGAACAGAGATTCACCGGCGATCGCGAATTCCATAATCTGCTCGAAAGACCCCGCGACAATCCCACCCGCACCGGGATCGGTGCGATGGCGCTCGCGTTCTATGGCGTTCTGATGATCAGCGGTGGTAACGATGTCATCGCCACCACGTTCCACATCAGCCTTAACGCGATGACCTGGGGTGGCCGTTTCGCCGCCATCGCGGCGCCTCCAATAGCGTTCTACGTGACGCGAAGAATTTGCTACTCACTCCAGGCCAAGGACCGAGAACTGGAGGAACACGGCATCGAGACGGGCATCGTCCGCCAGCTGCCGTCCGGCGAGTTCGTCGAGGTCACGCTGCCCAAGCCGGCTCCCCCGCACATGGAGCTCACGCCCGTGGAACTGGACGACGCCCCGAGCCACAACGGGCACAACGGCGGCGGTCTGCTGACCCGAGGCCGTCGAGCCGTGTCCGGCTTCTTCGTGGACCCGGGTGACGAGGGCAAGAAGGCACCCGAGGAATCGGCGGGCAGCAGGCACTAGCCTGCCGCTCGTCTCCGCTCACCGGCACTGACTCCTGTCCCGGCGTGGGACCTCGAGGCAGGAGCACGCTTACGCCCGGTGTGAGTCGGCCAGCCACCAGCAATCAGCCACCAGAAGTCAGCGGCTAAGGCCAGGCCCTGGTCGTTAAGCGGTGTTCATAACGACCAAAGGCTCGCCTTAGCCGCGGCGCTCAGGCCGCGCGGAATCCCTCACGTAAGCGGGAGGGAACGTCCGGGCGTGCGCTGGGGAAGACGCGGTGGGGCGGGCGAAGGCTCTTACTGCTCTTCGATCGACAGCCGGTTCACGAAGTGCTCGAACATCAGGCCCATCAGGGTCGCGAAGGTCGCGATGGCCCCGATCAGGGCGAGCCAGATGCCGACGATGGCTCCGAGCAGCATGACGGCGGCGAACATCGAGATGAAGAACGGCCAGTAGCTGCCCGGGCTGAAGTGGCCGAGGTCGCCGGCGCCGTCGGAGACCTCAGCATCGGCCAGGTCAGAGGGGCGCGGCCCGAGGCGCTTGGCCGTGACCAGTAAGTAGCCACCGATCAGCAGACCGAGGCCCGCCGAAATCGCCAGCGCCGCCGTTCCGGTCGGATCCTTCGACGTGTACCAGTAGACGATCGCCGTCACGCCGAGGAATGACGTGAAGACACTGAAGACGAGTCCCTCGACCTTCATCTCACGCCTGCCACTTCTGCCTCAGGGGAGGCATGGTAATCAGCCCTGCCGGCGACTTCTGGATAGTGCAAGTCAAATGCCGGTCGTTCGGAGCGGATACGTGGGAGCGAGACAAAGTTGTGCCGTGGAGGCGGACACGACGTGGCCCATTCCAGGGAATTGCCGTAGCCCCAGGGGTCGTCAGAATTCGCCAGCTCTCCGTGCCGGTAGGAACGGATGACGTTGTAGAAGAACACCAGCTGGCTGGCCCCGAGCAGGAACGCACCTATGGTGCTGAACGTATTCAGCGAGGTGAATCCGTCGGTCGCCGAATAGTCCGCGACCCTTCGCGGCATGCCCTTGATGCCCAGCCAGTGCTGGACCAGGAACGTCATATGGAAGCCTATGAGCTGAGTCCAGGCATGGAGCTTCCCTAATCGGTCGTCGAGCATTCGTCCGGTCATCTTCGGGAACCAGAAATAGATCCCGGCATAACCGCCGAACACCGCCGACCCGAAGACGACGTAGTGGAAATGGGCCACGACGAAATACGAGTCGGTGACGTGGAAGTCGATCGGCGGGCTCGCCAGCAGCACACCGGTCAGACCACCGAACAGGAAGGTCACCAGGAAGAAGATCGCCCAGAGCATGGGGGTCTCAAAGGTCAGCTGGCCTCGCCACATCGTGCCGATCCAGTTAAAGAACTTCACACCGGTGGGCACCGCGATGAGGAACGACAAGAGCGCGAAGAAGGGCAGCAGCACCGCGCCGGTGGCGAACATGTGGTGGGCCCACACGGCGATCGACAGGGCGCCGATACCGATGGTCGCAAAGACCAAGCCCTTGTAGCCGAACAATGGCTTTCGGCTGAATACCGGTAAGACCTCGGTAATCACCCCGAAGAAAGGTAAGGCGATGATGTAGACCTCGGGATGGCCGAAGAACCAGAACAGGTGCTCCCAGAGGATTGCGCCGCCGTTGCTCGCGTCGAAGATGTGCGCCCCGAGATGGCGGTCAGCGGCGAGCGCCAGCGACGCGGCTGCGAAGACCGGGAACGCGACCAGCACCAGGATGCCGGTGATCAGCATGTTCCAGCAGAAGATCGGCATCCGGAACATGGTCATGCCCGGTGCGCGCAGCGTCAGGATCGTGGTGACCAGGTTGACCGCGCCGAAGATGGTGCCCAGGCCCGAGAGCGTGAGGCCGAAGATCCACAGGTCAGCACCGACGCCGGGTGAATACAGGCTGCTGTTCAGCGGCGCATACGCGAACCAGCCGAAGTCGGCAGCGCCGTCGGGAGTGAGGAAGCCGGCGACGACCATGGTCCCGCCGAAGGCGTACAGCCAGTACGCCAGCGCGTTGAGCCGCGGGAAGGAGACGTCGGGCGCGCCGATCTGCAGCGGCACGATGTAGTTCGCGAAGCCGAACGCCAGCGCCGGCGCGAACAGGAACATCATCACGGTGCCGTGGATCGTGAAGAGCTGGTTGTACTGCTCGTTGGACAGGAACTGCAGGCCCGGGCGCGCGAGCTCGGCCCGCATCAGCTCGGCCATCACCCCGGCCAGCGCGAAGAAGATGAACGCCGTGACGGTGTACATCACGCCGATCGTCTTGTGGCTGGTCGTCGTGATGTAGCCCAGCATCGTGGTCCGCTTGGGCAGGTGGCGCACGTGCTCCGGGGCGGCGGGATCGATGCCGCCGCTTGGGGCCGGCTCTTGAAGGATCGTCATGATGCGCTCCCCGTGGCGGAGGCAGTCAGGTACTTCGGGTCATAGTTGTGCGCGACGTAGGTGTCGAAGACCTTCGCTGGCACGACTTTCACGATGAAATCCATCCGATCGTGGTCGACGCCGCAGAGTTCCGCGCAGCGGCCGATGAAGGTGCCGGTCCTGGTGATCTTGCTGATCTCGAACTGGTTCACCCGGCCCGGGATCACGTCGCGCTTGAAGTTGAACTCGATGATCCAGAACGAGTGGATGACGTCAGCCGACGTCTCCTTGAACAGGATGCTGCGGTCGGTCGGCAGCACCAGCACCGCCGGCTGACCGGGACGGCCGACGACCTGCGCCTTGACGACGTCCTTACCGGCGCTGTTCTTCTCGATGTAACCGAACTCCCAGTTCCACCGGAAGCCGACCACCGAGACGGTCATGTCCGGCTTGGGCGTCTGGTCGATCTTGGACTCGTCGCGGGCCGTGTAGTAGAAGAGCCCGCCGACGATCACGAACGGCACGACCGTGTAGAGGATCTCGATCGGCAGGTTGTAACGCACCTGCTTGGGCAGCTCGTCGGTCTTCTTGCGGTACGCGAAGCTGCACCAGAAGATCAGGCCCCACACGCCGATCCCGACGACCAGCGCCGCGATGCACGAGCCCGACCAGATGTTGTACATCCGCTTGGCCTGGGGCGTGATCCCCTTCGGGAACCCGAAGCTCGGCAGCTCACAAGCGGTCGCGCTGGCCAGTAGCAGCCCCCCGGCGGCGACACGAGCGACGAGCCGACGGCGACTAGTCCGGCGGTTCGAGCGGATCACCGCATGGCCTCCCGATAACAGGCGCTGAGCCCGGCTGCTGGACGACTGCTTCTCACACAACTTCACAACCTCTGACACCTTGACGCCGGACCCCGAAGTGCCCAGCGCAACGTGCAGAACGGACTGCTTTCGTTCTCGGGGGAATGTATCGCAGGGACTGCGCGCCGCGCCCGCGCGGCATGCCCGAAACCTCAAGCGTCGCTGCGGGATCGCTCACGGGTTGCTGCTGAAATGATCGGCCCGCCACAAACGCCTAGGCTGGTTCGGTGCAGCCGGGCGCCAGCTATCTGGACTGGGCCTCCCAGGCGCCCTTGCATCCGGCGGCGCGAGAGGCTCTGCTGGCCGCCTACGACGCCGGATGGGCCGATCCGACCCGCTTGCACCGCGAGGGTCGCCAGGCCCGCCTGCTGTACGACGCGGCCCGCGAGGCGGTCGCGTCGGCGCTCGGCGTCTCGGCGCCAGAGGTCAGCTTCACCAGCAGCGGCACCGCAGCGGCCCATCTCGCCGTTCTGGGAGGGCTCACCGGCAACCGGCGGCGCGGACGCGAGTACGTGCTCACGCCGATCGAGCATTCCTGCGTCCTGCACGCGGCGGCGGCTCACGAGGCGTCCGGCGGCGTCCTCACCCGCTTGCCGGTCGAGGAGTCCGGACGCGTCGTCCTGTCCGATCTGGAGCCCGGTCCCGCGACCGCGCTGGTCAGCGTGCAGTCCGCCAACCAGGAGATCGGCACCCGCCAGCCCATCGCCGAGGTCGCCGAACGCTGCCGGGCCGCCGGCGTGCCGCTTCACGTCGACGCAGCTCAGAGCGTCGGACGGGAACCGGTGAGCGTCCGGGACTGGGGCTGCCAGCTGCTCACCGCCAGCGCTCACAAGTTCGGCGGGCCCTCCGGGGTGGGCTTGCTCGTGATTCGCGAGGGGACGCGGTGGGAGCGCCCCGGCCCCGATGACGACCGCGGGGACGCCCGGGTGAGCGGTCCGCTCGACGTCCCCGGAGCCGTGGCGACGGCCGCCGCCCTGGTGGCTCGGCGAGGCGAGATCGACGCCGAAAACGTCCGGCTCGCAGCGTTCGCCGAGCAGATCCGCGAGGCAGCGGGAGCCGTCCCCGACGCGCAGGTGCACGGGGATCCCGACCCGGCCGGACGCCTTCCCCACCTGGTCAGCATGTCGTTCCTCTACGTCGACGGTGAGGCGCTGCTGGACCGGCTGGCGGCGCATGGAGTTGCCGCGGCCAGCGGGTCCGCATGCACCGCCAGCAGCCTGTCCCCCAGCCACGTGCTGGAGGCCATCGGGGCGCTGACCCACGGGAACTTGCGGGTCTCGCTGGGCCGCAGCAGCAGCCAGGAGGACGTGGACCGGCTTTTGAACGTGCTCCCGGACGCCGTTGCGGCCCTTCGCGCCGAGGCGGGAGCCCAAGGGCTGTGACGGAACACACGGTGGACTCGCGGGGCCGCCGCTGCCCGCTTCCGATCATCGACCTTGCCGCTGCCGCTCGGGAGGTCGCCGAGGGCACCGTCATCACGCTCATCGCCGACGATCCGGCCGCGGCCGCCGATGTGGCCGCGTGGTGCCGGATGCGCGCCCAGACGTACGAGGGCAGCACACCGGTCGACGAAAGCGCCGTCGCCTACCGGGTGCGCATCACTTCAGTGTGAGGTTCGCCTCTACCTCGGCGGCAGCGTCGTCACCGAAGGCGGACCGGAAGCGGGCCAGCGCGTCGGCGTCGATCACGTACTCCTGCGTTCCCACCGTCTCCAGGGCGAGCGTCGCCTGCAGGCTTCCCACCTCAGCGCAGCGCTGCAGGGGGAGCCCCCATGAGAGTCCGCCGAGGAACCCGGCGCGGAAGGCGTCGCCCACGCCGGTCGGATCGGCCTTCACCCGCTCGGCGACGACGGGAACCTCCAGCTGCGGTCCGTCGGCGGGCTGCAAGCGCACGCCCTTGCCACCGAGCGTCGTCACCAGGACGCCCACTCGCGAGCGCAGTTCGGCGTCGGTCCAGCCGCTCTTTTGCAGCAGCAGGCCGTGCTCGTAGTCGTTGCAGAACAGGTAGGTGGCGCCCTCGCACAGCTCGCGGATCTCCGCGCCGTCCATGCGCGCCAGCTGCTGCGACGGGTCGGCGGCGAACGGGTAGCCCCGCTGGCGGCATTCGGCGGTGTGACGCATCATCGCCGCAGGATCGTTGGGGCTGATCACGACGAGGTCGAGGCCACCGACCCGGGCGGCCACCGGCGCCAGCTCGATCTCACGCGCCTCGCTCATGGCTCCCGGGTAGAACGACGCGATCTGACACATGTCCAGGTCAGTGGTGCACAGGAAGCGGGCGGTGTGGGCGATCTCGCTGACGTGGACGCTCTCGGTATCGACGCCGGCCCGCTCAAGCCAGGAGCGGTAGTCGCCGAAGTCGCGGCCGACCGCACCCACCAGCAGCGGCCGCAGCCCTAGTGCACCCATCCCGAACGCGATGTTGGCGGCGACGCCGCCCCGGCGCACCTGCAGCTCGTCGACCAGGAACGAGAGCGAGAGGCGCTCGAGCTGATCACCGACGATCTGTTCGGCGAAACGACCCGGGAAGGTCATCAGGTGGTCGGTGGCGATCGAACCCGTCACGGCTATGCGCACGACGCGAAAGCTTACTGGCTGGTAGGGGGTGACCAGGCACTGAGCAGCACATAGCGTCCTGGTCGTGGCCTTCCAAGACGTCTCAGACGCCGGCTTTCCGACCGACACCGACGCTGACGGTGGCTGGGCGGAGCTGATGGCGCTCGCGTCCTCGTTTCCCCTGGAGAGGCTCTCCTTCGGGAGTGCAACGCCTAGCGCGGCCGTGGTGCTGCCGAGTCCACGTGCGGTCAGCTACGACGCCGTGATCGACATCGCTGACGGCGCCGGGCTCTCCCTCGCGACTTGGTAAGCCTGCCTAGACCTGCACCGACACAGCAAAGGCCCGGCCCCGGCGAGCTGCCGGGACCGGGCCTTTTGCTAGGTCTGACTGATGCTTAGCTGAACGAGTCTCCGCAGGCGCAGGACCCGGTCGCATTCGGGTTGTCGATCGTGAAGCCCTGCTTCTCGATGGTGTCGACGAAGTCGATCTTCGCGCCGCCGAGGTAAGGCAGGCTCATCCGGTCGACGACGAGGTCGAAGCCTCCCCAATCGGTCCGGTCGTCACCGTCGAGCTCACGCTCGTCGAAGAACAGCTGGTAGCGCAGGCCCGAGCACCCACCCGGCTGCACAGCAATGCGCAGCGCCAGGTCATCGCGACCCTCTTGGTCGAGCAACGCCTTGACCTTCTCGGCTGCCGTGTCGGTCAACACCACAGCGGTCGGCGGCGCCTCGACTGCTTCTGGCGCGGTCTGGCCCGTATCAACACTCATCTGGTGGACTCCCTTTCGAAGACTTCTCCATCGTAGGTGACATCGGCGGCAAGCCAGACATTCCCAGCATCGGAATATCTCGGGTGTTTTGTTCAGATGCGGGCCCACCGCGACGCCAGCGTGGCGCCCGCAGCCTCCAGCCACTGCTCCGGCGACGCAATAGCCGCAGCTACAGAGCCCGCCAGATCGGCGAGCGCGAGGGTCTCATCCACGCCGTTGGCGGCCGCCTCACGCTGCCCCACCCCAACCTGACCAGCGACGACGACACACGGCAGCGCCGCCCGCCCTGCCGCCGCGGCTACGGCAGAGACCACCTTCCCGCGAAGCGACGTGATGTCGTACGAACCCTCTCCCGTCACGACGAGGTGGGCTTCCTGCATCGCCGGTTCCAGGCCGATCACGTCGGCGATCAGGGCGGCGCCGGGCTCGCGTCGCCCACCCAGCCAGAGCAAAGCAGCCCCGAGGCCGCCCGCTGCGCCTGCTCCCGGCTGACGGGCAACCGCGTTCAGACCGTCGAGCTCGGCCACCCACTCCTGCATCCGGCCTTCGAGGCGCGCCACAGCCTCCCGGTCAGCGCCCTTCTGTGGGGCAAAGACCGCCGTCGCTCCGGCCGGACCGAGCAGCCGATTGTCGACGTCGGTGGCGACAACCAACTCCACGGCGCGCAAGCGGGCCACCGACTCGCGCGCAACGAGGGCTTCGACGAGCCCGCGGCCACCATCGTTCGTCGCCGAACCTCCGAGCCCCACCACGATGCGAGCGACGCCGGCTTCGAGCGCGGCCTCCAGCAGACCGGCGAGCCCTGCCGACGTGGTGCGTTCCGGATCACGCTCTGCCTCGGCGAGCAGCGCCAACCCGACCGCTTGCGCGCTCTCCACGTAAGCCGTGCCCTCATGCAACAGGAGGGAAGCAGAGACCGGACGTCCCAGCGGATCGGTGGTCGCGACCTCGCGGATCTCACTGGATGTCAGCGCAGCAGCAAGCACGGACAGGAAACCCGGGCCACCGTCCGACATCGGCATCTGGAGCAATTCGTCTCCGGGATGGCGGCCATCCCAGCCCCGGGCGATAGCTGCGGCAGCCTGCGCAGCGGCGACGGTGCCCGCGAACTTGTCGGGCGCGATCACTATGCGCATGCGGTGCTCCCGTCGCCTCGCTGGTCACCCTGGGAAGGAAGCCAGAGCTTAAGAGGTTGCAGGGGGAGTTATAGTCGTTTGGACCATCAGTCGGTGGTGAGGGAGAGACGATGACCGTCGATGTGGCAGCCCCCAGCGCGGCCAGCCAGGCTCTGTTCCTGCTCGGCACCCGATCAGATCCTCAATCCGAGCGCGGCGTTGATTGTCCCGGTGACCTGCCGGCCGCGTCCGACCCCCAGCTCGTCGAACGGGCTCGCGCGGCGAAGGCGGCTCTGGGTGAGCGCGTCTTCATCCTCGGCCATCACTACCAGCGCGACGAGGTCATCCAATTCGCTGACGTCACCGGCGACTCGTTCAAGCTCGCCCAGGCCGCGGCGGACCGACCCGAGGCCGACTACATCGTCTTCTGCGGCGTCCACTTCATGGCAGAGAGCGCCGACATCCTGACCGCTGACAGCCAGGCCGTGGTGCTGCCCGACCTGGCCGCCGGTTGCTCGATGGCAGACATGGCGACCGCCACCCAGGTCGCTCGGGCCTGGGAGTCGCTCGAGGACGCGGGGCTCGCCGGGTCGACCGTGCCCGTCTCCTACATGAACAGCTCCGCTGCGATCAAGGCCTTCACCGGACGCAACGGCGGAACGATCTGCACCTCTTCGAACGCCAAGGCGGCGCTGGAGTGGGCGTTTGAACGCGGGGAGCGCGTGCTCTTCCTTCCCGACCAGCACCTCGGACGCAACACCGCAGTGCTCGAGCTCGGCATCCCGCTCGAGGAATGCGTGATCTTCGACCCGCGGCGCCCCGATGGGGGCCTCACCCACGAGCAACTGCGCGACGCCAAGATGCTGCTCTGGAAGGGCCACTGCTCGGTCCACGGACGCTTCAGCCTGGAAAGCGTTCAGGAGGTACGCGAGCGCATCCCGGGCGTGAAGGTCCTGGTCCACCCCGAGTGCCAGCACGAGGTCGTGATGGCCGCCGATCTGGTCGGCAGCACCGAATTCATCCTGCGCACACTTGCCGCGGCTCCTGCAGGCAGCAAATGGGCGGTCGGCACCGAGCTGAACCTGGTGCGACGGCTCTCAACGGAGCATCCTGACAAGACTGTCGCGTTTCTGGACCGTACGGTGTGTTTCTGCTCGACAATGAATCGGATCGACCTGCCGCACCTGGTGTGGGCGTTGGAGTCGCTGGCCTCCGGGCAGCTGGTCCACCGCATCACCGTTGACCCTGACACCGCAACGGATGCCCGGAAGGCACTCGATCGGATGTTGACCCTGTGAACCCGTGAGTGAGCCAGATGCCTTCGCTGCGTAAGAAGCCCGCCCCCGCCTCCGCCGAGCCGGACAAGTTCGACAAGGTCAACGGGAAGGGCCGGGCCACCCCGACCCGCAAGGAAGCGCAGGCGACCCGCCGCAGCGGGCCATCGCGCCCCGCCAGCCGCCCCGGCGCCAAGTCGAACGACCCGAAGTCCAATCGCAAGGCGATGTCGGAGGCCAGGCGGGCCAAGGCTGCCGACTACCGCCGGGCGATGAACTCCGGGGACATGTCCAAGTTGCCGGCTCGCGAGCGGGTGCCGGAGCGCATCATGGCTCGCGACATCGTCGACCAGCGCAAGAACCTCGGCCCGCTGCTCCTCGGCGTGATCGTGGTCGCGTACTTCCTCGGGCTGGCGCCGGTGGCGGGCCTGAAGGCCGTGGCGTTCTACCTGCTGCCGCTGTGCCTGATCGGCATCGTGCTCGACAGCGTGCTGGCGGCCCGCAAGGTGACCCGCCTCGTTCACGAGAAGTACCCGAGCACCACCGTGAAGGTGAAGGGCTACTCCGGGCAGCGGGCGCTCATGCCGGCCCGCTGGCGCCAGCCCCGACCCAAGCCGGGCCTGCAGATCGGTCGCTGGATTCCGCGCGGGTAGCTACTCGGTCGGGCGAAGGCTCATCGGGCCGTAGACCTTGCGTTCGTCCTCGCGCAGGGTCACCTGCTCCACCCCGGCATGCAGCAACTCCGGCCACACCTCGCCCAGCCAGGACTCAGCGTCCGACTGCGAGGGAAACACCTCTTGCGCCGGGGCGTTCGCGAGGTCGGACTCCGCCAGCGACTCCCCGTCAGCACCCTCGTATTGCCAGGTCCAGGACACTGTTCCTCCTCGGCTGATCGCGACACTCTCCCGCCATCCTTACCCGCTGGACACGCAGTCGGCCCACCGACGGGAAAGGATGGACCCGTGAAGCTGCAGCTGCTCGGCACCGGCTCGTCGGACGGCTGGCCCAATCCGTGGTGCTCGTGTGCGTCCTGCAACGCGGCTCGGTCGGCCGGTGAGCTACGCAGCCAGACCGGCGTGCTGGTCGATGACCGGCTGCTGATCGACTGCGGGCCCGACGTTCCCCGCGCGGCCGCCCGCTTCGGCGTTGACCTCGGCACGGTCGAACTGCTACTCATCGGTCACGCCCACCCCGACCATTGCGGGCCCCAGGCGCTGATGTGGCGCGGCTGGTCGTCCCGGTCCGAGCGTCCACTCGAGGTGATCGGACCGCCGGCGGTCATCGAGGCCTGCCGGCCGTGGGCCGATCCTGCGGGACCCATCGCGTTCACCCCGATCGAGGCGGGGGGTGAAATGACGCGCAGCGGCTACCGGATCCGGGCTCACCCGGCGCGTCACGGCGGGCCCGAGATCGGTCCCGCGGTGCTGTTCGACGTCACCGGGCCGGACGGGACGCGGTTGCTGTACGCCGTCGACACGGCCCCGCTCGAGGAGGACGCGCTACCCGGGGATCGCGAGCAGCCGTACGACGTCCTGCTGCTGGAGAACACCTTCGGCGACGCGGTGGTCAGAATCGGTGATCATCACGGGCTCGACGACTTCGCCGCCACCGTCAGCGCGATGCGGCGGGCAGGGACGCTGAACGTCTCCTCACATGTCGTGGCTGTCCATCTCGGCCACGGCAATCCCGCCGGTGCGCAACTGCATCGGCGGCTCGCTCTCGTCGGGGCGGTCGCGCTCCCTGACGGCGCCGTGTTGGAGACCGGCGGCTCGGCGCAGCCTCCTTCGCCGGTCCCCCGGCGCGTGCTCATCACGGGCGGTGCACGGTCGGGCAAATCGCAGGAAGCCGAGCGCCGGCTGGCGGGCGCTCCTGAGGTGGTCTACGTCGCCACCGCCGAGGAGTACCCCGGTGACGAGGAATGGTCGGCCCGCCTCGCCGCCCACCGCGCGCGCCGACCGGCACACTGGAGCACGGTCGAGACCGCGGTGCTGGCTCCCCTCCTTCGTGAACCGGGGCCGCCGCTGCTCATCGACTGTCTCGGGCTCTGGCTCGCCCGGGAGTCCGAAGATCCGGATGCGCTGGTCGAGGCGTGGCGGGCGTGTCAGCGGGAGGTCGTTCTGGTCACCAACGAGGTGGGCTCGGGGGTAGTGCCTGCCACCGCCAGCGGACGGACGTTTCGGGACGGCCTCGGCCGGCTCAACGCCCGCATCGCTGCCGAGTCCGACGAGGTCTGGCACTGCGTGGCTGGAGTGGCATGCCGGCTCAAGTGAGGACGCCGGACGAGTCGGCTCGCGCGCAAGCCCTCGAACGCCAGGGCCGGCTGACCAAGCCGACCGGCGCGCTGGGCCGGCTCGAGGAGCTGTCCGCCTGGGTCAGCGCGGTGCAGGGCGCCTGTCCCCCGCACCAGTTCCAGCGGATCCGGGTCGTCATCGTCGCGGCCGACCACGGCATCGCTTCCGCCGGCGTCTCGGCCTATCCCCCCGAAGTGACGGCCCAGATGGTGGCGAATTTCGCGGCCGGAGGTGCGGCCGTCAACGTGCTGGCCCGCCAGGCGGGAGCCACCGTCCGAGTGGTGGACGACGGGGTGGGCTCGCCGTCCGGGAGCATCGATCGTGAAGACGCGCTGACCCCCGCCGAGTTCGAAGCCGCCTTCGAATTGGGACGCACGATCGTCGACGAGGAGGTCGACAGCGGCTGCGATCTGCTGATCCCGGGCGACATGGGGATCGGCAACACGACGCCCGCTGCGGCCCTCGTCGCGGGGATCCTCGGCCTGGAACCCGTGGCCGTCATCGGGCGCGGGACCGGAATCGACGACGCCGGATGGATGCGCAAGACGACGGCCATCCGCGACGCGCTCACTCGGGCGCGCAAGAGCGTCGGGCAGGATCCGGAAGGGCTCATTCGCGTCGTAGGCGGCCGCGATCTGGCGACGCTGGCCGGAATGCTTGTCCATGCGGGCACCCGCCGGACCCCGGTGATCCTGGACGGCGTGGTGAGCTGCGCGGCCGCGCTGGCCGCCGAGCGCATGGCCCCGGGGGCCCGCGCCTGGTGGGTCGCCGGAACCCGGTCCACCGAACCCTCGCAGGCCAAGGCCCTGCAGGCGCTCGGCCTCGAACCGTTGCTGGATCTCGGCCTGCGGCTCGGCGAGGGCACGGGAGCGCTGCTGGCCGTCGGACTCGTTCAGGCGGCCGCCGGGACGCTCGCGGAGATGGCCACGTTCGCGGAAGCGGGAGTCAGCGACCGCGAGCCGGACGAGACCCCCGCATCAGCCGACGCTGCGCAGTCGGAGATCCCCTGACGAGGTTGGCGCCCCTGCGCTACGTGATCAGCCTGCTGACCGTGATCCCGGTCGGTCGCCGGCCAATCGCGCTCGCCCCCCGCCAGGTCGGCGCGGCGATCGCGCTGGCCCCGCTCGTCGGTGTCCTCGTCTGGCTGCCCGCAGCGGGTGTTCAGATCGGCGTCCGGGTGCTCCTGCACAACCCGCCGAACCTGGTGGCCCCGCTGCTGGCGCTCGCGACCATTGCTCTGATGACAGGCGGACTGCACCTCGACGGCCTGGCCGACCTCGCCGACGGGCTCGGTTCCCGGCGGCCGGCAGCCCAGGCTCTGGCGATCATGAAGCAGTCGACGATCGGTGCCTTCGGCGCCGTCACGTTGATCTTCGTCATCCTCGTGCAGGCGGCATCGCTCGAACTGGCCATCGGGCGCCATCACGGCACCGTCGCCCTGCTGACCTCAGCCCTGGCCGGGCGGCTCGCGGTCGTTCACGCGTGCCGAAAAGGGATACCGGCTGCGCGGACCGACGGCCTGGGGGTCAACGTCATCGGCTCGGTCTCGAGGCTTCAAGCGGCTCTGGTCACGGTTGCGGTCTTCGCCGTCGCGGCCGCGGCCGGCAAGCTCGATGTCGATGGTGGGCGCCTTCGCGAAAGCGTGCACGCGATGTTTGCCGTGCTGTGCGCGGTCATCGTCGCGGCGCTGGTCCGGCGGCTCGCCGTGTGGCGTCTCGGAGGCATGACAGGCGACGTCTTCGGCGCACTCATCGAACTCGCCGTCGTCGTCGACCTGTTCGTCATGGCGATCCCGGCGCCGTCCTGGCTGCACTGAACGCTGCACTGACAGTGAGCCGCAGCAGCGCAGTTAGCGCGGTGACGCGCTAACAAAGGGTGGCTTCACGACGGTGGCTGCCACGGATCGGCCGCGCACGTCGACACTGACCTCGTCGCCTTCCTGGGCACCGGACAGGATCGCCAGCGCGATCCCGGCGCCGAGGGTGGGGCTGAACGTTCCGCTCGTGACGGTGCCGCTAATGCTGGTGCCGCTCCCCGAGACCGCCATTCCCGGCCTGGCGATCCCGGTCGAGATCCGCAAGCCCCACAGCAGCCTGGTCGGCGCCTCCCGCTCGGCCAGCAACGCCTCGCGTCCCCAGAACGCAGGCTTCTTCCAGCCGACGGCCCAGCCGAGCCGAGCGGCGACCGGGCTGATCTCTGCCGACAGATCCTGCCCGTGGAGCGGATAGCCCATCTCGGTGCGCAAGGTGTCGCGCGCGCCGAGCCCGCAGGGCATTCCACCCGCTTCGACGAGCGCGTCCCAGATGTCACCGGCGGCGTCCCAGCGCGGAATCAGCTCGTAGCCCCGCTCACCGGTGTAGCCCGACCGGCACACGATCAGCGGCTCACCTTTCCAATCCGTGTGCACGTGGGACATGTACGGGTGATCGGACGCCAGCCCCAGATCGGCCAGCAACTGCGGGGATTTCGGGCCCTGCACGGCGATGACGGCGAAGGCGCGGTGCTGGTCCTTCACCTCGATGCCCGCGGGCGCCGCATCGGAAAGCAGCTTGCCCAGGCCGCTGGTGTTCGCCGCATTAGGGATGAGGAAGACGTCGTCGTCGCTGTTGACGTACGCGATCAGATCGTCGACGACTCCGCCGGTTTCCGTGCAGCACAGGGTGTACTGGGCGTACCCGGGCTCGATGCGAAAAAGGTCATTCGTGAGAGCCGAATTGAGGAATTCGCGCGCTCCGGGGCCGGTGACGGAGAGCTTGCCGAGGTGGCTCACGTCGAAGATGCCGACGGCGCCGCGCACCGCCTGATGCTCGGCAACCGTCCCCCCACCGCCCCCGCTCGCGCCGGGATAGGCCAGCGGCATTTCCCATCCGCCGAATTCCCCGAAACGGGCTCCGGCGGCGACGTGACGATCGTGGAGGGGTGAGCGCAGCAGCTCAGAGTCCATGCGTGCGACGCTACCGCCGATCATGGGTCGGGCCATTAAGCTGCACAAATGGCCACGCTCACTGCTTCGAAAGACTCCGCGACCGCCGCGCAGGTCGATGTCCTTGTCATAGCCATCGCCAAGGGCGCCGACGGACCCGTTCCTCAGCCCGGCAGCGAAGGGCTCGACGCCGCGCTCTCCGGTCGGCTCTCGGCCGTCCTGTCCGATCTCGGTGCCAGCGGCGACGAGGGCGAAGTCACCCGCTTCGCCTCCTTGGGCGCGGTGGCAGCCCCGGTGATCGCTGCCGTCGGAATCGGAGCCGTCAACGGAAGCGGCGCCTCGGACGAGGTGCTGCGCCGCGCGGCCGGGTCGGCCATCCGGGCGCTCGCCGGCCAGCGCCGGGTGGCCTTCGCCATGCCGGAGGGCACCGGCGTAGAGCAAGTGAACTCACTTGCCGAAGGGGCTGCGCTCGCCGCGTTCTCGGTCAAGCAGCCACCTCCCGGCAAGGCGCCCGTCGAGGAGATCGTGCTGCTCGGCGGCGCGCCGGACAGTTCCCCCTTGTCAGCCTTGCCACGCGCGTCGATCCTCGCCGATGCCGTCGCACTTGCGCGCGACCTGGGCAACCTCCCGGCCAACCTGCTTCCCCCGGCTGCTCTGGCAGACCGCGCCGTGGCTGAGGCCGCGACGTGCGGTGTCCAGATCACGGTGCTGGATGAGACCGAACTGGAAGCGCAGGGTTTCGGCGGGATCATCGGCGTCGGCCAGGGGTCGGTCAATCCGCCCCGGCTGGTGCGGCTTTCCTGGAACCCTCCGGGTGCGACGCGAACGGCCGCGTTTGTCGGCAAGGGCATCACGTTCGACTCCGGCGGCCTGTCCCTCAAGCCCTCGACAGGCATGGAGTACATGAAGGTCGACATGGCCGGGGCTGCTGCCGTGCTGGGCGCCGTCCTCGCCGCCGCCCGGCTCAAGCTCGCGATCAACGTCACCGGGTGGCTCGCCATCGCCGAGAACATGCCGTCGGCCCGGGCCAGCCGTCCGACCGACGTGCTGACCATGTACGGCGGCAAGCGGGTCGAGGTCCTGAACACCGACGCCGAGGGACGCCTCGTCCTGGGAGACGCGCTCGCCAGGGCGAGCGAGGAACACCCCGACATCCTCATCGACGTCGCCACCCTCACCGGAGGCCAGGTGGTCGCGCTCGGACAGCGCACCACTGGCCTGATGGGCAACGACGACACCTTGATGGCCGACTTGCAGGCTGCCGGAACAGCCGCCGGCGAACCGATGTGGCCGATGCCGATGCCGCCCGAGATCCGCAAGGGGCTCGATTCGCAGGTCGCAGACCTCTCGAACGTCGCCCCCGGCGGTAACCGCGACGGTCACATGCTGGTCGGCGGGATCTTCCTGAAGGAGTTCGTCGGCGAGGACATCGCGTGGGCCCATCTGGACATCGCGGGTCCTGCCTGGAACGGCGGCGAGCCGTACGGCTTCACGCCTCGAGGCGCCACGGGTGTGATGGTGCGCACCCTCGTCACCCTGCTGGAGCGCATGACCGCCGCCGCTTAGCGGGTAGCGAACGCGGCTCGCGTCACATGCTGGCCGTTTGCCTGCGGTGGCAAACTGGTAGTCGCAAGGAAAGCCCGCCCGCCAGCACGCAAAGGAGCGCCGCGTGAGCCCTTCCCGCGAGCCCGTCGATCTCGCCATCCTGGGCGCCGGAAGCGGGGGCTATGCCGCAGCCCTGCGCGCCGCCGAGCTCGGGATGTCCGTGGTCATGGTCGAGCGCGACAAGGTCGGCGGCACCTGCCTGCATCGCGGATGCATCCCCACCAAGGCTCTGCTGCACGCCGCAGAGATCGCCGACAACGCCAAGGAAGGCCCGGAGAAGTACGGCGTCAAGTCGACCTTCGACGGCATCGACATGGCCGGCGTCAACGCTTACAAGGACGGCGTGGTCAGCAGGCTCTACAAGGGCCTGTCCGGGCTGGTGAAGTCGCGCCAGATCGAGGTGGTCGAGGGCTCGGGACGGCTCGCGAGTGCGACCCGCCTGCAGGTCGGTGACCGCACGATCGAGGCGCGCCACGTCATCCTGGCGACCGGTTCGGAGTCGAAGTCACTGCCCGGCGTGACGATCGACGGCGAGAAGGTCATCTCCAGCGATCACGCGCTGACCCTGGAGCACGTGCCCGCGTCGGTCATCGTGCTCGGCGCCGGTGCCATCGGCTGCGAGTTCGCCTCGGTGTGGAACTCGTTCGGCGCGACGGTCACCATCGTCGAGGCGCTTCCCCATCTCGTCCCAGCGGAGGAGGAGTCGTCCTCCAAGCTGCTGGAACGCCAGTTCCGGCGTAAAGGCATCGCCTTCCACGTCGGCACCAAGCTGACGGATGTCGACACCAGCCGCGACGGGGTGACGGTCACCCTCGAGAACGGCAAGACGGTGTCGGCCGAGCTGCTGCTCGTCGCGGTGGGACGCGGGCCGGTGTCGGCCGGGCTCGGCTACGAGGAGGCCGGGGTCGAGATGGACCGCGGTTTCGTGAAGGTCGACGCGACCTGCCAGACCAACATTCCGACCATCAGCGCCATCGGCGACGTGCGTCCCGGGCTTCAGCTGGCACACGTCGGCTTCGGTGAGGGCATCCTCGTCGCCGAGCGGCTCGCCGGCCTGAACGTGGTGCCGATCGACTACGACGGCGTCCCGCGCATCACCTACTCCCACCCCGAGGTCGCCTCCGTCGGGCTCACCTCGACGATCGCGAAGCAGCGTGGCCACGATGTCGTCACGGGTTCCTACGACTTCGCCGGCAACGGCCGCGCCCAGATCCTGCAGACGGCCGGTGCGGTGACGCTGATCGCCGAGAAGGACGGTCCGGTGCTCGGCATCCACATGGTCGGCGAGCGCGTCGGAGATCTGATCGCCGAAGCCCAGCTGATCGTCAACTGGGAGGCGCACGCCTCCGAAGTCGCCGCCCTCATCCATCCCCACCCGACGCTTTCCGAGGCCGTCGGGGAGGCCCACCTCGCGCTGGCCGGCAAACCCCTGCACTCGCACGGATAGCCGACCGACCTGCACCGCCCGTAGCCCCGCAAGCCAGCACGAACTACCGAAGGAGCGCGACGACCGATGCCGGTCTCCGTCACGATGCCCCGTCTCGGGGAGAGCGTCTCTGAAGGGACGGTCACCCGCTGGCTCAAGCAGGAGGGGGAGCACGTCGAGGCCGATGAGCCGCTGCTCGAGGTCAGTACCGACAAGGTCGACACCGAGATCCCGTCCCCCAGCTCAGGCGTGCTGACCTCGATCAAGGTCGGGGAGGACGAAACCGTCGACGTCGGTGTCGAACTCGCCGTCATCTCCGAGAGCGCGGACGCTGCCGCACCGGCGCCGGAGGCGAGTGCGCCCGAGCCCCCCGCGGCTCCTGCAACCCCGGCTCCTGCAGCCCCAGCGGCTGCCCCCGCTCCTGCGGAGACGCCCGCGGCTCAAGCCGAGCCCACGGCGGCCGACGAAGCTCCCGTTGAAGCAGCTGCTCAGGCCCCTGCCGCGCCGCCCGCGCCCGCTCCGGCGGCGGCTACGGCGCCCGTCAATTCAGGTGACGACGACGGGGGGCCCTACGTCACTCCGCTGGTCCGTCGCCTCGCCGCAGAGCACGACGTGGATCTCTCCGCGCTGCGCGGCACCGGCGTCGGCGGGCGGATCCGCAAGCAGGATGTGCTCGACGCGGCACGCAACGGTTCCGGCAGCTACGCCGAGGCCAGTTCGGCGTCCGCGCCGACGCCGACGATCGCCCAGCCGGCGCCCCCCGCGGCAGCGAGCCCGCCGAGCGCTCCCCCGGCTCCGGTGAAGGCGAGCCAGCCGGCCGCTGCAGCAGCAGCGACCCTCGTGCGCGGCCGCACCGAGAAGCTCTCGCGGCTGCGCTCGGTCATCGCCACCCGCATGGTCGAGAGCCTGCAGATCAGCGCGCAGCTGACGACCGTCGTCGAGGTCGACATCACGCGGATCGCGCGCCTGCGCGACCGGGCGAAGGCGTCCTTCGAAGCGCGCGAAGGCGTCAAGCTCACCTTCCTGCCGTTCTTCGCGGTCGCCACCTGCGAGGCCCTCAAGCTGCATCCGAAGCTCAACGCGAGCATCGACCAGGCGGCCGGGACGGTCACCTACCACGACGTCGAGCACCTCGGCATCGCCGTCGACACCGACCGCGGCTTGCTGGCGCCGGTGATTCATGGAGCCGGTGACTTGAACCTGGGCGGGATGGCGCGCCAGATCGCCGACCTGGCCGACCGCACACGTCGCAACGCGGTGACCCCGGATGAGCTGGGCGGCGGCACGTTCACGCTGACCAACACCGGCAGCCGCGGCGCCCTTTTCGACACCCCGATCATCTTTCAGCCGCAGGTCGGCATCCTCGGCACGGGAACGGTCGTCAAGCGTCCGGCGGTCGTCGAGGACCCCGAGCTCGGTGAGATCGTCGCGATCCGGTCGATCGTGTACCTGGCCTTGAGCTACGACCATCGGCTCGTCGACGGGGCTGACGCGGCGCGCTTCCTCACGACCATCAAGGAGCGTCTCGAAGAGGGCGCCTTCGACGCCGACCTCGGCTTCTAGGGCTTGCTGACGCGTTGAAGATCGTCGTCAGCGGCGGCAGTGGCCTCATCGGCTCTGCCCTGGTACCGCATTTGCGCGCCGGTGGACATGAGGTCGTCCGGCTGGTGCGCCACGAACCGGCGGCGCCCGACGAGGTGCAATGGGATCCCGCACGCGGGCTGCTGAACGCCGACGATCTTGCCGGGGTCGAGGCGGCCGTCCACCTGTCGGGAGCGAGCGTCAGCCGGCGGTGGACGCAGGCGTCACGCCGGGCCATTCGTGCAAGCCGGGTCGACAGCACGACCCTGCTCGCCGAGACGCTCGCCTCCCTGTCGCCGCTGCCCAAAGTGCTGCTGTCAGGCAGCGCCGTCGGCTACTACGGCGACACCGGCGACCGCACGACCGACGAGGAAGGCCCCCGCGGCGAAGGCTTCCTGGCTGACGTGGTCGGCGATTGGGAGGCCGCCGCGCATCCGGCGATGGTGGCCGGGATCCGCGTCTGCCGCCTGCGCACGGGCATCGTGCTGGCCCGCCAAGGCGGCGCCCTTCGCCTGCAACTCCCGATCTTCAAGCTCGGCCTGGGTGGCCGGCTCGGCAGCGGCCGGCAGTTCACCAGCTGGATCACGCTCGAGGACGAGATCTCGGCGATCGCCTTCCTGCTCACCGCCGAGGACGTGAGCGGCCCGGTGAATCTGGTCGCGCCGAACCCGGAAACGAACCGCGACTTCACGAAAGCCCTGGCCGCGGCCCTGCATCGGCCCGCCGTCGCTGCCGTCCCGCCGATCGCCCTGCGGCTGGCACTCGACGGGTTCGCCGAGGAGGGGCTGCTGATCGGCCAGCGCCTCACCCCGCGCGTACTCACGGATGCAGGCTTCACCTTCCGCCATCCCGACCTGCCCGAGGCGCTGGAATCGGTGCTCAAGAAGTAACCGCCGGCTCGCTGACCGTGGCGAACCGCCAGGCTCCGGCGCTACTCGCGTCGAGTTCGATGAGGTGCGCCGCGGCGGCGCGCCCGGCGACCCGGCTGACGATCTTGCCGTGGCTGTCGCGTATTTCGTACGGCATCCGGCGATCCGTGACGCGCAGGGTGACCCGACCAGGAGCGGCGGATTCGATACGGACGCTCCCCAGCTCCAGCCGCAGCCCGACCGCGTGAGCATCGCGCGCTCGCAGCGAAACGACGGCCGCCGCGTCGTAACGCGATGCCGGGCTCCCGGGCACGTCGACGCCGTCCAACCCGACCGACCCCGGGCGCCCGAAAGCCGCGGAGCGCGCCAGGTCCAGCTTCGTCAGGACCGCGCGCCAGTCGATCGGCTGGTGCCCCGCCGTGCGCGCGGCCGGAGGCAGCACGGCACTTTGGGGTTGGGGACCCGGTGCGCTCGCCCATCCGACGCCGCCCGCGAGGCCCCCGATCAGCACCGCGCCGACCCCGGCGGTCAGCATCCGAGGGTTGGCTCGCCTCGGCATCAGGCGCGGGCGGCGGCGCCGGATCCGCTCCTCGGCCGGTTCCGACGGTTGCTCGTCCACGCGAAGGGGCTCGGCCTGGGTCGACGCGGCCAGCAAAGCAGCCAATCCTGCGGCGTTGCAGCTGCTCGCGGCGAGCGCCTCCGCCACCCGCGGCGCGCCTGCCGACACGGGATCGAGCAGCGAAGCCAGCATCCGCTCGAGAGCGCGGATGTCGGCCGCGGCCTCGCCCGGGGCACCGAGCACACCCCTCACGCCGACACCCGTCAGGACCGGGCGCCCGTCGGGCCCGATCAGCACATCGGCATCAGCAAGCCTGCCGTGGGCGATGCCCGCATCGTGAGCGTGGGCAAGCGCCCAGCACAGCGCGACACCCAGCGTCACCACCTCTCCGGCGGACAGCAGCCGGCGGCGCGCCAGCAGGTGCAAACCGGTGGCCGGCGTCGGCAGGTGACCGTAGACGAGCGCGATCCCGTCGTAGGCCTTGCGAACAGAGCGGATCGGTACGAGGCCTGGATCAGCCAGCGCGAGCAGATCGCCCGCGACAGTTAGCGCCCGGGCGCGCAAAGTGTCGTCCACCGGCATCCGCAGCAGCCGAACCCAGCACTCCCCGATCCCGGGAAGGTCAGCCGGCAGCCTCGTCCCCTGCGGGCCGGCGAGCCCGCCGGTCAGGCGAGCCCGCCACACCTCGCCTCGGCCCACCCACTCGGCCGCGTCGGCTCGCGCCAGCAAGCGCAGCCCGTCAACCTGCGGAATCGTCTCGTCCACGGGCCGCACGCTAGGCGATGGCGACGATCTGCAAGAACGCCCTGTGGACAACTCCGCCGCCCAGGTGCTGGAGTCGCCGGCTGCACTAGCGTCGAGCCCACAAGCGACATCTCGAGGAGCTTTCCGTGAACATCCTGGCCACCAGTGCCGCTTTCCGACCCGCCCGGCGTGAGGGCCTGCGTCCCAGCCCCGTCGTGGAGTACGCGATCGACCTGGCCGAGGTGACCGGCCGGCGTCCGAAGGTCTGCATGTTGCATACGGCGCTTGGTGACGACAGCCGCTGGATCGCGATGACGTACGCGGCGTTCGCGGCACACCGCCCTGACGTCGAGCTCAGCCATCTCGCGCTCTTCCCGATGCCCAACATCGAGGATCCACGGGCTCATTTGCTGGAGCAGGACGTGGTCTGGGTGGGGGGCGGGAGCGTCGCCAACCTGCTGGCCGTCTGGCGGGTCCACGGGCTGGACGAGGTATTTCGCGAGGCCTGGGAGGCGGGGGTCGTGCTCACCGGCGTCTCAGCAGGTTCGCTGTGCTGGCATGCCGGGGGAACCACCGACTCCTACGGCCCCGATCTGCGCATCGTCACCAATGGCCTCGGTCTGCTGCCCTACAGCAACACCCCGCACTACGACTCTGAGGAGCAGCGCCGCCCGCTCTATCAGAGCCTGGTCGCCAGCGGCGAACTGCCTTCGGGGTACGCCACGGATGACGGGGTCGGCGTGCATTACCGGGGCACCGAGTTCGTCGAGGCCGTCTCCGACCGGCCCGATGCCTACGCCTGGCGGGTGGAGGCTGCCGTGAGCGGCGATGACGCGGGCGTGCTCGAGACGCGCATCACCCCACGCCGGCTCGACCAGCCGTAGCCTGGAGGGGTGCAGGTACGTCGGCTCGGCACCATCGGATACGAGCAGGCCTGGGCCTACCAGCGGGATGTGCTGGAGCGCCGGGCGCAGGAGCGGATTCCTGACACGTTGCTGCTGCTGCAGCATCCGAGCGTCTACACCGCAGGCCGACGCACCGAAGACGCCGAGCGTCCGGTCGATGGCACACCCGTCATCGACGTCGACCGCGGCGGCAAGATCACCTGGCACGGCCCCGGCCAGCTGGTCGGTTACCCGATCGTGCGGCTGGCCGATCCGGTCGACGTCGTGGCTCACGTCCGCCGGCTCGAGACGGCGCTGATCGAGGCCTGCGACGAGCTCGGGCTGACGACCGTCCAGGTGGCGGGCCGGTCCGGCGTCTGGACCCCTGACGGCAGGCGCAAGATCGCGGCGATCGGCGTGCGGGTCAGCCGCGGGATCACCATGCACGGCTTCGCCCTCAACTGCGATCCCGATCTTTCTGCCTTCGATCTGATCGTGCCCTGCGGCATTCGTGACGCGGGTGTGAGCAGTCTGTCTGCCGAGCTCGGGAAGCAGGTGCGGGTCGCCGACGCTCTACCTGTTGTGGAAAGTGCCGTTGTCACCGCGCTCAGTAGCGGGGTCGTCGCCGCATGACGATCGCCCCCGAGGGCCGGCGCCTGCTGCGCCTGGAAGCGCGTAACGCCCAGACCCCGATCGAGCGCAAGCCGCCCTGGATCAAGACCCGGCTGCGCACCGGACCCGCCTACACCGAGCTGACGGACCTCGTGCGCCGCGAAGGCCTGCACACCGTCTGCCAGGAGGCCGGCTGTCCCAACATCTTCGAGTGCTGGGAGGACCGGGAGGCCACGTTCCTCATCGGCGGCGACGCCTGCACCCGGCGCTGCGACTTCTGCCAGATCGACACCGGCAAGCCGCAGCCCCTCGACCGTGACGAGCCGCGGCGGGTCGCCGAGTCGGTCGCGACGATGGGCCTGCGCTACGCGACGGTCACCGGAGTGGCCCGCGATGATCTGCCGGACGAGGGCGCTTGGCTCTACGCCGAGACCGTCCGGGCGATCCATGAGGCGCTTCCGGGCTGCGGGGTCGAACTGCTGATCCCCGACTTCTCCGGCAACCCCGAGCTGCTCGCCGAGGTCTTCGGCGCCGCTCCCGAGGTGCTGGCGCACAACGTCGAGACCGTCCCGCGCATCTTCCGCCGCATCCGTCCGGGCTTTCGCTACGAGCGTTCGCTCGACGTCCTCACCCAGGCCCGCAACGCGGGACTCGTCACGAAGAGCAACCTGATCCTGGGCATGGGCGAGACGCGCGAGGAGGTCAGCCAGGCGCTGCTCGACCTGCATGCCGCCGGCTGCGAGCTGATCACCATCACCCAGTACCTGCGTCCGACCCCCCGCCACCACCCGGTGGACCGCTGGGTGAAGCCGGAGGAGTTCGTCGAACTCGCCGCCGAGGCGGAGTCCGTCGGTTTCAGCGGGGTCATGAGCGGCCCGCTGGTGCGCTCGTCGTACCGGGCCGGCCGGCTCTACGCGCAGGCCATGCAACAGCGCGCTTACTTGCGGCCGGGCCGCCAGTCCAGGCCCCACTCGTAGGCCGCGTCGAGCTTGTCCTGCGCGCCTTCGATGTAGCGCACCTCGCGGGAGACGGTGAGATCGCCGCCGGTGTTCTGCAGCATGGCGATGGCACAGGTACGCGCGCCCGCCTTCGTCTCATCCAACGCGATCTCGATCGGCGGGCCCGTCACCGGATACAGGGTGACGACGGCGTTGGCCTGATCCCAGGCCGGAACACCCTCGTAGATAAAGGCAAAGACGAGGATGCGACGGATGTCGGCGGTGTGGTCGAGGTTGATGAACAGCGTCTCGCCGCCCTCGCTCGACCCGGTGCGGTCATCCGCGTCGAGCTTCACGTAGGGCGGACCCTCGAGGTTGCCGAACGTATTACCGAGCGCTTGCACGACACCCTTGCGCCCATCGGTCAGCTCGTAGAGCGCCGCGAGGTCGAGGTCGATGCCACCGGCAGAACTCGCCGCCGAAAGCAGCTTCTTGAAAAACCCGCCGCCGCCGCCCGACGAGGCGGGCTTGGCCGTCCAGTTCAGGTTGACCCGCAGCTGCCCGTGAGCGCCGCCGCCCTTCGACAGCGAGACACTCGGCGCCGACTTGGTCAGCGTCACCTTCGACAGCGAAACCCCGCCGGCACCGCCAGCATCGCCAGCATCGCCACTGCCGGCACTCACGCGACATTCACCCCGAAGTCGACGGCGATGCCGCGCAGGCCACTCGCGTAGCCCTGGCCGACCGCTCGAAACTTCCATTCCGCATCGCGCCGGTAGACCTCGCCGAAGATCATCGCCGTCTCGGTGGAGGCGTCCTCGGAGAGGTCGTAGCGGGCGAGTTCCGCTCCGTCGGCGCGATTGACGACGCGGATGTAAGCGTTGGTGACCTGGCCGAAGGCCTGGCTGCGCTGCTCGGCGTCGTAGATCGACACGGTGAAGACGATCTTGTCGACCTCAGTGGGAACGAGCGGCAGTTCGACGTTGATGGTCTCGTCGTAGCCCTCGCCCTCACCGGTGAGGTTGTCACCCGTGTGCTCGACCGAGCCCTCGGGACTCTTCAGGTTATTGAAGAAGACGAAGTACGCGTCTGAGAGGACCTTGCCGTTGGAGCCCGTCAATAGCGCACTCGCGTCGAGATCGAAATCGGCGCCGGTGGTGGAACGGGCGTCCCAGCCCAAACCGACCGCTATCGAGGTCAGGTTGGGGGCGCTCTTGGACAGCGAGACGTTTCCACCCTTGGTGAGGGCGACGCTCATATCTCCTCCGCGACAGACGAGCGATTATTCGGATATTCGCACCGCGTGCGAGATGGATATCGCGCAGCAGGTGCGAGGCCACGCAGCCTACGCGCCCTTCATGGACGCTGGACCGTACTCTCACAGGCATGGCGAGGAAGGGCGCAAACCCGGCAGGTGAGTCCGGCGGCAGCGGCACCCGGCGGGGCGCGAAAGCAGCAGCGGGCGGCGAGGCGAAGCAGAGCCGCCTCAAGCAAATGCGGCTGGTCTTCAAGATGACCCGTGAGCGCGACCCCAAGCTCGTGCTGTGGACGAGCGTGGCGTTCCTCGTCCCGATCGCGATCGGCGTTGCCCTCGGGTTCGTGCTCAAGCCGATCTGGCTGTGGATCCCGATCGGCGTCCTCTTCGGCGTGCTGGTCGCGCTGAACGTCTTCGGCCGCCGCGCCCAGCGCAGCCAGTTCACCGAGATGGAAGGCCAGCCCGGCGCGGGAATCAGCGTCGTGCAGCAGATGCGCGGCGACTGGCGGGTCACCACTCCCGTAGCGGTGAACCGCAATCAGGATCTGGTCAGCCGCGTCGTCTCGCGCGCCGGTGTGATCGTCATCGCCGAGGGTCGCGGCCGTGGTGCTCGCGATCTGCTGGCCGCCGAGATGCGCCGGGTCCGCAAGGTCGCCGGAGACGCTCCGGTGATCGACATCATCGTCGGCAACGGCGAAGGCGAGATCCCCCTGGCCAAGCTGCGGACCACGCTCATGCGCAAGCGGCGGGTGATGCGGCGGGGCGAGATGGACGATCTCTACCGCCGGCTCACGGCGATGGGCGCGATGAACCTGCCGATCCCCAAGGGGCCGATGCCCACCCGGGTCCCGCGCGGCGGCAAGATCCGCTAGCTCAGCGGCGACGCTTGCGGCGGGGCGGGGCCGCCTGAGCCTTCTTCGGCGTGCGGGCGGGGCCGGCCGAGGCCTTCACCTTCGCGGCAGGCTTGGGACTGATCGGCGGACGGTTTCTCGCGGCCTTGTTCGGGTCGACGACGACGACCGTTCCGGAGGCCTTGTCGTGCAACCCCCGCCGATCGCGATCCCACACCACGGCCGGTACAAGAACGCCGAGCAGCACGGTACGAAGCAGCACCCAGGTCGGGCTCGCCAGTCCGTCGCCGTCGACCCGGATGACGCGGATCCCCAGCATCCGCTTGCCGAGCGTCTGGCCGTAGATCGCGTCGAAGATCAGCTCGACGACGAGAAAGGCGCCGAGGATCGCAAACCCGCGGGCATTGGGGCTGTATTTGACACCGAACAGATAGGGCAGCCCGGCAAGCAGGTTGGCGACGATCGCGTCGATGATGAACGCGCCGAGCCGTGAGCCGATGCTCGCCACAGACCCCGGGCCATCGGCCGGCAGGCCGAGCCTGACGCCAGGCTGGAAATCGGTCGGCACCGCAGGGCCGGAGAGCCAGCCACCGACAGCCCGAGCCATACGCCGAAGGTTACTGAACCGGCGGTAACGGGCGCACGCCGGCGACGCCCGGACTGCGATCGATGTTGCGCGCAGGTGAGCGCAACGTTTCGCAGCTGCACCGACTCTGCGACGGGCGGTAACACGGCCGAAATCTGGCGAGAACCCTCCTGGAAACGTCAGCAGCTATGTTCAAGCCCAGCAAGGATCACCGGTCGGGCCTATTCACGGAGGCTGCATGTTCAGCAATCAGGACGAGGTGCTGCGGTACCTGCGGGACAACGAGGTCGAGTTCGTCGACGCCCGCTTCTGCGACTTGCCGGGCATCATGCAGCACTTCACGTTTCCCGTATCGAACTTCGGCGCCTCCGTGTTCGAGGACGGCCTGCCCTTCGACGGCTCGTCGATCCGCGGCTTCCAGGCGATCCACGAGTCCGACATGCTGCTGCTCCCGGACCCGACCACGGCCTACATGGATCCGTTCCGCCAGCACCCGACGCTGAACATGAGCTTCTTCATCCACGACCCGCTGACCCGCGAGTCCTACAGTCGCGATCCGCGCAACATCGCGCGCAAGGCCGAGCAGTACCTCGCCGGCTCAGGTGTGGCTGACACCTCCTACTTCGGGCCCGAGGCCGAGTTCTACATCTTCGACGACGTCCGCTACGACTACCAGCCGAACGGTTCGATGCACCAGGTCGACTCCATCGAAGCGGCCTGGAACACCTCCCGCCAGGAGGCCGGCGGCAACCTGGGCTACAAGCCGCGTTACAAGGGTGGCTACTTCCCGGTGCCCCCGACCGACCACTTCACCGACCTGCGCTCGGAGATGGTCCGGGTGCTGATGCAGACCGGCATCGACGTCGAGATGCAGCACCACGAGGTCGGCACCGCCGGTCAGGCAGAGATCGACTTCCGCTTCGGCACGCTGCTGAAGACCGCCGACAACCTGATGACCTTCAAGTACATCGTCAAAAACGTCGCTTACGCGGCCGGCCACACGGTCACCTTCATGCCCAAGCCGCTCTTCCAGGACAACGGCTCCGGCATGCACGTCCACCAGAGCCTGTGGCAGGGCGGTGAGCCGCTGTTCTACGACGAGGTCGGCTACGGCGGCCTTTCCGACCTGGCCCGCCACTACGTCGGCGGGCTGCTCAAGCACGCCCCCTCGCTGCTCGCCTTCACCAACCCGACCACCAACTCCTACCGGCGCCTGGTGCCGGGCTACGAGGCGCCGGTCAACCTGGTCTACTCGGCGCGTAACCGCTCGGCCTGCTGCCGCATCCCGCTGGCGGGCACCTCCCCCAAGGCCAAGCGCATCGAGTGGCGCGTCCCCGACCCGAGCTGTAACCCCTACCTCGCGTTCGCCGCGCTGCTAATGGCCGGCCTCGACGGCATCAAGAACAAGATCGAGCCGCCGGCCCCGGTCGACAAGGACCTCTACGAGCTGCCGCCGGACGAGCTGGCGAGCGTCGCGCAGGTCCCAGGCAGCCTGGAGAAGGTGCTCGAGGAGCTCGAGGCCGACAACGAGTACCTGCTCGAGGGCGGCGTCTTCACCCAGGACGTCATCGACACCTGGATCGACTACAAGCGCATCAATGAGGTCGACCCGGTCCGGCTGCGTCCGCACCCGTACGAGTTCCAGCTCTACTACGACATCTGATCAGGACCAGATCCGGACCTTTCCCGCTCAGACCCCCTGTGCCACAACGGGGCCACGAAGCGGGCCGCTGGCGATCATTTCCAGCCTCTCGAACACGGCGTCAACGGCTCGCTTCGCCTTGTCTTCGGCGTGCGGCATGAGGTGGCAGTAGATATG